>NZ_NFIU01000009.1 GCF_002159535.1 Olsenella sp. An290 | reverse complement strand
TGTTCCAGGAGAAGTCGGCGTTCATGAAGATGCCGACCTTGGAGGGCTCGGACTGCTGCATCGGGTTGATGACGCAGCCGAGCAGCGTCCCCGGCTCGACGTCGGCGCCGAGGGCGTTCTCGTAGCCGCCCATGGAGAGGTGGTCGCGGGTGTTGTCGGTGCAGGGCCAGTTGATCCACATGAAGGGCTCGGTGCCCGACTTGCGGATGAACTGGGAAATGGTGGAGTTATCCGCCTTGCCCCAGACGCGGGTGCCGGTCATGATCGGGCGGATGTTGTCCGGGAGCTGGTTGTACCAGGACTCGCCGGCCGCCGCGTAGTTGGCCGCCACGAAGGGGATGACGTCCTTCAGGCCCTCGTACTTGGGGGTGCCGTCGGGGTTCTCCTCCTCCTGGAGCTCGTGGATCCAGTCCGTGAGGTCGTTGAGGAGGCGGAGGTAGTTCGTGGAGCCCGGGTCTGCCGCGTCGTCGGCGGACACCATGATCTGGCGGCAGCCGGCCTCGATGACCTGCAGGTACTTGGCCTTGAGGTCGGCGAGGTCCTGCTCGTAGGTGCCACCGAACTGGATGGCGTCGTTCATGAACGGGTGCAGCGCGTAGATGAAGCGGCACTTGGACGCGTTGCCGGCCTCGGCGAGGGCGGCGATGTCCTCCAGCTCCTCGGGGGTGTAGAGCTCGCGCCACTGGGCGTTGTGCTTGGGGTCGTCCTTGGGGGCGTAGATGTAGGCGTTCAGCTTGTAGTGGCCGCCCCAGCGCATGAGCTCGCAGCGGTCCTCGGTGCTCCAGGGGTTGCCGTAGTAGCCCTCGATGAAGCCGCGGGTCTCCACGTCGGCCCAGTCGCTCACGCTGATCGCGTCGATCGCGCCGTCCGCGTCCTGCTGGAGGACCTGGTAGAGCGTGGTGAGGCCGTAGAAGGCGGAGTCGGTGTCGCGGCCCAGGACCACGATGCGGTCCGGCGCGTCGCCCTCGGCGGGGATGGCGGCCAGGAAGTAGGAGTCGGTCTTGGTGAAGAGGGCGTCGTCGACGCTCGCCGCGCCGGACTGCTCGAGGCCGTCCACGAAGGTGTCAACGACACCGCCCGAGCCCTCGACGCCCACGAGGACCTCGAGGCCCTCGCCGTCGTCGCTCGTGGCGTCGGCCGGCGTTCCCTCCACGTCCGCGAGCGCCAGGGTGTCGGCAAGGCGCGTCTTGGTGTAGCCGTCGATGCCGCTCTCAACGATGGTGTTGACGGTGCCGCCAAAGTCGACCTCGCCCTCGGCGTAGGCCACCTCGTGCGGGGTCGGGTAGATCGTGTAGTCGCCCTCGGCGGCACGTGCCAGAGCCGGACATCCGCAGGCCAGCACAAAGGCCGCCGCAGCACCAAGCGCAACGGCTCGACCTCTTGAGACCCTGCTCAATCGCATGGGCTCCCCCTTTCATCTCCTCACGGAGTATTGACTGCAACAACAGGGCCAAGAAAAACGAGCGCTCGACCCACATACCACGAAAGTCTATGGACGCATCTTTAAGGCTGCTCTCACTTTTGTGCAAACGGGCGCCGGCGCGCGGTAAACGGTCCGCCCTGCACGCACTGGTACCTGCATCGGAATGCCAGTTGTTGCGGCGGGGCGACGGGCTCCCGGCCCTGCGTTCTTCTCGCCAGCGCCTCCCGCGACGAGGGCGCGCGGGCGCGCCGGCGCGCCGGGTACGTGCACTTTTGGCGGTTACGTACGCTTTTGGCGGTTACGTACACTCTTTGCGGTTGCGTACACTCTTTCCGGATACGTACACTTTTGCTGGGTACGTACACATGGACCCAAGCCATCTACCTGCAAAAACGATAAACGCCGTTGCGAGAAGAACCTTTTCTCGTGTACGTAACCGGAAAGAGTGTACGTAACCGACCGGAGTGTACGTAACCGGAGGGGCCCTGCTGTCGGCGCCGTTACAAGAAGGGCCGCCCGGCAAGAGAAGCTCGCGCGGGCGGCCCGATGGTGGCGTGCCTGGGAAGGCGCGCTACCTCCTCTGGAAGCCCTTGCGCAGGGCAAGGACCCCGAGGGTGGCGTACCTGGGCGTGCCATCGGCGTCTCTCAGGGCCTGGAGCTCATGGATCCAGCTCGTGAGGTCGTTGAGGATTCGCAGGTAGGTGGCCTCGTTCCCGTAAAGGCGGCCCCAGTCGGTCGAGTCGTCGGCAAGAAGTGCGATCTGGCGGACGCCGGCGTCGATGGTCTGGAGGTACTTGGCCTTGAGGTCGGCGAGGTCCTCCTGGTAGTGGGCCTCGGAATCAAAGCGGAAGGGGCGGCGCGCGCCGTCAGAGTTGTGGAAGGGCGCGAGCGCGTAGACAAAGCGCACCTTGGAGCGGTTGCCGGCCTCGGCCCGGGGACGGAGCTCGCGGGCGATCTCCTCGTCGGTGTAAAGGCCGCGCCAGTTGGTGCGGTGCAGCGGGTCGTCCTTGGGCGCGTAGACGTAGGCGTTGAGCTTGTAGCATCCGCCCCAGGTCATGAGGTTCACGCGGTCCTCGGTGCTCCAGGGGTTGCCGTAGTAGCCCTCGATGAACCCGCGCGAGACCACGTCGGCCCAGTCGGAGCAGACGAAGCCCCGGAGCCGGAGGGTTCCCTCGAGCTGCTGGAAAATCTGGTAGAGGGTCGTGAGGCCGTAGAAGGCCGAGTCGGTGTCGCTGCCCAGGACCACGATGGTGTCCGCCGCGTGGGCGTCCCCCTTGAGCGAGGCCAGGAGGTAGGCGTCGCTCTTCTCGAAGAGTCCGTCCGCCGGGGTGAGGGCTCCGCTGGAAACGAGCTGGTCAACGTAGGTGTCGACCGCGCCCCCCGAGCCCTTCACGCCCACGAGGACGTTCATCTGGTAGCCGCCCGCGGGGACCTCGGTCACGGGCGTGGCGTCGATGTCCTTGAGCGCGAGGGCCTCGTCGAGACGGGCGCGCGTGTCGGCGTCGATGCCGTCCTCCACGAGCACGTTGGCGGAGGGGCGCAGGATCCAGGAGTCGCCGTACGTCATCTCGTGCACGGAAGGGTAGATCTGGTAGTCGGAGGGCGACTCGTCTGCACGGGCGGGCTGGGCGGCCAGGCACAGCGGCGCGAGGTCCTTCTCGCCAGCGCGCGAATAGCATACAAATCTTGCTACGAAATCGTATATCCGCAGGTCATTTTTGGCCCGCCCGCAGAACGTGTATGCTCGGCCCGAGGCCCCACGAACAACCCCGCCACCTTTGCCGGCACGACAAGGGTGGCGGGGCATGTCGCAGCACTCGATGCGGGGCCGGCCTACGCCGTGAGCTCCTTCACAACGTCGACGGCGGCAGTGAGCTGCTCGTCAGACGGAATCCAGTTGATGGCGAGGGTCTTCACCGGCATCTGGAAGCCCGCGGCCTCGAGCTCCTTGGCCACGTTGTTGGGGCCCATCGGCGCCCAGCCGTAGGAGCCAAACGCCAGGCCAATGCGGTTCTCGTTCTTGGGCGAGAGGCCCTTCATGTAGGTGAGGAAGCTCGCCACCGTGGGCAGCATCTGGCTGTTGAGCGTAGGCGAGCCCACGCAGACGTACTTGCAGTCCAGGAACACCTCCATGACGTTGGAGATGTGGTTCTCCTTGAGGTCCATGAGCTGCGCCGGAATCCCCGCGGCGAGGAAGCCGTCCACCAGCGAGCGGGCGATCTTCTCGGTGGAGTGCCACATGGAGTCGTACACCACCAGCGCGCGCTCGCGCACCTCGCCGGAGACAAAGCCCTCGTACGCCTTGAGGATGTCCTCCACGTGGGAGCGCCAGATGACGCCGTGCGCGGGGCAGATCATGTCGATGGCGTCCGGGCCCAGGCCGCGGACGGCCTTCACGGCCGCGGTGGCCTGCGCGCGGTAGGGCTGCACGATGTTGGCGTAGTACTTGCGCGCCTGGTGCATGACCTCGCACATGTCGTTCTCGTCGTCAAAGCGCGCGGAGCTCGCAAAGTGCTGGCCGAAGGCGTCGTTGGAGAAGAGGATCTTGTCATAGGCGTCGTAGGTGACCATGTTGTCCGGCCAGTGGACCATGGGCGTCTGCACAAAGGCCAGCGTGCGCTTGCCAATGCAGAGGGTGTCGCCGGTCTTGACGCCGTGGTAGTTGAGATCGCCAAAGTGGGCGGTCATGTTCTTGACGCCCTGCGGCGCGGAGCAGTAAATCTCCAGGTTGGGCGCAAGGTCGTTGATGACGCGCGTGGAGCCGGAGTGGTCCATCTCCACGTGGTTGGCGATGAGCACGTCGATCTTGGAGGGGTCGATCACCGAGGAGATGCGCTCGAGGAGCTCGTCCCTGAACGTGACCTTGGCGGTGTCGATGAGCGTGACCTTCTCGTCGATGATGAGGTAGGCGTTGTAGGTGATGCCCGCCTCGGTGGTGTAGCCGTGGAACTCGCGCGCGTTCCAGTCGAGCGCGCCGACCCAGTAGACATCGGGCTTGATCTGCACAGCGGAAAGCATGGGTCCTCCTCGTGGTGAAAGTAAGCTTCACTCGACCGCATTCTAGCAGAACGGGCGGCCGGCCCGGGGGGACCGACCGCCCGCGTGGGGGTCACGATGGCGCCGCGTGGGAAGGCGTGGAAAAGTGCCTGTCCCCTTTGCACATCACTTCTCGCCGGCGGCGCGGCGGGCGGCGTACTCCTCCGCCAGGCGCTGCTGGATGTCGTGCGGGACCTGCTCGTAGCCGGAGATCTCCATCTCAAACTCGCCGGTGCCGCGCGAGAGCGAGCGCAGGCGCGTGGCGTAGTCGGTGACCTCAGCGTACGGGACGGTCGCCGCGATGGTGGTCTCGCCCGCGGTGGCGCCGGTGCCGGCCTCCATGCCCTCCACGCGGCCGCGGGAGGCAGAGACGTCGCCCATCACGGAGCCGGCGTAGCTCTCGGGCACGGTGATGCGCAGGTGCGCCATGGGCTCAAGAAGCACGGGCTCGGCCTGGGCCACGGCCTTCTGGAAGCCGATGCGCGCGGCGGTCTTGAACGCCATCTCGTTGGAGTCGACCGGGTGGTAGGAGCCCTCGTAGACGGCGCACTTGACGTCAATCATGGGGTAACCGGCGAGCACGCCCTCGCGCATGGTCTCCTGGACGCCCTTGTCGATGGCCGGGATGAAGCCGCGCGGGATGTGGCCGCCCACGACCTCGTCCACGAACTCGTAGCCGGCGCCCGGGTTGGGCTCGATGCGCAGCCAGCAGTCGCCGTACTGGCCGGCGCCGCCGGTCTGCTTCTTGTGGCGGCCCTGGGCAGAGGCCACGCGGCGGATGGTCTCGCGGTACGGAATCTTGAGCGCCACGGTGTGGGCGGTGATGCCCGCGCGGTCCTCAAGACGGTCGAGAAGAACGCTGACCTGCGCCTCGCCGATGGCGGAGATGACGGTCTGGCCGGTGTCCTCGTCGCGCTCCACGCGCAGGGTGGGGTCGGCGTCCGCGCTCTTCTCGAGGAAGGCGTAGAGCTTGCCCTCGGTGCCGCGGGAGTCGGGCTCGATGGCAATGCGGTAGAGCGAGTTGGGGAAGCGGAACGCGGCGGCCTCGACCTTGCCGGTGACGGACAGCGTGTCGCCGGTCATGGCCTCGAGCTTGGGCACCACCACGATGTCGCCCGCGGCGGCCTGCGCGAGGTCGGTGGTCTCCTTGCCGCACATCTGGTAGAGGTGGCCCAGGCGCTCGTTCTTGCGCGTGCGCGCGTTGGTGAGCTCCATGCCCGGCGTGACGGTGCCGGCCAGCACCTTGAGGAAGGAGAGGCGGCCGTTCTGCGGGTCGTTGAGGGACTTGAACGCAAAGACGACCGGACGGTCATCGTCCGGGGAGATGTCAAGCTGCTCGCCGTTGACCAGCGGGATACGGCCAAAGTCGGCCATCGTGGGGAACCACGCCACGGCGGCGTCCATGAAGGAGATGACGCCCTCCTCGCGCACGCAGCTGCCGGCAAAGACGGGGACAAAGACGCGCTCGCGGATGGCCTTGGCCAGCAGGCCCTCGAGCTCGTCCTGGGTGACCTCCTCGCCCTCGAGGTACTTCATCATGATCTCGTCGTCGGCCTCGACGACGAGCTCGGTGAGCTGCGCGCGGGCGGCCTCGGCGGCCTCGGCGAACTCGGCGGGGACGTCCTCGACGACGGGCTTGCCGCCCTCGAGGTGGCGGGCGGTCATGTGAACGACGTCGATGATGCCGGAGAAGGCGTCGCCGGAGCCCATGGGAATGGTGACGGCGGCAAGGCTGTTGCCAAAGCGCTCGCGCAGGGTCTCGAGCGCCAGGTCAAAGTCGGCGTCGGGGCGATCGATGCGGTTGATGAAGAGGGCGCGGGCAAGGGAGAGCTCCTCGGCCGCGTACCAGAGGCGGGTGGTGATGGTGCCCGGGCCGGAGGCGGCGTCGACCATGAAGAGCGCGGTCTCGCACGCACTCATGGCAGCGTAGGCGTCGCCGACAAAGTCCGGGTAGCACGGGGCGTCGAGCACGTTCAGGCGCGTACCCTCCCAGATAACCGGGGCGATGGAGGTGGAGATGGAGAAGCCGCGCTCGCCCTCCTCGCCGTCGTAGTCAAGCGTGGGCTTGGTGCCGGCGTGGCCGCCGAGACGGGTGGTACGCCCCGTCAGGTGGAGCATGGCCTCGGCCAGCATGGTCTTGCCCACGCCGCCTTGGCCCACAAGGACCACGTTCTTGACCTTCTCGCTACCCTTTGCTGCCATGATGCCTCCCTTGAACGGAGTCTATGCACGATGTGACACACCATACCCACCTCGGGGCACGCCGTTGCGCACATATCGGGCAGCGGCTGAGAAGAACGGTGGGGGCGTGCAAGGGGGACAGGCACTTTTGCACGCATGCGTGCAAAAGTGCCTGTCCCCCTTGCACGCTCTCACTGCTCGTCGTTCTTCTCGGCCTTCTTGGGCGAGCGGCCTGCGCGGCGCAGGGCGTCGCGCAGGATCCACTCGACCTGAGCGTTGGCGGAGCGCATCTCGTCCGCGGCCCAGCGCTCCACCGCGGCCCAGACCTCGGGGTCTATGCGGAGCGGATATTGCTTGCGCGCGGCCACGTCGTCAGCGCCCTACTGGTAGAGCGAGCCGGTGTTGAGCACGGGCTGGGCCTCGGACTCGCCGCAGAGCACGACCATCAGGTTGGAGGCCATCACGGCCTTGCGGTCCTCGTCGAACTCCACGACGCCGCCGTCGGAGAGCTCCTTGAGCGCCATGTCCACCATGGAGACCGCGCCCTCCACGATCTTCTTGCGCGCGGCGATGATGGCCTCGGCCTGCTGGCGGCGCAGCATCGCCTGGGCGATCTCCGGCGCGTAGGCGAGGTGCGTGAGGCGGGCGTCGTCCACGGAGACGCCGGCCGGGGCGAGGCGACGGTCCAGCTCCTCCTTGAGGGTGGCGGAGACCTCCTCGATGTTGGAGCGCAGCGTGATGGAGCTGTTGGAGGCGTCGTCGTCCTCCATGTGGTCGTAGGCGTAGACGCTCGCCACGTGGCGCAGCGCGGTCTCGGTCTGCATGGCCACGTAGCTGGGGTAGTGGTCCACGTCAAAGAGGGCCTTGGCGGTATCGGCCACGTGCCAGACCACGACGGTCGCGATCTCGATGGGGTTGCCCATCTTGTCGTTGACCTTGAGGCGGTCGCCGTTGAGGGTGCGGGCGCGCAGGGAGACCTTGGTGGAGAGCGCCTTGGTGGCCGCCGCGGCCTTCACGGAGGGCGCGCCCTCCTCCAGGCTGATGTCAACGGAGGCGCCGGTGCCGTCCGAGCCCAGGCTGTGGCTGTAGAAGGGGTTCACCCAGTAGAAGCCCGACTCGCGGACCGTGCCCACGTAGTTGCCAAAGAGCACGAGCACGCGGGCCTGCCCGGGCTGTAGCGAGAAGAACCCACAGGTGACAATGATGGCCACGATGAGCAGCACGATGCCGCCGACGAGCAGCACGGGACCGGTGACGGGCGCGGGGACGCCGGCCTCCTCGGCCGTGGCCAGGATGACGATGCCCTGGACCATGCCCCAGATGGAGGCCGCGTAGGCGGCAAGGGTCACAAAGAGCATGGGCCACCCAGAGGCGGCGCGGGCGGTCTTTTCTGCGGTCATGGCGTTTCCTTTCCTGGTGCCGTGCGGTCCCGTGATGGCCGCCTCGACTGAGGTCATTGTGATATCAGATTGGTTTCCTGTCAATGGGATGAAGACGGAAAGCGAGACGCAACGTTTCACGTCGGCAAACGAGCGCGCCCTGACGGCGAGCGGTCAGCCTGGCGCGCGTACACTGTGCGGGTCCGGTACCTGAAAGAAAGATTGAAGGGTGAACATGCAGAAAAAGATGCTTTCGCGCGCCCTGCGCTCGGTCGCTGCCGGCGCGCTGACGCTGGGCTTGGTCCTGGCGTCCCCGGGGCTCGCGCTTGCCTGCACGCAGGTGTGGATGCCCGCGGCGTACACCGCCAACGGCGCGCGCTACTCCGGCCGCTCGGAGGACTACGCCCCGCGCCACGTCAAGATCTTTGGCGTCGAGGAGGCGCAGGACAACGTCACCTACACCTCGGACGAGTCCGACTTCTCCTACACCTCCCCCAAGCGCTCGTACCGCTACACCTACGTGCGCGACCACCCGAGCGACTGGGGCGGCCGCTTTGACGCGTACTCCGAGGCGGGCGTCAACGAGAAGGGCGTCTCCTGCTCCTCCACGCTGTCTACCAGCATGAACCAGGACATCGCCGCCGTCGACCCGCTCACGAGCACGGGCATCGGCGAGTACAGCTACGCCAGCGTCGTCCTGGGCGAGTGCGCCACGGCGCGCGAGGGCGTCGAGCTGCTCGGCCAGCTCGTCGACGAGCAGGGCACCTGCACGAACGACCAGCTCCTCATAAACGACGCCGATGAGTCGTGGGTCTTCATCACGCTGTCCGGCCACCAGTGGGTCGCCTTCCAGCTTCCCGAGGACCAGGCGTCGGTCAACCCCAACATGAGCAACCTGCGCTTCTCCGTTGACCTCGACGATGCCGAGAAGTGCCTGCACTCCGAGGACATCATCTCGCTGCCGCAGGAGAACGGCCTGCTGGTCACGGACGAGTCCGGTGAGGTTGACCTGGCCGCAACGTACGGCAAGGCCGACGATGCCCAGGGAACGGGCCAGAACACCCGCTACTACCAGGGACTTTCCTACTTTGGCGTGACGCTTCCCGAGGAGCGCTACACCGCTGGCGCCGCGGGCATCACCTCGATCGCGGCCCCCGAGCTCTTCTTCACCCCCGCGCGCGGCGGCTGGACCACGCTCGACATGATCGGCTTCTTTGCGGCCCGAGGCGAGGGGACGGCGTTTGACGCCAACGAGAACGACGCGCTCTACGCCATCGGCAACAACCGCACCGTGGAGTCGCACCTCTTCGAGATTCGCGAGGACCTGCCCGCCGACATTGCCACCATCCAGTGGGAGGCGCTCTCGCGCGCCGAGTTCTCCATTGCCATCCCGCTCTACTCCGCGCTCATCACCGAGGTCAGCCCCTACTTTGGTGACCTCTCCATGAGCGCCGACCACCAGGGCAACCAGGGCTCTGACGATGTGGCGGCGGCCATGGTCGAGGAGGAGAACGAGACGCTGCCGTTTGTCCTCATGGACATCAACACCCTCTGCTACAACAACCGCGAGGCGCTCGCGGACGGCGCGCACGACTATCTCGACGCGCTCCAGGCGCAGCTCGTGGCGCAGAACGAGCAGGTCGACGAGCTCATGCGCGAGACGCCCGCCGAGAAGCGCGGCGAGGTTGCCAACCACGCGGCGAGCGTGGCCGCCGAGCAGGTGTACGAGCGCTGCTCGGCGCTCCTCGGGGAGCTGCGCGCCTACCTCAAGGCCGGGGACCTCAGCGAGCCGTTTGCCGCGAGCGACTTTGACCCCGCGACCGGCGACCTCGTGACGCCGCTCGACTACGCGGGCCAGGTGCTGCCGGACGAGCCGGAACCGGAGCCGGAGCCCGAGCCCGAACCGCAGCCTGAGCCCGAGACGCCCGGCGCGTCGGAGGACCCGGCAACGCCGCAGGGACCGTCGGCCTCCGAGCAGCCCGCGGGCGGCTCCTCGAGCACCACTCGGCCGGCGACCGCAGGCGGCGGCTCGGTCCCCGAGACGAGCGACCCCACCAGCCTGGCTAGCGTGCTGGTGCTGGGCAGCGCCGGCATCGCCGCCGCTGGGGCCGCCGTCGTCGTGCGCCGGCGCTCGTAGGGCAGTCGCGTCCGCCCCACGGCGGAGACGAGCGCGCACGGCCGCGAAGCGCTAGGGCGGCCCACGGTGCGCGCGGCTGTCCAACGGTCGGTTCTGCCGCGTGAGCGGTAGCCCAAAAAAGAAGTTTTGCCGAGGGTCTCGCCCTCGGCGCCCATGGCGCCTCAGGTCAAACGACCTGGGGCGCCATTTTGTGGGCCAAGGGGAAGCCAGCTGGAAGCCCCGTGGACGAGTACCCTCCCCACGGTATCAAAGCCCCTGCTAGGATGGCCTGACCGAGAGAGGGAGGTGCTTATGGGACTCTGTCTGGGGTATGAGTCGGCACTTCGGTATTGGCTTACCAAGCAGGACGGCGAAGCGATTCCCGAGGCGGCGGACCCGGGCCTCTTTGCCTATGCGGAGGCCAACGCCCGCTTGGTCAGGCGGGAGGGTCTTCCCGTTTCGCCGGAGGTGGGAAGGCCGCTTCACCTGGTCATTCCATATGCGGCCGGAAAGCACCGGATGGGCAACGTGTGCGTGCACGTGTGCCGGACCCAACTGCCCGAGGGGTCGTTCAGGCGGCTTGGCGGCGGGGCTCTTGTCTCATCGCCCGAGCTCACTTTCCTCCAGATGG
The DNA here is from genome assembly GCF_002159535.1 of Olsenella sp. An290. Taxonomy (GTDB): domain Bacteria; phylum Actinomycetota; class Coriobacteriia; order Coriobacteriales; family Atopobiaceae; genus Thermophilibacter. Next base: position 73,813 of record NZ_NFIU01000009.1, on the reverse strand, counting down.
CGGCTGGGAGGACGCTCTGGGAGACCGTCGAGCTTGGCTGCTGCCTCTGCTCGACGTTCGCCCTCTCCGATCGGGGGCGCGATTACGTTTGCGAGAGGGAGCAGCTCGTCACGCTGGATGACCTGAGGCGCTATCTTGACCGGCTTCCTCCCCACGCCTATGGGGCCCGTCGGGCGCGCGCGGCGCTCCGCTACGTGGTCGAGGCCACGGCCTCCCCCATGGAGGTCCAGCTGGCCATGCACTTCGGCATGCCGCCCGACCTTGGGGGACGTGGCCCTCTGGTCATATCCGCAAACCAGATCATCAAGATTGACGAGCACGCCCAGCGCCTTCTGGAGGCAGGCTACCTCAAGGGCGACCTCTTTCTGCCGGACTACCAGTCCGACCTCGAGTTTGACAGCGCGCTCTTCCATACGGGCCGATTCCGTCTTGACCACACCCAAACTCGAAGAAACGTTCTCGAGGCCATGCACATCAAGACCGTCTCTGCGACCCCGGGACAGGTTGGGACGCTCGGGAAATTCGACGACTTCACCTGGCTGTTTGAGCAGAGAATTGGCCGAGAGCACCTGGAGCCGACGCCTCGGCAGCGGTCTTTGCAGGTTGGCCTGTTCGCCTGGCTCAACGACCACAAAAGGACGCTCTTCTAGGGCGCGCCTCGGCCCGGCTGGAGCCCGAGCGCCAGGCCCGCGCGACGCGCCCGGACCTGCCTTCAAGTGTTGGGTACTTTTTCTCTCCTTTTCAAAGTACCCAACATTTTTCGGCTTGCAAACATGCTGGTAGAAGGCTTGTTCGAGTGTTGGGTACTTCGGATTTCCGCAAAAAAGTACCCAACACTCGCAAAGGGGCCGCAAGACCCCGCGCGCGGCGTCGGCAGAACCCCGACCGCGCGCCGCGCCCAAACCCATGCGCCCCCAAACGGGGCAAACCAATCGCACGAGGTCGGATATCATGGGCAGGCAGGCTAGTTCGGAGGACTCATGGGATTCAAGACATATACCTGCCCGATCGCTCGCGACTGCGGCGGCTGCGAATGGCTCGCGGTCCCCTACCCCCTACAGCTCAAGCGCAAGCAGAACCAGGTTGAGGAGCTCCTCGGGGCGGCCGTGCGCGAGGACGGCGGCCAGCTCGAGGCCATCCGCGGAATGGACGAGCCCCTTCGCTACCGCCACAAGGCGGCAACCCCCTTCGCCTTTGAGCCCGGCCGGCCCGCCACCTCGGCCGGCCCCAACCGCCCCCATCGCCAGGGCTCCGGACGTGGCCACATCACCTGCGGCTTCTACGCCGCCGGGACGCACCGCATCGTCCCCTGCGAGGACTGCCTCGTCGAAGACCCGCGCGCAAGGCGCATCCTCAACGCCGTGGCCAAAGTGGCCGAGCGCCTGCACATCCCCGCCTACGACGAAGACCGCGGCACGGGCGTGCTGCGCCACGCCGTGGTGCGCTGCGGGTGGAAGACCGACGACGTCCTTTTGGTGCTCGTCACCCGCGTGGACGAGCTTCGAGGAACGGAGCGCCTGGTCTCCGCGCTCCGCGACGCCTGCCCCGAGGTGACGAGCATCGTCCAGAACGTCAACGACCGTCGCACCAACGCCATTCTGGGACGGCGCTGCCGAACCCTCTTCGGGCCCGGCCACATGTACGACGAGCTCCTCGGCTGCCGCTTTGAGATTGGCCCCACGAGCTTCTACCAGACCAACCCGGCCCAGACCGAGGTCCTCTACCAGCTCGCTCTCGAGGGCGCGAGCGACGCCCGGCGCGTCCTCGACGCCTACTGCGGCACGGGCACCATCGGCATCTGCGCCGCACACGCCGCGGCCGAGCGAAGCGTCGTCGGCGTTGAACAGGTTTCCGGCGCCGTCGCCTGCGCCGGGCGCAATGCCGTCACCAACGACGTGGCGGGGCGCTGCCGCTTTGTCGCCGCCGACGCCACCGCATGGATGGCCCGGGAGGGCCACGCCGAGCACTTTGACGCCATCATCATGGACCCGCCGCGCGCGGGGAGCACGCCGGAGTTCATCGCCGGCGTGGCGGCGCTCAGGCCGGAGCGCGTGGTCTACGTCTCCTGCAACGTGGTGACGCAGGCTCGCGACCTCGCGCTGCTCCGCGAGCTCGGCTACCGCATCGAGCGCCTGTCCCCGGTCGACATGTTCCCGCACACCAAGCACGTCGAGACGGTGGCGGCCCTCACCCGGAAATAGCGCCCCGGAAAACGGCGACCGCAAAAGGGCGGGGCCCCGGCGGAACGCATTCCGCACGAGGGCCCCGCCCGCATACCAACAACCCGCAGGCCCGCGGCCTAGCGCCTGCGACCCAGGCGCATCCCCGTCCCCGGCGCTAGGCCGGGTCGATCGCCACGGTCCCGTTGTCGCGCACATGGACGCGACCGGCCGCGAGCAGCCCCACGACCTCGGGGTACAGCTCGTGCTCGATGGCGTGGATGCGCTCCTCGAGCTCCTCGACCGACCAGCCCTCCTCGATCGCCAGCGCGCGCTGCGCGATGATGGGGCCGGCATCGTAGTCCGCATTCGCAAAGTGCACGGTCACGCCCGTGACCTTGACGCCGCGCTCGTAGGCGTCGGCGATGGCATGCGCCCCCGGGAAGCTCGGAAGCAGCGCCGGGTGCAGGTTCACCACGCGATTGGGGAACGACGCCAGGATGGGATCGTGCACCTTGCGCATGTACCCCGCCATGATGACGTACTCGACCCCGTGACGACGCAGCTCGGAGGCAATGATCTCGTCGGCCTGCTCCGGGTCGGAGTAGATCTCCTTGGAGAGCGTCAGCGTCTGGAGCCCCGCCGCCTCGGCGCGCTTGAGCCCGTAGGCGCTCGGCCGCGAGCTCACCACGAGCTCGATGGACGCGTCAAGCGTCCCGTCGGCAATCCGGTCAATGATGGCCTGGAGGTTGGTCCCGCTCCCGGAGATGAGGACGCCCAGCCGCAGCCCGCTACTCGCCATCTCGGTACACGACCTTCCCCTTGGCGCCGGGCGTGCCGGCGATGACCTCGCCCATGACAAACGGAGCAAAGCCCTGCTCCTCAAGGGCGGCCGTCACGGCGCCCCTGTCCTCCGGCGCGCAGATGACGGCCATGCCCACTCCCATGTTGAACGTGCGGTAGGCCTCGTCGATCGTGAGCCCGGCCGCGCGGACCATGTAGTCGATCACGGGCGGCATGTCCCAAGCAGGTCCCGCCTCGCCGCCGCGGTAGACCAGCGCGTCAAGCCCCTCGGGCATCGCGCGGTCAAGGTTCTCGGTGATGCCGCCGCCCGTGATGTGCGCCATCGCGTGGATGGGCGCGCCGGCGCGCAGCGCCGCGAGAAGGCCGCCCGCGTAGATCGTGGTCGGGCGCATGACGGCGTCGGCGAGCGACTCCCCGCCCAGCTCGTCAAGCGGCGTCTCAAGCTCCTCGACGCTGCGCCCCTCGATGGCCACGCGGCGCACGAGCGAGTAGCCGTTGGAGTGGATGCCGGAGCTCGGCAGGCCCAGGATGACGTCGCCCTCGCGCACGAGGTCGGGGCCGATCATGCGCGGCCGGTCAACCACGCCCACCACAAAGCCGGCGAGGTCGTAGTCGTTCTCGGCCATGACGCCGGGGTGCTCGGCCATCTCGCCGCCCACGAGCGCGCAGCCGGACTTGCGGCAGCCCTCGGCGATGCCGCCCACGATCTTGGCCACGTGCTCGGCGCGCAGCTTGCCAATGGCCACGTAGTCCAGGAAGAACAGCGGCTCGGCACCCATGGGGACGATGTCGTCCACGCACATGGCAACGAGGTCCTCGCCCACGGTCTCGTGGCGGTCCAGCAGCTGCGCGATGGCCAGCTTGGTGCCTACGCCGTCGGTGCCGGAGACCAGGATCGGCTCCTCCATGTCCTTGAGCGCAGCTGCCGAGAAGCACGACCCAAAGCCGCCCAGACCACCGATGACCTCGGGCCTGTTGGTGGCCGCGACGGCGGCCTTGATCGCATCGACGGCGCGCGCGCCCTCGGCGGTGTCGACGCCGGCGTCCTCGTAGCTCACATGCTCAGTCATCTCAGTCCTTTCTGTCTGATGGCACATGGGGGACGTCCCCCTTCAGCACTTGCTCGGCGGCGCTCAGGGGCATCCGGGACATCTCGGACGCCTGGCTGAGGTTGCGCGGCTCAAAGCCGGGCAGGAACCGCTCCTCCCAGAACGAGCGCGGTATCTCGACGGGATACTCGCCCGTGAAGCACGCGGTGCAGTAGCTCCCCGCCGGAACGCAGCCGAGCAGCCCCTCGATGGAGAGGAACCCCACCGAGTCCGCCTCGATGTGCGCGCGAATCTCCTCGAGCGACATCTGCGCGGCGATGAGCTGGTCCTGGCTTCCCGTGTCAATCCCGTAGAAGCAGGGCCAGAGCACCATCGGCGAGGCCGAGCGCACGTGCACCTCGGTCGCGCCGGCGGCCTTGAGCATCCGCACGATCTGCCGCGAGGTCGTCCCCCGCACAATGGAATCGTCAACCATCACCAGCCGCTTGCCGCGCACCACATCCGGCAGCGCGTTGAGCTTCAGGCGCACGCCCATCTGGCGGAGCTCCGGCGTGGGCTGGATGAACGTCCGCGCCACGTAGCGGTTCTTGATGAGGCCCGTGCCAAACGGAATCCCCAGCTCCTGGGCAAAGCCCTCGGCGGCGGGCGTCCCGGAGTCCGGCACGGAAATCACCAGGTCGGCCTCAACGGGGGTCTCCCGCGCAAGCCGACGGCCCATGTTGTGGCGCATGAGGTAGAAGCTCGTCCCGTCCTTCAGGGAGTCAGGGCGCGAGAAGTACACGTGCTCGAAGATGCAGTCCGCGCGGCAGCCCGGCCTGCACCCTCGCTCCGAGCGGATCCCGTCGTCGGAGATGCGCACGATCTCGCCGGGCTCGATCTCTCGCACGAAGGTGGCGCCGGAGATGTCGAGCGCGCAGGTCTCGCTCGCCACGACCCAGCCGTCGTCCCCCAGCCGCCCCAGCACCAGCGGCCGGATGCCGTGGGGGTCGCGGAACGCGTACAGCGCGTTCTCGCGCACGAGCACCATGGCGTAGCCGCCCTCGAGCATGCGCATCGTGTGCGCGATGCCCGTCCGCAGGCGCCCCGCGCGCTGCGTGAAGTAGCCGATCAGCTTGGCCGCGACCTCGGAGTCCGTGTTGGACCTAAAGGGAACCCCCATCTCGATGAGCTCGCGGCGCAGCGCGTCAAAGTTCACCAGCGTGCCGTTGTGCGCCAGCGCAATGATGACGTCGTTGATGGTGGAGAGGTGCGGCTGCGCGGACTCCCAGCCCTTGGCGCCGGCCGTGCCGTAGCGGCAGTGGCCGCAGGCCACCTTGCCCGGCATGGCGGCGAGGTCCGCGTCCGAGAAGACCTGGGTCACAAGGCCCAGGTCCTTACGGACAAGAACCGTGCGCCCGTCGCCCACCGCAATGCCCGCGGACTCCTGCCCGCGGTGCTGGAGCGCCCGGAGCGCAAAGTAGGTCATGCGCGCGACGTCACGCCCGGGGGCCCAGACGCCAAAGACGCCGCACTCCTCGTGAAGCCCCTCGCAGGGCTCCTCGCGCAGGTCGTCCCCCTGCGGTACCACGACTCCCATGCCCCGCACCACCCTACGCCGCGGGCGCGTCGGTCGCGCCGTCCATCGCAGCGTCGGCACCGGCGGCATCGGCCGCGCCGTCCGTGCCACCGGCGGCCGCGTCGACGGGCTCCGACTCCTTGGGCACGCACACCAGGATGACGCGGCCCTTCTCGTAGTCGTCGTAGAAGCAGGTCACCAGCGTGAGCGCCTTGGAGGCGCCTTCGATGAGCTCGGAGGCGTCGGAGCGCTTGGTCACCGACTTGCTCAGGAGGTCGTTCAGGTAGGAGTGGAAGTCGTCCACGGAGTCAAAGTTGAACTTGCGGACGTTGGTGTCCGTGGCCTCGGTGTGGTAGAGCAGAAGCGGCTCAAGCTCGTAGGTGCCCGTCTCCGTCACGTACCAGACCGTGGACACTCCGTCGAACATCTCCTGGTTCTCCATGTCGGAGACCGGCTTGAACATGGTGCCGTTGCGCAGGTGGTGGCCATAGATGATGGTCTGCGAGTCAACCATGCCGGGCTTTGCGTTCTCATAGTCCAGGAAGATCTGCCCGCCGATGGAGTAGGACCCCTCGGCGTTGGTGCGCAGATAGGAGTCATTGCTCTCGCCCTGGTAGACCGGGTAGTTGACCGTGGTGCCCGGAATCTGCACCCAGCCCACCACGTCGGGGTTCACGGCCTTGAGGGCCTCCCAGTCAACCTGGGGCGGCGTGGACCCGTCGTCGGAGACGTCGGCGTAGGTGGCAAGCTCCTCGTTGATACGGTCCTGCTCGCTGTACTGCCACTGGTTGTAGATCCACATGCCGCCAGCGGCCAGGATGAGGCCAATGCCCACCACAAACAGGGTGATGGAGATGACCCGCGCGGCGCGCTTCTTGGGGTTCTTGGACCGGCGCCCGGAGAGGTCGTACGGGTCGGTGTCGACAAAGTGCGGCTCGTAGCGGCGTCGGTTCTCGCCCTGCTGACCGGACGCGGGCTCGGTCATCACCGGAACAAAGCCGGCGCTGGAGCGCGGGGTTCCGGCGGCGTGCGGGTTGCCCTGCGGCGCATGGTACGACTCGTCGCCGCCGCGGCGGGTGTGCAGATGGGCCCGCGGGTTGCCGCCCATGCGAGGCGAGGTCGAGCCCTGGGCTCCCCCTCCCCCGGACGTGCGGCGGGGCTTCTCGTCCGGCTGCTTGAAGTGCGATGCCATGCTCGCTCCTTAGGTTAGGCCTCGGCCATCTGGCGCTTGAACTCGACGATCTTCTCGCGATACTCGGGCATGGTGGCGCCCAGGATCTGCGTGGCGTAGATGGCCGCGTTCTTGGCGCCGTTGATGGCGACGCACGCCACGGGCACGCCGGAGGGCATCTGCACCATGGAGAGCAGCGAGTCCATGCCGCCAAGGTCGGACGTCTTCATGGGGACGCCGATGATGGGCAGCGGGGTGAAGGCGGCCACGACGCCGCCGAGGTGGGCGGCCTTGCCCGCGGCGGCAATGATCACGCGCAGGCCGCGCTCGGCCGCAGAGCCGGCCCACTCGTGGACCTTGTCCGGCGTGCGGTGCGCGCTGGCGATCACGAGCTCGTACGGAACGCCGAGCTCCTCGAGCTGCTGGGTGCACGCCTCCATGGTGGGTAGGTCGGACTTGGAACCCATGATGATTCCCACGAGCGGCTGGTCTGCCATGATGCTCCTCTCACGCGGTCACATACGGTCTCTAGTATAGGGACATTGCCCCCTTTGAGGGGCCGTGCTTCCCCCAAAGCAGCTGGGTTCAAATTTGCTGCGAATTTGGTTGGGCCGCGGCCACGACGCCGCCCGGGCGCAAGAACGGCTATGCTTGCCCCTGTACGCTGGTCCATCAGTCCGCGGACAAGGAGAATCCCATGAACAACGCCAGCACCATGCCCCTGTACGAGCGCCACGACGGCTACCTGCCGCGCGTCGCGGCCGTCCACGACCTGTGCGGCTACGGAAAGTGCTCGCTCGGGGTGGCCATTCCCGTGCTCTCGGCCGCCGGCATCGACGTCTGCCCGGTCCCCACCTCGCTCTTCTCGGCACACACGCGCTTCCCCGTCTTCTACATGCACGACACGACCCCCATGCTCAACGACTACCTCGACGCGTGGGCCGAGGAGGGCATCGAGCTTGACGGCATCTACTCGGGCTTTCTGGGCTCGGCCGAGCAGGTCGGCGCCATCCTGCGCCTCTACCGCGAGCACCCGGGCGCGCTGCGCATCGTTGACCCCGTGATGGGGGACGGCGGCTCCAAGTACCCCACCTACACCGACGAGATGTGCGCGGCCATGCGCGACCTCGTGGACGGCGCCGACGTGCTCACGCCCAACCTCACCGAGGCCTCCATCCTCACGGGCATCCCCTACGAGGGCCAGGACGTCGACGAGGCCTACGTGACGCGCATGATGGAGGCGCTCGTGGAAATGGGCGCGCGCTCGGTCGTCATCAAGGGCGTCGTCCGCGGGGGCGAGCAAGTGATCCGCAACTACCTGGGCGTGGCGGGCGAGAAGGACCTTCAGGTGAGCGAGGTCTCCGGGGAGCTCCTGCCCTTCATGCTGCACGGCACGGGCGACCTCTTTGCGTCCGGCCTCACGGCCGCGATCTTTGCCGGCAGGGGGCTCGAGGCGGCCACGGAGTTTGCCGGCAGCCTCGTACGCGACGCCATGCGCATCACGCCCGCGCAGCCCGACTACGAGGTGCGCGGCGTCAGCTTTGAGAGCGTCCTCGGCAACGTGACGGCGCTGCTCGCGTAGCGTCTGCGCGCGTCCCAAGGCCGCAGGGCGGACGCTGGGCAAGAAGAACGGGGCGGGAAGGCGCGCTGCCTTCCCGCCCCGTCGTCGTGTCTGGGTGGGCCGCCTACAGGCAGAAGCCCATGACGATGGCGTCCGCGGTGCCCGGGCGGTGCCCGTAGGAGGGCTCGCCGTTGGCGGACACGCACATGTACCAGCGGTTATTGGTGGGCTCCGGAGAGCGCTCCCACCAGTACTCGCCGGACTCAAGGATGAGCGCGGGCGAGGCTGCGGCCCAGCTCACGCCGGCGTCGGCAAAGACCTGGTACTGGGCGCCCTCGGACTGGTACGCCGCATAGCGCTTGCTGTTCTGGCCCAGCTCGCCCACGATCTCGGAGTAGGAGAGCAGCCAGAGGCTCTCCTGCGTCGACTGCTGAGCCCCGCCCGTGCCGGCCGGGGAGTTGGTGAGCTTGGTCACGGGGACCACGAGGTCGGCGAGCTCGGTGGGGAGGTTCGCCATGAGGCCCTCGTTCATCCACACGCGCAGCGTCGAGTCCTCCCAGCTCGTGACCTGGCCCGACGCGCTGATCGGCTGCGAGGAGGCCGATCCGCGGGCCACAAAGGAGATGCCCGCGACGCCGGACCCGTCGGCCTTCTGGTCGTGACGGAAGCCGGCAATGGTGATCGGAACCACCGTGCCGTCGTTCAGCGTGAGGTCCTTGGTGGCCTGGATGTCGAGGGTGCCCTCCTCGGTGCAGAGGTGGTAGAGCTTGGCAATGTCAAGCGCGGCGGCATCGTCCTCGGCCGCGGCGATGAGGCCGGAGAGCTGGGAGAGCTCGGCCCAGGTGTAGTCGGCGAGCGCGGCCTTGATCTCGGGGCCTCCCTCGAGGGGCTGCGCCTCCTCCTCGGCGGGCTCGGACTGGTCAAGCGGCGGGATGCTGCCGTCCGAGGGGGGCTGGACGGCCGGCGCCTGCTCGCTCCTGTCGGCAAGCGGGCCAAACCAGCCCGTCGCGGTCCATCCAATGAAGCCGCCGATAAGAACCACGGCAAGAAGCGCCACGACGCAGATCGCCACAAAGCGGTCGAGGCGGATGCCCAGGATGCGGCGGACACCGTCGTCGGGCATGCGGTCAAAGGCCGAGGTTACGTCGGCGTCACCCTCCTCCCAGGCGTCCTCGCCCCAGGGCTCGGGGTCGGAGGTGTTCTCGGGGGCCTCGGGCTCCGGCTCCGGCTCCTGGTCGGAGGGCTCGGCGTCCTCCGCGTCGGCCACGGGGGTGGCATCCGTCACCTTGGCGTCAGGCTCGGGCTCGTCGTCCGTCTCCTCGGCGTCAGCCTCGGGGTCCTGGCTGACGGCAGGCTCGGGCTCCTCGGCGGCCTCGGCCTCCTCAGCCGTCCCAGACTCCGCCTCGCCCCCGTCGTCCACGGCAGCCTCGGCCGCGGCGTCGTCGAGCGCGACCCCCTCCGGCGCGACCCCGTCCTCGACGGCGCCCTCGGCCAGCTCGGGCTCCTCCTCGGCGGCGAGCTCCTGCTCGGCGGCCGTAACCTCGACCGTCTCCTCGGGCGCACGGTCCTTCTCGTCCGTCGTGCGCTCGGCGGCCTCGGTCACATCCTGAGGTGCCTCCTCCTCGGAGCGGGAGGCGTCTCCGGCAGGGCGCGACGCGCGGCGGCGGCGCTCGAGCAGCTCGGCCTTCTCAAGGCGCTCGGCACGGCGGCGCTCCGGCTCGTCAAGCCAGATGAGCGGCGAGTGATGCGAGGACGCGTAGCGCGCGGGGCGCTGGTTGGAATGCGGAACGTACGGCCGAGGAATCCTCGGCACCACCTTGGACGCACGTGGAGGCGGAGCAATGGGCACAAGCGGCACCGCGCCCAGGCCCATCGGCTCAAGCGGCTCCTCGAGCTTCTTTGACGTGGGCACCCCGTCGGTGGGCGTGCCGCAGTCCGGGCAGAAGCGCGCGTTCTCGGGCAGCTCCGCGTCACAGTTCTTGCACTTCACGGAAGGCCCCCTTTCCCTTTCTCCCTCCGACTTTTTACGGTATCACGCAATCGACACATTCGGGAGGGAAAAGAGCCCTATCCTGCCGAAAGGCTGAAACTTAAAGGCAAGTTGAGGGCCCGGGACCGGGGGTTACTCCCCCTTGAGCACCTGGACGGGCGTGAAGGACGTCGTGATCTTGTCGCGCAGCTCGCCCTGGATGGAGTCGTCAAGTCCCGTGATGTGCAGCGAGAGCTGGACGCCGTCGGCGGACTGCGTCTTGGTCCACACGTACGTGATGTACGAGGTCACGTCACCCGTGGGCTTGAGGAAGCCAAAGAGCGCGGACTGCTGAATCTCCCCGTCCTCGCTCATGTGCACGTTGACGTGGTACACGACGGTGTTGATGTTGGGATTGAGTAGGCAGTTCACCGCAAACGCCTGAGCCTGCACGCCAGAGCCCGCAAAGCACTCGAGCGCGTTCTCCGAGCTCGTGTCCGTGACGGTGACCTCCACGCGGCCGGTGTTCTCGTCCGCCTCCTGGACGGAGAAGTCCTCGGGGAACTGCGTGAAGCCGTTGCCCCACTCCACGCCGCCGCGCAGGGCCGAGGCCACGGTGCGCACCGTGACGCTCTGCGTGAGGTCGGAGGTGTTGGAGCGACGAACCAGGCCAAAGAACACCTGGCCGGCCACCACCAGGACCAGGAGCAGCATCACAAAGGTGACGGCCGTCTTGGCAATGACCTTCCCCACGTTGGAGCCCGAGGGGTCTTCCTCGGAGAGCGGGTCAATGTCAAGGGAGACGCCCTTCTCCTTGCGATGGGCGCGCTGGCGACGGGCACGTTCCTCGTCCGAGTGGCCGGTGTGGTCAACGGTGGAGAAGAGCTTCTCGGCCTCGTCAGCCGTGAGCGCACCCTTCTGCACGCGCGCGATGTCGCGGTTCCTAGCCATGCCCCTCTTCCCCCGTCGCAGGACCCGGCGGCCGCAGGGCGGCGTAGGGTCACAGCAGATTTGCTGTTTAGTATACGCATTCGCTCGGCACGGACGGCAGGTCACATATTCTGCCCAACCCCAGAGGCAAAAACGCCCAGCTCGCGGCCAATTAGGAAAGAAAGGAAAACTTGGGAAAGAAAGGAAAACGGGAGGCAGGTGCGCGCCGGCACCATCTCCTTCCATCCCCTGGAACCGTTCCCTGGAAACCGGTCGCCTACCTTGCGGGCGCCCCGTCCGAGAACTGCATCTCGTAGTAGCGCGCGTACGTGCCGCCGCGGGCGAGCAGCTCCTCGTGGGTGCCGCGCTCGGAGACCCGGCCGCCCTCCATGGTCACGATCTCGTCCGCGTTCTTGATGGTGGAGAGGCGGTGCGCGATCACGAGCGTGGTGCGCCCGCGGGCGAGCTCCGACAGCGACTCCTGGACGGCCTGCTCGGACTCGTTGTCGAGCGCGGACGTGGCCTCGTCAAAGATGAGGATCGGCGGGTTCTTGAGGAAGACGCGCGCAATGGCCACGCGCTGCTTCTGGCCGCCGGAGAGGTGGCTGCCGCGCTCGCCGACCTCGGTCTCGTAGCCGTCCGGCAGGCTCTCCACAAAGTCCGCGATGTTCGCCTTGCGCGCGGCGGCACGAATCTCCTCCATCGTGGCGTCGGGCGAGCCGTACGCGATGTTCTCGGCGATCGTCCCGTCAAAGAGGTAGACGTCCTGCTGGACAAGGCCAATGGCCTCGCGCAGGCTCCGCTGGGTGACGCCGCGCACGTCCTGCCCGTCAATGGAGATGGAGCCGGCGTCCACGTCATAGAAGCGCGGCAGGAGCGAGCAGGTGGTGGACTTGCCGCCGCCCGAGGGACCCACCAGGGCCACGGTCTCGCCGGGGGCAATGTCGAGCGTGAGTCCACGAATGACCTCGTCGTCTGCGGTGCCGTCGGCGTCCTTGTACGCAAAGCGCACGTCGCGATAGCTGATGGCGCCCTCCGTCACGCGCAGGGGCACGGCGTCCGAGCGGTCCTGGATGTCCGGCTGGGTGTCCAGGACCTCGCAGAAGCGCCGGAACCCCGCGATGGCCTTCTGGAAGGTCTCCGTAAAGTCCAGGATGGACGTGATCGGCTGCGTGAAGAGCGAGATGTAGAGCGCATACGTTGCCAGGTCGATGGCGCTCATCTGCCCCTCGGCGATCAGCCAGCCGCCGAGCACCACCACGGCCGTGTTGAGCGCGCCCATCATGACGGCGATGGCGGCCTGGTAGCGGCCCATGGCGCGATACATGCGCGTCTTGGAGTCGAGGTAGGCGCCGTTGCTCGCGCGGAACTTGGCGCGCTCCACGTCCTCGGCGGCAAAGCTCTTGACCACGCGGACGCCGGCGAGCGAGTCCTCCAGACGGCTGTTCACGCCGGAGATCCGCACGCGGTTCTCCATGTAGACCGCGCGCATCCGCCAGTTGGCGTACACGTTGTAGGCCACGAGCAGGCACGCAATGAGCGCGAGGACGCCCGTGAGCGGCAGGTTGATCGTCGAGAGGATGATGAACGAGCCCGTGACCTCCACAATGCCAATGAGGACAAACTCGGGCCCGTGGTGCGCCGCCTCGGAGATGTCAAAGAGGTCGGACACCAGACGGCTCATGAGGTCGCCCGTCTTGTGATGGTCAAAGTACGAGAAGGACATGCGCTCGTACGCGTCAAAGAGGTCCTCACGCATGCGGCTCTCCATGCGCGCGCCCATGACGTGGCCCCAGAAGATCACGAAGTAGCGGCAGGCAAAGCGAACGGCGTACATGAGGACCAGGCCCACGGCAAGGTAGACAAGGGCCCCCATGATGGCGGACGGCCCCTCCGTGAAGAGGCCTCCCGTGAGCGTGCGGAGAATCTGCGGGAAGGCCAGGTCGATCGCAGCCACCGTGATGGCGGCAAGGGTGTCGATCACAAAGAGGTGCAGCTGGCCGTGATAGTACGAAAGAAAGCGCGAGAAGAGCGAGGGGTGCGTGCTAGGCATGGGGAAGACTCCGTCTGGTCGTGCGGAAACGTGCGGGGACTAGGGTAGCACCGGCCCCGCATTGCGTGCGCCGCACGCGCATGGGGCCCGCGCTGCCCGGCGGTGCCGTCCCGCTAGTACGCGAAGTCGCCAGAGTGCTCGGCAGCCGCGACGCAGGTCACCACCAGGGGCTCCCCCGCGTCCGTCTGCGTGAGCAACGTGAGCGCTGCGCCGGCGCGGTCGGACGCGGAGGCCCCCACGGCCTCCACCACGAACGCAAACCGGTGGCCCAGCGTATCGCTCACGTACGCCGCGTCCCCCGGGCGCAGGAGCCCCAGCCCGCCAAAGGCGGCGCGGTGATCGTTCCCCGCAAGGACGAGGTCGCCCTCGTACACCGACCCAGAGATTCGGCACGCCAGGTCAACGTGCCCGTCCCGGGGGCCCGACGCCACCGGCAGCTCCAGCCCCAGCGTTGGCAGCTCGACGGAGCCCACGTAGGACTCCTCCCCCACGGAAAGCTCCGGCATGGGGCCCGAGACAGGCCTTGGGGAGCCTGCGGCGGCCGCACCAAGGCCCAAGACCAAGGAGGCATCCGGAGAGAGAATGTCACACCATTATTCTCTAATGCTGCTCTTAACCTGAATATATTTTATATTTTTATGAAATATAGCATGCGGTATCCGCATAAAGGAAAAGCCCGCCTCCCCTGTGGGGAAGACGGGCAAAATAACAAGAGGGACCTCGGGTCGGCAACGTCCTTCTGCACAAGCGCACCGTCGACAAGGTCAAAGACGGTGGTCGGCCGGTCCAGCGGGAAGAACTGCCCGTCGTGGTTGGACATCGGAAGAGGCGACGCCTTGACCGCCCACGTGTCATACACGTTGACGTGATGGGTGGCAGCGTCGAGCGAGGCAAACTCATGACGGGAGTCATAGTAGTAATATCCCTCGTCGTCGACTCGGAAGAGCCCGCTCACTCCCGGATAGGTTGCCTTGCCCGGCTGGCCGCTTGCCTCATTGCTCATATCGAACAGATAGGCAAGGGATTCGCCACCGTATGTGACCGAGAGCGTTGGGTATCCGTTTTCATCAAGCGTGTTGCCCACAATTCCCATGAGGGGGCCGCCAAAAAAGCCTGTGTTGGGAGCGCTCTCCCCTCGGGTGGAGTACACAAAGCGCAGGTTATGACCCGCGTTTATCCCCTGGTCGCGGTATCCGGGCAGATTGTTCCACGAGTAGTCGACGGCCAGTCTGTCGATCAGCCAGTAGTCAAACATGTTCATGCTGTGTTTGGCGGAAGGGCGGTTCTAAGGACGTGATCCTCAAAACCGTCGGCCAGGGACGCGGAGGGTGCCGCCACAAGGCTGATCGTTACGCTCAACAGGAGCGTCATAACACAGGCAAACAGGCGACTCTTCCTTCTTGGTTCCCACTTCATGACGCGTTCCCACTTCCGTCTCAAGGTATCGCACGGCACTCTTTGTCCCGGCGCCCAAAGCCGCCGATCACCCAGCAATACTGAGATATGGCGGAAGACCCGCCCCGACCAAGTGGAAGCCTGCCACGTTTTACACGCCTTATCCTTCACACTTAATAAAAAATGTATATTGACGGGAACGCGGCGTCATGTGGTATAAGCACCGTCGGACAGCCGCCCTCAACGGCGCGCGGCGCCCGGCAAGATATGAAAAGAGCCGCCCGCGATCAGATTGGGCGGCTCAATCACGGGCAGCGAACTGCCACGCTCACATGCTCATTGCGAAGGCGCTTGAATCAGCGTGTAGACTCGCGGGAGACGGCGGAAGCCCCGGAGGGTGCCAGGCGGTAGGCATTTGCAAGCTGGGCGCCATTCTCGTCGTAGCACGGCTCAGAAAGGAGCAGCCCATCCGCGCGCAGGCGCGAGATGGACTTGCTCACCGTCACCTTGCTGCGTCCCAAGGTCGCGGCGAGCTCCTCCTTGGAGCAGGCCTCTCCCTCGTGGTCGAGCACGTATGCAAGAATGCTGCGCTCCGTCGGCGTCAGCCGGCGCGGAGAGTAGATGATGACCGTGTTGGCAGGCATCCCTACGTCCTCGCAAAACCGTCGTTAGCGGCGCGCGCGAAGCGCAACCAGGGCAACGCCCACAAGCGCGGCTCCGCACAGCGCAAAGGCGGCCACGGGCGTCGCGGGGTCGCCCGTCTCGGGAGCGGTCTCCTCCGTGGGCGGCGTCACGGGCTTCTTCTGCAGCTCAAGCTTGGGGCTTGCGTCAATATCGTACACGTACGCGCCGTCCTCGGTCAGCGGCATGCCAATGAGGAAGGGGTCGATGGCGTAGTAGCCAGAAGCCGGCTCGTTCTGCACCATGACATAAAGGCCCAGCGCAACGTCACCAAACGTGGCCGTGCCGTCAGCGCCAACCTCAACCGTGGTGCCGGCAACGTCGTGAGACGTCACCCACGCCGCAAGCGCCTCCGCAGCGTCCGGAGACTGCAGGTCGTCAAGCGACACCCCGCTGTCAGCGCAGGCATCGTTAAGCGCAAACAGGTAGTCGCCGTTATCCGAGACAACGTCCCCCACGCGATACAGCGTCACGGTGCCGCCGGGAACCTGCTGACCGTCATACTTCATGCTGACGGAAATCGTCCCCGTGCGCGACGGATCGGGTACCTCGTGCGCGTAGGCCGCAACGCCCGTAAGGCTCAAAGCGAGCACCGTCATCGCAAGTGCCGTGAGTCTTCTGAGCCACTTCATACGATGTCCCTCCTAGTTCTTCCTGCGAGAAAGGGCTCGCAGAGCAATTCCAGCCGCAACCAAGACGCCGCCCGCAACCGCCACGGGCACAACGGGGCTCACCTTTTGAGCGGCAACCTCGTCCTCCGCGGTCCGATTGGACACCCGATGCCCGCGGACGAGCAGGCGATGCGTGTTGATGCCGTAGGGCGTGCACGTGACGAGCGTGCAGTAGTCCTGCTGCGGATCGATGGCAAGCGCGTCCATGTCATACGGGTCAACCGTGAGAATCTGGTCGACCTCGTACGTCATGGTGCGGTCAAGCACGGTCAGCTCGAACACGTCGCCGACCTCGAGCTTGTCAATGTCCGTGAACAGCTCGGAGCTCGGCAGCCCGCGGTGACCCGTGAGCACGCAATGCGTCCCCAATCCGCCCGTTGGCAGCGAGCTTCCCTCAAGATGCCCGGCACCAACCTGCAGGACGGACTCCTCCGTCCCGTGATAGATGGGAACGGACACGCCGATGGTTGGGATCTCGATGTAACCCATGATGCCGGTGTCGGACACCTTGAGCTGGCTCTCATAGTCCGCCCGCTCAGAGTTGGTCATCTGGAAGCGGTCTGGGTCCTGGGCGAGCTCCTGGTTGTAGCGTTCCGCACGCTCCCAGAACGCCGTGTAGTCCTGTGCGTTCATGTCCGACACCTCCTCCGAGTAATCGACGATCGCCTGCGACATGTGCATCGAGTTCCAAAGGTTGCTGACCGTTGGATACAGCAGCAGGGACAAACCAGCGATAAGAAGGACGATAAGAACGACGTTTGATGCGGTTCTCCTGGTGCTCTTGCTCACGCTGGCCTCTCCTTGCCACTGTAGCCGTTAGGCTATCGTGGTCCCCCGCGTCCGCCGGGGAGGTAGAACCTCCCCGGCGGAGCCGGGACTGCCCGCTCACGCAGGCCTATGCATACTTACCGGTTGCTCTCCATGCGCTTGCGGTACACGAGCGTCGCAGCAGCGGCGATGACGATGGCGCCGCCGGCCACGTAGAAGATCGTGGTGCCCATGCCACCGGTGGAGGGCAGGATGTTGCCGGCCTTGTTGACGACGTGGATGCCGCCGTCGCCCTCGTGCCAGACGCCTCCGTTGACCGTGGCGTCGATGTTGGCATCCTTGACAGCAATCTCAACACGACCGGAGAGCTTGTTGTATCCCTCAGGGGCCTTGGTCTCCTCGAGCCAGTAGGTCGTGTTGGCATCAAGGCCCTTGATCTCGAGCTGGCCGTTAACAGTGGTGATGTGATCGACACCGGTCTCATCATCCTTGGCGAGGCGATACACGCCATCAGAGACCTCGATAAGGGCGATCTCGTTGCCGCTAGTCTTGGCGTCGTAGAGCTTGAACTCGGCGCCGTCAAGCACCTTGTTGTCACCGTCAGTCTTCACGACATCGACCTTGTAGGTGTAGGTCTTGGTCTCATCCCACGTGGTCTCGTCACGGTGATCCTCGCCAAACGCCAGCTTGGTCTTGTTGGTGTTAGCGTCAACAAAGATGACGGCATTCTCGTTCACCACAGCGCTGTAGGTCACGACGATGTCGGTATCCGCGGTGATGGTATCGAGGTAGCTCTGAGTAAACTCAATCTCGAAGGTGCAGCCGTCGTTCAGGTCGGACGTCTTGAGGGTGTAGTTAGCCGCAGCAAGATCAGTGCCGCCGACCTGAACCTTGATGGAGTCAGCGTTGAGCGTCAGGCCCTTGGACATGACGTCGTGGAGGACGTAGCTCTCCGCGCCCTTCTTGGCGGTGATGGTGGTCTTGAACTCGACGGTATCGCCAATCTCGGCGCTGTTCTCGTCGCCCCAGTTGTTAGTGGAGTCCTCCTTGACCTCCTTCTTCACAGGAGGCAGCTCGTTCTTCTCCTCCATCGTGGCGCTAGGAGTGGTGGTGTCAAGCGAGCAGAGCGTGCCGACCGTGGTGTCAACGAGGTAGTAACCGAGGTTCAGGTTGCTAAACGTGACGGTGGAGTACTGCGCGCCCTCAGCGGCAGCGGGGGCCTTCTGAGTGCCCTTTGCAGCAATCTTGGCCTCCTTGGCATGCGCGATGGCAGCCTTAGCGAAGGCGGCAACATCGGCATCCTTGACCCAAGTCACATAGCCCTGGGCGTCGACGGAGACGTACTGGGTCTGGGTTGCAAGCCACTCAGCCCAGTCGGCGTTCGCCTTGTAGGAGTACGCGCCCTTGTCAGTGTTGTAGCTCTCGAGGACGAGAACCTGATACGCGTTGTAGGTGTGGCCGGGCTCAGCGTCGTTGATGGTGATGGAGCCGCTGTTGTCGTTGGTGCCGCTCGCGGCAAACGCGGGCGTCACGGTCATGGCAAAGACCATGAGTGCGGCGGCGACCGCCCCTATGAACTTCTTCAAATGCTTCATAGGTTACTTCCTCTCATTCCTTCCCAGTTGGAACTTTCCTACAGGACTTGATTCAAACGCTCAGCAAGAAGAACGCTTCCGCTGATAGAACCCATACGTAAGGCCGGTCACAATGACGGCGGCTCCGCCAAGGGTGAAGATGAGTGCTCCCGGTCCGCCGGTGTCGGGCAGCTTGGGTCGTGCCGTGTTGGTGAACAACACGAAGTTGCTAATGCCCGGAGCTATCGTGCCGACTACCGTCTCAGACTTGTTTGTGGTGCCGTAATCAATCTGGTTGCTGACTTCAAAGCCTTCAGCGCCCGTTTCCTTAATTGTGTACTTGGTCCCATGCTGCAGGTAGTCGATGATTACGTACTCGTTGGCCTTGAGCTTGAAGGAGCCCTCACCACCGGTCAGCAGCGAGCTTTCGACGCGGTTGCCCTCTGCGTCGTAGCGGACGATTGAATAGTCAGAACCTTCAACTACCTCGTTCTCATGCTCGATGCTGATATCAAAGCTGAACTCGGTATTGGGATCTGCGCTGCCTACGACTTCCTTCTGAACCTTCAGCTGGCTGTTCTGATACGAAGGGGTGTTAGAGGAGACGGACGGCAGGGTGAACTGCATGTAGCACGTGGAGCCAGAGAGACCGCGCTCGGTGTAGTAGAACTTGAGCGTGTGCTCGCCTGCATCGCCCTGCTTGATGTAGTCCCACAGGTTGACATACATGCCAACAGAGCTGTGCACGCCACCGATATCGCAGATCAGCCTGCCATCGAGAAATACCCACATGTCATCGTCGCCGAAGAAGTAGTACTCCAGCGGGCCGACGTAGTCCTCAGTCAGCTTAAAGTTAACGCTGTACACCATTCCGAACAGGTTATTGTGAGCCTTGCTGTCATCACTTGGCGGATACATATCATTGCCGCCATACCCGACGAAATCGCCTCGGTTATAGTATTCGCCGGTTAGGCCATCAGTGCCTCGGTTTCCGTCCATCGGCCAGAAGTTATTTGTATAAATTACCCTGTTCTGCCAGAACATCTCACCGTTGACATAGTGATCAAGTCTCGTAAAGTTCTCAAGATTGTCGAGTCCTGCGCCACTTACTGCGGAGAGCGTATAAGTATCCCCAGCTCGATTAAAGTCGAGAGAATAATTGGTTATTTCCCTCTTTCCAATTGCCGAACCGTCGTCGAAGAGCTTGGGAGCGCTTATGTCGTCGGCATATACAATATGCCCCTGGTCATCGAGGCCCTTCACCAGGCCGAACGTACAGCCTTCGATACTCGCGTTGTTATACTTGTTGAGCGTGTTACCATTCCAGGACTGAGTGTCCAGGCCCGTGCCCGTATTGGCATTGCCAAAAGCAAGCTTAGCTCCAGTACCCTGGTAATTACTATTGCTGTTGATTCCATGGGCACCGTTCGTCCCATCCCAAGTATTTCTACCGTCGTTTGTGATGTCATAATCATAGAACGTAGCGGCATTGTTGTAGTTGCTCTCCGTCTGATCTGCGACCAGGCGAATGACCATTCCATCCTCAATATAGATGGTGTCCGGATCGTCCTTCTTATCGGGATTGTTCGTAAAGTGAAGCTCAGTCGCCTGTCCGATGGGCCCGTAGGTCTCCCAGTCATCAGGGTTCGTGCTCGACGCCGACTTACCGTCCTTCAGCACCCAGACCTCTTTAGCAGTGTAGTTTCCATTATCACGGAAGATGTTCACATACGGCAGGCCCGGAGCATCAAAGTAGTTAAAGCTCTTCTCCTTGTATAGCTGCATAAGAGTCGTCGTGGACTCGAGGGAGCCATCGTCCTCGACATAAAGGCCTGTTTGCGGCAAACTTCCGCCATTCGTCGGGAGATTGCCCCCCGTACCGTCACCATTACCGCTTGTGTCAAGAATTCTCAGATATCCGTCATCGTTTCGGACAAGCGTTGTGAGGTTCGCGTAATACTGCACCGTAAACGTAGGATTCAGTGCCTCGCGAGCCACAAGCTGCAGCGCGGGTGCAGCAGCGTCGAGCGCAAGCGTCATCGTCGGCCGCTCGGTCGCGTCCTTCTCGACCATCACGGTGTCGAGCTCCTGGGCCTCGCTGCCCTCGGTGCTCTGGAGCGCGGTGAGGGCAATGCCAACCTCGGCCTCGTCCGCCGTGTCCTCGGAGGTCTCGATGGCGTTGGCCTCGGCCTGCAGCTGCTCGCTCGGAGTGACCTCAGCGGTCACGTCACAGTCGGAGACGTCGAGCGCCTGACCGTTATAGGTGAACTCAAACTCGAGAGCGGAGACGCTGACCACGCTCTCAGGATCATTGTCCTCGAGGTAGGCCTCGGCGGCCTGGTACTCCGGAGTGCTGCCGTCCAGCGCGACGGTCTCCATGGAGAGGCCCTCCGCCTCGCTGGCAGGTTCGGCGGAATCGGCGCCCTCGGAGACCGTGGCCTCGCCGGACACCTTCACGGCAACGGTGTAGTCCTCGGCCTCGTAGGTGAGCGTGTCGTCAAGCGTCACCGTGTCGTCAGCATCGGCGCCCTCAGCGGTAACATCATCCGCCGGCTGCTCGGGGAGCAAGCCGTAGCCGAGGATGCTCTCGTCATCAAGGTCGTAGGCGGTCTCAACAACCGCACCGTCAACGTCACCCTCAACGACCTTCATCTGGGCCGGCGTCTCGTCCGTGGCCTCGGTCACCTCGGACACAATGCCCACGCGAGCCGCCTCGTTCTTCTCGCCCTCGTCTGAGCGGAAGAACACAAGGTCGCCAGGCTCGGGAGCGTGGTCGGCCGCGGCAACATACAGAGAAGGATCGTTCTTCTGCAGCTTCTCTGCCCACGCCTGGGCGTCGGTGTCCTGAGGCATGCCCTCAACGCCGGCGTTCTCAAGGCAGAAGGACGCAAAGAGCGTGTTCCACTCCGTGGAGGGCTCGCCGGCCCACTCGTCATAGCGCGAGAAGAACGCAGACCCCGTGGCCTGCTCGTTTGCGACCGCAGACAGAGACTTCTCGGTATAGCGAACCTGGCTCCGCGCCACAGTCACGACGGCGCGGTCCCAACGGGAGGGAATGTTTTTGGGGAGGGAGGACTCCCAGCTTGCTCCGGCGCTCGACTCTGTCGTCGCCTCTTCGGCAAACGTTGCGGAGGGGAGAACGAGCGCGTTACCGACGCTTAGAACCGCGGCCAGGCATACGGCAGCGAGCAACCCCCCTCCGGTCACAATTTTGCTTCGCTTGGCGTCCACGGTGGTACTCCCTCACAACTCGAAGCCGTTGGCCCCGCCCTACTTTTCAGCCGTGGGCGGCGGCCAGCCCCGTACAGAAGCGTGGCCCCTCCCACAATTTGGCGTGTCTCGTATCTTAACCTTCAGGCATACAAATGGTTTTGAGAAGTTTGAGATGTTCCCAAAAGGTAGATGTAGGTGCATAAATCGGGAACCAAAGGACATTATGGGGAACAAACACCGTTCTCCTTTGATTGAGGGGGCGCGTACTTTTTGGTTTTGTGTTGGCCGGAGCCGGGGCTTGGTGCCGTGCGGCAGGGCCTCGGGAGGCGCGTTTGCTGAGGGCTCTGTTGCGGGTGCGAGCGGTCGGCGTGGGCATGAAACGACAGCGCGGGGCCGCCCCTGACGACCCCGCGCTGAGCCAAGCTGGTGCTGCTGCAGAATGCCGCGCCTATTCCTCCGAGAGTCGCCGGGAGATCGCGTCGCACACCAGCGCGCCGACCACAGTCTTGGCGTCCTCGATCCGCCCGTCAAGAACCGCGTCGATGAGCTCTCCCACCTCTACGAGGTCGACGTTGATGAACTCGTCCGCGTCGGGGCTCGACTTGGAGAAGGTGAGGCCGGTGGCCATGTAGATGTGGATGAGCTCGTCGCAGAAGCCCGCCGAGCTCGCAATGGTGGTGAGAAACGCCATGCGCTCCGCCGTCATGCCCGTCTCCTCAAGGAGCTCGCGCTCCGCGCACTCGAGCGGATCCTCGCCGGGGGCGAGCTTGCCCGCCGGAATCTCAACGGTCACGCGGCCGAGGGCCGTGCGGTACTGGCGCACCAGGCAGATTCGCCCGTCGTCCGTGAGCGCAACGATGGCGACCGCGCCCGTGTGGCGCACCACGTCGCGAACCGCGTTGCGCCCGTCGGGAAGCTCCACGCGCAGGCGGTCGACGTTGAAGATGCGACCCGTCCAGGCAACGTCCTCGCTGATGGGGCGCTCGGCGAGGGCCTTGTCGCGCGGGTCGTCGTCGCCAAGGACGAGGGCGCGGCGCTCGGGCGTGCCGGACACGTGGTCCTGAGACGAGCGGTCCCCGTCATAGGTGAAGGCCGCCACCGTGTCGCGGATGTCATCGAACGCGTTGGAGCGGTCGTCGGTAAGCTCGTTCTTCTGGGCCATGCGATCATCCTCCTGCGTGGCTGCGGGCGCGCGGGCAGCCGACCCCGCGCCCCTTCACGTTGCGGCACCCACACTGTACGACAGAGAGATGCACGTTCTGAGAAGGAGATGGGCGGGGGGCGCTCGTGGCGCGCGGCGGCTGGTGCGTGCGGGGGCGGGGGACGCAGCCCGGCGGTTCTTCTCGCCCGACGCGCCGCCCGCTCCGGTTACGTACACTTTTGGCGGTTACGCACACTCTTTCCGGTTACGTACACTCCCGGGGGTTACGTACACACCAGCCCAAGTCTTCTACCTGCGGAAATGCTGGAGCTGACCCATCCAAGGGGACTTTTTCGTGTACGAAACCGTCCAAAGTGTACGTAACCGGCGGGAGTGTACGTAACCGGGGGCGGCGGGGCGGATGACCACGCGCAATACGCTCCAGACGGCGGGGCACCTGCTGAGCCGAGGTTCCTCTCGCCAGATTGTTGGGCAGGGCGCGCTCAAGCTCGCCGGGTACGTACACGCTTTCCGGGTACGTACACTTCTTCCGGTTACGTACACAAAAAAGAGAGCCTTGCGGAGAGTGGTTTTGCATTTTCCCTGGTAGATGGCCTGAGCAAGAGTGTACGTAACCGTCCGGAGTGTACGTAACCGGAAAGCGTGTACGTAACCGCCAAAAGTGTACGTAACCGCCGGGAATGTACGTACCCGGCGAGAAGGGCCGGCGGGGAAAGGCGCGCGGCGGGCGAGGGAGCCTCCGCGCGCGGCATCGCCCCAGGTGGGACCGCGGCCGGGCCGCAACCGGAAAGAACCGCGGCCCGCAGGTGGTCTCCCACCCGCGGGCCGCATGCAAGCCTCGAACGGAGCGCGGAACCCTACTTGACGGCGCGCAGGCCGATGTCGCTGCGGTAGGTCTTGCCGTCGAAGTCGATGAGCTCGCAGGCGGCATAGGCGCGCTCGCGGGCCTCCTGGAAGGTCGGGGCCACGGCGGTGACGTCAAGCACACGCCCGCCGGCGGTCACCAGCTCGCCGTCCTTCTCGGCCGTGCCCGCGTGGTAGACGGTCACGCCCTCGAGCTCCTCGGCCCGCTCGATGCCGGTGATGACCTTGCCCTTCTCATACGAGCCCGGATAGCCCGCCGAGGTCAGCACCACGGAGACCGCCCAGTCGTCGTCCCAGGAGATCATGTCCTCGGTGAGGGTGCCGTTGTCGCAGGCCAGGAACACGTCGATGAGGTCGGCCTTCATGCGCGGCAGGACGACCTGGGTCTCCGGGTCGCCGAAGCGCGCGTTGAACTCCAGGACCTTGGGGCCCTCGGCGGTGAGCATGAAGCCACCGTAGAGGCAGCCGGAGTACGTGATGCCCTCGGCCGCGAGCTCGGCGACCACGCGGCGCTCGATCTCCACCATCGCGGTGAGGTCCTCGGCCGAGACCAGGTGCTCGGGGACCGGGGAGTACACGCCCATGCCGCCCGTGTTGGGGCCCTTGTCGCCGTCGAGCGCGCGCTTGTGGTCCTGCGCCGTGGCCAGCGGCACCACGGTCGTGCCGTCGGTGAGGGCGAGCAGCGAGCACTCCGGGCCCTCGAGGGTCTCCTCAACCACGACGGTGGCCCCGGCCTCGCCGAACGCGCCCGAGAAGCACTCGTGCACGCCGGCCAGCGCCTCCTCGGTGGTCTTGGCCACGATGACGCCCTTGCCCGCCGCAAGGCCGTCCGCCTTGACCACGAGCGGTCCGCCCGTGCGCTCGACGTACTCGACGCAGCTGGCCTCGTCGGTGAAGGAGCGGTAGGCGGCGGTGGGAACGCCCGCACGGCTCATGACCTGCTTGGCAAACCTCTTGGATCCTTCCATGCGCGCGGCGTCCCCGTTGGGGCCAAAGCACGGGATGCCCGCGGAGCGCACGGCGTCACCCACGCCCGCGACGAGCGGGGCCTCCGGGCCGATCACCACCAGGCCGATCCCGTGCGAGCTCGCCCACTCGGCCACGGCCACGGGGGACTCGATGTCAAGATCGGTCACGGGCTCGGCGGCGGCGTTCATGCCGCCGTTGCCGGGCGCCACGAAGAGTCGGCCCGCGCGCGGGGACTCGGCGAGCTTTGCCAGCAGCGCGTGCTCGCGGCCGCCGGAGCCAAGCAGCAGAATGTCGACCTTGGTGTTGTTCATGAGCGTCCTCCTTCGTGAGCGCCTGGGGCGCGGGTTTCCGTGGGGTGGCCGGGCAAACCCGGGCGCGGGCCGGGCGTCGTACCGGGCGGGGCGTCGGGCGCCTCCGGGACGGCCGCCGTAATGGGCAGGTCGTCCGCCGCGCGCCAGTAGTCCCTGCTCGGCGCAAACGCAACGCCCACCGCACCCGTGCCGATGATGGTCTCCACGGCGTGCGTCGCGCGCAGCGTGCCCAGGTGACGCGCCTCGAACTCGTTTGTGTCGAGCGGCTTCTCCATAACGCGCAGCGCGCGCTGGTCGCCGGTCTCCAGGGTAGCGTAGACGAGCTCGCCCTCCGTGGCGGCCACCGCGCTCATGGCGTGGGCGAGGCGGCCCGTGAGCTCGGAGAGGTCGGTGGCGCGGGCAAGCTGGGTGATCTCGCCGCGCGTCACCAGGTAGAGGCCGCGCTCGCCCGAGATGCGGACGCGCAGCGACGAGGTTGCGCGGTTGAGAAGCCCCCGACGGCGGCGCTGGGTCCGCCGGCGCGAGAAGTGCGCGGAGGGGTCGGGGATCACGAGCAGGCGGACGTGGCGCGCAAGCTCGCGCGCAGCCGCCACGGAGCGCTCGAACGACACGCCATCGGCACGGTGACAGGCCAGGCGAAAGAGCACCATGCCCGTGGCCGCAGATCCCGATCCCGAGTCGATGACCTGCACGTCGGCAACGTCGGCGCAGGCCGCCGCAGCGGCCTCGGCGCAGGCGAGCTCCGCGGAGAAGGCGCGCGCGGAGTGGACGGAGGCGATCTGCGTGCGCCCGCGCGCGGCCAGGGCCCGATAGGTCTTCTCGAACTCCCAGGTCAGCGCGGCGGTGCCACCCTCGGCGTCCGTGACGGCAGCAGAGGGGACCACGGTGGCCTCCGTCCGCTCGAGGTAGAGGGACGGCAGGTCGCACCCCGCGTCACACACCAGCGCAAAGTCCGTCTGTCCCACGACCCGTGCGGCCCGTTAGTGCCAGTAGCGGTCGATGGTCTGCTCGCGGTCCGGGCCCACCGTGATGATGGAGACGCGGACGCCCGCGAGCTGCTCGAGGAAGTCGATGTAGTCCTTGGCCTCGCGCGGGAGCTGGTAGAAGTTGCGGATGCCGGAGATGTCGCACTTCCAGCCGGGCAGGGTCTCGTAGACCGGCTTGGCGTGATAGAAGACGCTCTGGTGCTCGGGCACGGTGCGGTACTCCACGCCGTCGCACTCGTAGGCCACGCAGACCTTGATCTCGTCCAGGCAGCCGAGGACGTCGAGCTTGGTGATGGCCAGGTCGGTGAGGCCGTTCACGCGCGCGGCGTAGTTCACCACGACGGCGTCGTACCAGCCGCAGCGACGCTTGCGCCCGGTGGTCACGCCAAACTCGTGGCCGACCTCGCCGAGCTTGTCGCCCACCTCGTCGAAGAGCTCCGTGGGGAACGGGCCCGAGCCCACGCGCGTGAGGTAGGCCTTGGCCACGCCGAGGACGCGGTCGATGTTGGTGGGACCGACGCCCGAGCCGGTGACGGCGCCGCCGGCGGTGCAGCTGGAGCTGGTGACAAACGGGTAGGTGCCGTGGTCGATGTCCAGCATCGTGGCCTGGGCGCCCTCAAAGAGGATGTTCTTGCCGGCCTCGAGCTGCTCGTTGAGGAAGAGGCTGCTCTCCACGATGTACGGGCGGATGCGCTCCGCGTAGGGCAGATAGGTCTCGCAGATCTGCTCCACGGTGTAGGTGGGGAGCTCGTAGACCTTCTCGAGAATGGGGTTGGTGTAGGCGAGCGCGCTCTCGAGCTTCTGGCGGAAGATCTTCTCGTCCAGCATGTCCTGGATGCGCAGGCCGGTGCGGTTCATCTTGTCCATGTAGCAGGGGCCGACGCCGCGCTTGGTGGTGCCGATGAGGTTCTTGCCGAGCTTCTTCTCGTGCGCGCCGTCGAGGTCCTTGTGGTAGGGCATGACGATGTGCGCGTTGCCGGAGATCTTGAGGTGCTCGGCGGAGATGCCCTGCTCGGCGAGCATGTCGATCTCCTGGAGCAGGATCTCGGGGTCGACGATGCAGCCGTTGCCGATCACGGGGTAGGTGCCCTCGTACATGACGCCGGAGGGAACCTGGTGAAGGGCCAGCTTCTTGCCGTTGGCAATGACCGTGTGGCCGGCGTTGGCTCCACCGGCGTACCGGCACACGACGTCAAAGTCCCCCGAGATGAGGTCGGTGACCTTACCCTTGCCCTCGTCGCCCCACTGAGTACCCACGAGCACTGATGCCGACATGCGCGTCCCTCTCGTCTAGAAGTCACATACGTTGAGATTATACGGCACTCCGAACTCGACAAAGGCGACAGGGCAAACCGACACGAACCGCGGCGCGCGGGCGCGCCACCCTCTCCGCAAACGAAGCTAGTCGTGGAAGCCGTCGACCTCGACGAACTTGGTGGAGCCCGGGAGGAAGGTCAGCGCCACGTCCGCAAGCGCGCCGGAGCGGTTCTTGGCGATGATGAACGTGGTCTCGTTCAGGGCCGGACGGTCCTCGCGGGAGGCCTCGTCCTCGTTCATCGAGCGGTCGAGCAGGGCAACGATGTCGGCGTCCTGCTCGATAGAGCCGGACTCGCGCAGGTCGGAGAGCTGCGGGCGCTTGCCCGTTCGGTTCTCGACGGTACGGTTGAGCTGCGAGAGCGCGACGACGGGCACCTCAAGGTCCTTGGCCATGATCTTGATGCCACGGCTCATCTCGGAGACCTCCGTGGCGCGGCTGTCCGCGCGGCGCCCGCCCGCCGGAGGCGATATGAGCTGAAGGTAGTCCACGATGACAATGCCCAGGGGCTTGCCGCGTAGGATGCGGCGCGCCTTGGCGCGAATCTCCGTCACCGTGGTGCCGGGGGTGTCGTCGATCATGATGTCGAGCTGCGAGAGGTCGTTGGTGGCCTTGAGGATCTGCGGCCACTGGTCGTCGCGAATGCGCGCGGAGCGGATCTCCTGGAGGCCAATTCGCGCGTTGGCCGCAAGCAGGCGCTGCGCGATCTCCACCTTGGACATCTCAAGCGAGAAGAGCGCTACGGAGGCGCCGTTGAAGGCCGCGTTCGTGGCAAGGTTGAGCGCGAAGGAGGTCTTGCCCACGCCCGGTCGGGCGCCGATGACGATCATCTGGCCAGGGCGCAGGCCAAGAAGCGTCTCGTCGATCTTGGGGAAGCCCGTCATGACGCCGAGCGGCTTGTCGCTCTCGGTGCTGCTACGCCCGAGCTCCTCGTAGAGGTTGCCCATGATCTCCTCGAGCGACTGCTCGTTCTTGTGGACGTCGCGGTTGGTGACGTCCAGGAGCATGCGCTCGGCCCGGTCGACGACCTCCTTGGTGTCCTCGGGGGCGTCGTAGGCGAGCGCCGTGATCTGCGCGGAGGCGCTGATCATCTTGCGCAGCGTGGTGTCGCGATGGAGCATCTCGATGTGGCGCCGCCAGCCCACAAGGGCAAGCGAGTTGTTCCCCAGGCCCAGAAGGAAGCTCCGGCCGCCCACGCGCTCGAGCTCGCC
The DNA here is from genome assembly GCF_002159535.1 of Olsenella sp. An290. Lineage (GTDB taxonomy): Bacteria > Actinomycetota > Coriobacteriia > Coriobacteriales > Atopobiaceae > Thermophilibacter. Next base: position 45,442 of record NZ_NFIU01000009.1, on the reverse strand, counting down.
GCAGCTTCGCAGGTAGTCGGCGAGGGAGATCGTGTCGATGGGCATGTTCTTCTCGAACATCTCCCGCATCGCAATGAAGACCGTGCGGTTGGACGGGTAGTAGAAGTCGTCCGGCTCAAGGTCGATGAGGCACTCCTGGAGGGCCTCCGCGGAGACCATCATGGCGGAGAGGACAGAGGCCTCGGCCTCCGGGTCCTGCGGCATGACGGCGTTCTCGTTGGCGGTCATGCGCGTGGGGTTGACTTCGTATTCGCTCTGGGCCACTCTGTCTCCTTCTTCGAACGGGCACGGTAATTATCGCACGCCGGGTGTGGACGGGAAGGGACCGATACGGGACATCGGTCGGACGCGGGCGGCGGGCCGGGCTGTCGCGCCAGCCCCGCTTGTCAAGTCGCATCGTGACGTGCGGCATGCCCCAATGCCGCCTTGTTCAGAACCAGACCGCGCTGACCGGGGATTTCTTCGTTTTCAACGTTTTCAACAATTTTGCATCCTGCGCAAACGCAGGGTTTTCAACATACGTGGGCCTTACCCAAGGCGGCCAAACACCTGTCCGCAAACTGCCGGAATATGGTCCTCAAAGAGCATGCCAGTTACAAAACAGCAGCTAGATGATGGTGTTCTGAAAGGCCGAGAAAAACGCCCCGTCAGCTGCGTTAACTGACGGGGCGCTCTCTTACACAATCCTGACCTGCGGTTATTGTAGAAACTCGCAGCTCACGGCGTCGTGCGTTGAAAAGTGAGGCTACTCCTCGGTCGCGGCGACCTCGGCCTCGGTGGCCTCGACCTCAGCGGTCTCGGCGGTCTCCTCGTCCGTGGTCTCCTCCTCGGTCACGCCCACGAGGACGTTGACGGTGGCGGTGATCTCACGGTAGAGGTTGACCTCGACGGCGTGCTTGCCGGAGGTCTTGATGTTGTTGCCGCGGGCGACGCGCTTGCGGTCGACCTCAACGCCAAGCTGAGCCTGGATGGCGTCAGCGATCTGGGCGGGGGTGACGGAGCCGAAGAGCTGGCCCTCCTCGCCGATCTTAGCGTCGACGGTCACCGACTTGCCATCGAGGGCGGCCTTGGTGGCCTCCGCGTTGGCGATGCGCTCGGCCTCGCGCTTCTCGATGTTGTGGCGACGCTCCTCGAGCTGCTTGATGTTGCCCGGGGTGGCGGGCTGGGCGATCTTGTTGGGGAACAGGAAGTTCTCCGCGAAGCCCTGGGCGACGTCTACGATGTCGCCCTCGCCGCCCTTGCCCCGAAGCTCACCCAAGAGGATGACTTTCATGGGAAACTCCTTCGGTCAGCCGGCCGAGGCCGGCTCCTTGTCCTGCTTCGTGGCGTCCGCGCCATCGGGCCCGCCGCCTCGGGTGAGGTGGCGGAAGTTCGCCCAGACGTCAACGAGACCCACGACGGTCATAACGATGAACTGCACTTCAAGAAGGAACGCGACCACCCATGCCGCCAGCTTGAGCAGAGCGCCCACGCGCTTCTCCCGCATGAGCCAGGAGAGCACCGCAAGCCCCTGCGCGGCCAGGGCAAACCTCACGGCCATGGCAAGGTTTGCCGCGACCATGAGGACCAGCTCGGGCACGCCGGGCACCGTGAGCGCCACGGCAATGCCGGCGACGGCGGCCACGAACACGCCGACGACCCACAGCGGCAGGTCAAAGAGGGCCAGGTGCGGCACCTCCCGCGACTCGCCGGGAGCCGGAACCGTTGCCAGCAGCGAGCCGAGCATGGCGGCGACGCTCTCGCACAGGCCCAGGACCACGTAGGACGTGGGCCAGAGCAGCGAAAGCAGGTCGCTCACCAGGTCAACCTGAGGCAGCACCGAGGCCGGGGCCTCGGACGCCTGCTGCTGTATGGCTCCCAGCAGGCCCTGGACGGACGCGCTGAGGGTGGTTCCCTCAAGGGTGGCGAGGGCGGCGTCCGCGCCAAGGCTCACGGCGGCCACGACCGCCACGATGACGCACCCTAGACCGGCGGTCACCTTCCCCTTGACCCAGATGCCGGCGACAAGGGCCGATGCCAGGCAGGCGATGACGCTTCCCACGGCCACGACCGTCCCCTGGGGGACGCCCGTGATCAGGGCGGCGGCGATCGCCGCGAGGAGGCCCAGCGCCATGTCGCGCAGGCCGTGACGCTGGAGCAGCGCCGCCAGGCCATAGGCGACAAAGACGGGCGCGAAGAGCGTCATCGACGAGGAGGCGATCACCCCGCCAATTGCGCAGAGGGCAACCGAGGCCGTGACGGAGAGCGGCCTGCGACCGTTGTCGCGGCTGGTCTGGCCCGCGGGGACCAGGCCCTCGTCCGTGGCCTCGGAACGGGAGCCGTCACTGCCCTGGGGCGGGACGGGACCTCCGTTGTTGGGCCACTCGCTCATCGCGCGCTTCTCTCAGTGCTTGGGGCTCTTAGCCGCGGTTGCGGCCGCCGCGGCTGGAGACCACGGGGACGGTGTACGGCAAGAGAGCCATCTCGCGGGCGCGCTTGATCGCGAGCGCGATGTCGTGCTGGTGCTGCGTGCAGGCGCCAGTGACGCGGCGCGGCTTGATCTTGCCGCGGTCGGTCATGTACTTGCGGAGAAGCTGCACATCCTTGTAGTCGATGTACTCGGTCTCCTCCTTGCAGAACTGGCAGTACTTGCGACGCGGCTGGCGCTGAAAATCCTGCTTCTGCTGAGCCATGTCATTGCCTTTCTGTTGGCGGCGCGGGCCGCCAGGTGATTAGAACGGGATGTCCTCGTCGTAGACGTCTGCCGACGGCGGGGTCTGGACGGGCTGCGGGGCCGCCTGCGCCTGGGGCGCATAGGAGCCCTGGGGCGCCGGGGCGGCATAGGAGGGTCCCTGCTGGAACGAGGGCGCCGGCTGCTGGTAGCCGCCCGCACCGCCTCCCTGCTGGCCGCGCGGCGACATGAAGTCGATCTCGTCGACGATCACCTCGAGCTTGCTGCGGCGCTGCCCGTCCTTGGTCTCCCAGGAGCTATAGCGAAGCTTGCCCTCAACGGCAACCTTCTGTCCCTTGGAGAGGAAGCGGGAGAGCGGTTCGGCGCGGGCGCCAAACACGACGCAGTCCACGAAGTTGGGAACGTCCTCCCACTCGTTGGTCTGCGGGTTGCGACGGCGATCGTTGACGGCCACTCCAAAGGAGAGAATCTGCGTGCCGCCGCCGGTCATGCGCAGCTCGGGGTCTCGCGTGAGGTTGCCCGAGATGTTGACCCTGTTGATGCTCATCTTCTCACTCCCTCTCTCATGCGGGCCTGCGCCCGCGCTTCCATGCCTAGTCCTTGTCGACGCGGCGCACGACCATGTGGCGCTTCACGGCGTCGTTGATGCGCAGAACTCGGTCGAGCTCGGCGATAACGGTGGGATCTGCGTGGAAGTTGATGAGGGTGTAGTCGCCCTCCGTGAGGTCGTCGATCTCAAAGGCGAGCTTGCGCTTGCCCCAGTCCTCGACGCTGTCGACGGTGCCATCACCAAGAGCAACCTCGATGCGCTTCATAACGCCGGCGCGGGTCTCCTCGTTGCAGGTGGGGTCGACAAAGTACAGCAGTTCATAGGCCTTCATGCGGTTCACCTCCTCTGGGCTAATGGCTCCGGGACATGAAGGCGCACCCGGAGCAGGAAAGGTTCGGCGAAGCATCATACCATAGTTGCGCCGTCCCCTTGCTCAGCCTCCACGAAACCCCTGCACCTAGCTTACCCGGTGCTGGTGACGCAAAACGTACCGATGGCTTCCCGGTAGCTTTCACCTGCAAAGATGTCCCAGTTGGACCCTGTCTCCCCCTACCGGAAAGAACCGTTTTGGCCCCAAACCTCCACCGCTTCCCCACGATTGGGCGGCCGAGAAGGACCTGTCGCGCGCAGGGGGCTCCTCTCTTGTCGCGCGGCGCATCGTTTTTCTCGCGCGGCCCACTTTTTGCGTGACCGTCACCTCTACAAGAAAGCCCGCCTCCGCGGGGGAGGCGGGCTTGGGGCTCCGCGCTACTTCCAGGCGTTTGAGAAGTCCGGTGGGGTCATGGGGTCGTCCGGGTCCTTGGGGGCCGGGGTGGCGGGAGCCTCGGGCTCTGGCGTCCCCTCGGGCTCCGGCTCGGCTTCGAGCTCTCCTGCGGACGGGAGCTCGGTCGTGGCGACCTCGATGTCGCCCTCGACCACGATCTCCGTGACTGCGTCGTCCGGCACATCGGGGTTCGCGGCCGCAGGCTCAGGCACGGGCTCGACCGCGGGCTCGACCACGGGCTCGGGCGCATCGGCAGCCACGGGCTCGGTAATGATCGGCTCGGGGACCTCGGTCGTGCTGTCCTGGACGGGCTCGTCGTTCTTCTCGACAGGGGTCTCGGAGACACCGGTAGGCGCCACGGGAGTGCTGTCAGGGGTCGAAGGCGTTGAGAAGCCCTGGTCGCGCGGGTCGGTCAGGAAGGGCGGCAGGGGGTCCTCGTCACGGCCCCAGGCGGGGACGTTGAACTGGCGCATCCAGAGCGCAAGCGCCGTGTAGGCCAGCAGGGAGATCATCGAGACCGCAAAGGTCGAGATGACGGCCGCAACGAGCAGCGAGGGGCCCAGAGAGCCCAGAATCGCGACGATGGTGTTGATTACGTACTGCGTCAGCACGTAGTCGCTCATGTAGTAGCCGTACTCGTAGAAATAGCCAATCGCATACATGAGCTGCGGGATGATAGAGGTCAGCATGACGGTGAAGAGAAGCGTCATCACGGCGCCAGCAATCAGCCCAAGGCCGATCATCATCCCCAGCACCCGCAGCAGGCCGCGAGGGTCGTGGCTGACCATCTTCCAGATGGTCTCGACGCGAAGGCCGGGGGCGATCTTCTGGTAGATGGTGGCCCGCAGGACGGCAACGCACACCACAACGTGCATGCCGATCATTACGATGGACCACAGGAAGACGAGAAGGTCACCAAAGACGGGGACAACGTCAAAGATCGCCGAGATCACCGCGCAGCAGAAGTACCACACCAGCATGACCACAAACGCGCGCCAGCCGGTCGAGAAGCACTCGCCAAGCTTCACGCCCTTTCGCTTGGGGCCGCTCGTGGCACCCCATGCCGTGTGGCGCGCCCACTCAAGGACGTAGCCCATGACGCCGAGCCAGCCCGCAATGGGCACAAGCAGAGCAATCGTCATGAGCAGGACAACCTTGATCCAGCCGCGCTCACGGGTCAGCAGCGCCCAGGAGCGCGCGAGATAGCGGTCCGAGCGGAAACCCTCGAGGTCACTGTCATATTCCATGTGAGTCCCTTTCTTGAGGCAGTGCGGCCGGGTGGCCGCGCATGTCGCGCTGATGTGTAGCGTACCCTAAAGGGAAGACGCTGGTCATCCTCATGCCACCGCAATGGCTGTTCGCTGCGTCCCAGGTGTGAGCTTGGTGTATGCAAGCTGAACGAATTCTGTATGCCGGTGATCTCGGCATGAAAAAGACCGGCCCGAGGACCGGTCTTATGCTCGTATGGCGGAGGAGGAGGGATTCGAACCCTCGTACCCCCGAAGGGGTAAACGGTTTTCGAGACCGCCGCATTCAACCACTCTGCCACCCCTCCGTAAGGGTGACGCGGCGCCCGAAGGCGCCGCGAATAAGTTCTGGCGGAGAGTCAGGGATTTGAACCCTGGAGACGCTTTAGGCGCCTACACGATTTCCAATCGTGCTCCTTCGGCCACTCGGACAACTCTCCATGTGATGGTGCAGCGGTCAGTATAGCGTAAGCCGCGCCACAATGCGAGCGTCAATCTGGTTGTTTTTCTCGTCTCGGCGGACGGCACGTTGCGTAACAATGTACGAGCAGTTTTAGGCAGGCGCGAGATTCGAGGAACCACCGTGCTTGACATCTTCACCACCTCCGGCCCCGAGCTCGCGGCCGTCTCCCTTCCTACCTGGGTTGACCTTGCGTCCGTAGTCGTGGGATCGGCGGGCGGCGTCATGGTGGCGCGGGCGCGGCACCTCGACGCCGTTGGGTTTGTTGGGCTCGCGCTGCTCTGTGGGCTGGGAGGCGGGCTCATCCGCGACATCATGATGCAGGTGGGCAGCGTCTACATGCTGGAGTCCCCCTTTGCGATTCCCCTGAGCGTGGCCACGGGCCTTGTTGCGTTCTTCTTCCCGCAGCCGCTCGACAGGGCTGGGCGGCTGCTTGAGTGGCTCGACATCACGGCCGTGGCGCTCTTCGCGCTCGTGGGCACCGATAAGGCGCTCGTCCACGGTCTTCTCCCGGCGAGCTGCGTCCTCATGGGCATCATGACGGGCGTGGGCGGCGGCATGCTGCGCGACGTGTTTCTCGGTGAGGTTCCGCGCATCTTCCAGCGCTCTAACCTCTATGCGCTCTGTGCCTTCGGCGGGGCGGCGGTCTACTACCTTGCCGTTGTGGTGGGCTCCGTGAGCAAGTTCTGGGGGTCGGCGCTCTGCATTGCCGTGACCATTGGCCTGAGGCGCTGGTCGCTTCACTACAACGTCCAGACGCCTGCCGACGTTGACCTGGCGCCGCACGTTAGACGCAGCGTAAGGCTCGTGAAGCGTCAGGTTCGCGTTGTCTCGCGCGTCACGCGTGCCACGCGCAAGCACCCCGGGGAGTCAGGGCGGCCTACGGCTCCCAAGGGGCTATAGGGCGCGGGGTCGCTCCTGCGCCAGGCCGGGCGCACTGCTCCTTTGCTTTCGAGTGCCTCGCGGTTCGTTCTTCTCTTTATCACTGACAGCATCAGCATGGAGCTGATGACGCTGCGGTGTCCGCCGGTCCCGTCACTTTTATCCAGCGAGACGTGCATCTGGGCTGGGTTTCTTGAACTGGGTTTCTCGCTTCTGAGCAAAAATGCGCCGAGTGCGCGCGGCGGAGCGTGCACTCGTCAATTGTTCTGTCCGAACGGACGAGAATAACGTCCAGTGTGCGCTGGCACGCGCGCACTGGAAGGCTTTTCTGTCACCGCCGGCAGCTCACCGCCGGCAGCGGCACACCCCCAGCGGCTCCCACCCCACATAAAAGCGGGGGCGACGCGCCGTGTACGCGTCGCCCCCGCCTAGGGTTTGCTCTGCGCGAGCCCTACTCGGCCTTGCGGCGGAGGAGGAGGCCAGCGGCAAGCACGGCACCGGCGGTCAGGGCCGCACCCATGACGGGTAGGCTGTTGTCGCCGGTCTCAGGCACCGTGGAGCCCGTGCCCGTGGTGGTTCCGGGCTTGGAGGTACCGGTGCCAGGCTTGGTGGTGTCGCCAGGCTTGGTGTCACCGCCGGGCGTGGTGTCGCCAGGCTTCTGGTCGCCACCAGGCTCCTCGCCGCCACCAGGCGTGGTGGCCTCGACGAGCGCGGCCTTGGCCTCGTTCAGCGCCTCAAGGGCAGCGTCGATCTTGGCCTGGTCGTCGGAGGTGAGCGCCTCGTTGGCGGCCTTGAGGGCCTCCTCGAAGGCAGCCCACGACTCAGCGGTGTAGTCGTCCTTCACGAGCGAGGCGGCGTCGTTGATGGCGTCCTTGAGCTCGGAGGTGTCGACGGTCTGCCCGGGCTTCTCGACAAGGTCGCGAATCGCGGCCGCGAGCGCGGCGTCAGCGGCGTCGACAGCCTCCTGCGTGGCGTCATCCTGAGCGAGGACCTCCTTGGCGGAGTCGATCGCATCCTGCAGGGCCTTGACGGACTCGTCGGTGTAGGAGCCGCTGGCAGCAAGCTCCTCGGCCGTCGCGACGCGCTGCGTAAGGACGGTCTTGTCAACCGGCTCGGGCTCAGGCTCGGGCTCGGGGTCCTCGGCAACAAAGCGCAGGGCCACCTGAGCGGCAAGGACGTTGGCCTTGGCGGCCTCGACCTGCGTCGCATCGGGGTTCTCGGTGTCGAGAAGCGCCTGAGCGGCGGCCAGGGCCTCCTGGTAGGCGGTCCAGGACTCGGTGGTGAACTCGCCCTCGGTGAGCGTCTTGGCAAAGTCGACGACGGACTGCAGGCCCTCGACGTCGGCGCTCACGGCACCGTCACCAAGACGGATCTCGGCAGCGGAGCCAAAGCCGCCCACGCCCTCAACGATCACCAGGCGCACGGCCGTGGTGGTGTAGCCCGTGTCAAAGGAGACCGTCTTGGCAGCGCCGGAGGTGTCCCAGGTGCCCTCGGCAACGGTGTCCCAGCCGCCGTCGGCGTTCTTGACCTCGACGCGATAGCTCGTGGCCGTGCCGTTGCCGCCGCCGGAGCGCGGCGTGTACTCAAGGCCGTTCACCGTCATGGGGGAGCCATCCTTCTTGGAGAGCTCGATCCAGTGCTCGTCGCAGCCGTCACCGTTCCAGAGGGTGTGCCAGAGGGTGGACACGCTCCCGTCAAGGACGTTGGTGGCGGGGCCCTCGGCGCCGCTGTTGGACTGCTGCGAGCAGGCGGTGGCGGTCAGCGTGGCGCTGTCGATGAAGTTGAGGTCGCGCGCCGGCTGGAGCTCAAGCCCGTCGAGCGCGGCGACGAGGGTGGACACGTAGCCGTCAACGGTCTCCTGCATGCCCGCGGGAAGGCCCTCGCGGATGCCGGCGATGGCCTGCTCGAGGACACCGGCGGTCTCAGGGGTGAAGGCGGAGAGGTCCTCGGGCACGAGCGCGAGGTACTTCTCGACCATCGTGTAGTCGGCCTTCTCGTAATCCGCGCCAGCGAGCGCGTCATCGATGGCCGCAGCGGCCGTGTCGATGGCAGACTTCTCCGGGTTCACCTGGTCGATGACCGCCTTGGCGGCCTCGATGGCGTCGGCGAGGCCCGGGACGTCCTGCTCGGCCAGCACCGCGTCAGCAGTCTGGACGGCATAGAGCAGCGAGATGGTGGAGGCGTACTCGGTCGTGGTCACGTCGGGGGACGCGGTCACGTAGACGTCGTTCACGTAGCCCTCGAACGCGTTGGTGGCGGAGCCCACGTACGCGAGCGGGAACATGTTGGTGGCGTGCTCGGCGCCACGGGTGCCCGAGCCAACGGTCTGGACCAGCTGGCCGTTCACGAAGAGCGAGGTCTGGTCCTTGACGTTCTTGAACTCAAGCTCGACCCACTCGCCCACGGGCAGGGTGTAGTCAAAGGTGAAGTCATAGTCCTCGCGGGAGATGCCCACCTTGCCGGTGCCGTCCTGGACGGCAAGGATCTTGCCGTACGGGGACTCAAAGAGCACCTGCTCCTCGGTGGAGTCGGAGGTGCGCATGACCTTCACGCGCAGGTCGGAGCCAAGACCGAGGGTCTCGATGCCGTTGAGCTTGGCGTAGGACTCGCCGCCGTTGAGCTTGAGGGCGCCCGTGTAGCCAAGGTCCTCGATGGTGGCGTTCTTGAGCTCGGCGATGCCTCGGTCCATGCCGGAGGCGTCGGTCTGGTCATCCATGCCCAGCTGGACGTAGGTGCCGTCCTCGTTGGCGTCCATGGCGTAGCCCGGGTTGGTGCCCGGCGCGAGGCCGAGGCTGCTCATGACACCCTGGGCCTCCTCAAGGGAGAGGGCGTCGGCGGGCTTGCCCCAGAGCTTGGCGGCAAAGAGGCCCATGGACTGGTGCAGGCGGTCGTAGACGTCGTACTCGGAGATGCCGAGCGCGTTGCGATCGATCATGTCGTTCCACGCGGCGAACATGCCGCCGACCATCTGCGGGTCGCCCGCCGGGATGGTGGCGTTCTGCGTGTTGATGGCCGCGTTGTACATGGTGCTCGGGTTCAGGTAGTCATAGTAGTACGTGGCGCCCGGCACGATGTAGTAGGTACCGTCATCGCAGTTGATGAGCTGGTAGCCCATGTTGTACATCTCGGTGATGTCCGCGTAACCAGAGTTCCAGAGAAGAACCTGGGCCTCGTCGGCGCGCTCGACCATCGAGTTGTCGCCAGAGTAGTTGGAGAGGGAGCCCCACACGCGCGGAGTGTAGCCCTTGTCCAGCATGAAGTTGGAGAGGTCGTTCACGAACATGCGGTACGCCACGCCCGTAGCGAGCGCGTTGCCGGTGTCGTGGTCACCCTTTCCGGAGACGTTGAACTCGTCGGCGCCGATGTTGATGTAGCGGGCGCCGCTGAAGGCATCGCCCTCGCCAACGTACTCGCCCCAGATGGTCTCGGCCATGTCGAGAACCGCATCATACTGGTTGATGATGTCGAGGTGGTCGCGGTTGCGGTGCCGCATCACGCCATAGGAGAGGTCGGGGAAGACCTTGGTGATGGCGAGCGAGTGAGCGGGCGTGTCAATCTCGGGGGAGATGTTCACGCCGAGCTCGGCGTACTTGTTGATGTAGTTCGCGAACTCGTCCTTGGTGTAGGAGAGGTCAGAGCTCGTGAGGTTAGTCCGAGCCGTGAACTGCTTGCCGCCGAAGGTGTACTCGGTGCCCTCGGTGATGTCGGACTCCATGCGGAAGCCGGAGTAGGCGCCCTTCTCGAGGTCGGCCGGGTCGATGCCGTCGGCAACGTAGCTCTCGATGCCGATGAAGTTGTCGTTCAGGTGGACGTTGAGGTCGTTCATCTTGTAGTACGCCATCTCGCGCGCAAGCTGATCGAGCCAGTCCATCGTGAACGTCTTGCGGCCCACGTCAAGGATGATGCCGCGGACCTTGTAGAGCGGGTAGTCGCGCGCCTCGCCCTGAGCCATGGAACCCTTGCCCTGCTCGAAGGCCTGAAGCAGCGTCTGGGCACCCCAGTTGGCGCTCGTGGTGGCGTCCCACTCGGAACCGTTGGCGGAGCCGGTCACGGTGACGCGAGAGCCGGTGACGGAGAGGGTGTAGCCCTCCTCGCCCAGGGCCACATGCTCGGCATCGCTGCTCTGGGTGAAGACGATGCCGTCGCCCTCGCCCTGCTCGGCCGTGAGGTCAAGGCCCAGAACCTCGGAGAGATCAGCGGCAAAGAGCTCTGCCACGCTCTTGAGGGAAGCGTCGGTGTAGTAGATCTTGGTGGAGGCGCCAACCGTGAAGGTGCCCTCACCGCCGGCCCACTCGGAGAGCTCCGGCAGAATGACGGGAGCCTCGGCGCCGGGGTTGGTCTCGTACTCGCCGGGGATGGTGACGGTCCGCTCGACGAGCTGATAGGAGCCCGTCGTGGTGTCCGTGATCTTGAAGGCGAGCTTCACGTCCTTGTTGACGAGCGGGGTGTTGATGTTGAACTCGCTGTCGACGATCTGCTCGAAGTCGGCGCCACGGAACTCGACCTTGTAGCCCTCGGCCTCGGGCATGGTCACGTCAAGGCGCGTGTCACCCTTCTGGGGCGCGTTCACGACGATCTGATCGGCAAGGTCGCCGGGGGACATGGGGGCGTCGCCGCCGTAGACCTCGATCTCGTAGAGGGAGACCGAGTTCCATTCACCGTCGCCGTACTGATCGGCGCTCACGTAGTCGCTGATGTAGACGCGCACGAAGCGAGCCTTCTGCGGGCCGTCCGCGACCGTGATGTCCTCCATCTTGTTCGCGGGAGCGGAGGTGCTGGTGTAGACATCGGTCCAGCCGGAGTCGTCCGTGGGGACGGTCTCGGCGTTGGAGATCTGAACCTTGTAGTTGGTGGCGTTGCGGCGCTCCCAGTACAGGCGGATGGTGCTCACGTCATAGGACGCGCCGAGGTCGATGTAGACCCAGGAGGGCTTGGCGCCCACGGAGCTGCTCCAGCGGGAGGACTTGGTGGACGTGTCGCCATCGGTCAGCTTGTCCGCCGCGAGCGTGGCGGCCTCAACGGAGCTCGCCTGGCCGCCCTTGTTGAGAGCGACGTTCTGCTGCGGGTCCTGGGTGGACTCGCCGGTGCCCTCGCCGTTCACCATGAGCTCATAAATAGAGATGGTGTCCCAGCGGACGTCACCAGAAACCGTGGGGTCGGCCGGGAGGTAGTTCTCAATATAGAGACGGACAAAGCGGGCGTCCGTCACCTGATCGAGCTCAAAGACCTCGTGGGTATCGGCCGGGGGCTCCTCCTTGTCGTAGGAGTAGACCGTGGTCCACTCGCCGTCCACGCCGGGGTTGGCGTCGGCGTTGGAGATCTGGACCTCGTACTTGAGGGCCGTGTGACGCTCCCAGTAGACCTCGATGGAGCTGATCTTGCAGCTCTGGCCCAGGTCAACGGTGATCCATGCGGGGCGATCACCCTGATTGCTGCCCCACCTGGAGTTCTGCTTGTCCGTCGTGTTGCCGTCGACGGCGTTCTCGGGCAGAACGTTGTCTGCCTCATGCGAGCTCGCCGTCACGCTCTTGCCCAGAGCCAGGTTCACGGTCTCCGCGTACGCGGGACGCGCAAAGAACCCTGCGCCGGCAACGAGCAGCGCGAACGCGAGCATGCAGAAGACCGTAAGGCTCCTTGCAAAACGCTTGCTCATGCACTTCCTCCCTTTTAGCTTCCTTTGTCCATGCGCCAAAAATCGACACAGCACTCCCAATGAGCGCTATTCAGAGATACTTTAGCTCACAAGAGCCGGAACGGTTTTGCTCCCTTTCTGCTGCCGTTTGGCAACCGTGCCGCGAGCTTTTGGGAAGCATTGCGAGTGATTGGTCATACAAGCGAGGTACCAATGTCGCATATCTCACTAAAATATGACGTAATGATGACTCATTTCCGCCAATTAGATTGCAAAATGCAGCATTGAGCCTCACGCCCGCCTCTCAAGGAGCTGACGGCAGACTATCCCGTCGTTCCGTGAACGGTTGTTTTTGACCGCTCAACGGTTCTGTTGGGATGCGCCGTGAGGTTCTTCTCGCCCGGCGCTCTGCTGAAAACAAAAGGCGCCGCGTCCCCCGCCCCAGGGCGAGAAGAACGCGGCGCCGAAGACATCTATATATAGATGCGGCGGTTGGTCGTGCCGGCTGCTACTTCTTGACCTTGCCGTTACGGACGGCCCACTTGCGGCGCTCGATCTCGGAGAGCAGGCGCTTGCGCATGCGGACGCTCTTGGGCGTGATCTCCACGAGCTCGTCGTCCATGATGTACTCGAGCGCCTCCTCCAGGGTGAAGGTGCGCGGCGGCGTGAGCTGCACGGCAATGTCGGCGGTGGAGGAGCGCTGGTTGCCCAGGCTCTTGGTGCGAGCAATGTTCACGACCATGTCGCCCGCCTTGGAGCGCTCGCCCACGAGCATGCCCTCGTAGCACTCGTCGCCGGGGGCCACGAAGAGGGTGCCGCGCTCCTGGAGCGTGCCGAGCGCGTAGGCCACGGCCTTCTCGGTGCTCATGGAGATCATGGCACCGTTCTGGCGCACGCCGATCTCGCCGGCGTAGGGGCCGTACTCGAGGAAGGTGTGGTAGAAGACGGCCTCGCCATGGGTGACGTTGAGGATGCGGTTCTTGAGGCCCATGATGCCGCGCGTGGGGATCTTGAACTCGAGGTGGGTCTGGGTGGTGCCCGTGTCCATCGTGGTCATGGTGCCGCCGGCGTTACCAAAGACCTCGATGACCTTGCCGGAGTACTCGCCCGGGCACTCCACCACGGCCTGCTCGACGGGCTCGGTAAGGTTGCCGTTCCCGTCCTTCTTGAAGAGCACGCGCGGGCGGCCAACCTGGAACTCAAAGCCCTCGCGGCGCATGGTCTCCATGAGGACGGAGAGGTGCAGGATGCCGCGGCCGGCCACCTCGACGCCCGTCTTGTCCGGCAGCTCCTCGATGCGCATGGTCACGTTGTTCTCGCGCTCCTGCATGAGGCGCTCCTTGAGCTGGCGGCCACCCACGATATCACCCTCGCGGCCCACGAGCGGCGAGGTCGACGGCTCAAAGACAACGGAGAGCGTGGGCGGGTCGATCTCGATGGGCTCCAGCTCGACGGGGTTCTCGGGGTCGGTGTAGACGTCGCCGATGTCAGTGGAGTCGATGCCCACGACGGCCGCAATGTCGCCGGCCTGGGCCTCGGTGCACTCCTTGCGGCCCAGATAGTCAAAGGTGAAGAGCTGCTTGACCTGGCTCATGGCACGGGAGCCGTCGTTTTTCACCACAAGGATCTTGTCGCCGGCGTGGATGGTTCCGGAGTAGATGCGGCCAATGCCGATGCGGCCCACGTACTCGGAGTGGTCGATGGTCACGCACTGCATGGCCAGCGGGCCGTCCACGTCGACCTCGGGGGCGGGCAGCTCGTCCACGATCATGTCGAGCATGGGGAACATGTCCTGGTTGCCGTCCTCGGGGTCCAGGCGCGCGAAGCCGTTCACCGCGGAGGCGTAGATGACGTGCTCCATGGCAAACTCGAGCTGCTCGTCCGTGGCACCGAGGTCGGCCATGAGGTCGAGAGAGGTGTTGACGGCCTTCTCCGGCTCCGCGGCGGGCTTGTCGATCTTGTTGACCACAATCATGATGGCCAGGCCCGCGTCGATGGCGTGGCGCAGGACGAAGCGGGTCTGCGGCATGGGGCCCTCGGCGGCGTCCACCAGCAGCAGGGCACCGTCGGCCATGCGCAGCACGCGCTCGACCTCGCCGCCAAAGTCGGCGTGACCCGGCGTGTCGATGACGTTGATCTTCACGCCCTTGTACTCGATAGAGATGTTCTTCGCCAGGATGGTGATTCCGCGCTCGCGCTCTTGGTCGTTGGAGTCCAGCACGCGCTCCTGGACCTGCTGGTTCTCACGGAAGGCGTCCGTCGCCTTGAGCATCTGGTCAACGAGCGTGGTCTTGCCGTGGTCGACGTGTGCGATGATCGCAATGTTCCTGATGTTCTCCTGACGCATGGGTCCCTCTCGCTCTGTGCGCCGACACTTCTCGGCCGGCGGCTGGTATTTCTCGCCATACGGTACTTTACAGCAGCGGGGGCAACTCTCCGGCCGGCGCGGGGTCGGTCCACGTGAAACCATCACCTGCGCCCTTGCCGTCCACGAGCGAGTAGGCCGAATAGCTGCGATAACCGCGCTCTCCGAACTCCAGGAGGAGCGCGTCGGCGTAGCTGCCGGAGTCATCCTCGACGGCGCCCTCGTACGCGATGGCGTAACGGACGGCATGGGGGAGCGACGTCACGCGCTCGTGCGCGCCCTCGAGGCAGGCCTCGGGGCCGTCGTCCTTGAACTCATAGCTCGTGACCTCGCCGGCCTTGTCCTCGATGACCAGAAGGACCTCGAACTCCCTGCCGGCGGCCATGAGGTCGAGCGCGTCGCCCATGAGGGCGCTCGCCAGCTCGTCGGTCTGGGGGGAGACGCCCTCGCGCCGGTCCTCGCTGTGTGACATGGCACTCCTTACGTCGTGTTTCTCGCCCGAATGATACCGCAGCGGGGCTGGTGCGCGGGGCGCGGGGGGTGCTGGCGGACGGGCGGCCGGCGAGCTCCGCGCACCCCAAGAGCGGCACGACAAAAAAGCCGGGACCCGAAGGCCCCGGCCGATCTGATGGTGGAGACGATGGGGTTCGAACCCACGGCCTCAGGCTTGCAAAGCCCGCGCTCTCCCAGCTGAGCTACGTCCCCTCTGGGTCCGGGACAACCTGTCCCGGTAAAGAATAATCACCCCAGCGGCGACTCGGCTAACGCTGGGGTGACTATTGTCAGGAAAGTGGTGGGCCTGACAAGGTTCGAACTTGTGACCTCCCGGTTATCAGCCGGACGCTCTGACCAACTGAGCTACAGGCCCAACGCAAGGAGATATATTACACAGGTCTCCCGGCCGCGTCAACGAGATTTTGGCATTTTCTTTTCGATTCGCTCACGGGGGACATGAGGCGTGTTCCGACACGCCCAATTGGGTAGGATATGCGAGCAAGAGAAAGGATGGTTCGTGGCACTTAGGCGAATGGACATAGAGAGCGTCGTGGTAGGCTCCGGGCCGCTCCCCTCGCTTGTCGTACTCCGACCCCGTGACGAGCAGGACGGCTCACCTGAGCTGCAGCTCCCCATTAGGATCGGGTCCATCGAGGCCACGGCCATCTCCATGGGCGTAAACCCGCGCGAGGGGCGCCGGCCCATGACGCACGACCTTCTTGTCTCCTCGATCGAGGCGCTTGGCGCGAGCTGCTCCAGCGTGCGCATTGTCGGAGTTGAGGGGACCATCTTCTTTGCACAGGTAGAGCTGCTGCGCGACGATGGCGGGCAGGTGCTTGTGGATGCGCGCCCGTCGGACGCCATTGCGCTTGCGGTGCGGGCGGAGGCCCCCATCTTTGCGGAGGAAGACGTGCTCTCCGTGGCGGCGCTTCCCGACTTCCGCTCGGTTGAGAAGGATGAGCAAGAGCGGGAGCTTGCCGAGTTCCACGAGTTTGTGGAGAGCCTGTCCCCCGAGGACTTCAACGTGAGCCCAAACGCGGGCGAGGAGTAGCCGCTCCCGCCCAGCTCGGTCACGTTCTGATTTGACTTTGCGAGTGTTGGGTACTTTTTTCGCGTCTCGCGAAGTACCCAACATTTTTCTGCCGGCGTTTTCCCAGCTCAGAGATGCACCTCAAGTGTTGGGTACTTCGCTCATCGCGAAAAAAGTACCCAACATTCGTAGGAGCCGCGCGGCTGCGACTCAGTCGCCGGTCAAACCGCGGCGCCGTCGCACCGGCGCGGCTCCGCCCCCGCGCCGTCGCCGCTCAACCATAAGCCCCACCCCCCGGACCACGCTTTGCGCCCAGGGGGTGGGGCCTGCGTTCCTAGCCGAGCGCACGCTCGGCAGACTCTCAGTTGCTACTCCTCGTCATCGAGCAGCGTGTCGTCGAGCTCCTCCTCGCCACCGATGTCGATGGACTCGGGCTCGTCCGCATCTCGCGCGCCGGCCGAGGCAAGGTCGAGCATGCCCTGATTCTCGTCGTGCTTGGGAGCCTTCTTCTTGCTGGCCACCATGCGCGCCACGGCGCTCACGTGGTCGCCGTCGGTCAGGTTCATCACCTTGACGCCCTGCGTGGAGCGCCCAAGCTTGGAGATGTCCTTCACCTTGACGCGGATGATCACGCCGTCACCGGAGACGATCATGAGCTCGTGCTGCGGGCCAACGACACGACACGCGGCGAGGTTGCCCTTCTTGGCGGTCATCGCGATCGTGTAGACGCCCTGGCCGCCGCGCTTGTGCTCGGGATACTCGGAGATGGGGGTGCGCTTGCCGTAGCCCTTCTCGGTGATGACGAAGAGGTCGCCGTTGCCGTTGGTGATCTCCATGCCGAGCATCTTGGCGTCGCCCTTGAGCGTGATGCCGCGGACGCCCGAGGTGTCGCGGCCCATCGGGCGCACGTCGGACTCGGGGAAGAGGATGGCCTTGCCGTCCGTGGAGACCAGCACCACCTTGTCGCCCTGACGGACGCGGCGCACGTTCACGAGCTCGTCGCCGTCCTTGAGGTTGATGGCGATGATGCCGTCGCGACGGGTGCGGTCGTAGGCGCTCATGGCGGTCTTCTTGACCACGCCGTTCCTCGTGGCGAACATCAGGTACTCGTCCTCGGGGAAGTGGCGGCAGGTGATGACGGCCATCGCGTGCTCGCCCTCGGCAAACGGCACGAGGTTCACCATGGCGGTGCCGCGGGCCGTGCGCTGCGCGATTGGCAGCTCGTGGACCTTAAGGCGGTAGACCTTGCCCCTGTTGGAGAAGAAGAGCACGTAATCATGGGTGGACGCCACAAAGAGGTCCTCGACAAAGTCCTCGTCCTTGAGGTTCACGCCCTGGACGCCCTTGCCCCCGCGCTTCTGGGAGCGGTAGGTCGCAACCGGCGTGCGCTTGACGTAGCCCGCGTGCGTGACGGTGACGACCATGTCCTCGTCGGCGATGAGGTCCTCGACGTTGAGCTCCTTGGTGCCCTCGACGGAGATTTCCGTGCGGCGCTTGTCGGCAAACTTGTGCCCGATCTCGCGCATCTCGTCCTTGATGACCGCAAGGATCTTCTCCTCGTGGGCGAGCAGGTCCTCGTAGTAGGCGATCGCGCGGCGCAGGCCCGCGAGCTCCTCCTCGATCTGGTCGCGCGAGAGGCCGGTGAGCCGGCGCAGGCGCATCTCGAGGATGGCCGTGGTCTGCTCGGGGGTGAAGCCAAAGCGCTCGATGAGGCGCTGGGAGGCCTCGGTGTCGGTGCGCGAGGCGCGGATGATGGAGATGACCTCGTCGATGTGGTCAAGGGCCATGAGGTAGCCCTCGAGGATGTGGGCGCGCGCCTGCGCCTTCTTGAGGTCAAAGCGCGTGCGGCGGGTCACCACGTCGACCTGGTGGTCGATGTAGTGCTGCAGCATCTCGCGCAGGGTGAGGCACTTTGGCACGCCGTCCACGAGCGCCAGGTTGATCACGCCGAAGGTGGTCTGGAGCTGCGTGTACTTGTAGAGGTTGTTAAGGACGACCTGCGGGATGACGTCCTTCTTGAGCTCGATGACCAGGCGGATGCCCTTCTGGTTGGACTCGTCGCGCATGTCGGAGATGCCCTCGATGCGCTTCTCGTTCACCAGCTGGGCGATCTTCTCCTGCAGGGTGCCCTTGTTCACCTGATAGGGAATCTCGGTAAAGACAAGGCGGTTGCGGCCGGTCTTGGTGGACTCCACGTGCGCCTTGGCGCGCACCGTGATGGAGCCGCGGCCGGTCTCGTAGGCCTCGCGGATGCCGTCGACGCCCATGATGACGGCGCCGGTGGGGAAGTCCGGGCCGGGCATGACCTGCATGAGGTCGTCGGTCGTGGCGTCGGGGTTGTCGATGAGCAGGCACGCGGCCTCGATCGCCTCGCCGAGGTTGTGCGGCGGGATGTTGGTGGCCATGCCAACGGCGATGCCCGAGGAGCCGTTCACCAGCAGGTTGGGGAAGCGCGCGGGAAGGACCTGCGGCTCCTGGAGGGACTCGTCGTAGTTGGGCTGCCAGTCAACGGTGTCTTTCTGCAGGTCGCGCAGGAGGTCCATGGCGGGCTTTGCCAGGCGGCTCTCCGTGTATCGCATCGCGGCCGCGGAGTCGCCGTCAATGTTGCCGAAGTTGCCGTGACCGTCGATGAGCGGCGTCCTCATGGAGAACCACTGGGCAAGGCGGACCATCGTGTCGTAGACGGCCGAGTCACCGTGCGGGTGGTACTTGCCGATGACCTCGCCGACCGTCCAGGCCGACTTCTTGTGCGGGCGGTTGGGGAAGATGCCCGACTCGTTCATGGCGTAGAGGATGCGGCGGTGGACCGGCTTCAGGCCGTCGCGCACGTCCGGGAGGGCGCGCGCCGTGATGACCGACATCGAGTACTCGATGAAGCTCTGGCGCATCTCGTGGCCGAACTCGGAGATCTGGAGGGCTCCGCCGTGCTCGTCGGTGATGCCGGCGTCCATGCCGCGCCCGGCCTGGCCGAACTCCTCCTCGAGCTCGCCGTCGTCGTCCTCGGCGTCCTCCGACTCCTCGTCGGGATCGTAGACGTCGGCGCCCTCGTCGGAGGCCTGTGCGCGGTCGAGCAGGCGCTGCAGGTCCTCGGGGAGCTCGGCGCCCGCGTCGGGCGTGTTGTTCATATCGTCTGCCACGTGGGGCCTTTCTCTGGTGTGCAAAGGGGACAGGCACCTTTGCACGGGTTCTTAGCGTGCAAAGGTGCCTGTCCCCTTTGCACACCCCGTCGGGAGGTGACTATGCGTCGAGGAAGCGCGCGTCGTGCGCGTGGCGCTCGATGTAGTCGCGGCGGTACTCCACCTGACTGCCCATGAGCTCGCGCACCGCGCGGTCGGCCGCGGCGGCGTCGTCGATGGAGACGCGCTGCAGGATGCGCGTGCGCGGGTCCATCGTCGTGGACGCGAGCTGCTTGGGGTCCATCTCGCCGAGGCCCTTGTAGCGCTGGACGGTGTAGGCCTTCTTGCGCTTCTTGACCTTGCCGTTGGTGGCGCCGTCCTCGTCCTCCTCCTCGTCGTAGGAGAAGCCCAGCTCGCGAATCGTGCGCTTGAGGATCTCCTCCTCCGGCTCGCGGCCGTTGGGATAGACGTAGTGGATCTTCTTGCGGACCTTGATGCCAAAGATCGGCGGGCACGCCACGTACACGTAGCCGGCGTCGATGAGCGGCCGCATGTACTTGTAGAAGAAGGTGAGCAGCAGGATGCGGATGTGCGCGCCGTCGACGTCGGCGTCCGTCATGATGATGATCTTGTGGTAGCGCGCCTTGGAGATGTCAAAGTCCCCGCCCTCGCCGCCGGCGCCGGTCACGCCCGTGCCGATGGCCGTGATGAGGGACTGGATGGTGTCCGAGGAGAACGCGCGGTGGTCGCCCACGCGCTCGACGTTCAAGATCTTGCCGCGCAGGGGCAAGATCGCCTGGATGTCCCGGCGACGGCCGTCCTTGGCCGAACCGCCTGCCGAGTCGCCCTCCACGATGAAGAGCTCGGTGACCTCGGCGTCGCGCACGGAGCAGTCCGCGAGCTTGCCGGGCAGGTGCGCGGTCTCGAGCAGGGACTTGCGGCGCGTGGCCTCGCGGGCCTTGCGCGCGGCCGTGCGGGCCTTGCTCGCCTGCATCGCCTTGTTGACGATCGTGCGGCCCTGCTTGGGGTGCTCCTCGAGGTACTCGGCCAGGCCGTCGGACACGATCTTCATGACGAGCGGGCGCATGAAGGAGCTGCCGAGCTTGGCCTTGGTCTGACCCTCGAACTGCGGGTCGCCGAGCTTGACGGAGATGACGGCGGAAAGGCCCTCTCGGATGTCGTCCCCCGTGAGGTTGGAGTCCTTCTCCTTGAGGATGTTCTGCTTGCGCGCGTAGTCGTTGATGACGCGCGTGAGCGCGGTGCGGAAGCCCTCGAGGTGCATGCCGCCCTCGGGGGTGAAGATGTTGTTGGCAAAGCTCATCACGGTCTCGGAGTACGAGGTGTTCCACTGGATGGCCACCTCGACCTCGCCCGCCTTGGCCGGGTCCGTGCCGTCCTCGGTCCTGCCCGCCAGGTAGATGGGCTTCTTGAGGCCGTCTGCGACCTCCTTGCCCTCGTTCAGGAACTTCACAAAGTCCACGATGCCGCCCGCGTAGCAGAACTCCTCCACGCGCGGGGTGAGCTCGCGCTCGTCGGTGAGCGTGATCTTGAGGTTGCGGTTGAGGAAGGCCATCTCCTGCAGGCGGTCGTGCAGGGTGTCGAAGTCGTAGACCGTGGTCTCAAAGATCTCCTCGTCCGGCCAGAAGGTCGTGGTGGTGCCCGTTGCCTTGGAGGTGCCGACCTTCTCCATCTTGCGGACGGTCTTGCCGCGCGCGAACTCCATCTCGTAGATGCCGCCGTCGCGCTTGACCTGCACCACCAGGCGCTTGGAGAGCGCGTTCACGACGGAGATGCCCACGCCGTGCAGGCCGCCGGACACCTTGTAGGCGCTGTTGTCAAACTTGCCGCCCGCGTGGAGGATCGTCATGACGACCTCGAGCGTCGGGATCTTCTTCACGGGGTGCTTGCCCACCGGGATGCCGCGGCCGTTGTCCACGACGGTAATCGAGTTGTCCGCGTGGATGGTCACGGAAATCTTGGTGCAGAAGCCGGCGAGCGCCTCGTCGACGGAGTTGTCAACGACCTCGTAGACAAGGTGGTGCAGGCCGCTCGCGCTCGTGGAGCCAATGTACATTCCCGGGCGCTTGCGAACCGCCTCGAGACCCTCGAGGATCTTGATCTCCCCGGCGTCGTACTCGTGCTCGTTCTTTTTTGTCACGCGCTCTCCCTCTCCCGGAAGGGGTTCCTTCCTGACGTGCCGATGAAGGTGACTATTGGTTGAGGCCACGGCACATCGCCGAGCCATACATAGTCATGATACCGCTTATGAGGCCGTGAGAGAGATTCTAAGGCCACCTTCACGATTTTCGACTATTCCACCGCACGTTCAGCGCGCTGACGGCAATAAGACGCCCTCATGGCCTCAGAGACCTTCTCGCGCAGGGACGCGGGCAAGGTGGCGCACATCCGCTCGATCCTGGCCTCCTCCTCGGCCGTCAGCGTCACCTGCGCGCGGGAGGCCGCGGGCGAGAAGGACCCCTTCTCCCGCGCGGGCGCCTGCGGCTCGCGCCGCGGGTACCTGCTCAGCCGAAACTCGATCTTCGAGAAGGGGAGCCCCGCGTGCGCAAGGCGGGCGAGGTAGACCTCGCGGTTGGCGGAGAAGTCCGTCACGCGCGCCTTCGAGTCCACGTAGACAACAAGCACGGGGCCCGCCTCGCCGCGACGCGGCTCCCGCACAAAGGTCCCCGTGGTGTGGGCCCGCTCGATGTCGCCGTTCGCGGCGTACCAGGCCCGCGTGACGCGCCCGGCCGCGCCCGCGCGCTCCTCCAGAAACGAGGAGAAGACGTCGCCGAGCGCGCTCGGGGAGGCCTCGCGACGGTGCAGGGCTTCGCTCAGCTCATCGGCCATCAAAGCTCACCACCTCGGACGAGTCCAGGAGCTCGCGCGAGAAGTACCCCAGGTTGGTGGTGGTGACCACCGTCTGGATGCCCTGCTGGGCAAAACGGATGACGGCGTCGCGGCGGCGCTCGTCGAGCTCGCTCATGACGTCGTCGAGCAGCAGAAGCGGCCGCGAGCCAAGGATGTCGTGGGCAACCTCGACCTCCGCCATCTTGAGCGCCAGCACCACCGAGCGCTGCTGCCCCTGGGACCCAAAGGCCCGGGCGTCGCGCCCGTCAATGAGAAAGGTCACGTCGTCGCGGTGGGGCCCCGCGCAGGTCTGCTGACGCCGCAGGTCCTCGGCGCGCCCGGCGCTCAGGCGCTCCCAGAGGAGCTCGCGCAGCTCGTCCCTGCCGAGCTCCCCCACGTCCGGGCCGAGCGTGCACTCGTACGAGCAGACGAGCGGCTCGCCGTGGGAGATTCGCCCGTAGATGGCACTGACCTTCTCGGCCAGGCGCCGAAAGAGCCTGAGGCGGGCCTCGAGGAGCGTGGCGCCCCCCAGCGAGACCGAGGCGTCCCACGCGTCGAGCAGCGCCGGGTCCGGCCGCTCCTCCTTGAGCAGGCGGTTTCGCTGCTCCACGGAGCGCTGGTAGGCGGCGAGGACGTTGGCGTAGCCGCGGTTCGCCTGGCAGCCAAAGTCGTCGAGCTCGCGGCGGCGGTGCGACGCGCCGCGCTTCACGAGGCTCAGGTCGTCCGGCGAGAAGAGCACCGACATGAGCGACTCGGGCACCTCGGACGCCTGGCAGCGCTTCCCGTTACGGGAGAACTGCCGGCGCCCGTCGACCACGTCACAGCGCATGTCCACCACGCGCCCGTCACCCTGGAGGCGAGCGTCTATGCGCGCGGAGCTGGCCCCCTCGCGCACGAGCTGGCGCGGCGAGGGGCGCCGGAAGGAGTAGCCCGCGGTGAGCATCTGCAGGGCCTCGACGGTGTTCGTCTTGCCCGCCGCGTTGGGGCCCACGAGCACCGTCGTGGTGGGCGACGGCTCAAGCTCCAGGCGCTCGAAGGAGCGGAAGTCGGCCAGGGATAGGTGTGCTACCAGAAGTCCCACGCGCTGCCTACAGACGGACCGGCATGAGCAGGTAGAGGTAGTTGACCTTGCCGTTGCTCTTGAAGATGCCCGGCTGGGTGGGGCCCTGGAGCTCAAGGCGCAGCTCGCCTGCGCCCGAGACCGCGTTCACGCAGTCGAAGACGTAGTGGTAGTTGAGGGCGATGGCAAGGCTCTGACCCTCGGCCTCGACGGGCAGGAGCTCGGTGGACTCGCCCTGCTCGGGAGAGCTCGCGGAGAGCTTCATGAGACCCGCCTCGACGTCGATGTCAAAGCGCACCGAGGCGTTCTGCAGCGCGATCACGGAGACGCGCTTGAGCGCCGCGGAGAACTCGTCGGTGGCCAGGGTCACCGCCGTGCCACAGGAGGGCGGGAGGAGCTGCTTGTAGTCGGGGAAGTTGCCCTCGATGCGGCGGGCGACGAAGGTCGTATTGCCAAAGGTGAAGACCACCTGGCTCTCCGTCGTCCCGATCTGGATGGTGTCGGTCATGGAGGGCATGGTGAGGACGTCGTGGAAGACGGCGCCGCCCACGATGGCGCGGAACGTCTCGCCCGCCGCGGCCTCCACGGAGGAGTCGCAGACGGCCAGGCGGAAGGAGTCCGTGGCCACGAGGCGAATGGTGTTGTCCTCGACCGTGAGCAGGATGCCCTGGAGGATGGGCCGCGAGGTCTCGCGCGAGGTCACCTTGTAGACCTTGTCCACCATCCGGGAGAGCAGCTCGCTCGGAAGCTCGATCGTGCGGTCGGGCGTGAGCTCGGGGAAGGATGGCCAGTCCGCAGGGTTGAGCGTGTTGAGCCGGAAGGTCGACTTGTCGCAGGAAACTGTAATCTGCCGGTCACCACCCTCGAAGGTCACCGCCGAGTCCGCAAGGGTCTTCACGATGTTGGTGATGACCTTGCCCGAGACCACGGTCTCGCCCTCCTCCTCGACGTTTGCCGGGATGAGGTGGCGGATCGAGATGGTGAGGTTGTTGGTCTGGAACTCCAGGGCCCCCTCGTGCGCGCGGATGTAGACGCCCGAGAGGATGGGGAGGGTCGAGTTGGTCCCCATGCCCTTGGCCACCACGGAGAGGGCCCTCATGAGGGACGACTGGCTGACGGTGAACTTCATGTGCGACCCTTTCTCTTATTTCTCTAGATATCTTTTAAGAACAGCAGTAGTAATAGGGCGTGTCAAAAAGTAGAAAAACCCTTAGAAGGCGAGGTAGGGATAGCTGCCCTTGGGTCTTCTCGGGCGGGTGCCCCTCAACATCTCCCAACACTCCCCTCACTGTCGAAAACTCTTTCCACACGGCCGAGCGGGTTTTCAGACGCTTCCCACATGATATCGACAAGGTTGTCGACAAGAACCTCCCGCCGCATCGCACACGGCTCCCTCACGCGTTGCCCGCGATGGAGTCGCGGATCTGCATGAGGCGGTCGTAGAAGGCCTTGTCCTCGCGCTTGGTCTCGTCGATGACGCTGATGCTGTGCATCACCGTGGCGTGGCTCCGCCCGCCGAAGTGCTTGCCGATGTCTGCCAGCGTGCGGTCGCAGAGCTCGCGCGAGAGCCAGATGGCCACGTGGCGCGCCTCCATCACGTTCTTGTGGCGCTTGCTTCCCACGAGGCTCGCGTGGTCGATGTCGTAGGCCTTCTCGACGGCCTTCTGCACGTCCTCGATGGAGACCGAGCGCATCGTCGACGGCCAGCACTCCTTGGCGATCGCGCCGATCTCCTCGCGGCTGATCTCGCGGCCGCGCCCCTCGGCGGCCGTCGCCGCAAAGAGGCACCGCTGGCAGAAGCCCTCGATCACGCGGATGTTGGTGCCCGCGAGCTCGGCCATGTGGCTCATGGCCGCGTCGGGGACCACGCCCGAGAGCGCCGGCACGTTCTCGCGCTCGGCGTCCTCGCGCATGCGCTCGCAGAAGGTCTCGATGAGGCGGAGCTTGAGCTCGTAGCTCGGCACCTGGATGGACATGGAGAAGCCCGAGGCCAGGCGGCTCGTCACGCGCTCGTCGAAGCCGTCCTTGCCCATGCCGAGCTGTGCGGGTGTGCGGTCGGCCGCAAGGACGATCTGCTTGCCGTTCCCGATGAGCTCGTTGAAGGTGTCAAAGAAGAAGCCCACCGTTCCGGCCTTGCCGGCCATCTTCTGGATGTCGTCGATGATGAGGACGTCGATGTCGGTGTAGTTCTGCCTCAGGACTGACGCCGCCGAGCGCTCCGAGTGGCGCATGGCCTCGGTGTAGTCGGTGATGAAGCTCGAGGCGTCGCGGTAGACGCAGAGCCGCGACGGGTCGTTGCGCGCGATGTAGTTCTGGATCGCGCGCAGGAGGTGTGTCTTGCCCAGCCCGCTCTTGCCGTAGATGAAGAGGGGGTTGTAGTTGCTGTTCATGCCGTTTGCGACCTGGAGGGCGGCCTGGTAGGCCATGTCGTTCTCCTCGCCGCGCACGAACCGCTCAAAGGTGAGCTTGGAGGTCGCGGGCGAGATCTCCTCGACCAGCGGGTTCTTCTCGCGCCGCCGGCGGTTCTCCTCGTCGGTTTTGCCCTCAGAGCGCTCGTCCCAGGTGTCCTCGGCGATCTTCTGCGGGGTCTGCGGGCGAGAAGGACGCTCGGTCTCGCGGGTCCACGAGGCGACCTCCTCGGGCGACATGCTCGAGCTCTGCGGCTGGGGGCGGGGCGCCGCCTCGGAGGAGGCAAACTCCACCTCAAGGTGCACCGGCTCGAAGGCCGCCTGGGAGAGGTACTCCTCCACGACCCTTGCGTTCTTTGAGACGGTCTTGTGCACAAGGCGCATGGGCGTTGCCACGCGCAGCGTCCCGTCCTCCATCGAGACGGGAGCGCAGTTGCGCAGCATCGCGACAAATGACTGGGCCACCTTGTCATCTGCGGCCAGAAGGTCGAGCGCGTCCTGCCAGAGCGCGTCGGCGTCGGATTCAAGCGTGAGTTCCATAGGTTCCGTATCCACGAATGTTGAAAAGCGTGGAACCCAGTATAGCTATTGTTGATAACCCCTCGTCACGAGGATGCGGCGAGCGCCTGCCCATACTCCGTGAGGCGGTACTTCTGGGCCCCCTTGGTGACCGCGCCCATGCGGGCGAGGGTCTGGAGGGTCCGCGACCACGAGGACGCGGACTGCCCAAAGGCCTGCGTGAGGTCGGAGGGCCCCGCCTCGCCGCGCGCGGCGAGATGGGCAAGCGCCTGGCGCGCTCGCTCGTCGAGCGGCGTCACGGGTGCGGGTGCCGGGGCGGCCGGAGCCGCGGGCTGCTGGGCGGGCCAGGGCTGCTGCGGGAACGGCTGCTGCGGGAAGGCCTGGCCGGGCGCGCCCGCTCCGGCGACTGGCGCGCCCGGCATCGGTGCGGGCACCGCTCCCTGCGCCCAGCCCGCGGCGGCGGGGTATGCGGGCCAGCCGGGCTGCTGGGCCGGCGCCTGCCCCCATGCCGGCTGCTGCGGCCATGAGGCGCCGCCCTGCTGCGGCCATACGGGCTGCCCCCACGCGGCCGGCGCCGCCTCGTCGGGCGTGACCTCGGCGTTTGCCGTTGCCCGGGCGTCCTCCTGCGGACGCGTGGAGATGGTCACCACGGTGCCGCCCGCGATGTTGTCCTCGATGTCGAGGCTCCCGCCCTTGTCGACCATGTACTGCTGCACGTAGGGAAGGCCCGACCCAACGCCGCGGATGTAGCGCTTCATCCCCTCCGTCGCGCTCGACGTCCCGTACTCGAGGGCGAGCGACTTCTCGCGGATGCCGGGGCCCTGGTCGGAGAAGCGGATGGTGTTGCCGCCGTCCAGGATGGTGATGGTGGGGGCCTGGAAGTAGGCGTGGATGAAGTTCTCCACGATCTCGCGGATGACCATGAACGGGATGGTGCCGCCCTGCTCGCGCACGAGCCGGCTCACCGCCGAGGTGATCTCCTCGAGGTAGCTGCGCACGTCCTGGGGCTCGATCATCACCACGCGCGGCGCCGAGGCGACGTCGTCGTACACGGCGATGCGCGCGGGGTGCTCGACCACGGGCTCGTCCGGGCCGTTCCCGTCCTCCTCGTGGTCCTTCTCGACGAAGGGATAGAAGTCCCGTGGCACCTTGGTCTCCGTTCTTTTCAACACGCGCTGAACAGATGAAGAAAACTTTTCACTGCGGTTTCAATGTGAACGAAAGTTTTCAACACCGGATAAAAACATGTCGAAAACAGGAGTAACACAGCTGAGAGCCGCTGAAAAATCATAGCATTGTACGGACGCGTTTCACCGTTATGCAAAGTTGGTTGCGATTGGTTTCACGCGGTCCCACGCGCAGGGGTGCGGATTTGTCAAGGTCACAAGGAGATTCTTGGGTGAAGAAATTGACAGCCGGCGAGCAGGACCCTTACAATCTCTGAGCTTATTGCTCTAAAGGACGTTCATACCCAATCGGGAGGAATAGCTATGAAGCGTACGTACCAGCCCAACAAGCGCAAGCGCGCCACCACCCACGGCTTCCGTGCCCGCATGGCCACCAAGGGCGGCCGCGCCGTCCTGGCCCGTCGCCGCGCCAAGGGCCGCAAGCGCCTCACCGTCTAACAAGGACCGATGGAGACCATCAAATCCAAGCGAGATTTTGAGAGGGTCTTCTCGCGCGGGAGGCGCTACAACGACGCCCTCCTGCGCATTCGCGTGACACCGTGCGAGGAGGGCCACCCGGGGAGGGTGGCCTTCATCGCAGCCAAGAGGCTTGGCAACGCCGTCTTCAGGAATAGGTGCAAGCGCGTCCTCCGCGAGGCCGCGCGCCTGTGCTCGCTTCCCGGGGGCGGCTGCGACGTATTGCTGTTTGCCACCTCGAGGACGCACGACAGCTCGCCCGAGCAGGTCGCGGCGTCGCTCTCGAGGCTGCTTGCCCGGGCGGCGCGCTAGATGGACCGAGGACGTCGTGGCTCTGTCGCCGCCCGCGCGGCCGACAGGGCCATTTGTTTCTATCAGCGGCGGCTGTCGCCTCTGCTGGGCCCCCGGTGCATCTACGTGCCCACCTGCTCGGAGTACGCCCGTCAGGCCATTTTGCGCCACGGCCTCGCGCGCGGCCTCTGGCTCGCCCTTCGGAGGCTGCTGAGGTGTCACCCCCTGCACGCTGGAGGATACGATCCCGTCCCCTGAGGGACGGAGCGGAGGAACCATGTGGGAATGGTTTATTAACTTTCTGACCTGGGTGCTCGCGAGCATCGAGGGCTTCGTCGGGGACTGGGGCCTGGCCGTCATCATCCTGACGGTCATCATCCGTCTCATCCTGACCCCGCTCATGGCGCACTCGACCAAGTCGACGGTGCGCATGCAGCTCGTTCAGCCCAAGCTCCAGGAGATCCAGGAGCGCTACGCGGACGACCCGGTGCGCCTGTCCGAGGAGATGCGCAAGGTCTACGCCGAGATGAAGTTCAACCCGCTTGGCGGCTGCCTGCCCATCCTGCTTCAGATGCCGGTCTTCTTTGGCCTGTTCACCGTGGCCAAGCAGGTGCCCGCCGACGCCTCGTTCTTTGGCATCCTGCCGTCCATCTCTCAGTCCGTGGCCACCGTGCTCCAGAACTCCGGCTGGGTGGCTGCCGTCCCCTACATCCTCTTTGACGTGCTGTTTGGCGTCCTGACGTTCATCCCCATGGTCATGAGCGTCAAGACCCAGAGCGAGTCTCAGCGCACCCAGACCATGACCATGGGCGGCGTCATGGCGCTCATGATGCTCTGGTTTGGCTGGGGTGTGCCGGCGGCCGTCCTGCTGTACTACGTCTCCTCGTCTCTCTGGCAGGTCGTCCAGCAGAAGGTCATCACGCAGCGCATCACCGAGAAGGCCAAGCGCGAGGCCGAGCTCGAGGCCGCGAACAAGCCGATTGAGGTCGACGTGGTGCGCAAGGAGCGCAAGCCTCGTCCGCACAAGAAGAACTAACAACGCTCTCAGCTCTTGTTATATCGCTCAATTAGTTTGATTAATTTGGAGGAAGACGTCATGGGGGACGAAGTCAAGCAGAACGTGGAGGAGGACGTGGCAACCGCGCCCGTCGACGCCTCCGATGAGTTCGCTTCCATCAGGGAGCACTTTGAGGCGGGCATCGCCCTGACCGACGAGGAGACCGACACGGTCGCGGATCTGGCGGTTTCCTACCTCAAGGCCATTCTCGCACTCTTTGGCGAGACGGGCTCCTCCATCGATGAGTATGACGGTGAGGGCGGTGAGCTCATCCTCGACGTGAACGGTGGAGACCTTGCCGTGCTGATTGGCCGCCACGGTCGTACGCTGGACGCGCTTCAGATGGTCCTGAGCTCGCTCATGAGCAGCCGTCTGAAGTTCTACTACCCCATTGTCGTTGACATTGAGGGCTACAAGACGCGTCGTCGCAGGAAGCTCGAGGACATTGCCCGCTCCTCTGCGGCTCGTGCCAAGCAGCGCCACTCCAAGGTCTCTCTTGCGCCGATGAATGCCTATGAGCGCCGCATCATCCACCTTGCCCTCCGAGAGGACGACGGCGTGGTGACCCACTCTGAGGGTGAGGAGCCCGAGCGCTACGTGGTTATCACCGCCGTCTAGCGTCTTGGTTCTCACATACGCTATGGTCAGGGGAGGATGTGTTGAGCATCCTCCCCTTTTCTGTGACAATTTCTTTTGATGCATGGGTTTTTGTCAGGAGCTCACTATGGATATCGAAACGACGAATGTGCTTGAGCAGAGGCTCATCGATGAGCTCTCGGGCTTTGGGATTGCCTGTAGTCCCGAGCAGGCATCAAGCCTGGTTCATCACCTTCTCTTGGTTATCGAGAAGAACAAGGTGGTGAACCTCACAAGGATTACCGATCCCTCGGAGGCTGTGACCCTTCATTTGGTCGATTCCCTTCTTCCTATGGCCAGTGATCTTGTTGAGATGGACGAGAAGACGCGATACGTTGACATGGGTACGGGAGCGGGCTTTCCTGGGCTACCACTTGCGATTATGACGGGCGCTCATGGTCTGCTCATCGACTCTGTTGGAAAGAAAATCGCTGCCGTTGAAGAATTTGCTTCCGCACTGAGGTGCGCGCAGGTCGAGGCTCGACACACCCGTGTGGAGGACTTGCCCCGTGAGCTCTTTGGAACCTTTGACTATGTCTTCGCTCGAGCAGTTGCCCAGTCAAACGTTCTTATTGAGTATGCGGCACCACTTCTTAAGAAGTCTGGCTTCCTGGTGCTTGAGAAGGCGCGTCCAACTGACGAGGAGCTGTCCGCAGCTGAGCGTGCCGCAGCGATTTGTGGGCTTGCGTTTGTTTCACGTGAAACCTATGAGCTTCCCCAGGGGCTTGGACATCGTGAGCTTCTCTTCTACCAGAAGACAACGAAGCCGCGTATCAAGCTTCCTCGAAAGGCTGGAATGGCGAAGAAGGAACCGCTGGGAATGTAGCGTAATTGTCAGAGTTTTCAGAACGGGTTTGAACCCCATGTTTCACGTGAAACATGGGGTTCTCTGTTAAGGATCAGATGATGAGGTTTCACGTGAAACAATAACGTATAGTAGAGAGGAACAAGAACGACAAGGGGGTCAGATGAGCTACAAGGACGTCAAGCGCGGGCTTCCGCAGCGCGACAGCAGAACCATTGCCGTGATCAACCAGAAGGGTGGCGTTGGAAAGTCAACGACCGTCGTCAATCTCTGCGCGTGTCTTGGTGAGAACAAGAAGAAGGTCCTGATTATCGATTTTGACCCCCAGGGCAACACGACGAGCGGCTATGGCATCGAGAAGGACGAGCTGGAGCACGACATTTACGATGTCATTCTCCACGGTCAGCCGATTGAGGAAACGATTCACGAGACCTGCGTGAAGAATGTCTTTCTCGTTCCGGCGACGATTCAGCTTGCAACGGCAGAGATTGAGCTGGTGTCTGCCGAGGAGCGAGAGCAGAAGCTCAAGAAGGCTCTGGAGCCACTCAAGGATGAGTTTGACTACATCTTCATTGACTGCCCACCGTCACTTGGCCTGCTCACCATCAATGCGCTCATTGCGGCTGACTCGCTCATCATCCCGATTCAGTGTGAGTACTACGCACTTGAGGGCGTGGCAAAGCTCCTGGAGTCCATGCAGATGGTTCAGCGGGATAAGAACCCTGACCTTGAGATCTTTGGTATTGTCATGACGATGTTCGACAGCCGCACCTCGCTTTCCAACCAGGTTGTCGAGGAAGTGAGGAACTACTTTGACAAGAAGGTCTTCAAGACGGTCATTCCGCGTAATGTGAAGCTGTCCGAGGCGCCGAGCCACGGACTTCCAGTCTGCAAGTACGCACGGGTGAGCAAGGGTGCCCTTGCGTACGCGCGTCTTGCGAGGGAGGTTGTTGCACGTGGCTAAGAAAAGTGGCCTGGGAAGGGGACTTGGTCTTCTCGTTGGCGAGGCAGATGCCGAGACAGCAGGAATGAGAAACGACTCAACGCTTCCCCTCTCGAAGATCAAGCCGAACAAGGGGCAGCCGCGCAAGACCTTTAAGGAAGAGGACCTTGCTGAGCTGACCGACTCCATTCGGCAGAATGGCGTGCTTCAGCCGCTGCTTGTTCGCAAGAAGGGGATGGACTACGAGATTGTCGCAGGTGAGCGACGCTATCAGGCGGCCAAGGCAGCGGGGCTGGATGAGGTGCCGGTCATCATCAAGGACATCTCGGATGACGAGGTGTTCAAGCTTGCCCTCATTGAGAACCTGCAGCGCGCAGACCTCACCCCCCTCGAGGAGGCTCGTGGCTACAAGCAGCTCATCAAGGAGAGGGGCCTTACGCAGGAGGAGCTGGCCAAGGCCGTTTCAAAGTCCAGGTCTGCGATCACAAACACACTGCGACTGCTTGACCTTCCCAAAGAGGTGCAGGCCTATGTTGAGGATGGGAGCATCTCAGCAGGTCACGCGCGGGCCATTCTGGCGGTTCCCAGTGAGGACGGCCGGGTGAGACTTGCCCAGAAGGTCGTGGCGGAGCGGCTCTCCGTACGCCAGACGGAAGCACTCGCACCCCTCTTCACGCAGCTTGAGACCACAGAGCGGCCCCATCGCGCACCGACGCCGCAGTCGTTCAAGCGTGCGGCCCAGCAGATGAGGACGGCACTCAACACCAACGTCCGTGTGAAGAACGTCCGAGGCAAAAACAAGATTGAGATCGAGTTTGCCTCGGAGGAGCAGCTTGGTGAGATCGTTGATCTGCTCGCCGGTCCGAGGACGTGGTCCTAAATGAAAAAAGGCCTGATAGGACCCCTCGTTCTTCTTGGTGTGCTGGGGACGTGCGCGGCAGTGGCGTATCGCGTGCTCCTGACGGACGAGGCACGGGCAGAGCTCAGGAAGACGGTGTCTACCGTCCGGGACGCCTACCGTCAGGTCAACGAGAGCATCGAGCAGGCCGAGGGTCAGGTCATGGAAGAAGACGAGCTCCCTAATCGGCAGCAGACCAGAAAAGAATGGGAAGCGCTCGGCTACTAGGTACAAAAGAGAACATATGTACTAAAAATGGGCCCCGTACAAGAAGTATGGGGCCCATTCGCGAGATAAAAGAGGGACTAGCGGCCGGACCTGAGCGAGCGCTGCTTGAGCTGGCCGCAGGCGGCGTCGATGTCAGAGCCGCGAGAGTTTCTGATGGTGGCCTCAACGCCCACGCGGGCAAGGCGCCGCACGAAGTCCTCGGCCCTGAGCTGCGTGGACGGACGGAACTTGGAGCCCTCGACGTCGTTCAGCTGGATGAGGTTCACGTGCGCGAGCGTCCCCTCGCAGAAGT
The DNA here is from genome assembly GCF_002159535.1 of Olsenella sp. An290. Taxonomy (GTDB): domain Bacteria; phylum Actinomycetota; class Coriobacteriia; order Coriobacteriales; family Atopobiaceae; genus Thermophilibacter. The sequence continues at coordinate 12,604 of NZ_NFIU01000009.1, read as the reverse complement.
CACAGAGCGCCTGGAGCTCGTTGTCGGTGTCATTGACGCCCGCAATGAGCGCGTACTCGTACGTCGGGCGGCGTCCGGTCTTGGCCACGTACTCGCCCATCGCGCTGTAGAGGTTGATGAGAGAGTACTTGCGAACGCCGGGCATGAGGGCGTTTCTGGTCTGCTGAACCGCGGAGTGGAGGGAGACGGCCAGCGTGAACTGCTCGGGCTCGTTGGCAAAGCGCATGATCTGGGGGATGACGCCGCAGGTGGAAACCGTGAGGTGGCGCGCTCCGATGCCCGCGCCATCGGGCGAGTTGAGGCGGCGAAGCGCGCGGAGCGTCTCGTCATAGTTCATGAAGGGCTCGCCCTGGCCCATGAGAACGACGCTTGTGACACGGGTGTTGAAGTCATCGCGAACGTGCATGACCTGCTCGTAGATCTCTGACGCGGTGAGGGAGCGCGTGAGGCCCGCGGAGCCCGTCGCGCAGAAGGCGCAGCCCATGGCGCAGCCCGCCTGAGTCGAGGCGCAGACGGAGAGACGGTTGCCCGAGGGCATGCCCACGCACTCAACGGACACGCCGTCGGGAAAGCGCAGGAGGTACTTGCGGCTTCCGTCGATAGAGGCCTGGCGAGCGATCTCCTCGGCACCGCCCAGGGTGACGTGACGCGCCAGCTCCTCGCGCAGGGACTTCGGAAGGTTGGTCATCTCGTCAAAGGACTGGGCGTTCTTCACCCAGACCCACTCCTCGACCTGCTTGGTCCTGAACGCAGGCTGCCCCAGCGAGGACAGCAGCTCCGCGAGCTCACCGCGCGTGAGGGAATGAAGGTCCCTGAGCGGGGCGTTCTTCTCGCTTGCCTCGTTCTGTCCGTCGTCTGCGCGCATTTTTCTCCTCCGCGTCCGCGTGTCGTCTCTGTGGTGGGGTATCCTCGAAGGTCATAGGTCCAAGAACGAGTCTAGCGTACGGGCGCACAGGCAAGGAGCTTTGATGGACAGAGAAGAACTGCTGACCAAGCGGGTGGTCGTCGTGTGCGGCGGCTGGTCCGACGAGCGAGAGATTTCGCTGAGCTCGGCCCGGGAGTGCCAGGCCGCGCTCAGGGAGGCTGGCTTCACTACGGTTGACCTGCTTGACCTCGCGGAGAGCGACTTTGTGACCCGGCTCGCCCGCGGCGGCTACGACGTGGCCTTTGTGGCCATGCACGGCCGCTATGGCGAGGACGGCTGCGTCCAGGGGCTTCTTGAGATCCTGCACATCCCCTACACGTTCTCCGGCGTGGCGGCGTCTGCCGTGGGAAGCGAGAAGGAGCTCTCCAAGGCCGTCTACGCGTCCGCGGGCATCCGCGCCCCTCGCGGCGTCGATGTGGCGGGGGGCACGCGCCTCACCGAGGACCAGATCGACGAGGTCCTGGAGAGGCTGGGCCTGCCCCTCTTTGTGAAGCCTGCGGCCAATGGGTCGAGCTACGGCATCACGCGCGTCACCGACCGAGCGGTGCTGAACGACGCCATCGCGCTTGCCGGCGCGGACGGCGGGCGCGTGCTCATTGAGGAGTGCGTCGAGGGAACGGAGATCACGGTTCCCGTTATTGGCAACGACGACGCCCGCGCCCTGCCCATCGTGGAGATCGTGACGGGCGCCGAGTTCTACGACCTCAAGGTCAAGTACGAGCCCTCGGCGCTCCACCATGTCATCCCCGCCCGTCTTGAGGCGGGCGTCTACGCCAAGGCCCAGGACCTCGCGGTGCGCGCTCACCGTGCGCTCGGCTGCCGCGGGTGCTCGCGGAGCGACTTCATCGTCACGCCGGAGGGCGTGCCCGTGATCCTTGAGACCAACACGATCCCCGGCATGACGGCCGAGAGCCTCCTTCCGGACTCCGCGCGCCATGGTGGCATCGAGTTCCCCGAGCTCTGCGCGCGCTTCGTGGCATACGCGCTCGAGGGGCGCGAGAGTGCGGCGGGCGCATGAGGGACGGGACGAACCTTCCGCTCTCCGAGCTCATCATTCCCGGCACGCCCGACGAGGTCCGGGATCGCTACCTGAGCCTGGCCTCCCGCGCCGCCGGGCGCGACTTCGGGGCGCTCGAGGAGGACCTTGTGGTTCTGGACACGGAGACCACGGGCCTGTCCTTCAGGGACTGCGACCTCATCGAGATCTCCGCCGCCCGCCTCTCCGGCCGAGAGGTGGTGGAGCGCTTCGAGACCTTCGTGCACCCCACGGGCCCCATCCCCGAGGAGATCACGCGCCTCACCGGCATCACCAACCGAGACGTCACGGACGCGCCGAGCGCCCGTGACGCGGTGGCGGCTCTTGCGGACTTTGTGGCGGGCTCGCCCGTCCTTGCGCACAACGCGACCTTCGACCGTACCTTCATCGAGGCGGTGCCCGGCGGAGCCCTTGTCTCCGACACCTGGGTGGACACGCTCTCCCTCTCCCGCATCGCGCTTCCCTGCCTGACCACGCACCGCCTGGCAGACATGGCGGCGGCCTTTGGCTGCGCGTCAGTGACGCACCGCGCGAGCGATGACGTCGACGCCCTCGCGGGCCTCTGGCCGCTCCTGCTCCAGGCGCTCGCGGACCTGCCCGCGGGCCTCCTGGTTCTTCTCGCCGGCATGCACGAGGAGGTGACGTGGCCCTTCCGGCCCCTCTTCTCCTACCTGGCGGCCGAGAAGGACGTGGAGCCGACCGCGTTCTCGCTCAAGGCGCACCGTGCGCGTCTTGTCCGCGAGGTGCGCGGCGAGCAGCGGCAGGATGCGAGCGAGGCCGGTGCCCTCCTGGCGCCTTCGGCCGAGGAGATTCGTCGCGGCTTTGAGCCGGGAGGCGTGGTCTCTCGGATGTACGGGGAGATGGAGCAGCGCCCGGAGCAGGTGAGCATGGCGTGCGAGGTTGCCGATGCGCTAGCGTCGTCCACCCATCGCGCCATCGAGGCGGGAACGGGCGTGGGCAAGTCCGTGGCGTACCTGCTCCCCGAGGCGCTCTTTGCCCGGCGCAACAACGTGACCGTTGGCATTGCCACCAAGACGAACGCCCTCACCGACCAGCTCATCTCCCACGAGCTTCCCGCCCTCGCGCAGGCGCTGCCCGGAGGGCTCACCTTCACGAGCCTCAAGGGCTACGACCATTACGCGTGCCTGCACCGGCTGGACCGCGCGGCGCGCGACGAGCTGCCGCTTGCGGTGGTCCCGCACGACGGGCGCTCGGACAACGCCGTGGCCGCGGACATGCTCACGGCCATAGCGGTGACCTACGCCTACGCGTGCCAGTCCGTTGACGGGGACGTGGACGCCCTGGGAATCCGCTGGCGCTACGTGCCCCGCGCCATGCTCACGACCACCCCGGGCGAGTGCCTGCGCGCCAGGTGCCCGTACTTCCCCAACGAGTGCCCGCTCCACGGCGCGCGCCGCCGCGCCGCCTCCGCCGACGTGGTGGTGACCAACCACTCGCTGCTGCTGAGAAACGTGGACGCCGAGGGCAGGATCTTGCCGCCCATCCGCCACTGGGTGGTCGACGAGGCCCACGGCTTTGAGGCCGAGGCCCGGCGGCAGTGGGCCGTCGAGGTCTCCGGTGACGAGGCCCGGCGCGCCTTCGAGCTTCTGGGCGGAGCCAAGACGGGCGTCATCCACAACCTCATGGTGCAGGTCATGCCGCTCGAGTCCTCGACGCTCGTGACAGGGCTGCTCGCAAAGGCCGCCGCGGGCGTGGCGCGCGCCTCGGTTGCCGTGGCCGACCTGTTCGTGGCAGTCCACGAGCTTGCCGGCATTGCCCGTGCGGACGGTGGGTACGACACCATGACGCTCTGGCTGGGCGAGGAGGCCCGGGCCACGGCCGAGTGGGGCGCCGTCGAGGAGGCGGGCGGCCGCGCCGGAGACGCGCTCGAGGAGGCGGTCAAGCAGCTGGCCGAGGCGGGCGAGGCGCTCGCCGCCGAGGCGCCGCAGCTCGCGGCCGACCTGGGAGAGTCCACGCGGTTCCTGCGGGACCTTCTGGCGGGCATCAGGCTCATCTGCGCCGGGACCGACCCTACCTACGTCTACTCCGCGCAGGTCACGCGCTCCAAGCGCAAGATCGCGCAGGAGCGGCTTGTGGCGGAGAAGCTCGACGTGGGGTCCGACCTTGCCCGCCGCTGGCTGCCGGAGATGGAGAGCGTCGTCTTTACCTCGGCAACGATCGCCGTGGGCGAGGACTTCTCGCACTTCAACCATGCCGTCGGGCTTGACGTGCCGGGCGCGGGAGCGCACCGCGAGGTGCGGCTGGACTCGAGCTTTGACTTTGACGGCCACATGTCCGTCGTGGTGGCGCGCGACCTGCCGGCGCCGAGCGACCGAGCCTACCTGCCGGCCCTTGAGAACCTGCTCTTTGACGTGCACGTTGCCATGGGCGGGTCCGTGCTCACGCTCTTCACCAACCGACGCGACATGGAGCGCGTCTACGAGGGCCTGCGGCCACGCCTGGCCGCGCAGGGCCTTGAGGTGGCGTGCCAGGAGCGCGGCTCGTCTCCGCGCCGTCTCCGTCAGCGCTTCACCGAGGACCGCGCCCTCTCCCTCATGGCGCTCCGCTCGTTCTGGGAGGGCTTTGACGCCGCCGGTGACACCCTGCGCTGCGTGGTCATTCCCAAGCTTCCCTTTGCGAGCCCCAACGACCCCCTCGTGCGCGAGCGCGACCTTCGCGAGGCCCGCGCATGGTGGAAGTACTCCCTGCCCGACGCGGTGATCTCCGTGAAGCAGGCCGCCGGGCGCCTCATCCGCTCGGCGAGCGACACGGGAGTGCTCGTGCTGGCGGACTCCCGCCTCACCACCAAGGGGTACGGGAAGCTCTTCATTAGCTCGCTGCCCTCGAAGAGCGTGTCCACGCTGGAGGCGGCGAGCGTGGGGCGCTACATCGGGCTCTGGCGTACAGGGCACGAGTAGGCGCCCTGCGGGGCGGGCAGGCGGCCCAGCAGCTCCCGCGCGGCCGCGCGGGAGCTTTCCGCAAGATCGGCGTCCTCCAGGTGTGCGGAGCTTCCGCAGGCCGCGACCATCCGCGCGAGCCAGGGCCCGCCGTAGAGGGGGAGCTCCGCCTCCACGGACCCGTCCGGCCGGGGCGTGACGGTGGCGCCGTGCCAGTCCAGCTGGTCTATGAGGCTCGGGTCGTCGAGGCGTATGCGGACGCTGCGTGCGGGGTCCTTCTCGTCCCGCGGGGGCAGCTCCTCGGCCGGGGTGGCATGGGCGTCGCTCATGCGGTCGAGGCGGAACGTGCGCTCCCCGGCACGTCCCAGGTCATAGGCGTCAAGGTACCAGGCGCCGTCCTCGTGCCGGAGGGACGAGGGAAGGACGTGCCGCTCCCCCGCGGGGGCCGACGGGGAGGCATAGCAAAAGGTGAGGGCCTCGCGTCGGGCCAAGGCCTGCGAGCACGCGCCGAGCGTGCCGGGGTTGGTGGCGACCTCGTCGGAGGCAAGGTGGCGCCGCACAAGGTCGGGGTCCCGCCCCTCACGTGCGAGAGCGCCCGCGAGCCGGGCGCGGAGCGGATCGTCTCCCGGGATGCCGAGCTTGGCGAGCGCGGCCTCGAGCGCGGTGGTCTCCCCTCGCGTGAGGCGGACCGCTCTCCCGTGCATGCCTCCCGAGAAGGTCAGCGCGAGCTCGCCCGCTCCGTCCTCCGTGAGCGGGAGCGGGGCGCCGCCCGCCGCGGACGAGGTCATCACGAGGGTCATGAGATGGTGCGCTCGCTCCTCCGAGACGCCCAGCCTCTCGGCGATGGCCTGAGCGGTGAGGGCGTCGCCGGCGTCACTCAGGCTTGCGAGCAGGGCGACGAGCTCGCGCGCCTCGTTGAGCGAGCCGGGACGGCCGATCTCCCGGGACCTACGCGACATCCCCGATCACCTCCTCGAGGATGGTACGGGTGGCGTCGACGAGTGCGGGCGGAGCCTGGGGCACGATGCCCTGCGCCACGGCCCAGCGCGCGGCGGCCGTGAGGTCGCACGCGCCCACTTCCCAGACAAGGCCGCCCTCCGCGGGCTCAAGGGCGCCCTGGCCGCGGGTTATGCGGCCCACGTCATCTTGCCGCTCGGCAGGGACGAGGAAGGTGCAGGGAACCCTCGCGGCACCCATCTGAAAGGGGAGCCGCCGCCAGTCGTCCACGCAGAAGTCCTCCGGGACCTCAACGGGAACGGCTGGAACCGGGCTGGCCGCCCGGACCCTGTCCGCACGGTAGGTTCGGGTGTGTCCCTCAAGGGGCGCGCCCTTCTCGTCAAGCTGCGCGGCCACGAGGTAGAGCGCCTGCCCCAGCGAGAAGAACCCGTAGGGTGCGATGAGGCGCTCGGACTCGCGGCCCCGGGCGTCCGTGTAGGCGATGCGCGCCGCGTGGTGCGCCATGAGGCACTCCCTGAGGGTCGCGGTGGTCCGCGTCTCGGAGTCCGGGCGGGCAGGCGCAACGACGAGGCCCTCCGCGAAGGAGCGCGTCAGCTTGGCGAGGGCGATTCTGAGGTCGCGCGCAAAGGGGAAGGTCGGGTCATCAAGTAGGGGTTGACATGAGATTTCAAGCGCCGCGGCCTCGAGGGGCGCGAGCGCGGCCCCCTGGGGGAAGGAGGCCTCCTCGTCGACCTCCCAGGAGGACTCCTCTCCTGGCCGCCGTCGCTCGACGACGACGATGCCGCAGGTGAGCAGCGCCTCGCGGTCGCGCGAGAAGGCACGACGGAAGCTTTCCGGGGAAAGGGCCGGGTAGAAGTGCCGCGCGATCTCGGAGGAGGGCAGGGGGCCCGCGGCGTTCATGAACTCCAGGGCAAGCGAGCCGATTCTTCTTGCCCGCTCGTCGTCCTTGGTCAGCCTCACGGCCAAACCTCCCTCACCCGTCAGTCTGTCGGCGCCGCTCGGCACGGTGCGCGACCCATCTGCGTCTTTTCCACGAAAAAAAGAAGACAAGACGTATACTCTTTTGATTGTATGCACGCCTCTGAACTCGGTCCCCGAGACTCGTAAAAAGGACGACCAGCATGGCCATGACACACGATTACCTGGACTACCTCAACCAGAAGGTGGGCATAGCACCCGCCAACAGCCAGGAGGAGCTCCAGGCTGCGCAGACGATCTCCTGGCTCATGGGCCAGCACGAGGTCGAGCCGTCGATCGAGGAGTTCGACGCGCCCCTGCTCGGCGGCCTGTCCGCGGCCATTCTCGGCATCGTTATGTTCCTCGGCGTGCTCGTGTCGGGGTTTGGCGTCGTGGCCCTCACCGTCGTGGGCTTCATCCTTGCGATCATTCCTGCGGTGCTCGTGGTGATGCGCCTCTTTGGGCGCGAGCCGTCCCTCACCGTCGGCCCCCAGGCCCGCAGCCAGAACGTCATTGCGGTGCACCGCGCCACGGGCCCGCTCGTGTCCAAGGGAAACCGCCCCATCGTCGTGGTTGCCCACTATGACACCCCGCACGAGAACTTCCTCTACTCCACGCCCATCGCCCCCTACCTTCCGCTCGTCACCAAGCTCACCGAGCCCTGCTGCCTTCTCGTTGCCGTCTGCGCGCTGATTCAGGTCATGGGCTTCCTTCCCGCGCCCGCGCGCATCGTGTTCTGGATCATCGGCATCATTGCCTCCCTCCCCGCACTGCTTCTGGCCGTGGCGGCCATCTACGAGCGCTTCTCGCCGTGCACCCTCGGCGCCAACGACAACAAGTCAGGCGTTGCGGCGATGCTCGGCGTCCTCGAGAACGTCCGTCCGAGCGGCCTCGTGCCGACCCCGCGCGAGTCTGAGACCCGCCGCAAGGAGGCGGCCGAGGGCATTGAGGAGCCCTTCGACGCCGAGGACGGCTCCGAGCCCGAGCCCGTGTCCGCCGCCGTCGCCGTTGAGCGCGTCGAGGTACTCGGCGTGCGCCACGGCGAGGACGTGCTTCGCTCGCTCGCCATCCTCCCCGAGGAGTGCGAGATCGAGTATCGCGACGCCGTCGTCGGGCCGGCTCCGGCCGGGGCCGAGGAGCCGGCGGGCGCCTCGCAGCTCGCCGCCGAAGAGGCGGGGGAGCCGCGCGACGCGGTCGAGAACGGACCCGAGCCCGATTCCGAGCTCGAGCAGACGCGCCTCTTCCCCTTTGTGCCCGCCTCCGACGAGGAGGTCGCGCCTTCCAAGGATGGGGCCACCGACGCTGCCACCCCCGCCGATGAGGCTGACGATTCCGTTGTCTCCGCCCCGGCGGCCGAGCCCTCTGATGAGGATGCCGCCGCAGAGGCCGCCCCTTCCGTCTCCCCTGAGTCCACCTCCTCTCTCACGCTCGTGACCGACGAGGCCGAGGCGACCATGCCGTCCCGCCCCGTCGCCTCCGCCCCTGCCGAGAACGACCTTGGCGCCACGCGCGAGGACCTGCTCTCCGACGGGCGCTTCTCGCTCGTGATGGACGGCGAGGGCAGCCGTGGCGTCGGCAAGAAGGACGCCTCGGGGCTCGACACCACCGAGGGGACCTTTGCGCTTGACGAGACTCAGCCCGTCACGCCCGACGAGAAGCCGCACCCCACCGCGCCGGCCGACCCCGAGTGGGGCAAGACGAGCTATCGCCCGCAGGTCTCCCCCATGGCGCGTCGCGCTTCCCTCTTTGACCTGCCCGACCCCTCCTCCGTCTCCTCCGATCCCTTCAACACCAACCCCTCCGCCCAGCGGATCAACGCCTCCGCTCCCACCTCAGCTCCCTCCGCGGGGGTCCAGGCTCCCGAGCCCATCGAGACCATCTCCACTTCCGAGGCCGCCGACGAGCCCGAGGCCAAGGAGAATCCGCTCACCGGCCTGCTCGACCGCGTGAAGGGCTTCTTCTCCAAGCTCGGTGGCTCCTCTGTCGCGGATGACGCCGAGTCCTCTGCGGACCAGGCCGAGAAGACCTCTGCCGATGACGGGGCGTCCCCCTCCAAGAAGGGCGAGGCCACCGAGAAGACCGCCAAGAAGGCAACCGGAAAGGGTGGCTGGCTCGGCGACTCCGAGGACGATCCGCTCTGGCGTGGCGGCGCCACCTCAAGAGACGGCCTTCGTCTTGTGGAGGACGAGGACGCTCCGACCGAGGAGGAGCTGCGCGAGGCAGTTCTTGGCCTTGGCGATGACGCCCTCGTCTCGCACGACATCTGGTTCGTCGCTCTTGGCGGGTCCTCCCTCGACCATGCGGGCATGAGGTCCTTCCTCAGGAACCATCGCTCCGAGGTGCGCGGCTGCTTCATCGTGAACCTCGACCGCATCGGTGCGGGCGAGCTCACGGTGCTCACGAAGGAGGGTCTCGAGTCCACCCGTCGTGCGGACCGCAGGCTCGTCCGCCTGCTCTCCGGGGCGGCCAAGGACCTTCACCACGAGCTTGCGCAGCAGGACTACGACTGGATGTCCACGGACGCGACGCCGGCCATGAGGTCCTCCATGCGCTCCGTCACCGTCATGGGCCTGGGCGAGAACGGTCTTCCCGCGCTCAGCCGCACGCCTGATGACGTGGCCGAGAACGTCTCCGGCGATCAGGCCGCGGCGGTGACCGAGATCGTGACCGAGATGATTCGACGCTCGTAGCGCGGCTCGGGACCATCGCGCCCCATACGGTATCAGTGACGGCGGGCAGCACGCGGCCCGCCGTCATTTTTGTGTGCAGAGGCTGCCGAGGCCGCGTGCCCTCCCGGCGTGGCCCGTTGCGGGAGGCATGCCCCCAAGAGGGAGGTCTCCGCCCGTGAGGCGGGAGACGGGACCGCGTCGGCGTCTCCCGCCCCGTGGTTCTTCTCGCCGTGCCGGTCGCTTCGTAGGCTTTTCCCTCATCGTGTCTCCTTTCTCTTGACGAGAGACACGGTACGAGAGGACCCTTCCGGGAAGGTTTTCCCGCACCGACGTAAACCTTACGGTCAAAGGACGCGGGGATGACCGCATTCCGCTGGTCGCAGGATGCGGGCGCTGTTTTTCTCGCGACGCACGGCTAACGAGAAGGGCCCCGATTGAATCGGAGCCCTTCGCCATCACATGTGCTCTATGAAGCCAAAACCTTTCCCGGTCACGCCTTCCTACCCAAGTACCGGCCCGAAGCGCCCGTCCGCGTCCCCGTGCGCCGGCAACCCTGTCGTCTGGTTACGTACACTTGCGCCGGTTACGTACATTTCAGGTGGTTACGTACACGAAAAGAGGCCTTGCCTGTCTGATGGTTTTACATCCATGCAGGTAGATGGCCTGTGTGGTCGTGTACGTAACCCGCGAAAGTGTACGCAACCGGCAAACGTGTACGTAACCCGCGAAAGTGTACGCAACCGGCAGGCGTGTACGTACCCGCCGCAAGTGTACGTACCCGGCAGGCGTGTACGTACCCGCCGCGGCCGCGCTACGCCAGGTCCATGGCACTCACGGAAAGCGCCCGGCGCACGCGGTATCCCACGCTCACGCCCACAAGCATCTTCACGACGTCCGGGATGACAAACGGGATGACCGCCGCGGCCAGAGCCGCCTCGACGCCCATTCCCATGACGGTCATGAGCTGGATCGTTCCGCAGACGTAGGAGGTCAGGAGCAGAAGGGCCGCGCCCGCCACGCCGCGAACGGGCTCGGGAATCGCCCTTAGGCGCAGGACGAGCGCGTCAAGCGCCGTTCCCACGAAAAAGCCCCAGAGATAGCCGCCGGTCGGCCCGAGCAGGTGACCCGCGCCGCCGGACATGCCGGAGAAGACGGGAAGTCCCGCGGCACCCAGCAGCAGGTAGAGCGCCACGGCAACGAGCGCGTCGCGTCCGCCCAGCGCAACCGGCAGCAGCGCGAGCACAAGCGTCTGAAGCGTGAAGGGCACGGGTCCAAACGGGACGGAGATGTACGAGGCAACGGCAAGCAGCGCCACGGCCACGCCGCAGCGGCAGATCTGACGAGCTGACATGAAACCCCCTTGGAGTCGTACGGAAAAGGCGGGTGAGATTATACCGAACGCCCGATGGGACGATTATGGGGTGCCCGTGGTGTCGCGCCGCCCGCCTGCGCGCTGTGGTAGAATCCTCTCGCACGCGGGCATCGCCAAGTGGTAAGGCATCAGCTTCCCAAGCTGACATTCGCGGGTTCGAGTCCCGTTGCCCGCTCCAGAAGACATCGGGCCCCGAAAGGGGCCCTTTCCATGCGGCGGGTCCCTCTCGCCGTCTGCCGAACGAAGGGAACGCCTGTGGCCTCTCTCCCCATGACCGACGAGGAATGCCGCCTCGCCACCGAGGCGCTGTCCGACCAGCTGGACCTTTACGCCAACCTGCTCGTGCGCAAGGGCGCCACGCTGGTCCCCGGCCAGGAGCTCGTGCTCCAGGCTCCCGTGGAGCGCGCGGATTTTGCGCGCCGCGTGGTGCGCGCCGCCTATCAGGCAGGCGCGGGTCACGTCACCGTCATCTGGAAGGATGACGAGGTCATGCGCCTCACCTACGAGAACTGCGACCTCAGCTTCTTTGAGCACACGCCGTCCTGGCAGATCGAGCAGCTGAACTCCCTGGCCGAGGACGGGGCCGCCTTCCTCTTCCTCTCCGGATCCGACCCCGCCGTGCTCAAGGGGATAGACCCCGCCAAGCCCGCCGCGGCCGCCAAGGCGCGCAACACCGAGTGCCGCGCCTTCCGCGACGGCATGGACTTTGGGCACAACGTCTGGTGCATCGCCGGCGTGCCCGTGGAGTCCTGGGCCCGCGCGGTCTTCCCGGACCTCTCTCCCGCCGAGGCGCTCTATCGCCTCTGGGTGCTCATCCTGGAGGTCGCGCGCGCCGACGGGGATGACCCGGAGAGCGCGTGGGAGACCCACAACGCTTCCTTCGAGAAGACCAAGCGCTTCCTCAACTCTCACCGCTTCGACGCGCTTCGCTACGAGTCCTCAAACGGCACGAACCTCGTCGTGGGCCTTCCCGCGGGCCACGTCTGGGACGGCGGCGCCGGCCGCACGCGCGGCGGCGTGACCTTCTTCCCCAACATTCCCACTGAGGAGGTCTTCACCAGCCCGGATCGCCTGCGCGCCGACGGCGTCGTCTACTCCGCCCTGCCGCTCGTTCACGCCGGGCAGACCGTCCGCGACTTCTGGCTGCGCTTTGAGGGCGGTCGCGTCGTGGAGTTTGACGCCGAGCAGGGCCGCGAGGTCCTGCGCCACATCATCGAGACGGACGAGAACGCCTGCCGTCTCGGCGAGCTTGCGCTCGTGTCCAAGAACACGCCGATCCGACAGAGCTCCACGCTCTTCTACGACACGCTCTACGACGAGAACGCAAGCTGCCACCTGGCGCTGGGCATGGGCTTCCCCGAGTGCCTCGAGGGCGGCGCCAACCTGGGGAAGGACGAGCTCCTTGCCCGCGGCGTCAACCAGAGCAGCACGCATGTCGACTTCATGGTCGGCGCGGACGACCTCAACATTACGGGCATCGCCGCGGACGGCGCGGAGACCCCGGTCTTCGTGAACGGCCAGTGGGCCTGGGAGTAGCCCTGCCCGCGGGGCCGGCACGCACCCGTGCTAGAATCATCACCACGCGCCGTTAGCTCAGCTGGTAGAGCAGGGGACTTTTAATCCCAAGGTCCAGGGTTCGAAGCCCTGACGGCGCACCACCGATCATCGCCGGACGTCCCTGTGGCATCGCCGCGGACGGCGCGGAGACCCCGGTCTTCGTGAACGGCCAGTGGGCCTGGGAGTAGCCCTGCCCGCGGGGCCGGCACGCACCCGTGCTAGAATCATCACCAC
>NZ_NFIU01000008.1 GCF_002159535.1 Olsenella sp. An290 | reverse complement strand
CGTCCTCGCGGGCGTAGTAGACCTTGCCGTCGGCGCCGTACCAGCCCGTCCAGAGGTACCCGTAGTCCTTGTCGAGGCGGTAGCGCTTGCCGTCGAGGTCGAGCCAGCCGCGAACCATGTTCCCCGACTCATCAAAGTAGTACGTTCGCCCGCCGATCGTACGCCAGCCCGCTGACGTCACCGAACCGCGAGGGGTAAACGCGCTGAGATCCGCCTTGCCGCTAATGCCCGGCACAGACGCGCTCGAGGTGTACTGCCAGCCGTGGAATGCGGGCTCATAGGGATTGGCGAAGGTAAGGCTGCTGTTATATTGAGCGACCCAAGACGTCTTCGCCCAGATAGAAGGTGAGTTAAGGGGGCCAAGCAGATAGCTGGTGTAGCTATAGACGCTCACATCCGTATACCCATACGACTTCATGGTCGTAAGATACGCGTCAACGATCTTCTCGTACTCCGACACCTTCGTGGGAGGAGTGTGCCCCGTCCACGTCCACTCCTCCAAGTCATAGAAGACAGGCAGGTCCGGATGGGCGTCGTAGCGGTTGATGAGGCTTGCCGTCCAAACGGCCTCCCTCTTGGCATAGTCGGCGTCATAGGCATAGCTGTAGAGATACAGTCCGTAGGGAATGCCCAGGCGCTCGCACTCGGAGATGTTTCTCTTGAGGTACTTGTCCTCGTTTCCGGAGGCATAGCCAACCCTGATGATTGCGGCGTCGACGCCCGAAGCCTTCACCTTCTCCCAATCAACCTCTCCCTGCCACTCAGACACGTCCACTACCTTGAGAGCGGGGCTCAGATACAGAGTCCCGTCACCAAAATAGAATGATGGGCCCTCCCAGAAGGGGGACGAAACCGAACGTCGAAGTCTCGTCTGCTCAGCCCCACGCTGGGGATTGGGCATATCGGAATAGTGCGTTTCTGCAAACAGCTTAAGCTCCTCGTAGGAGGTCTCAAGAGAGCTTGGGTCACTCAGGTATGGCCCGTCTTCGGATGAGTTCTCCCCGGGAGTCTCAGAAGGGGTCGCGGAGACCCCCTGGTCAGAAGCTCCTTCAGACCCTGTCGGGCTCTCGGCCACAGGCGAGGCATCTGTCAACGGGTCAGTTTCGTCAGACGGGAGCCCTTGGTAGACCTCCTCGACAGATCCAGCCTCCTCGCCGGCGGCGCCTCCCTCCGTCAGCTCTGCCGCAAGCGCGGGGGATGCGCATGTCACGGCAAGAGCGCAGGACAAGAGAGCTCCGACAACCACTCTCCTTGTTAGAAGCATGTCAACCCCTCTCTTAACCGCCCCTCATGAATGAGGGGATCCGTGGAACCAACCGGTACCTTCCATGCGGTTAGTATAGGGATTGAGGGGCGTCCCTAAGCCAGGAAGCGGACAGCTATTCTCGGCTCGTTAATCAACTGGGACGTCGCCGGCAAACCGCATCTTCCCGGGCATGGCAGGACGCAGAGAGGCGGTCACCGTCAGGTCAAGCGACAGCGACCGCCCGGCATAGCCCAAGCAGGTTCTTGACCACTAACTGGGATGCTTCGAGAAGCTCGGCCTCAGCAGCTCAAAGGAGCCATTTCGGAAAGAATAGACGGCCGGGGCGTCCTCGATGAAGAATCCGGGGGTAAAGCTCATGGAGTACGCCCCCGCAAAGCGAATGAGCACGATGTCGCCCTCGCAGAGCTCGGGCTCGTCCTTCAGGATGCACATCCGGTCGCTCTCCATGCAGGTAAAGCCACAGAGCTCCTGCTCGCTCATTCGCCTATCCGAGGAGGTGTAGAGGACATAGGGGTACGAGGTTTTCTTCATCTCATGGTCAATATTGAGCCGAGAGAACTCGCTCACCACAAAACGGACACCACGAACATCCTTTGCGTCGACCACGCGGCCGACATAGAAGCCAGGGGTGCAGACAACAGCCCCGCCCGGCTCGACATAGAGCGCAACACGACTCCGGTCGATCGAGGAGAGCTCGTCGGCGATTGCCTCGGCATACTCCTCGTATTTCCCCTCGTTGCGCCTTCCTCCCCCATAAAAACCGCCGCCCATGTCGATGTAAGCAAGGTCGTCGGTCATGCTGAAATCGTTGATGATCTTTGCCGCATGGGAGGCGAGGACGCGATAGGTACTGGCAAGACGCCCAAACGTCGTCACGTGCATGTGCAGCCCGCAGAGCGTCACCCCCGGGATGGCCCGAATGCTCTCGATAGCATCGCCGAGGCCTCCGTCCTCGTAACAGAACCCAAAGCGGCCAGGCTCCGAGCCTCCGATGGTCTGGCCCGGGCAGAATCTCTCAAGATCGATGTTCGCACGAATTCCGACGCGCAGACTCGTGTGGCCCTCGGACGAGAGCTCCTTGAGCCATCTAATCTCCCGCTGAGAATCGATGTTCACGATTGAGCCGTTGAGAACGGCGTGACGGAACCACTCTCGGCCCTTCACAGGCCCATTGAAGATAATCTCCTTTGGGCTGAAGCCACGCTCGACGGCAAGATGATACTCCTCATCGGAGACCACCTCTGCCATGCAGCCGCAGGCCTTAGCCTCATCGAGAATCCATGGGAAGGGATTGGTCTTGACCGAATATCCCACACGGGCATGCTCTCCCCAGGAGCGCTTCAGGGCGGCGGAAAAGTCCAGGAAGTTGCTCTCGAGCTCCTTGGCATCAAAAATGAAGCAGGGGGTTTCGAGGCTGCTCAGCTGCTCTCTTGTAAACATTCAGTCTCCTAACGGTACGCAGAGGCGTCGCCATAGCGCTCGGAGAAGAAGCCGGCGAACCTGTTGAGCTCCATCTCGCGCTTATAGTCCTCGAACAGCTCCCTCGGACCATACTGAGGCTCGTATCCGAGATTCTTACGGGCCTTATCAACGTTCATAAAGTAGTTGACGCAGTCGTGCTTCTCCGGTCGGTACACCTTCTTTGAGGTGGAGGTGTCCTTGGCAAAAACCTCTATGATCGTCGAGACGAGCTCGTCAAGCGACGTCATACGCCCCGTTCCCACGTTATACATCCCGCTCTTGTCCACATCAGCAAACAGCTGCCTCCACACCATCTGGCAGAAGTCCTTGACGTAGATGAGGTCCATGCCCTTCTGGGGGTCACCCCACACCTCTAGGTCGAGCCCCTCAAGAGCACGCTTGATCATGAGCCGGTAGGAGCTCGTCGCAGGCTTTCCGTCATGAAAGAGCGTCTTGCTCTCCGGCATATAGCAGTAGATGTTCGGAAGACGCAGGCCGAAGAACGCGATGCCGTACTCTTGCTCATAGTTCCTGCAAATGTCTTCGGCGGCGCACTTGGTAATCGCATAGACCGAGTGGTCTCCCGTAAAGGGCACGCGACGCGGCATGTCATCCATAAGCTCGGTCTGCTTGCCGAAGTAACCATCGTAGTCAGAGATGGTCTGCGTGTATATGATGCGGCCGGCGCCACTTTTGCGCGCATATTCCAGCACGTTCAAGGTCCCCATGACGTTCGAGCGAACATAGGCCCGAGGGTCATAGCCCTCCATATAGGCAGGAAGCGCACCGGCAAAGTGAACCACCGCGTAGACGTTCTCCTGCGGGAGCGAGGCAAACGTCGACTCATCGTCAATGTTAACCTGAGCGTAGGAGACCATATCGGGGTAGGCGCTCTCAAAGAATGTCACCGGGCGCCGTCCGGTGGCAATAACCTCCCATTCGGTAGAGAGGTTGGATGCGAGCCAGTCAACCGTGTAGAGCCCGAGGGTTCCCGTCGCTCCAAATACGACGATGCGCTTCCTGGTCATAGCTTCTTCTCCTTGGGTCAGTCGTTTCGTTACATGCTCAGGGAATAGATGAGGATGCCGCCAAGAATAAGGGCGAGTGCGACACATCTTCGCGGCGTAACACGCTCCCCAAAAAACACCACGCCGAAAATCGTCACGTAGATGTAGCTCGTAGCCTCCAGAATCGGACCAAGCGAGAGCGGGACCACCTTGTAGGAGACGATGGTGAGCAGGGTCGCGCAGACAAAGATGGAATATGCGGCGATGACTCTCGGATTGAGGTACTCCGCCACAACGGAGTCATACTTCTTCATGGCGGATTTCTTGAGCAGCACCTGAGACACCGCGCTGATGAACACCCCGACAAGATAGATGCCCGCAAAGAGAGGGAGCTCTGGATTCATTCGCCCTCCCTTTCCTGCTTGGCATCAGCATCGTTTTGAGCGGCATCGGTGGAGTAGAGAACCACCCCGACCATCACCACCGCGGCACCGACCAGCATGCCAGCAGATACCTCTTCATGGAAAAAGAGCCAGCCCCACACGATTCCCCATACAACGGTCACGGCCTTGTTCGCAAAGGCAACCGAAAGGGGAAGGCGCTTGATTATCTGCTGCCAAACAATCGCGTAGGCAAAGAGAACGAAGAGCATCCCCCCATACAGCAAAATGAACTCTGGGCTCAAGAACTCCTGGGACGATGCGAGCTTGCTAAAGATGCCAGACAGCGAGTAGACGAGCAGCAGCACATGAAGGGCAACGAAGACCGGGGCTCCACGCCTCATCTCTTCGCCCCGCCGAGAGTGACGTTCGGACGACATACTATCGAGCCAGTTCGTCATAGGAGGTTAGCTCGCTCCCATACAGGAGATTGCTCCCATCCTGAGAAAGGACTTTTATGGAACGGTACAGGCAGTCCGTCACCTGGTCGAGCTCCTTGTATGAATCGGCCGATAGATAAATCCGTATTACGTAGGGCTTATCGCCAACCCCGTGCCTAATCTCGGCGCCAGGAGCGTAGTAGGACAGGATCTCTTTCACCTCTGGCCTCTCAGAGGCCTCGTCAAGGCCCTCGATCCTGCAGATGCGCCCCTCATATCCGTGAAAATAAAGGCCCGCGCTAATCCGGTCGAGATAGGGAGAATGACCGCGCAGACGCTCGCGAATTCTATCGCGGTCATAGACGTAATCAAGAAGCACTTCCTCAATGGAGAGGCCGCAGGCAAGCTCAAGAAGCTCGTGCTCATAGCCAAAAATGCGACCGGCGCACTCGCAGACCTGCAGGCCGCGTCGCTCACTCCAGAAGAACTGCATGCAAAGAGGGCCGTCAACCATCCCCACATAGCGCGCGACCTTCGACACAATCTCACGCGCCTCGTCGATGACCAGATTCGTAAGGCGGCTCGGATAGACGATTCGGCTCACGTGGGGCGTGGTATGAGCAATCTCCGTCGTCTTCTCGCGGTCCGCAATCTCCAGCACCACGGGCTCGCCATCGACGACCCAGTTCATCATGTTGAACTCAAAACCGTCGTTATACTCCTCTGCAAGAATGCAGTCTGCCTTTGAGTATGAGGCGCTCTCCTCAAAGTAGGACGCAATCTCCTCAGGGCTGTCGAGCACGTGAATTCCATGGGAACCGTAGGCGTCGATGGGCTTGACGACACAAGGAAAGCTGAGGCCGGAAAGGTCCTCGATCGCGGACTCGCGACGAACCACGGCGGACTTTGGGTAGGGAACGCCCAGCTCGTCGAACATCGCCTTCATCATGGTTTTATCGCGCAGGTAACGGAGGCGATCCGAGTCGAGATACGTGGGAAGCCCCGCCCTCTCGGCAATGGCGACGAGGTTTTCGGCGAGCACGTCAGAGAAGGAGGAGATGATGCCGTCGGCGCGCTCCTCGCGGCACATCTTGGCCACCGCGTCGACATCGCGAACATCAATGTCGTACGACTTGTCCGCGATGAGCTTAGCCGGACCATTTGCGTAGCCATCGCACACGATGACATAGATGCCACGATCCTGCGCCATCTTGACAAGCTTCACAAACTCATCCATAGAGCCCAGGACAACGAGGCGATGATCAGCGCTCACGGCACGCTCCTTCATCCTCGACAACCTCCTTGAGAACATACTGCGGGGTCTTGCTCACCGTCATCGTAAGGCGCCCAAGATACTCGCCTATGAGACCGAGGAACATAACGATGATGCCGGAGCACAAAATGACCGTCACCATAAGAGAGCTCCACCCCGTCTGAATCGAGGGGTCCAAAAGCTTCTGGACGACAAGAACAACAGCCCAGATAAGGCCAAGAAGTCCCAGAGCGGCGCCGGCAACCGAAGCAAACCTCAGCGGGACCATCGAGAAGTTCAGGACCGTTGACCAGAGCCGCACAAGACTCCTGAGCGTGTAGCCCGAGGTCCCCACCTCGCGATCAAAGTGCTTGACCGTCACATTGACCATGTTGTGCGTCGCGCGGAACATCAGGCCTTGGATGTAGACGTAGGGACCGTCGTACTTGACCATCTCATCGCACACAAAGCGCTTCATCACGAGAAAGTTGCTCGCCTCGATGCCCTTGGGCCGACCGGTAAGCACCCGCATGGTCCAGAGGGTAAACTCCGAGCCGACCCTTCGCCAGAGCGCCTCCTTGTGCTGCGGGTACTTTGCAAAGACGACGTCATGCTCGTCCTTCTCCATCTCATCCAGCAGAAGCTTGCACTGCGATGGGTGAGTCTGCATATCGTCATCCATAAGCATGACGTAATCGCCGTGAACGTGGCGGAGCCCGGCGATGATGGCACTATGCTGACCGAAATTCTTTGCGAAGTTTATTCCCGTCACCGCAGGGTCGCTCATGCACAGAGAGCGAATGCGCTCGAAGGTGCCATCGGTGGAGCCGTCATTGACAAGAACGAACTCGTACCGATAGCCCAGCGAGACAAGCACCTCTCGGGTCATCGAAACGACCTTTTCTATGGTCTTCTCAGAGTAGTAGCACGGGATGACAACGGAGACGAGCTTCTTGGAATCGGAGGCACTAGTTGCAGGCATAGAAGTCCTTCACGGAATCAATGACGACGTCACGGTCCGACTCGGAGAGGCCATAGTAAAGCGGCAGGCGCACAAGCCTATCGGAATCCGCCGTGGTGTAGGTGTCCTCCCCCGCAAAACGGCCGTACCGAAGGCCCGCGGGAGAAGAGTGGAGCGGCACGTAGTGGAAAACGGCCGAGACGCCGCGCTCCCTGAGGAAGGAGATGAAGTCCGTCCTCTCCTGAAGGCTGCGGCACTTAAGGTAGAACATGTGAGCATTGTGCAAGCATCCGTCCGGGATGACGGGAAGCTCGACCAGGCCACGTTCCGCCAGAGGGGTGAATGCCTTGAAGTAGGCCTCCCAGGTGGCAAGGCGATTGGAATTAATCGCGTCAGCCTCCTCAAGCTGACCCCAAAGGTAGGCCGCGTTCATGTCGCTCGGAAGATAGCTGCTGCCGTATTCCTCCCACGTGTACTTGTCGACCTGCCCGCGCAGGAAACGCTGGCGGTTGGTGCCCTTCTCGCGGATAATCTCGGCGCGCTCGTTGTACTTCTCGTGATTTATGAGAAGCGCGCCGCCCTCCCCCATGGAGTAGTTCTTGGTCTCATGGAAGGAGTAGCATCCAAAGTCGCCAATGGTGCCGAGAGCCCGTCCTTTGTACGTGCTCATGACACCCTGCGCGGCATCCTCCACAACGAGAAGCCCATGGCGTCGTGCAATGTCCATGATGGTGTCCATCTCGCACGAGACGCCCGCGTAGTGAACGGGGACGATGACGCGCGTGCGCTCTGTAATCGCGGCCTCGATCTTGGTCTCATCGATGTTCATGGTGTCGGGTCGGACGTCGACGAAGACGAGCTTGGCACCCGCAAGGACAAAGGCCGTCGCGGTTGTCGAGAAGGTGAAGCTCGGCAGGATCACCTCATCGCCCGGGCGGAGGTCGCAGAGCAGCGCGGCCATCTCAAGTGCCGTGGTTCCACTCGTGGTAAGTAGGGCCTTCTGTGCCCCAAACCGCTCCTCGAGCCAAGCGTGACACCGCATGGTGAATGGGCCGTCTCCGCAAATCTTGTGGTTGGCCTCCACGGCCTCTCGAACATAGCCGAGCTCCGTGCCCACATAGGGCGGGACGTTAAACTGAATCATTGCTTGAATGCTCCCCTAGGAAAGAACCTTACGGTTGCCATACATGTGCTCGAAGTACTGCTGATAGGTACCGCTCGTCACATGCTCCACCCACTCCTGGTTGTCGAGATACCACGAGATAGTGCGGGCGATGCCGTCCTCGAACGCGGTCTCGGGCTCCCAGCCGAGCTCCTCCTTGATCTTGTCCGGGGCTATACCATAGCGACGATCGTGTCCCTTGCGGTCCTCGACGTGCCTGATGAGCGAGGTGCAGATTGCGGGGTCATCAAGCCTCTCTGCAAGCTCGGCGATGATGCGCTCGACGATGTACATGTTGCTGCGCTCGTTGTGCCCGCCCACATTATAGACCTCGCCGACGCGCCCCTTTCTCAGCACAAGATCGATGGCCTTGCAGTGGTCCTCGACGTAGAGCCAGTCCCGGACGTTCAGCCCGTCGCCATAGACCGGCAGCGCCTCGTGGGACTGCGCGTTGTGAATCATGAGGGGAATGAGCTTCTCCGGAAACTGATAGGGACCGTAGTTGTTCGAGCAGCGCGTGATGTTGATGGGAAGTCCATACGTATCCGCATAAGCCTGGACAAACAGGTCGGCAGACGCCTTGGAGGCAGAGTAGGGACTGTGCGGGGAGAGCGGCGTGTCCTCACGAAAGAAAGTATCGGGCTCGTCGAGCGAGAGCGTGCCGTACACCTCGTCAGTGGAGACCTGGAGGTACTTGCGCTCCCCCGGGCCATCCGCCCCCATCCACGCATCCCTCACGGCATCGAGGAGGGAGATGGTGCCGAGCACGTTGGTGTCGGCAAATACCGAGGGGTTCTCGATGGAGCGGTCGACGTGCGACTCCGCAGCAAAGTTGACAACGTAGTCGGGATCAAACTCATCGACCAAAGAGCGCATGCGCGAACGGTCGCAGATGTCGGCGTGGACGAAGACGTAGCGCTCGTCCTCGGACACCGCGGCAAGGTTCTCGAGGTTGCCTGCATACGTCAGGGAGTCCACGTTCACCACTTTTACGTCATCGTGGTGCGAGAGGACATAGTGAACGAAGTTGCTCCCGATAAATCCGGCGCCGCCGGTAACCAGATAGGTCTTCATGGATGGTCTTCCTCCGAAAGGGACTCGACTACTTTGCGATGCGTCTTAGGTAAAGACCATAGTCCGCCTTGTCATGGCGATCCGCAGCCCGCAGCACCTCATCACGGGAAATCCAGCCTGCGTTGTACGCAATCTCCTCGAGGGCGGCAATCTTCACGCCCTGGCGCTTTTCAATGACGCGGATAAACTCGCTGGCATCATAGAGGGAGTCAACGGTGCCCGTATCGAACCATGCGAAGCCGCGCCCGAGGGTAGTAACGTGAAGGAGGTCCTTCTCGAGATAGATGCGGTTGAGATCGGTAATCTCAAGCTCGCCCCGAGCGGAGGGGGACAGCGACTTGGCATACTCGCAGACGTGGCTGTCATAGAAGTACAGGCCGGTCACGCAGTAATTCGACCTGGGGTGGGCAGGCTTTTCCTCAATGGAGAGGGCGCGGCCGGACTTGTCAAACTCGACGACGCCAAAGCGCTCCGGGTCCTCGACGTGATAGCCGAAGACGGTGGCGCCACACTCGCGCCCCACGGCGTCGGCAAGATATCCCGTCAATCCGCTGCCATAAAAGATGTTATCGCCTAGCACGAGGGCGCAGGAGTCGCCGTCAATGAACTTCTCGCCGATGATGAAGGCCTGGGCCAGACCGTTGGGCTCTGGCTGGACCTCGTAGCTCAGCCGGATGCCAAGGTCGGCGCCATCCTTGAGCAGACGTTGGAAATTGGGAAGGTCCTCAGGCGTCGAAATGATAAGGATGTCGCGGATGCCCGCCATCATGAGAACCGAGAGTGGGTAGTACACCATCGGCTTGTCGTAGACGGGAAGCAGCTGCTTGGATGTTACCGAGGTGAGAGGGCTCAGACGGGTACCGGAGCCCCCGGCAAGCACGATGCCTTTCATCCCACGTCCTCCAGACGTATCAAATGGATAAAACTGGAACTATGGTATCACGCCCATAAGGCATTACCTCATGCCGCGGTCGTCTCAGCCGAATCGTCGTACTTTTGCCGAGCCGCGCAGAGCCCGTGACTCACGGCCGTGGCGGCCCGCTCTGCCTTCAGCGAAAAGCCCACGGCTCTTTTGGCCGCTTCGATGAGCACCGAGCACAGCAGGCTTGTGGCAAGAAGCGCAAGCAAAATGAACGGGAACCACACCAGCGAATATATGGCCGAGCCGAAGAAGTAGTCATAAATGAACGTGTGCAGGAGAAAAATGTTCATTGAGTGGGCGCCCAGGAAACGAAGGGGCGCCCTCGCCACGGTCTTCTCGAGCACGCAGGAGAGCAGGCATACCAAGAACGCGGCAAGGGCATCGATCGCAAACTCCATGCCGATCCTCTGCCTGACGACGAGTAGGACGGCCAGGAGAAGCGCCAGCACCAGGGCTTTCGGTGCCGCATGGCGCTCTGAGCGCAGCATGGCGAGCAACCTCTCGAACGTGTCGTACTGCGCGCAGGCGATCCCGGCGCAAGCGGACGGAAAGTACCACCAGAGGCTTCGTCCAAGCTCCCATCCTGCCAGCAAAGGAATCAGGGCGCTCATGGCCAGAAGAGCCCAGCCCCCGATCAACCGGCTCGTTTTTATCAGCACGGGCACAAGGAAAATGAGCAGAATCGCAAGGGACATATACCACCACGTCGCATTGAGCGACGGGGTGCCAAGCGCGGACGAAAGGCCGAGCCCATCAATAAGGAAATATGCTATTCCCGCGATGACGCCATTTCCCCCATACACCGAGCCGGCCCAGTGCGACGGCACGCCCACAAGAAGTGCCACGGCCTGGGCGAGGACAAACACGCACCAGAACCCGGCGAGCAGCTTCACGACGTGCTCGATCGAGTAGCGCTCGCACAGGCGCGCACCCCTTTCCGAGATCAGGCCCTTGGCGTCAAGCTGACGAAAGGTCCCGTACGCCGTGATGAAGACAAACACGGCAACGCAGATCTTGAAGGACTGCGCCACGTTGACCAGAGAGGCCTCGCTCAGGGGGAAGCTTGAGAAGCCCCCTGCACCCACGTGGGCGGAAATGGTCTCGGTTGAATAGAAGAGGTGATGGAAGAGCATCATTATGATGGCGAGCCCCTTTGCGAGCGCGCTCGCGGTTTTTGACATGCAACCTCCCGACGTAAAGGCTCAAGACCGAGCGGACCAGACTCCCCAGCAAGGAGCCGCGCTCCATTCCCAGCTACGATACTCCTCATGGTCCTTTGCCACACCAGGCAATGCGATGACAGCCCACGGACCCCGCTACCGCCTGCGGCGCCGCCGGTTCTCGCGGATGACGTCGTGCGCCACCCACACGCCCAGGACAAACGCCATGAGATAGCCAACGAACCCGATGACGGGGATGCCAAAGATGACGGGCTGAATGCGTGCGTAGTAGACCACCGACGAGCCAATGAACAGGCCCGCCACGATGACGCTCATGGTGAGGCGGTTGGCGATGCGCGCCACGTCCTCGAGCGGGTCGGCCGTGCCCGCCAGGTCAAGGTTCACGCGAAGCTGGCCGCGCGTGAGCATGCGCATCGCGAGGCTCGCCTCCCCCGCCGCGCCCAGAAGGCCGTGGGTCGCGGCGAGCGTCTCGCGCGCGAGGCGCTTGAGCTCGCGCTCGCTCACGTCCCCGACCGAGGTGTGCGCCCGCACGTGGCTCTGGATGATGTCCACGATGGAGGCCTCGGGCAGAAGGCCGTGCACCACGCCCTCCAGCGTCACGAGCGAGCGCGCGAGCATGGTCACCGAGCCCGGCAGCTCCACGCCGTTCTTCTGCGCCATGGAGATGATCGCGTTCATGAACCCGCCGATGTCGAGGTCCGAGAGGTCCGCCATGCCGTAGTCGGCGACGATGGCGTCGAGGTCGGCGAGCAGGTGGGCCAGGTCGACCCCCGCGGTGTCGGAGACCGAGAAGCGCAGGAGGCCGTCGGCCAGCGCAGGAGAGTCGCAGCGCGCCACGGCG
Organism: Olsenella sp. An290; assembly: GCF_002159535.1. Lineage (GTDB taxonomy): Bacteria > Actinomycetota > Coriobacteriia > Coriobacteriales > Atopobiaceae > Thermophilibacter. Next base: position 78,867 of record NZ_NFIU01000008.1, on the reverse strand, counting down.
AGCACCATGTCGCGCACGGCGTTACGGTCGTGGCTCGAGAGCCGTCCCATGATGCCGAGGTCGAGGTAGACGATCTTCCCGCCGTTGATCACGAGGTTGCCCGGGTGCGGGTCCGCGTGAAAGAAGCCGTCGTCGAGCATCTGGCTCGTGTAGTTGTCCGCGAGCTTGGTGCCGATCTCGGCGAGGTCGTATCCCTCGGCCGCAAGGCGGGCCGTGTCGTTGATGGGGATGCCCTCGACGTAGTCCATCACCACCACGTGCCGCGTGCAGAGCGCGGGGTAGGGCTTGGGACAGGAGACGAAGGCGCAGGCGGCGTTGTTGCGGCGGAACTCCTCGAGGCTCCTTGCCTCCACGAGAAAGTCCGTCTCCTCGCGGAAGGACTGCCAGAGCTCGTCCACCACCGACTGCAGGTCGATGAACTGCTCGTCCCCCATGAACCGGCTCGCATAGCGCGCGAGCGAGCGGATGATGGAGATGTCCTGCGCCATGATCTCCTGCACGTGCGGCCGCTGAATCTTCACCGCCACGAGCTCGCCCGTGACGAGCCGCGCCTTGTGCACCTGCGCGACGGAGGCAGAGCCGAGCGGGCGGTCGTCGATCGCGTCGAAGATGTCCTCGATGGGTCGGTCGTACTCGGCGCGCAGGGCGGAGAGCACGGTGTCGCGGTCCATGGGCTCCACGCTCGTGCGGAGCTTCCCGAGCTCGCGCGTGAAGCTCTCGGGCAAGATCTCCGAGCGCATGGAGAGGATCTGGCCGGCCTTCACGAAGGTGGGCCCCAGCTCCTCGAGCATCCGGCGCAGGCTCTGGGGCGTGAGGCCGTGGAAGATGTCGTAGCGGCGAACGATCTGGAGCATCTCCCGGATGCGCGCCAGGCGCGAGGCGGTGGAGAGCCCGTAGGCGTCCATGCCGTCGGACCGCCCGCCAAAGAGGCCTATCGTCTGGGAGGACTCGCGCGTCTCTGACTTCACCCGGGCGTACCAGGCGTCGAGAATCTCGTCGGCGCTGCGCGGCGCCCCCTTCCGCCGGGGCACGCCCTCCGGGCGAGGGGGTGCCCCGCCCGGCCGGGAGTCCTCGGCGTCCCAAACGTCCGGGGCCGCGCCATGGGCGCGGTCCCGGTCTCTGCCCAGCTCCTCCGACACGCGCGCTCCGCGCTACTCGGCGTCGTCGGCCGGCTCGGAGGCGTCCTCGACGTCCACCACGACCGTCTTGGCGTCAATGTCCGCGGAGATCTCGGCCACCTTGGCCGCGTAGGCGGCGCGCTCCTCGGGCGTCATGGACTCGAGGCGGGCGCGCAGGGCGCTGTCCGCCGTGCCGTCGATGACCTCCTTGGCCTTGCGGGTCAGCTCCTGGTTCAGGGTCTTGCCCTGCTCGACGGTGAGCTCCCCCTTCTTGACGAGGTCCGCGACGACCTCCTGGGACTTCTCAGCACCCATGGCCACCGCGCCAACGCTGGCCAGGAAGAGCTTGCGGATGCCCTCGGTCACGTCAAAGTCTGCCATGTCTGCTCCCATCTCTTGGCCGGGCGCCCGGTGCGCCTCACCTGTATGGTCTCTCTTGTACCCGTTGCGCCGGACAAGAATTCGGCGAGTCGCCGCGGCCGAGCGCCGGCGTGCAAAGGTGACTGTCCCCTTTGCACGGGCGCCGGGTCAGCCCAGGAGGGCCGCGCGCAGCTCCGCCACCGTGCGCGCAACCGCGCAGGCGCCCGCGTCCTCGAGCTCCCCGGGGGCCGCCGTGCCGCCGAAGGTCACGCCCACGCACGCCACGCCCACCTCGGCCGCGGAATCCACGTCATGGTGGCGGTCCCCCACCATCACGGCGCGCGCCGCGGGGACGCCCGTGAGCTCGAGGGCCCGCGCGATCGTGGCCGCCTTGTCCGCCTGAGCGTCCGACACCTTGCCCAGCCGCACGTCAAAGAGCCCCTCGATCCCATTGTCCGCGAGCGCGAGCTCGACGAGGGACTGGCGCTTGGAGGACGCCACGGCGAGCCTCCGGCCGGCCGCGCGCAGGTCCTCGAGGAGCTCCCGCACGCCATCGAAGAGCGGCCAGCCGCTCGGGCCGAGCCCGGCGTAGATCTCGCGGTACTCGGCGGTGATCTGCGCGGCCTCCTCCGGGGAGAACCCGTACACCATCGAGTACGCCTGCGGGAAGGGCGGCCCCACGAGACGCGTGAGGTCCCCGAGGTCCTTCTCGGCAAGCCCGTGGCGCACAAGGACGCGCCGGGCCGTCGCCGTGATGCCGGGCACGGTGTTGGCAAGCGTCCCGTCAAAGTCAAAGATCACGAGCTCGCGGCCCGTGACGTCCTCCCCCGTAAGCGCCATGGCGCCCTCCTTTCGTCGCCACCCAGCGTAGCACGAAAGGGGCCGCCCCCTGCGGACCACGCGGCGGCGCAGGGGGTATCATGTCCCCATAGCTCACGCGCCCAGAGGAGGTCCCATGCACGCCGAGCCCATCACCTGCTACCGACCGCGCCCCGAGGCGGCGGCCGAGTTCGCCGCCCTGCCCTACGACGTCTTCGACCGCGCGTCCGCCGCGGCCTACGTGAGGGAGCACCCGCGCTCCTTCCTCGCCATCGACCGTCCCGAGACCGCCTTCCCCCAGGACCACGACCCCTACGCCGCCGACGTCTACGCCAAGGCCCGCGAGCTCCTCGCCGCGCGCGTGGCCGACGGCACGCTCCTGCGCGACGACACGCCCTGCTACTACCTCTACCGCCTCGCCCAGGACGGCCGCGAGCAGACCGGCGTCGTCGCCGCGTGCGCGCTCAAGGACTACGCCGACGGCACCATCCGCCGCCACGAGCTCACCCGCCGGGACAAGGAGGACGACCGCGTCCGCCACATCGAGGCCACCGGCTGCCAGACCGGCCCGATCTTCCTGGCCTACCGCGACAGCCCCGTGATGGAGACCCTCGTGGGCGCGGCCATGACCGCCGAGCCCCTCTACGACTTCACGGACGAGGACGGCTGCCGCCAGACCGTCTGGCGCGTGGCGCGCCCCGCCGCCGTCGAGAGCTTCCGTGCCCTCTTCTCGTTCGTGCCGCGCGCCTACATCGCCGACGGCCACCACCGCGCCGCCTCCGCCGCGCGCGTCTGCGAGCGCATGCGCGCCGAGGCGGGTGAGGCCGAGGGCGCCGGGGCGCCCTACGACTCCCTGCTCTGCGTCCTCTTCCCCGCGAGCCAGCTCACCGTGCTCGCCTACAACCGCGTGGTCGCCGACACGGCCGGCCTCTCCGAGGAGGAGCTCGTGGCCCGAATCGAGGGGGCCGGGCTCTCGGTGGGCCCGCGCGCCGAGGGGCCCGTCGAGCCCGCTCGGCGCGGGACCTTTGGCATGTACGCCTTCGGCGCGTGGCGCGAGCTCGCCCTTGCGGGGGAGCCGCCCGCGGACCCCGTCGACGCGCTCGACGTCTCCCTGCTCCAGGACCGCGTCCTCGGCCCCATCCTCGGCATCGAGGACCCGCGGACGGACCCGCGCATCTCCTTCGTGGGCGGCGCCGCGGGCGCTCGCGAGCTCGAGCGCCGCGCCGGGACCGAGGGCGTGTCCTTCTCGCTCTTCCCCACCTCCGTGGGCGAGCTCATGGACGTCGCCGACGCCGGGCGCCTCATGCCGCCCAAGTCCACGTGGTTCGAGCCCAAGCTGAGGAGCGGCCTTTTCATCCGCCGCATCGACCGCAGGCCGCGCGCGTCCCGCTAGCGGGACAAGAAGGGCCGGGCGAGAAGAACGAGGGAGGTGTCATGGCAGACGGAAGCAACGAGGGGCGCGGCAGCAGGCTCGGCAGGCTCTTCGCCGCGCTCGTGAACACCGAGGGGGACGGCGCCGACGCCCCCGACCTCGCCTCCGCCCTCGAGGGCGGAGGGGTGCCGGGGAGAGAGGCCGCGGCCGCACCCGACAACACCTCCGTTCTTGATGTGGACGAGCTCGGGAGGTCGCTCGCGGCCTCGCCCGACCCGCTCGCGCTGCTCGCCGGGCTCGTCGTGGACGTGCGCTCTCGGGCCGAGCGGGCGGGGCTCGCCGAGGAGGGGCCCACCCTGCCGCCGAGCGCGCTCGAGGTCCACCTGGCGGAGCGCCTCGTCGAGGCGGGGCTCCTCGAGCCCGACGTCGAGCTGCCGAGCCTCCATGTGGTGCGCCCCCGCACCTCCGACCTCTTCTACCTGCGCGTCGAGGACGCGCAGCTCCCCTACCTGGCCAAGGTCCGCGTCCTGCGCATCGAGGCCGCGCTCAACGCGGCGCTCCTCGCCACGCGCGTCCTGCCGGACGCCAACGCCGCCTCCGGCGCCGAGCTCGTCCGCTGCGAGCAGCGCGTGGCGCGCTCCGTCACCTCCCAGGCCCCCGAGCTCGCGGCCCGGCTCGAGCCGCCCGTCGCGGGCGAGTGGGACGTCCGCTACGCGCTCGCCTTTGGGATTGAGGCGCTGAGGCTCCCCTACCGCCTGACGGCGCGCTTCCGCGTGAACGCGCGGCACGGGCGGGCGGCGATCGAGGTCGACCTCGTCCCGCCGCGCGCGTGGGCGGCGACCGCCTACGTGGACGGGCTCGGCGTCGTCCCCGCCACGGCGGAGATGCGCCGGCGGGCGGCCTCCGAGTACAACCTGCGGCTCGGGGTCCTTCTTGCCGGGTACGCCCTGCTCGCGGCGCCCGAGCTCTCCGAGGTCTGGGTGGCGGGCGTGGTGGACACCGCCCGCGGGCACGCCTGCTACTACTCCGTGCGCGTGGAGCGCGGGATGCTCGAGGGCGTCGACCTTGCCGGCGCGCTCGACCCGTTTGCGCTCATGGCGTCCTGGGGCGCGGAGCTGGACGCGCGCGACCGCACGCTGGAGCCCGTGCGCCAGACCTTCCGCCTGGACGACGCCCGCTTCTGCCCGCCCTTCCGCTACGACCCGCCGGAGCTCTCCGGCCGGGGCGTCCCGCCCTCGCTTGCGGCGGCGCTCGGCTGCGCGCACGTGCGCGACCTCGGCATCGACGAGGCGGCGCGGCGCCGGCGCGTGGCCCGGGAGCTCTCGCGCCACCTCACCTCCTCCACCGAGCAGAACGTCCACGCGATCCTTTCCGCCGCGCGCGCCGAGGACGCCGAGGACGTCGAGCGGGCCGCGCGACGATGCGTCACGGGGCTCATCGAGGGGACGCTCGCGGACGACCCCGAGTCCGTCACGGACGCCTTCGTGTCCTCCGAGCTCGACCTCGCGTGCTCCCGCGCGCGCGAGGCGCTCGCGGCGCACGACCCCGCCCGCGCCGCGCGCGAGGTCGAGGACGCGCTCCTGCCCGTGGACGGGCTCGGCCTCTACGACGACGCGGACGCCACGATCTGGCGCTCGTTTGGCTCGTACGCGGACCGTGCGCTCTTCAACCGGCTCCTCGCGCGCCCGGGCGTGACCTGCGGCCTCGCCCCGGCGGCCTACTTCGAGGCGCACCTCATCGGGGCCGCGGCGGCGGGCGCGCAGGGAAGGATCGACGAGGCCCTCGCCCACGCGCGGCGCGCCTGCGAGGTGGCGCCGCTCTCCGCCCAGGCGAGCCTCGCGCTCGCGCAGTGCCTCGAGGCGTCGGGGGACGCCGCCGCGGCCGAGCGGGAGCTCTGCCGGCTCCTCTCGCTCGCCCATGACCCCGAGTCCCTGGGGCTCGGCTACCTCGCCATGGCCCAGCTCCAGTGGCAGGGCGACCACGTCCTCGCGGCGCAGGCATGCTACCAGCGGGCGACGCGCCACCTCGGGGCCCCGGCGCTCGTGGCGGGCCTTGCCGTCGTGGCGCTCATCGGGCACGTGGGCGCCACGGCCGGCGGGGCGCTCTCGGCCGAGCGGGCGGACGCCGTCCTCGAGGCGGCCGGCGTGCCGCTCGCGCCCACCGAGGAGGTCGGGGGCGCGCTGCTCGAGGCCACGCGGGCGGCCGTCGACGCCGAGGTGTTCCCCGTCGCGCGCGGCCTTCTGCGCGCGCTCTGCGCCCTCTCGCGCGACGACGTCTACTTTGGCGTGCTCCGCTCCATCGAAGACGAGCCGGACCGCTGATGGCGGGGGTCGAGCTTCTCCCGCCGTCCTTCTCGGCGGGCATCTTCGACTTTGACGGCACGCTCGCCGAGACCTGGCACCTCTGGATCGAGGTCGACCGCATCTTCTTTGCCACGCGCGGCCTTCCCTTTGACGCGGAGGCGGCGCAGACCCTGGCCACCCTCGGCTTTGCCGCGGGGGCGCGCTGGTGCATCGAGCGCTACCGCCTGCGCGAGCGCCCGGAGGACATCGTGGACGAGTGGAACCGGCTGGGCTCGGCCCTCTACAAGAGCGAGGTGAGGCTGCGCCCCGGGGCGAGGGCGTACCTCGAGGCGCTCAGGGCGGCGGGGGTGCCCCTTGCGCTCGCGACCACGAACGACCCGACGGTCCTGGGCGCGATGCGCCACGTGGACGTGACCGAGCTCTTCGACGCGGTGGTCTGTGGGTGCGAGGTGGAGCGCGGGAAGGACCACCCGGACATCTACCTGGAGGCGGCGCGGCGGCTGGGCGCGCGGCCCGAGGGCTGCGCCGTCTTTGAGGACCTGCTCGCAGGGGTGCTCTCGGCGGGGCGCGCGGGCATGGCGACGGTGGCCCTGCGCTGCGAGGACCCGCGCCAGCCCTGGGACGAGCTCTGCCGCGCGGCCGACCGCGCGATCGAGGGCTGGAACGGCCTCGGGCGATAGCCGGCGGGCAGAGGCCGGGGCGGGCGCGCGGGCTAGCGGCGCCGAAGCCTGGCCACGAAGTGGGTGTCGGCGTGGGGCAGCGCGGTCCTGCGCGCGTCAAGGAGCTCGAGCCCGGCGCCGGCAGGGCTTGCGAGCAGGGCGTCGACCACGCGCTCGTCCTCCTCGGCGAGCACCGAGCAGGTCGCGTAGACGAGAAGGCCCCCGGGGCGCACGCGGCCGGCGGCGGCGCGCAGGATGGACGTCTGGAGCGCGGCCAGGCCGGGCAGCGACTCCTCGCGCAGGGACCAGGCGATCTCCGGGTGCCGCGCGAGTGTGCCCGTCCCGGAGCACGGCGCGTCAACGAGGACGAGGTCAAAGGTGCCGAGCTCGTCGCCCAGCCCCTGGCCGTCCGCAACCAGGCACCGCACGTGGTCCGCAAGGCCCGCCGCCTCCATCCGGCGCGCGGCGAGCGCCGACTTGCCCGCGTCCACCTCGACCGAGACGATCTGGCACGGCCCTCCCGAGGCAACGGCCACGCCCTCCAGAAGCACGGTCTTGGTGCCGCGCCCCTGCCCCACCTCGAGCACGCGCGAGCCCGGGGCGGGCGCGCACGCGAGCGCGACCTCCTGGGCGGCGAGGTCGCAGGGCAGGACGTCCACGCGCTCGACGAGCCCTGACGCAGCGAGCCGGGACGGCGAGCCGAGCAGGAAGGACCCCGGCAGCGCGGCGGGCTCGGGCGCGCAGCCGGCCGCAGACAGGAGGCGCGCGGCGTCCTCCTCGGTCCAGCGGGTCCGGTTGGCGGCGACGTAGGCGCCGGCCGGCTCGAGGGCGGAGGCGGCCCACGCACAGGCGCGCTCGCGGCCGAGCGAGGCCCATGCGCGCTCGGCGAGCCACACGGGCAAGGCTCCAATGCGTGCGAGGTCAGAGGGGTCGCACTCCCCCGCCGCCACACGCCCTCTCGACGCGGCGAGCGCCCGGGCGTCCTCGGAGGAGACCCGGCGCAGCACGGCGTTGGCCAGCCCCGCCGCGCGCGGGGCGACGCCGCGCACGAGCTCGACGCCCTGGCTCACGCAGGTTGCCACGGGCGTGGAGAGGTAGAGCAGCTCGAAGGCCGCCAGGCGAAGGGCGTCGCGCACGCGGGGCTCGAGCTTGGCGCCCCGACGCAGGTGCGCCCCGATGACGCGGTCGAGCTCGCCCTGCGCGGCGGTCGCCCCCATGACGAGGCGCGTTGCCAGCGCGCGGTCGCGCTCCGAAAGGCCGGAGAGCGCCTCGGAGGCGCGCAGCAGGTCGCGGGCGCGCGCGGACCGGCGCCGACGCTCGGAGAGGAGGGAGAGCGCGACGCGACGCGCCTCGGTGGCGCGGGCCACCTAGACGCGCCCCCAGGAGAGGCCCTCGCCGCGCAGCCCGGCGGCCCAGGAGGATGCCTCCATCTCGCGCTTGCCGTCCGGCTTCACGCGGAGCAGCTCGAGCGAGCCGTCCGAGCAGCCGAGAAGGACGTGGCCGCGGGACGCGAGGACCACGCCGGGCCCGAGGCTCTTCTCGGCCTCCCGGGCGTCGCAGACGCGCAGGCCGCGGCCGGCGACGGCGCAGCGGGCGGGGGCCGCGTCGGAGGACGCGAGCACGCGCAGGGCGTTCTCGCGGGCGGGGGCCGACGGGTCGAGCTGGAGCTCGGCCTTGGAGATCTTGGCGGCATGTGTGACCCGGGCCTCGTCCTGCTCCGTCCAGGCGGCCGAGTCGTCCACGACGGAGGGGAGCGTCTCCACGAGGAGGCGCGCGCCGAGCTCGGCGAGCTCGGCGGTGAGCGCGGCGGCGGACTTGCCGGCAACCGGCGTCGCGGCCTGGGCGCAGTAGGCGCCCGTGTCCACGCCGTGGCCGATGCGCATGATGGAGACGCCCGTCTCGGCGTCCCCGGCGAGGATCGCACGCTGGATGGGCGCGGCGCCGCGCCAGCGCGGCAGGAGCGAGGCGTGCACGTTCACGCAGCCCGCGGGTGCCATGGCGAGCACCTCGTCGGGCAGGATGCAGCCGAAGGCGGCCACGCAGAAGACGTCGGCCTCGGCGGCGCGGAGGGCCACCATGGCCTCGGGCGTCATGCGGTTGGTCTCAAGCACGGGAAGGCCGAGCTCGAGCGCACGCGCCTTCACGGGAGAGGGCTCGAGGCGCTTCCCGCGGGAGCGCACCGCGTCCGGGCGCGTGACCACGAGCGCGACCTCGCACGCCTCGGCGAGCGCGGAGAGGGACGGCACGGCGAACTCCGGCGTGCCCATGAAGACCACGCGCGTCGGGCGCTGGCTCGTCATGGCAGGCATGGGCACCCCCTACTCCACCTCGGTGTCGCCGGGGCGGGCGCCCGCGGCGAGGGCGGCCTCGTACTCGCGCTGGGCCTCGGCGCGGCGGATCGGCGGCAGGTGGTCCATCATGGTGACGCCGTGGACGTGGTCGATCTCGTGCTGGAGGCAGACGGCGAGCAGGTTGTCGGCGGCCTCGTACTGCATGAGGTCGCCGTCGAGGTTCTGCGCCTGCACGATCACGTGGGACGGGCGGGTCACCGAGACGCTGATCCCCGGGAAGGAGAGGCAGCCCTCGGAGCCCTCGCGCTCCGGGCCGTCGGCCGTGACGATCTTGGGGTTGATGAGCACGTAGGGGTTCTTCTTGGAGCCCTTGCCCGCCCAGTCGACGTCGATGACCACGATCTGGCGCATCTCGCCAATCTGCGGGCCCGCAAGGCCGCAGCCGTCCGCCGCGTACATGACCTTGAGCATGCGCTTGGCGAGCGCGCGGACCTCGTCGTCGATGACCTCGATGGGGGCGCACTCCTGCGCGAGGCGGGGGTCGGGCGAGAGCACGATCTGGCTGAGCTCGTTCATGGTCCTCCTTTTGCCGGCGGCGCGGCCGGCGTCACATCAGGTCGTAGGGGTCTATGTCCACTGACATGTTAATACCCACGGGACGGCCGAGCGAAGCCACGCACGAGGAAAGCATGGTCCCGAGGTCGGCCGAGAGCGGCGCCTTCACGAGCACGTGGCGGCGGACGCGGTCCTTGACGCGGGCCTTCACGCAGTCGGCGGGGCCCAGGACCTCCCAGCCGGGCTCGGCGCCCACGCGGCGGCGGAGCTCCTCCGCCAGGCGGGCGGTGAGGTCGCGGACGGCGCGCTCGCTCGCCCCCCAGGCCACCACGTTGGCGAGGCGGCTGAAGGGCGGGTAGGAGGCCTCGGCGCGCTCGGCGAGCTCGGCCTCCAGGAAGGTCGCGCGGTCGTGCGTCGCGACGGCGCGCATGGCCGGGTGGGACGCCCACCAGGTCTGGACGACGACCTCGCCCGGGCGCTCGCCGCGGCCGGCGCGGCCCGCCACCTGCTCGAGGAGGTCGTAGGTGCGCTCGGCGGCACGAAAGTCCGGCAGCTTGAGCATGGTGTCCGCATTGACCACGCCCACGAGCGTGACCTCGGGGAAGTCGAGGCCCTTGGCGATCATCTGCGTGCCCACGAGCACGGCGCACTCGGCGGCGTCGAACTGCTCGAGGAGGCGCTGGTGGGCGCCCTTGGCGCGCGTGGTGTCCGCGTCCATGCGGATGACCTCGACGTCTTGGGGAAGGAGCATGCGCAGCTCGTCCTCCACGCGCTGGGTTCCCACGCCAAAGGCGGCGAGGTAGCGGCTCCCGCAGTTGGGGCAGCGCGTGGCGGGGTTGGGGTAGGCGGTCACGGGCCACGTGCGGCCGCAGGTGTGACACGCGAGCTCGTGGGTGCGCTCGTGGTAGGTGAGCGCCGTCGAGCAGTGCGGGCACTCGGGCACGCAGCCGCACTCGCGGCACATGAGGAAGTTGGCGAATCCGCGACGGTTGAGCAGGAGGACGGCCTTCTCGCGGCGCTCCGTCACGCCCTCGAGCGCGCGGACGAGGGGGCCCGAGAAGATGGAGCGCCCACCGCCGCGGAACTGCTCCCCCATGTCCACGACGGTGACGCGGGGCAGGACGGCGGTGCCGGGGCGCTCCGGCATCTCGACGCGCGTCCAGCGGGCGCCGCGGTAGCCGCCCTCGCGACAGCGCTCAAGCGCCTCGAGGGAGGGCGTGGCCGAGCCCAGCACGAGCGCGGCGCCGCGCTCGCGGGCGAGCTCGGCGGCGACCTCGCGGGCGTGGTAGCGCGGGGACTTGTCCTGTTTGTAGGAGGCCTCGTGCTCCTCGTCGATGATGATGAGGCCGGTGTCCGCGAGCGGGGCAAAGAGCGCCGAGCGGGCGCCCACCACCACGCGGGCGCGTCCCTGTCGCACAAGGTCCCACTGGTCGAAGCGCTCGCCGGCGGAGAGCCGGCTGTGGAGCACGGCGACGTCGTCGCCGAAGCGGCTGCGAAAGCGCCCCACCGTCTGCGCCGTGAGGCTGATCTCCGGGACCAGGACGAGCGCACCGCGGCCGTCGGCGAGGGCGCGCTCGATGGCGGCGAGGTAGACCTCGGTCTTGCCGGAGCCGGTGACGCCGTCCACGAGCACCACGTCGCCACGCGAGGCGCGGCGGGCGGACTCGATGGCGGAGAGGGCGGCGAGCTGGCCTTCCGTGAGGCGCTCGGGGCGCGGCGCGGCGGCCGAGGAGAGCGTGGTGTCCTCCGAGCCGCGAAGCCGGCGGCGGGACTCCACCTGCACGACGCCGCGCCTTGCGAGCGCGGTCACGGCGGACGCGGCGCCGGGGATGGTGGCCGAGAGCTCGGAGACGCGCTGCGGGCCCTCGCGCAGGGCGTCGAGCACGGCACGCTGGCGGGAGGCGTTGCGGGCGGGCGTGAACTCGTTGGCGGCCGGGGTGAGCGAGGCCCAGCGGACGTCGACGGCGCCGGCGCGATCCGTCTTGAGCTCCCAGGGGGCGTCCGGGGCGGAACGGGTGACCTTGACCTTCTGGCCGGGCGCGAGGAAGGGGCGGACGGCGTCACAGAGCGGGCAGGCATACTCCCGGGAGATCCAGGCGGCGAGCCGCGCGGCGGTGTCATCGAAGGCCGAGGGTGCGAGGGCCTGCACAATGGGCTGAATCTTCTTGGGCGAGACGTCCTCGGGCGGCGTGTCGGTGACATCGAGAACGTAGCCCACGGCGACCCGATGGGAGAAGGTGACGAGGACGGTGGCGCCCGTCGTGGCATCGGCGGCGAGCTCGGGGGGCACGGCGTAGGCAAACGTGCCCTCGAGCTGGCGCGTGGGTATGTCGAGCACGACGCTCGCGTAAGGCATGGCGCGGGGCCTCCGTTCTTCTGCCGGGATGGGCCTCCATTGTAGCGGGGAGCGCGGACTCGGCGCGGGGCCGGCCCTCAGAGCGAGGGCGCTACGGCTGGCGTCACAGCCACAGCACCTCGCTAGAAGTCACGCTTTCAACGTGCAAAGCGTGACTTTGGGTGAGTCGCCACAACTTGATTCGCTGGAAGTCACGCTTTGACATACGAAGCGTGACTTTAAACGAGTTGCCGCCACGTAACTCGCTGAAACTCACGCTCTGGAGGCGCAAAGCGTGACTTTGGGTGAGCTGGCGTACTTGACTCGCTAGAAGTCACGCTTGCCCCTACGAACGGGCTCTTCACCCGCGCCGGCTCACCGGCCCGCCTCTTCTTGCGATGAAACTCCGGAGTCCCTCTAGCTCCCACCTAGCATATATCGGACACTTCCACGGACCAATCCTAGGCCGAGATTTTGACTGATGTCTCCAGCGAACAAATTACTTATAATTTTTATACTATAAACGACTAACACGATCCCATATCGAATCAGAGCTTAGTGTCAAGTCACTAAGAATAGAGTCAACCCTGCTCTGTTGATTACGGTTCGGCTTATAGACTTTTCCAGAGTCTGCTTTATAATAAGTAATCATCTCTTCATCAATCAGAATCCTAATAATTTGCTTAGCGAGCTTTTTGTCGGCACTTTGTCCCATGCCTCTTGTCAAAGTCGACTCTTGGCGTCCACTTCCTGGCTCTAAGAAGAGTTTTCTCAGAATTTCTATCAGCATGCGATGCGGAACTGATAGCTCACCCTTTCTCACAGCTGAGTTTGAATGAAGGTATTCAAATTTTTTAATTTGTTTACAGCTTTCTAACCATTCGGGAACACCATTTACTGAAGAGACGCCGGCAACTTCTCCAATATCAGTATTAGGGAAAGAAACAGAATTATCTACGTTTGAATTAGTTAAATCCAGAGAATAGACCGTACAATTTCGTAGTGTTAAATTAAATACTTTCTTGCGTTTAAATGAAAGAACAGTGAATTCAGAGTAATCGATACTAATCCCTCTAAAATCAAGCGATTCAGTATCAGTTAGGCATAATGCGGCTATTATGTCAGCAACAAGCTGGTGATTCAAGGAACGGTCTAAACAGAATTTGGCGAAAGATATGAAGTTATCTGTAAGATGATTTGAATCAATATAATCAGACAAAATCTCGAGACCGGACAACTCAAGACAATAATTCCAGCGCTTACCATAATATGATGCATTATGTTGAGAGCCATCACCAGTAGTTGACTTTAGGTAAGAAAAATAGAGATTGATAATATTTTGAGCCCTTAATCCGTTTAAGATATAGCCATCATGGAATTCTCTATCTGGTGAATCTGCGGAGATTCTACCGATCGAAGGTAGCCGCTGAAGCATCAGGGCAGACTCATCGTTAGGAAATACGCCTGTCACAGATTTGAACACATCAGATAAATCACCTTGCGTAATGGGTCCGGTTGGTTTTTGCGTTCGACGCGTTAGATCTGCCAGCAGAAGCATGACCCGTTTAACAGTAAGTTGGGATATGGCTGGATTTATACTTGCCTCACGTCTGCATATTTCATTAAAGAAATAATTCCAGAACGTATAGTTTGAATTAAAGACAGGAAGAGTCTCTTGGTTGCTCTCAATTAAGGTTAGAAAGTACTGGATGACAAGCGGACGCTTAGGAATCCATCTAAATGGGAAGCTACTCACTTGATCAAGGTATCTACTTGATAGATTTTTTTCTAAATATTCAGAGAGTTCCTCGTCAGAAAACTGAGTCTTACACCCAAGTTTTAAAGTATTTGAAGAGTCGAGACCTAGGGCTTCAAACATCTCCTCATCGGAGTTGAAATAGTAGTCTCTCCCCGAAATAAGAACTCCACCTTTCGAAATAGAAATCAATTGCTTAACGCCGCGCAATGACATCGCCCTCGTATGTTGCATGGCCTGCTTATCAGAGAACCAAGATTGTGTTCCAATTTCATCGAAACCGTCTAAAAGGAGAATCACATGTAATTTCATATATTCATCAGTAAGAAAATTGTTTATGAATGACTCACCATTAATCCCCAAATCAGAGAAGTGACGATCCAGGATCTCTTTTGCGGATACCGCTCCCCAATGATTGCGTAGGTTGATTGCAAGTACATACGAAATTGATGATGATTCTGTGGTCATTTCGGAGAATATCTGCTTAATGCATCTACTTTTTCCTAAACCAAAGTCACCTTTTAAGACAATTCTTCTACCTTTACGAAGTTGATCTTTCATTTCGGAAAGTGTATATGATGATTTCTTAATTTCTCTTCTTTCTTTGCAAAGATTCATGTACGACACATTGATAAATACATTATCTTTTTCCGGTTCCCCAGTTTTCGCGTTAACAAGACTTCCAAATTGTCCGTTTTTTCTGGCGTAAACGTAGCCAGAATAATTAAAGAACTCGTTTTTGAACTCTTCAATGGAGAGAACCTTTACCTTTGATGCTTTACCTGCCTCTCTCATAGCATCAGTCGGCGTTTTCTCTAGGACAATATAACAACGTGTAAAAATTCCATCATTATTGAAAAGTGCATGCTTCACTAAGTCTAAATTTGAAATATCTTTTCTGATTTTATTAATATTATGCTGCTGTGTAATTTCAACGGCAACAGTTTCTTCGTCAGAAATATGTAGTATACAGTCGCACTTGACCCCGGCAATTATCTCTGTAGTTGCTCTACATTTCCACCGAAGACTGGCGATTTCTCTGACACTTTTTTCCAATTCCTGCCACATTATGTCTCCCCACTGGATGCATGAGCATTTTTCAATCTTGTTATGTAACTTACTAGATGCTGCCCATTCTCACGTCAGCTTATCGGGAAGTGTTGCTAATCTCGCCATGAATGGCCTCTGCCTACGCTCTACCTCCAGGCATTTTTCATTCTGCTGCGCTCGTACATTATTATGGTTGTATCACCAATAGCATGTAGGGAGTATCAATCTTGATTCTTTGATGAGCTGAGACTACACCCTCAGTCCCCTTGCCACACCACAAAAGCTTCACGTTTTCAACTTTTTTCTTCTATTGCCTGCTCTATCATTTGTTACCTGATTCGCCCTCCTCCACAGTCTCTTGAATGCTATCGACTCCCATGTGCCTGCAGTCATGCCAGTCTTTGTCGCTCACGTAGCGGACCGTACCGATTGGATGGAACAACGCCATCTCCAAAGACAAGTTCTGAATCATATGCGTACGGCACTGTATGTCGATGAGGACGAAAAGTTGGACCGTGACAGTTGGACCGTGACATTCCAACGTTCCCACGCAAACGAAGTGCGACCTCCGGCGTAAGCCGCCGGAGGTCGCCCAGCTGCGAGCAAATTGCCCATAGGTATCTTTTCTGGCGCCGCCACATCGCCTCGAGAACACTCGCCCCGCGCGGGAACAAGCCTGCCGGCAATCCCCTACCGCAGCTCAGCCACCGCCGCTCGCAGCTCGTCCACGCGGTCGCAGCGCTCCCACGTGAACTCGGGCAGCTCGCGACCAAAGTGGCCGTATGCCGCGGTCTTCTCGAAGATCGGGCGGCGCAGGTCGAGGTCGCGAATGATGGCACCGGGACGCAGGTCAAAGACGCGCGCCACGGCGGCCTCGATCACGTCGCCCGGCACCGTGCCCGTGCCAAAGGTGTCCACCATCACGGAGAGCGGGTGGGAGACGCCGATCGCGTAGGCAAGCTGTACCTCGCAGCGCCTTGCCAGGCCCGCGGCCACCACGTTCTTGGCGACCCAGCGCGCGGCGTAGGCAGCAGAGCGGTCCACCTTGGTGCAGTCCTTGCCGGAGAAGCAGCCACCGCCGTGCCGGCCCATGCCGCCGTAGGTGTCCACGATGATCTTGCGGCCGGTGAGGCCCGCGTCGCCCATGGGACCGCCCACCACAAAGCGCCCGGTGGGGTTCACGTAGACCTGGGCGTCACGCCACGGAATCCCCGACGCGTCGAGCACGGGCGCGATCACGTGGCGCAGCATGTCCTCGCGCACCACGGCCATGTCCGTGACCTCGTCGGCATGCTGCGTGGAGACCACGACGGCCGTGACCTCGACGGGGCGGTCGTCCTCGTAGCGCACGGTCACCTGGGTCTTGCCGTCCGGGCGCAGGTAGCCCACCGTGCCGTCCTTGCGCACGGCCGCCAGGCGCTCCGCCATGCGGCTCGCCAGGTAGTGCGGCATCGGCATGTAGACCGAGGTCTCGTCGGTGGCGTAGCCGAACATCATGCCCTGGTCGCCCGCGCCCACAAGGTCGAGCGGGTCCGTGGTGCGCCCGGCCTGCACGTCGAAGGACTCGTCGACGCCGGCGGCGATGTCGGGGCTCTGCTCGTGGATGAGGTTGAGGACACCGCAGGTGTCGCAGTCAAAGCCGTACTTCGCGCGGTCGTACCCGATGCGGCGGATGACGTCGCGCGCGATCTTCTGCACGTCCACGTAGGCCTCGGTGCGAATCTCTCCCGCCACGATGACGGTGCCCGTGGTGGCAAAGGTCTCGCAGGCGCAGCGCACGTTGTCCACGCTGGCGGGGACGCCCGAGGGGGAGACGTACCCCTTGGCCTCGAGCTCGGCCTCCTTGGCGAGGAGGGCGTCGAGGATGGCATCTGAGACCTGGTCGCAGATCTTGTCCGGGTGTCCCTCGGTCACGCTCTCCGAGGTGAAGAGGTACGAGCGCTCGGACGGGTTGGAACGATTGGGTGAGGACATGTTGCTCCTTCTTTCGCTTGGGAGGGCGGCCGTTACCATTCCGCCCCCTGCTCGGCTGGCTCAGAAATAGTACCCCAAGCCCCGGGCGCAAACCGCACGCCGGGAAAACGCCGCAGCAACCACACGTCAGGAGGCCTGGCCCGCGCCCGCACCCCCCAGCGCCTCGGAGAGGAGCGCGCGCCCGCGCTCGGTCCCCATGCCGGCAAACGCCAGGTCGACGACCTCGCGCACGAGCACCTCGCCGGCTCCGCCGCCGTCCCCGGCCCCGCCGGCGCCCGCCGGCGCCACGTGCTCGAAGACCAGAAACGCCCCGGCCACGGCCGCCGCCGCAAGCCGCCCGTTGATCTCGGGCCTGACGAGCCCCTCGCCCTTGGCGCGCTCGACCTGCGCGGTGAGGATGTCCACGACCCGCGAGAGCCGCGACTCCTCCACAAGCCCCGCCGCGGCCCCGGCCGCGCGCTCCGGTCGGTTGACCATGGCCAGCATGAGCGGCCCGCCGGGCCGCACCGCGTCGGCAAGCGCCCGCACGAGCCCCAGGATGGACGCGGCCGCCGAGGGGGCCGACGCCACGACGGCCTCGACCTCGCCCACGAGGTCGTCCACCGAGCGGTCAAAGACCGCGCGCACGAGCGCCGAGCGGTCCGCGAAGTAGTAGTAGAGGGAGCCCTTCGACAGGCCGCAGCGCGCGGAGACCTCGCCCATCTGGAACTCGACGTCGCCGCGCTCCACCATGAGCTCGGCCGCGGCGCGCATGATCTTCTCGCGCGTCGCGGCGCTCTTGGGGGTCCGAGCCCCCTGCCTCCCGTTTGCGGGGCGCGTGCCCGCGCCCTCGTGCCCAGCAGCCATGCGCCTCCCTTCCGTCTGCGGCAAGTGTAGCATTCCGTCATTTTTTTGACTCATATTCAAAAATATTGGACACGCGTGCATAATCAGGGCCCCATGGGGCACATTCACCCAACGAGGTGCGCCCACGCGGGCGCACGCCGCAAGACGGGCGCGCCCGGCCAGGCCGGCGCGCCGCCCGAAAACGAAGAGAGAGAAAGGACCGTCGTGCGCACCGCCGCCCGCATCTTCCGGCGCGACCTCAAGCGGATCGTCGCCAACCCCGTCGCCCTTGTCGTCACCCTGGGGGTCTGCGTCATCCCCTCCGTCTACGCCTGGCTCAACATCCTCGCCAACTGGGACCCGTACGAGAGCACCTCGACCGTCCCCGTTGACGTGGTGGTCCTCGACGAGGGCGCGGAGGTCCCCGGCCTGGGCAACGTCAACGCGGGCGAGATGGTCCGTGACCGCCTCGCCGAGAACACGCAGCTCGGCTGGACCTTCGTGGACAACGAGGACCGGGCGCTCGACGACGTCCGCGCCGGGCGCGCCTACGCCGCGCTCGTGATCCCCGAGGACTTCACCTCCTCCCTCGCCGACGTCATGGACGGCGACGCCCGCCCGGCCCGCGTGGGCTACTACGTCAACGAGAAGGCCAACGCGGTGGCCCCCAAGGTGACCGACACCGGCGCCACCACCCTCGAGAACCAGATTGCGCAGCAGTTCGTGGACGTTGCGGCCACCACCGTGACGGAGCGTCTCCAGGGCGCGACGGATAAGGCCGCAAGCGGGATCGACGCCGCCCGCGCGGGCGCCGCGGGAAGCCTCTCCGAGGTCGAGGTCCTTCTCGGCGGGCTTGCCGACGACCTCGACGGGACGGGAGGCGCCCTGGGCTCCGCACGCGCCGCCGTCGCGAGCGCGCGGGAGGCCGTGGGCACGGTCGGGGGCGCCGCGGATGCGCTCTCCGCCGACCTTGACGGCGCGCTGGGCGGGCTCTCCGGGACGCGCGAGGACGCCCGAGAGCTTGCCCGCACCCTCTCGGACGCCCTCGGGACGGCCACCGGGACGGTCCTTGGTCTCTCGTCGCGCGCGAGCCACGACATCGGTGCCGTCGCCGGGGACGTGGGCTGGGCGCAGGGAAAGCTCGACGCCGCCATCTCCCAGATCGAGGCGGCCAACGGCACCGTGCGGACGCTGCGGCTCTCCCTTGAGGGCGCGCGCAAGGTCATCGTCTCCGTGACTCCGGCTGAGGGCGAGGCCGCGACCGCCCAGGCCGAGCTCACCGCCTCCCTCGACCAGGAGATCGACCTGCTCGTCAAGCTCTCTGACGCCCAGCTCTCCAAGCTCGAGGAGCTCCGCGCGCTCTCTCGGGAGGTCGCGGACGGCGCGGACGCGGTGCGCGGCCTTGCTGACGGCGTGAACGACGCCGTCCAGGCCGGGGCGGGAACGCTCTCGGACCTCCGGACGGGCCTCGCGCAGGGCGCGGCGCCCGAGCTCTCCTCCGCCCTCGACGACCTCGCCGACGCCGGCGGCCGCCTCGCGGGCGGCGCCTCCGCGCTCCCCGCCCTGCTCGCACAGGCCGACGCCACCCTCGCCCAGATGGACGCCCTGCTCGAGCAGGGCACGGGCACGCTCGAGGGGGCGACCTCGTCCGTGCGCGACGCCGCGGCCCGCGCCGGCGCGCTCGCGGGCGACCTCTCCGCACTCGGGAGCGCCCGCGAGACGGCAGGCGTCTCCGACCTCCTCTCCCTTGACCCGGAGGAGACGGGCGCCGCCGTCGCCGACCCCATAGAGATGGTCACCGAGCCCCTCTTCCCCGTGTCCACCTACGGCTCGGGCGTGGCCCCCTTCTACACCAACCTGGCCCTCTGGGTGGGCGGCTTCGTGCTCGTGGCCATCTACAAGCTCGAGGTCGACCGCGAGGGCCTCGGCGCCGAGGCGTCCCCCACCGAGGCCTTCTTCGGCCGCTGGATGCTCCTCGCGCTCCTGGGCCAGGTCCAGGCGGTCATCTGCTGCGCAGGGGACATCGCGCTGGGGGTCCAGTGCGTCTCCCCGGCCGCCCTCGTCCTCGCGGGGATGGTCGCCTCGCTCGTCTACGTCTTTGTGGTCTACGCTCTCGCCGTCGCGTTCAAGCACGTGGGCAAGGCGCTCGGTGTGCTTCTCGTGGTGCTCCAGATTCCCGGCGCCTCCGGCCTCTACCCCATCCAGATGCAGCCGGAGTTCTTCCGCGCGCTCGGCCCCTGGCTGCCCTTCACCTACGGCATCGACGCCATGCGCGAGGCCGTGGCCGGCTTCTACGGCGACGCCTTCGCCAGAAACCTCCTCACGCTCCTGCTCTTCCTCGTGCCGGCGCTCTTTGTCGGCGTGGCCGCGCGACGGGGCCTGCTCGGCGTGAACGCCCTCTTTGACCGGAAGATGGCCCAGACCGACCTCCTCATCGCCGAGCGCGTGGGCGAGAAGGACGCGGGCCGGCTCGGCACCATCCTCGACGCGCTCGCCGCCTCCCCCGCCCACCGCGAGGCCCTCCTTGCCCGGGCGGAGCGCTTCGAGCGCGCCTACCCCCGGCTGGTGCGGCGGGGGCTCGCGGCGCTCCTTCTGGCGCCGCTCGGCCTCCTGGCCCTGCTCTTCGTGCTCCCCGCCAAGTTCGCGCTGCTCGTGTGCTGGATCGTCTCGCTCGTGGCCACCTGCGGCTACCTCATCGGCCTCGAGTACATGCGCGACCGGCTGGGCGAGCGGCGCGAGCTCGCGAGGAAGGACGGCGACGAGCTCCTCGCGCTCGCGCGCCGCGAGAAGGGAGGCGACGGGCGATGAGGCACGTCTGGGACTTCATGCGCCGTGACGCGCGGCACGTCCGCTCGAGCGCGATCGCGCTCGTGGTGTTTGTGGGCATCGTGGTGGTGCCCTCGTTCTACGCCTGGTTCAACATCGCGGGCAGCTGGGACCCCTACGGCAGCACGAGGAACCTTCGCGTGGCCGTGGCCAGCGAGGACGCGGGCTACGAGAGCGAGCTCGTGCCCGTGAGGATCAACCTCGGCGAGCGCGTGGCGGCCGACCTCAGGGCGAGCGACTCGATCGGCTACGTGGTCACCTCGGCGGACGAGGCGCGGGAGGGCGTGCGGTCCGGCGCGTACTACGCGGCGCTCGTCATCCCGGAGGACTTCTCGCGCGACCTCATGTCCACGCTCACTGCCCATCCCGAGCGCCCGCAGGTGACCTTCTACCAGAACGAGAAGAAAAACGCGATCGCGGCGATCGTCACGGACAAGGCGCGCGACGCCGTCATGGCCGACATCGACGCGAGCTTTGTCGAGGCGGTGGCGTCGGTGGGCGCGGGCGCGGCCGACGAGCTCGCCTCGGCGCTCAACGACGACCAGGTCGCGGGCATCGCCGGGCGGCTCGACGCGGCCGTGGTGGACGCGGGCGACGCGCTCGCGGACGCGGCAGGCGAGCTGAGGTCCTTCTCGGCCCTGCTCTCGTCGACCGAGGGGCTCCTGGGAAGCGGCGCGGACACGACCGCGGCGGCGCTCGGTCCCGTGGCGGACGCCGACGGCGCGCTCGGCGCGGCCGCGGACGGGCTCGGGAGGGCGGGCGAGGCCGTCGACGGGGCCGTGAGCTCCGTGACGGGCGCGCTCGACGGGGCCGCGGGCGGGCTCGACGGCGTGGACGAGGCCATCGCCCAGGCGTTCGATGCGGCGGGCGCGCAGACGGGGCGCCTCGACGCGGCCCTTGGGAGCGCGGGCGAGGCGGTCACCGAGCAGATCGGGCTCCTGGAGCGGCTGTCCGCGGCCCTTGACGAGCAGGACGGGCTCACCAGGGAGTTCCTGCGGCACTACGAGGTGGGCGACGTCGAGTACGAGCGCGTCGACAGCGTCCGCGTGAGCGTGGAGGGGCTCGGGGAGCGCGTGGACCAGGCCCTCGCCGAGTTGCGCGAGCTCTCGGACGGGATCGCGGGCGCACGGGAGGACCTTGCCTCCGGGGCGACGGACGCCGAGACGGCGCGCGGGGAGCTCTCCGGGCTCGTCCGCGACGCGCGCGCGACGCTTCGGGACGCGGGGGCCGCCTACGACGGGGACCTCAAGGCCGCCCTCACAGAGCTTGCGGGGACCGTGCGGGACGCCGCCGGAAGGGCGGGCCAGGTGCGGACGAGCCTTGCGGGGACGCTCGACGCCGTGCAGGACGCCGAGAAGGACGCCGCGTCGAGCCTCGGTGCCGCACGGGACGGGCTCGACGAGACGGCCGCGGAGCTCGACGAGGCGGCGGGCCGTCTCTCCGACCTGCACGAGAGGCTCGCGGAGGCGCTTGGCTCGGGTGACGTCGCGCAGGTGCGCGCGGTGCTCTCGGCCGGGCCGGGCGAGCTCGCGCGGTTCGTCGCCGCGCCCGTGGCGGTGGAGCGCACAGCCGTCTTCCCCGTGGAGAACAACGGCTCGGCCATGACGCCGTTCTACACGACGCTCGCCATCTGGATCGGCGGCGTGGTGCTCGCGGCGCTCGTCCGCGCGACGCCCTCGGCGGCGGCGCTCGCCGAGACCGGGTGCACGCACGCCGAGGCCTATCTCGCCCGAGGCGCGCTCTTCTGCGCGATCGGGCTCGCGCAGGCGGCGCTCATCTGCGGAGGCGACCTCTTCTACCTGGGCGTCCAGTGCGAGCACCCGGGCCTTTTCCTGCTTGCGTGCTGCGCGTCCTCCCTCGTCTACGTGAACCTCATCTACGCCCTCACCGCGTCGTTCGGCGACGTGGGCAAGGCCGTCGCCGTGGTGCTCATGGTGGTGCAGGTGGCGGGCTCGGGCGGAACCTTCCCGTCGCAGATGCTGCCCGCGGCCTTCCAGGAGATCTACCGCTGGTTGCCCTTCGTCCACAGCGAGGGGGCGCTGCGCGCGGCGATGTTCGGCATCTTTGAGGGGGACTTCTGGCGCGAGCTCGCCACGCTCCTCGCCTACCTGGTGCCGGCCCTGCTCCTGGGGCTCGTGGCGCGCCGGCCGGTGATCAGGCTCAACGAGTGGTTCGAGCGCAGGCTCGAGGAGACGCGCGTCATGTGACGGGGCACGGGGCGGGACGAGCGCCGGACGGGGCCGGACGGGGGCCGGGGCCCGCCCGGCCCCGCGACGCCGCGGCGCGAGGTCCTTCTCGCCCGCGCTATACTGAATGCGTATGTGACAAGCGGCTCCATCGAGAGGAATCCCATGGCTGACACCCCCGTGCGCGTGCGCTTTGCGCCCTCCCCCACCGGCAAGCTCCACGTGGGCGGCGCGCGCACCGCGATCTACAACTGGGCCTTCGCCCGCGCGAACGGCGGCACCTTCATCCTGCGCATCGACGACACCGACCCCACGCGCTCCACCGAGGAGAACACCCAGATCATCCTGCGCGCCATGCGCTGGCTGGGCCTTGACTGGGACGAGGGCCCCGAGGTGGGCGGCGACTTTGGCCCCTACTTCCAGACCGAGCGCGCGGGGCTCTACCGCGCCGCCGCACGTCGCCTCTGGGACGAGGGCCGCGCCTACCCGTGCTTCTGCACGCCCGAGCAGCTGGCCGCCGACCGCGAGGCCGCGCAGGCGCGCAAGGACCCCTTCCAGGGCTACCAGCGCCGCTGCCGCGACCTCTCCCGCGAGGAGGCGCAGGCGCGCATCGAGGCCGGCGAGCCCTACGTCCTGCGCATCAAGGTGCCCGAGGACCGCGGCGACGTCGTCGTGCGCGACGCCGTCCACGGCGAGGTAACCTTTGCGGCGCGCGAGCTCGACGACTTTGTCATCCAGCGCTCCGACGGCACGCCCACCTACAACTTTGCCACTGTGGTGGACGACGCCGCCATGGGCATCACCCACGTCATCCGCGGCGACGACCACCTCTCCAACACCCCGCGCCAGGTCATCGTCTACGAGGCGCTGGGCGCGCCGGTGCCCACCTTCGCCCACATCTCAATGATCCTGGGCGCCGACGGCAAGAAGCTCTCCAAGCGCCACGGCGCCACCAACGTGGAGGAGTACCGTGACGCGGGCTACCTCTCCGACGCCTTCGTGAACTACCTGGCGCTTCTGGGCTGGTCGCTCGACGGCGAGACCACGATCATCCCGCGCGACGTGCTGGCGCGCGAGTTCTCGCTCGAGCACGTGTCCAAGAACCCGGCGACCTTCGACCCCAAGAAGCTCGACTGGATCCAGGCCGAGTACATCCGCTCCATGAGCGACGCCGCCTTCGCCGACGAGGTCATGCTGCCGGAGCTCCACGAGGCCGGCGTCATCGGCGGCGACTTCGAGGCCGACGAGGCCTGGGTGGACGCGCTCGCCGCCATCGTGAAGCCGCGCACCAAGTTCCCGGCGGACGTGGTCACGGTGACGGCCCCGGTCTTTGCCACGGCCGAGACGCTCGCCTACGACGAGAAGGCCGTGGAGAAGGGCCTCGCCAAGGAGGGCATGGGCGCGGTGCTCGACGCCGCGCGCGAGGCGCTCGCGGCGCTGCCGGAGTGGGAGCCGGCCGCGATCGACGCCGCGCTGGAGCCGCTCCCCGAGGCGCTCGACGTGAAGAAGCGCCTGGTGTTCCAGGCCGTGCGCGTGGCCGTGTGCGGCAACCTCGTCTCGCCGCCGCTCGGCGAGACGATGGCGCTCATCGGCCGCGAGGACTGCCTGGCCCGCATCGACCGCGCCCGCACCATGGCGGCGTAGGCGGCGCCCAGCGCCCTCGCTGACCTTGCGGCCGGGCCCCGCCGGCGCTCTCGCGGCGGCTCCGGGCCGAGGGCTCTTCTCGGCGTTTACGCGGCTCCGCCTGGCGGTTCTTCTCGACAGGCTCTTTGATGAGGCGCCCGGAGGGCACGCTGAACTGCGCCCCCGGGCGCCCTCTTGTGCATACGTAACGCCACATTGCTGGAAATGACGAGTTACGTATGCCCCGACCGGCGAAAACGCATACGTAATCTGCCTTTTCTATGCTCCGGGACAACAAATCCCGGTTTACGTATCCTTCCGAGAATACGTAAACCGGGATTGCCGAAAAACGACCTTACGCATGCTCGCGGCCCGCACGCCATACCGTGGCCGCCCGCAGGGCGAGAAAAACCGGCGAGAAGGGCTAGTGCTCGGTCCCCTCGCCTGCGCGCACGGCGTCGTCGGCGCAGGTGACCGCCGCCTCGATCATGGCCGTGAGGCCCCTCACCATCGTGTCGACCGTCATCGAGGCCGCACCGTCGCCGCGCTCGAGCACCTGCTCCGCCGCAAACGGCACGTGCACGAAGCCGCCGCGCACGCCGGGGTGGCGCGTGGCCAGGCAGTGCAGCAGGCGGTAGAGGACCTCGTTGCAGCAGAAGGTGCCCGCCGTGTAGGAGACGGCCGCCGGCACGCCCGCGGCGCGGGCGGCGTCGACCATCGAAAAGACGGGCAGCGTTGCGAAGTAGGCGTCGGGGCCGTCCTCCTCGAGCCGGCCGACCGGCTGGTTGCCCTCGTTGTCGGGGATGCGCGCGTTGGCGAAGTTGATCCCCACGAACTCGGGCATGACGTGGCTGCGGCCGCCCGCCTGGCCCACGCAGAGGACGAGGTCGGGCCGCTCGGCGTCGATGGCGGCGGCCACGGCGGCGGCGTCCTTGCCAAAGACCACCGGGATCTGCACGCGCGCCACCTCGGCCCCCGCGATCTCACGCGGCAGCCGGCTCACGGCCTCCCAGGCCGGGTTGATCGTCGCACCGTCAAAGGGCTCGAAGCCCGTCACCAGTACCTTCATCGAAATCCGTTCCTTTCTCGTCCGGTCGCGCGCGGCGGCCGGGTCGGTGCGTCGGCAGGGATGCGGGGCGGCGGTCACGCCCGCGCCCGGCGGTCGGGCGCGCCGTGACGGCCTGCCCCGTCACCCCGCCATCACGAGAGGCCAAAGACGATCATGTAGACGATCTGGGCCACCAGCATGAACAGGGCGATGGGCACCTGCTTCTTGATGACGCCGTAGGAGTCCTTCATCTCCAGGATCGCCACCGGGACGATGTTGAAGTTCGCGGCCATGGGCGTCATGAGCGTGCCGCAGAAGCCGCAGGTCAGGGCCACCGACCCCACAAGCGCCGGGTCTGCGCCAAGCGACAGGACAAAGGGCGCGCCAATGCCCACCGTAAGCACCGTGATGGCGCCGTAGGCGTTGCCCATGACCATGGTGAAGACGGCCATGCCCACCGCGTAGACGATGATGCCCACCGTGGCGTTGCCCTCGGGGATGACGCCGGAGACCAGGCCGGAGATGACCTCGCCCACGCCCGCGGCCGTGAAGATCGAGCCGAGCGCGGCAAGCAGGACCGGCAGCATGGAGAGCGGGCCCACCGTGTCGAGCATGCGGCGCGTGTCGTCGAGGAAGACGCGCGGGGTGTTCCGGCGGGAGAAGGCCATGAGCAGAAGGCCGCCCACGACCACGCCAAAGGTAAGGCCCACGAGCGAGCTGATCTTGGTGAAGAGCGCAAAGACGAGCGCCATCACGCCAAGGGAGAGGGCGGGGATGAAGATCTTCATCCCGATGGCGTCGTAGTTGGCCTGCATCTCCTCCTGCGTGGGCGCACCCTCGGCCCCCTTGCCCACCTGCTTCAGGATGGGCGGGATAACCATGAGCACCACGAGCACGCCCGCGGCCGTGGACGGGATCCAGCGGCCCACGATGAAGAGCACGCCGAGGATGCACCAGAAGAGGGCCGTGCCCACGCGGCGCTCGTTGGTGCGGTCGAGGGCGTTTCTCACGCCCGCATAGAACGCCACGAGGCCGATGAGGATGTAGACGACCTCGAGGAGCTTGTCGGAGAGCGTGACGTCGGCGCTCTGGAAGAACTGGAGGAACTCCGTCATGCGTCCTCACCGTCCTTCTCGCCAGACGCGGGCCCGTCGGAGGCGGCGCGGGCGGCCTCGTCGAAGGTGGCGTCGCCCGTGGCCTTGATGACCCGGGCACGGCGGCGCATGAGACGCCGGTCGATCACGTTGTAGTAGACGATGGCGACGAGCATGGCGATGATCGCCACGGGGACCTGGACGCGGGCAAGGTCGAGCAGGCTCACCTCGTAGCCCAGGCCCGCGAGCGTGCCCTGCACGAGCAGGCCGCCCGCGCCGCCCACAAAGAGCACCTGGCCGAAGAACCACGCCACGTTGTCCATGCCCGCGGAGATGCCCTTGAGCTCCTCGAGGTGGCGCTCGGAGATCTTCTTGCCGTCACGCTCGACGGCGGCCTGCGCCATGGGCATGATGATCGGGCGCACAAAGCCGGCGACGCCGCCAAAGTTGACGTTGAACGCGGCAAAGAGCACGCGGATCACGCCATAGACGGACACGATGACGCCCGAGGTGGCGTTGCGAATCCTGCCGATGAGCTCGGCGGCCGCCTGGCGCAGGCCGTTGCGCTCGAGCGTGCCCGTGATCACGAACGTCATGATGAAGATGCACATGCTGCGGTTTGAGACGAAGCTCGTCCCAAGGGTGTCCAGGAACGCCACCGGGTCCATCCCGCCCACCACGGCGGTCGCGACGGCGGCCACCATGATGATGAGGATGGAGTCGAGCCTGAGCGCAAACCCGACCACGACGATGACGATTCCCAGGAGCTTGAGAAGCTCGGTGGGGTCCATCGTTCCTCCTTATGTAGACAATGCGACTTGGCTATCCTATCTGACCCCCTCCCCGGGCGAGAAAAACGTGCTCAAACCGAAACATCACATGCGAGGGGAGCATGGTCGGGCCGGGCGGGTCAGGCGGCGGGGCGCGCAGGTCCGGCACCCCCGCCGCCCCGCCGGGACGGACGTGTCGTATCCTTGTGGTCGGAACACCGCACCCAACCGGGAGGAGCCCCATGGCAGCCACGCCGCAGACCCTTGCCACCACCTCGGCCTTCGAGGTGCTCGGCCCCGTCATGGTGGGCCCCTCGTCCTCGCACACGGCCGGCGCCCTGCGCTGCGCGCGCGTGGCCGCCTCGCTCCTGGAGGGCCGCGTCGCGCGCGTGCGCTTCCGCCTCTGGAACTCCTTCGCGCACACCTACCGTGGCCACGGCACCGACCGCGCGCTCGTGGCGGGCGTGCTTGGGCTCGACACCGACGACGAGCGCATCCGCGACGCCTTTGACCTCGCCCGCGAGGCAGGACTCGACTTTGCCTTCGAGGAGGCCGGCGACGACGCCTCCGTCCACCCCAACACCGTCGACATCGACATGACCGACGAGTCCGGCGCGCGCTGCCAGGTGCGCGGCGAGAGCCTCGGTGGCGGCAAGATGCGCATCAGCCGCATCGACGGGGTCGGCGTGGACCTCACGGGGGCCTACACCACGCTCTTCGTCTCGCACCGCGACGCCCCGGGCATCCTGGCCTCGCTCACGCACCTGCTCGCGATGGCCGACGTCAACATCGCCTTCTGCCGGACCTACCGCACCGAGCAGGGCGGCCGGGCCTACTCGGTCTTCGAGACCGACGGGGCGCCGGACCTCTCCGTGCTGCCGATGGTGCGGCGCCTGCGCGACGTGGACTTCGCGACCTTCATATCGGTGCCGGGCTCGGCCTCGGCGACCTCCCCTGGCGTCACCGCGGCCGAGCTCTTCGACGACGGCGCCCAGCTGCTCGACGCCTGCGCCGAGCACGGCCTCTCCATCGGGGGCGTCATGGAGCTGCGCGAGCGCGGCCTCACGGGAGCCGAGCGCGCCGAGGCCTCCATGCGCCGCGTGATCGAGGTCATGCGCGAGGAGACCTCGGCGCCCATCGCGGCGCCGGCCCGCTCCCTCGGCGGCTTCATCGGCGGCGAGGCGCGCCTCGTGGCCACGGGTGCCGAGCGCTGGGCCACGTCGCTCATGGGGACGGTCCAGACCGACGCCGTCGCCCGCGCGATGGCCGTACTCGAGCGCTCCGCCGCGATGGGCGTCATCGTGGCGGCCCCCACGGCGGGCTCCTCGGGCGTGGTTCCGGGCTGCGTGCTCGCCGTCGCCGACGCGCTCGGCGCGGGCGAGAAGGACGTCGCCTCCGCGCTCTGGTGCGCGGCGGCCGTGGGCCTCAACATCCAGACGCACGCCTGCGTGGCCGGCGCCGAGGGCGGCTGCCAGGCCGAGGTGGGCTCTGCGGCCGCGATGGCCGCGGCGGCCCTGGTCGAGCTCCTCGGCGGCACGCCCGAGCAGGCGCTCTGCGCGAGCTCGCTGGCAATTGCCAACCTGCTGGGGCTCGTCTGCGACCCGGTGGGCGGCCTCGTGGAGGTCCCCTGCCAGGCGAGAAACGCGATCGGCGTGGCCGCAGCCTTCTCGGGCGCGCAGCTCGCCCTCTCCGGCGTGCGCTCGCTCGTGCCCTTCGACGAGGTCGTCGCCGCGATGGCCGAGGTCGGCCACGCCCTGCCGTCGCGCCTGCGCGAGACCGCGCGCGGCGGGCTCGCCGTGACGCCCACGGCCCGCGCGGCGTGCGCGGCGTGCGGCGCCTGCGGCGCGTAGGGACAAGACCGGGGCCCTTCTCGGGCCCTTCTCGAGGTCTTCTCGGGTCCTTCTCGGGTCCTTCTCGGGTCCTGGGGCAACCCGGGCTGCACCACGATCTCGCATCCGGATTAACGCGCATAATCTGTTTTCAAAACGTATATCCGCAGGACGCTTTTTGGGAAAAGTCAGATTTTGTGCGCTAATCGCCTCGAGGAGCGCCCGGCGAGAAGAACCTCCCACCCGCACCCCCCAGAAACGGTCCGGGCGGCCGCTCGGCCGCAGCCGGCGCCGGCCCCGCCTGACAGCGGCAGACGTGCCGGACCTCACAGGACGTCAACGCAAAAAGGGCCGGAACCCGAAGGTCCCGGCCCTGAACGTTTACCATGACGAGAATGACAATCTGGGCCACCACGATTGCCGCGCTCATCCCTAACCCTCCCTCAGCGGACACGAGCAGCCAGAGAGGACATCGAGGAAGCAACCACAGCAGTCGGCTGCGGCACCAGGGGCGGACCCGACTACCCGCGGCCCTCGAGAATCCTGAACGGAGCGTAAGCGGTGGCCAAGGCAAGTAGAACGAGGCACACGGACGAAAAGTCTGGGGCCCTCGCTCACACCGGCAACAAGGAGGAGCTGTGTTTTCCGTCCGTTCGGGCAGAGGCATAAGCACGTCGCCCGCAGAGATTGGCCGCTCGGCCACAAGCCCAGCCTCCATGGCGCGCTTGGCGCGGCCTTCACACCCTTAGCGCTCCGACGTCTCCACCTCCCTCACCGCCCGTGATGCTCACGATCCCGGTGGACATGTCGTGCCCGCAGTCGGGTGCCTCGACAAGCCGGCACACCGACTCGGGGCTGGAGACGGCGCAGCCCGTCTCGCAGCGCGCAATGCTGTCACAGCTGACGCCCGCGCGCTCAGTAAGCCTCGCCTGGTCGAGCCCACGCTCGGTGAGCAGCGCCGTCAGGCAGTGGAGAACTTCTCACGGTCGAATGGCATGCTGGTTACCCAAAACTTTCGTTTCGTTTTAACTATCTCAAACAAAAATTACTTAATTATAATATTAATATTATACTGACAGTCTCGTTGAAACTCTTCCATTCTGGTTGTAATATCTGCATCATAAGAAAGGAAGCATCGATGGAAATACATCTCCAGGAGATGAGAAAGCGCGCAGGCCTTAAGCAAGCGGAGATCGCTGAGAGGCTTAACGTGAAAGTACGAACCTATGGTTCTTGGGAGCGTGGCGAGGCGATGATGTCTCTCGAGCAGGCCTACAACTGCGCCGTCCTTCTCGACTGCTCGATAGACGAGATCGCGGGCATGCCGGTGCGCGACCCCTCCGAGTTCCGCGACCCGCGCGAGGCCGAGCTCCACCGCTGCTACCGCTCCTGCACGCGCGAGCGCCAGGACCGCCTCCTCGACACCGCCCGCGACTTCGCGGGCATGAGCCGGGATGTGGCCGAACGTGGTCTACCTGGGGCGCAGGAGGTGAGCGCGTGATGAGGGTCGAAAAGACAGTGTGGAATTCGATGAAGGCCATCGGCGGATTCGTTGTCGGCGCCGTCACCGTTTTCGGGTGGCTCAACGTGACTCCGGAGATGGTTGGTCAGACGACGTATGACGCCATGCGCGGACCCGCCCCTCTCGTCGTCATGTTCGTCAGCGGCTCCCTGTTCGGATGGGGAGTCACCAAGCTCTGGTCCGACCGCAGGATGAAGGAAGCATCAGAGGCCCATGACGCCGCAGTCGCGAAGAGGATATCCTCCGGGCTTGACGACATGTCCGGGTTTGAGCATGTCGACGACCTCGACGCGCTTATCAAGAAAGCCCGGGGGCTCTCGACCCTGCAGCGTCAGCTTGCCGCCAGGGACGCCGAGATTGAGTCCCTCGAGACAGAGCTCGCAGGTCGCCCGGCGCAGGAGGACGTGGGCGAGCTGAAGCGTCAGCTTGCCGCCAAGGACGCCGAGATAGAGTCGCTCCGCTCCCCCGTCGAGTCGGTCAGGAGGACGATGGCCTCGCTTCCCGAGGGGGAGCGCGCCCTCGCGGGCCGGCTCGCCAAGGGACCGTTCAGGACCTCCGGATTCTCCGCCGAGTTCGCCCACCTCGAGTCGGTGGGGGTCGCGAAGAGGCAGAGGGTTCCCGGTGTCTTCACCCCGACGTGGGCGCTGACGAGGGAGGCGATGTCCGCGCTGTCCGAGGATGACGGGCTGATGGCGACCGTCGCCGACGCCCTGGGGAGAGGCCTCAGGGACCGCAGCGCGGAGGAGGCCGTCGCGTCCGCGATCAGGAGGGCGCCAGCGGCAACCGCCGGCGCCATCAGCCTCATGTTCGACGAGGGGCACTTCGACTACCGCGCGCCGGACGACGACCCGTGGGAGGCTCGTGTGGACCAGGGGAACCGCGACCTGTCCGAGATGGAGTCCGACGGGGTGATCCGGTACGAGACCCTTGCGAGCGGGAATCGGCGGTGGACCCTCACCGAGAACGCCAGGAGGGCGATAAAGTCCGACGAATCCCTCATCAGCGAGGGAAGGGCATACGTCCGGGCGGCGCTGGAGGACGGAGCCGATGAGGATGAGGAGAGCGCGTGACGGGGCAAACCCGTCGAATTCGACGTCTTTGCCCACTTTGAGAAGGGACAGATGATGCCAGTTCACTACCACACGGGAAAGTTCCCGCCCAGCAGCATCGACTGGAAGAAGCTTGCCGTACCCATAGAGCGAGCCACCATGGCGCTCGCGCGCTATGACAGCTTTCTGGGCATCATCCCCGACGAGAGCATCCTCCTCTCCCCCATGCTGGTCCAAGAGGCGGTCACGTCGTCGAGAATCGAGGGGACCCACGCAACAGTGAGCGACGTACTCGTCTACGAGGCCGGAGGCGCTAACTTCGACTCATCGAAGTCCGATGACGTCCTTGAGGTCGTCAACTACAGGCGTGCCCTCCTGCTTGCGGAGAAGATGGTCAAGGACGTGCCTCTCAGCGGGAGGGTCCTCAAAGCCGCGCACAAGACCCTACTTCAGAACGTGCGAGGAAGCCTGAAGTCCCCAGGGATGTACCGGCACGACCAGAACTGGATTGGAACGTCCGACAACATCGACGAGGCGCGCTACGTGCCCATCGCCGCCGACAAGCTGGAGGACGCCATGGCGGCGTGGGAGCGCTTCGTGAACTCAGACGACATACCCTCGCTAGTGAAGATCTCGATAGCCCATGCCGAGTTCGAGTCCATCCACCCGTTCTGCGACGGCAACGGACGAGTGGGCAGGATGATCGTCCCCCTCATGCTCTGCTCGGACGGCATCATCAGACACCCGTGCCTATATCTGAGCGAGTTCTTCGAGCACAGGAACAACGAGTACCAGGACAGGCTCCTCGCCGTGTCGAGGGACGATGCATGGACGGAATGGTGCGAGTTCTTCCTCGCCGCAATCGAGACCCAGGCGAAGGAGAACCTCGAAAAGGCTCAGAGCATCTATCGCCTCTACAAGGACGTGCTGCTCGAGTCCACCATCAAGAGCAAGTCGCCCGAGGTCCCAGAGGCCGTGGCCTGCCTCTTCAGGAGCGCAATCTTCCCGTCGAACGTCTTCACGAAGAGGGCGGGCATGAACGAGTCCGCGTCGAGGAGGTTCATCAGCTCGCTAAAGGAGAGCGGGCGTATCGTCGAGATCTCTCCGCACAGAGGGCGCACCCCCGCAATTCTCGCCTTTCCTGAGCTTCTGGGCATCTCCGAGGGGCTCAGGATGGATAGTGTGCCGTCGGTGACGGACAACGACAATTAACCGTCAATAATGCCTTTATTTGACGGACAAACTTGTTTGCCCGTCGCGAGTGACGCACAAAAGCGCCCCGCGCGTCCTGCCAGACGACACGGGGCAAGCGCCAGCCAAGGGAACACTTGAAAGGCAGGTACATTATGCCACGCAGGAAGAGGAACACGCCAGAGCCCGACCGCACCTCGTGCGTGATCTACGCGCGCTTCTCGAGCGACAGGCAGCGAGACGAGTCCATCGAGGACCAGGTGCGCGTGTGCTCCGACTGGGCTGCGGGCCACGGCCTGACCGTGGTCGCCACCTACGCCGACCGCGCCATCTCGGGCACGAGCGACGATCGCCCGGAGTTCCTGCGCATGGTCGCGGACGCCAGAACCGGCAACTTCGGCACGGTGCTCGTCTACAAGCTCGACCGCTTCGCGCGCGACCGCTTCGACGCGGCCGTCTACCGCAAGCGCCTGGCCGAGTGCGGCGTCGAGCTCCGCTCCGCCATGGAGTCGATCCCCGAGGGGCCCGAGGGCGTCATCCTCGAGGCCGTCATCGACGGGTACAACGAGTACTACTCCAAGAACCTCGCTCAGAACACGCTGCGCGGCATGATGGGCAACGCCAGGAACTGCCTCGCGAACGGCGTGCGCGTCTACGGCTACCGCACGGGCGCCGACGGCCGCTACGAGGTTGACGAGGACGAGGCCCCCTTCGTGCGCGGGGCCTTCGAGCGGGTGGCCGCCGGAGAGGGCAGGAGGTCCGTCGTGGAGTGGCTCAACGCCTCCGGCTCGCGCAACACCCGCGGCAACCCCTGGGCGTACGGGTCGCTGCGCGGCATGCTCACCAGCGAGAAGTACCGCGGCGTCTACTCCTTCAACGGCGTCCGCGAGGAGGGCGGGATGCCGCGGATCGTGAGCGACGGGCTCTTCTTCTCCGTCCAGGCGATGATGGACCGCCACCCGCGCCAGAACGCCTTCGCCCTCAGCGGGAGGCTCCTCGATGCCGCGACCGGGACTCCCTACCGGGGCACGAGCGGGACGGGCTGCTCGGGCAGGCGATACCTCTACTACTCCGTGCCGACCGGCGACGGCCACGAGAGGCGCTACCCCAGGGACGAGGTGGAGCGGGCGGCCGTGGCGGCGCTCGCCCGCGCCTTCTCCGGCCGGGGCCTCTCCGAGCGGATAGCGCGCGCCGCCGTGCTCGCCATGGAGAGCGACGCGGACTCCCCCGCCGTCCGACGGGCGACGGGCAGGCTCTCGGAGATTTCCCGCGCCGAGCGCAACATCCTGCGGGCCGTGGAGGCCGGCGTGGTGCCCCCGGGGACCGACCGTCGCCTGGCGGAGCTCGCCGACGAGCGGGCGGCGCTCGAGCGCGAGGTGGAGGCCTCCCGCGCGGCCGTCCCCACGGTCGACGAGATGGCGGAGTGGGTCCGCACGAGGCTCTGCCGCCGCGACCCGGGCGAGCTCCTGCGCCACGCCGCCTCGCGCGCGACCATCGACGAGAAGGGCGTCCTTCGTGTGGAGATTCCGTGGCGCGCGAGCGACGACATGCTCGTAGAAGGCGTCTCCGCGGCACAAAAAATCGGCGAATGCCCAGCTCAGGGGCAGTTCGCCGAAGTTAAGTTTGGTAGCCCGTACCAGATTCGAACTGGTGATCTCCGCCTTGAGAGGGTTATCCCACAGCGTCGACTGAGGACAACAGACCTATACAAAAGAGTGTCTGAGCAGGTCTTTTGCAGCGATGAACAGCGACTGACGGAACCTGACGAAAACGGAGTTCCGGTCGCTGTTGTGTCCCGGTTGTGTCCCATCTACGACCAAGCCACAGGCAAGTTCAGATTGAAGGAGATTGCCATGAATCACAGCGCAGCAGACATCGACGCCATGTGCGCTCTCGAGGACTACTCCCATTTTCGCGCAGAGCTCGTTGAGATCTCACCGGAAAGCTTCACGATAGAGGAGCTGAGGGAAATTCTCGATGACATGATCAGGAGCAAGGTTGCCCTGGAAGACAGCATGCGGGAGCACTTCGCAACGCTCGGAGAAGCTGAGCAGACCGAACTGCTCGACATGCTGGGAAGCAGCGGTTACAAGGACCGCAGCTGGTGGTACTGGATGCTCATGGATGGCCCGGTACACAGAGAGTTCCCCACGATCTAATCCGGGAGGGATATCAGAGCGGGCTCCGCGATCAAACAAGGTCGCGGAGCCCTGCAATGATGAGCGCAGAAATACGCCACTGAGGATATCAGCAAGCAACGGGCTTGGGGCTTTTCAACCCTTCTCGCACGCCTGCGGGCTATAGTCGGGGCCCTCCGGCGCTCGGAAAGCGTTGAAAAGCCGTGCACTGAGCACGCGGCACAAGCACCTCAGTCGATGGAGTGCGTCCCTCACTCCGCCCGAAAAACAACCTCGCCCCCGCACGTCACCAGCGAGGGCATTCGCTTGCGCGAGACCATGACGTAGTCGTAACGAGGGTCTTTGTTGGGACCCTCCTTGACCACCTCGAGCACCCTGAAGTCGAGCTCGTACCATTCCTCGTACTCGGGGGAATCCAGCTCCTCATCGTTGTCGACGTACTCACTGTTCTCCCACACGCACCGATAGACGTCTCCCTCGGGGAACGTTATCTCGTATGTGCTTCCCCAGTCGTGGTCGCATAGATATCCCTCAATGTCTTTGACACGCTCCTCGAGCCTGTTCTGTCCGACCATGTCAGTCATCCCCTTTTCGGTCGTGCGGGAACAATGTGAGCACCGTTCTTCCCATAGTGAATGAAACCCATGGTCGTGGGAGACCGCTCCTTGCCGCGGCCGCCGATCCAGGTGCCGATCACCCTGCCGAAATCGACTCGCTCTTTATTATTACCCACCCATGTTCCAGCTCCGCCGAACTCACCGATGAGCTGTTGGGCGTCGGCAAGGCTTCCCTTGAAGATGCTTCTTCCGGCCTTGGGGTCGTAGTTGTTGTGTCCAGGGATGTGCTTGCCCTGGTTTCCCTCGTGCAGTCGGGTTGTGAAACCGTGAACGGTCCTGAACCCGTCATCCCGGCTGCCCGACGTTCCTCCACGCCCGCGCCCAATGCCGTACCCACTGCTACCGCTGCCCACACTTGCCTCCGTCCAGCGCGCCGCGCCCACAGCCCGGATACACCCACACGGGGATGCTGAGCGAGCGGGGGTAGTCCATCACGCCATAGAGGTCGCTGCCGTAGTAGACGATCGCCGTCGGACGCAGCTCGTCCACGGTGGTCCTCACGTCGCGCACAAAGCGGCGGCGCTCTGCCACATCCTTAACGAGTGCGCGCCCGCAGATGGCGATGACGCTCTCGCGCGGCAGGCCCTCTACGAGCCAGTCGCATTCCGGCTGGTGCCGCGCATTCGGGATGACCGTCAGTCCCTGTTCCTGCCACCATGCCCCGAGCGTCTGGTTGCGATAGCAGTTCCACATCTTGAGCGGACGCGGGAAATCGATGCACGTAGAGAAGTCCGGCATGATCACGCCCTCGAACTTCGAGAGCTTGGGGAGGTACTTGTGCGGGTCGTTCCACACGCGCTCGAAGCGGAAATCATCCTCGTAGAAGTGCACGAAGCAGTCGAAGTCGCACCATCTCTCGTGCATAGCAACCGAAAAGGGCACGAGCGCCGTGGGATGCGCCTCGACGGGCGTGAGCATGGGCATATCCCACGGGCGCGAGAAATCCAACCCCCCGAGCATCCACGCATGGAACACATCGCGCTTGTGCGCGAGCTCGGGATTATCAGTGGTTGATGCGTCCTGTCCATCGGGTTTGTTGTCCACTTGTATCACCTTGTTCGTACGGGTTGAAGTAGTACAGGCAAACCCTAAGTGGGCGTCACAGGCGTTCCTCGGCCTGTTCACAGATGGATTCACAGAAACTGGCCTGTTGCCATAAAGCGTTCGTTACCGTCGGCTTTTGCGCTAGCATCCCGCACAGAGAGCCGCATGCGAATGCCGAGTACCGTCCTCGAACGGTTCATGCGGAAGGAAATCACACTTTCAACCCGTCGACGAGCACTTTGGCCTTGGCCTCCACACCTGCAAAGGTGAGCACAACCGCAACGCGCACAGATAGAATGTGGGTAGTCGAAGTACATATAGAAGCAAAAAACAACAACTCTACTCGAGGCCATCTCTTCATCAGGAAACAAAGCAATGCGAAATAAGTGGACAAGGGAATCAGACTAGAATTACCAATAAGGCCTCAATCAGGAATCTCGAGGAAAGGAACTCTTTGTGAGCGAAAAGACCACGTCGGCGCAAATCGAGGTTCCTCGCAAAGGCAAGAAGCCAGGGGCTGAAGCTGCCGGCAGAGGCGTTGGAGCGCATCGAACGGTCAACCAACTCTTCGATCAAGAGAAGTTCCACGCACGGCAGGGGCACGGCTTCGCCGCCGAACAAGCGAACGACCTGCATGACAGGATGCGAGGCAAAGATGCACGTGTTCTCGGCGATGACTTCGCCAAAAACGGTCCCGACCGAATCGTCAACGGCCAGTGGATTCAGTCCAAGTATTACGCCAACGGACGAGAAGCGATAAACGCGTGCTTCGGGGATGGGGGCAAGGGTGCCTTCAGGTACGTCGGCAAGCAGGGCGAACCGATGGTCATCGAGGTGCCAAAGGACGATGCCATCTACGATCAGGCGCTCAGGGCGATGCGCGAGAAGATCGCAAACGGCCAAGTGGATGGCGTGACCGACCCTTCGCAGGCTGAATCGCTAGTGAGAAGAGGAAACTACACCTACCAGCAAGCAAGGAACATTGCAAAAGCCGGCAACATCGACTCGCTGAAGTTCGACGCAACCAACGGAGCGGTCACCGCCGCCTCCGCGTTCGGAGTCAGCGCCGTCATTGCCTTCGGGACCTGCATATGGAACGGCGACAAACCAGAAGTCGCAGCGAAGAAGGCGGCGCTCTGCGGTCTCAAGGTCGGCGGGACGTCCTTCATCGTCTCTGTCGTTTCCAGCCAGCTGCTGAAGGCCGGCCTCAACAGCGCTATGGTCTCCAGCACGGAGGCGATAGCCACAGCTCTCGGTCCGAAGGCATGCGCCGTCATCGTCAACGCGTTCAGGACCGGCTCGAACATTTACGGAGCTGCCGCGATGAAAAGCGCTGCGAAGCTGCTGCGTGGAAACGCGGTCGTCGCGGGCCTCACCGTCATCGTGCTCTCGTCGTTCGATATCGCCGACATTGTCCGCGGGAGGATATCGCCGGGCCAGCTTGCGAAGAACCTCGCCGGGACGCTTTCCTCCGTTGCAGGTGGGACTGCCGGGTGGGTCGGAGGCGCTGCCCTCGGTTCCATGGTGTTCCCAGGAGTCGGAACGGTTGTCGGCGGGTTGATAGGCTCCCTGGGCGGCGGTACCGCGGCTGGAGTCGCTGTGAATGCGCTCACAGGCCTGTTAATCAAGGACGATGCGGAACAGATGTGCGCTATCGTCGAGGAGCAGGTCGGACGGGTTGCGAGCGATTACCTCATGGCCGAGCGTGAGGTATCAGAGCTCGTGGAATCAATCAACCGCCGCCTAGACGGTAGCACCCTCAAAGACATGTACGCATCCTCCAACAGGGCTGCTTTTATCGCGGAACTCATGGCAGATGACATCAACGAGATCGTCTCCAGGAGGGCCCTGATAGAGGGTGACATCGACGGGCAGATTGCGGACGGGCTTGTCATGGTTCTGGAGGAGTCGGCAGAGGAGGAGAATGGAAGACCTGAGCGGATTGCTAAAGAAAGCTGCTGATGACTACGCCGCAGCGCTGGGCGAGCTGGATTACCGAGTACAAGAGAAGGCATTCTCGAAGGGATCGTTTTTCTCCGAGGCAAGGGTCGACGGCTGCAACCAATATAAGACGGTACGGGATGCCCTGATTGATGCGGGCACCGTTCTGCTTGATGACGAGGAGCAGGGAATCGCGCTTGCAATGCTCAAAGGAGGAGCCGGCGGGATGGCATCCGTTCTCCTCCTTGCGAAAGTCGAAGGCAACGAAGTATCGTTGGGGGCATACTCGAAAGAAGGCCTCATTCGCCAGCACGCTGCGAAAAAGGCCGTAGAATCGCTCAAGAAGAACCTGCAGGGTACAATGAGCTAGCCCTTCGCCGTAAGGTACCCTGCGCCCCCGACGCCGTCGATCCTCATGTACTGGTAGCCGGCGCGCGAGCTCGCGTAGGTCGTGCCCGCGCCGCCCACGAGCGAGGCGCACTGGTAGAACGTCTGGAAGCCGGAGACGCCGGAGGACGGCAGCGCCCAGTCGGCGTCCGCCCAGATCGTCACGAGAGAGCCGCACCCGCCGAAGGTGTAGGCGAGGTCCTCGAGGGAGGACGGGTCGAGCCCGGAGAGGTCGATCTCGGTGAGCCCCTCGCAGCTGTTGAAGGTGTGCTGCATCTCGCGCACGCCGCAGAGGTTCCCCACCCCCGTCACGTCGGTGATCGACTGGTGCCCGTAGAACCAGTAGTTCGTGTTCACGTGGTCGTAGGTCGCCATGTCGGCGGCGATCTCCACCGCCTCCACGTCGTGCCGGTGGTCGTACCACGGCTGGTAGCCCACCGAGTTGTACCGGGCGTTCGCGCACAGGCGCCCCGACGAGACGAGCTCCCGCCCCGCCTCGGGCTCGGCCGCGGCCGTCAGCACGAGCCCGCCGTCCGCGTAGAGGAAGCAGCGGAACCACTCGCGCTGGTCGCTCGCGGGGTCGGTCAGCACGCCGTCCACCCCGTAGTTGAGCTCCGCGTGGTTGTCCATCTGCCCCGGCACGTAGCCTTGCCCGCCCACGAGCCTGCTGCACCCGCTGAACATGAGCGACCCGCTCGTGGCGGACGAGGTGAACCCGTCCGCCCAGATCGTCTCGAGCGAGGGGCAGCTCACGAACATCTGGTTCATGCTGGTCGCGCCGGAGAGCTCCTCGAAGCCCTCCACCTCAACGAGGTTCTCGAACCCGTGGAAGAGGTAGCTCGCGTTGGCGAGCCCGCCCTCGGAGAAGTCGCCGTCGAACACGGCGCGCGTCACGGAGAGCTTGACGTCGTCCCAGGGGCGGGCACCCGCCGAGGAGTAGCCCTCCGGGTCCACCTCCCAGGCGTCCAGGATCACCGCCCCGGGCACGTCGGAGGAGCGGCCGTCGCGGTAGTTGAACTCGAGCGTACCGTCCGCGAGCAGGATCGCGCGCATCTTCACGCCCACGTCCCAGGAGAGCGCGAGTATTGCCGGCGCCATCTCGGAGGGCTTGTAGGTCTCGGTGAGCCCGTTCTGCGCGCGGATTGCGTCGGCGATGCCGTCGAACACGGAGTCCGAGATCACGCCCGTTCCCGTACCGGCGAGCGCCTGGAGCGGCGTCCCCGCCTTGGTGCCGTCGAGCGCGAACACCGCCGCCGCCATCTCCGAGGGCAGGTAGGTATCGGTGCCTCCGTTCTGCACGCGGATGGCGTTCGCGATGTCGGTGAGCACCGACCTCTGGATCGTCCCCACGGCCATCAGAACTCCACCTCGCTCAGGTCGTCCAGGGCGGCGATCGCCTGGTCGACGTACTGCTTCGTCGCGTAGGCCGAGAGGTCGGGCGTCGCGCCCGGCGCCCCGTCCTCGCCGTCCTGTCCGGGCGCTCCCTGCGGCCCCTGCTCGCCGGTCTCTCCCTTGAGGCCGGAGAAGGCGAACGCGAACGTGCGCGCCCCCGGCGTGCCGCCGAGCGTCACGGTCACCGACGGCGTGCCCGTGGAGGCGTCCACCGTCGCAGTCGCGCCCGTGATCTCGGCGTCAGCGCCGTCCTGCCCGTCGACGCCGTCCTCGCCGTCGGCGCCGGGCAGCCCCTGAACGCCCTGGGGGCCGCGCAGCGCTTCGAGCTGCTCGGAGGAGAAGTCCGCGTAGGTGAACGGGTCGCCCTTGTCGCCCTTGTCGCCCTTGTCGCCCTTGTCGCCCTTCTCGCCCTTGAGGTCGGCGGAGCTCGTGCCGCTCGCGCTCGTCACCGTGAGCACGGAGCCCGCCCACGAGTGCGTGACGCTCACGCCGTCAGCGCCGTCGGAGCCCGGCGCTCCATCCTGACCATCCATCCCGTCCTCGCCGGGATCGCCCTTCGGCCCCTTGAGCGCCGCCAACTGCTCGGCGGTGAAGTCGGCGTACGTGAATGCGTCGCCCTTCTCTCCGCGCTCGCCGTCGTCGCCCTTGTCTCCCTTAGCTCCGTGAAGGAGCGTTGCGGTGGTGGTCCCGCTGGCGTCCGTGACCGTCACCACCGCGCCCTCTGCCGTCTGCGCCACGGAGGCCGACGGGCTCACGCCGTCCGCTCCGTCCTTCCCGTCGGCACCGGGAGCACCATCGACGCCGTCTTTGCCGTCAGCGCCCGGCGCCCCGTCCTTCCCGTCGACGCCCGCAGGACCCGGCTTGCCGTCAGCGCCGTCGAAGTCCCCTCGCTCGGCGGCCGCCAGCAGTTCCTCCTTTGCCTGCGTCGCAGCCGCCGCGGCGGCGTTCGCGGCAGCAACGGCACCCGAGGCCCCGGCAGCCGCCTCGACCGCCTGCCCCGCCGTGGACACCGCGCCCTGTGCAGTCTCAACAGCCTCCTGCGCCTTGGACGCCGCCTCGGCAATAAGCGCATCCGCGTTCTCGTATTTCTGTATCGCCTCAAGGAAGAGTGTGAAACCGTCCTCGGACTCTGCGCCACCCACGAGCACCTGCTCAACACGCACTTCGAACGTCCGCGTCGAGATTGCGCTCCCTCCGGGAAGCGACACCATCACCTGACAGTCGACCGAACCCTCTGCGCACACCATAGCCGCCGGGTAGAACACGGAGAACGTTCCGGCCTCTGCGTCCACCTCATCGAACGGCTCGCATCCACGTTCGCGTGTCGCACGGTGGCGCCAAAGCAGATACACGTTTGCGCCGGAAAGGTCCACCACCTCTCCGTCGCGTCTCACGGCGAGCGCGATACCACGCCCCTCCGCATCGGCGGGAGACGCCACCAAGGCCCCCGCGAAGACGTCGTCGCAGGACTCCCACACCAGCTCGTGCAGGCCGTAACCTTCAAGATCGGCCATCAGAACTCCACCTCGCTCAGGTCATCAAGGGCGGCGATCTGCTGCGCCACATACTCCTTGGTTGCCAGCGCGGGCACATCGCCACCAGCGACCACGCCCGCCGCCTGCTCGATTGCGGCCACGCTTGCTCCCACGGCAGCAACGGTGTCGCCCGCAGCACCCGCCACGTCCTCAACAGCCGCCACACGCGCTTCGACGGTGCTGCGCTCTGCAAATGCTGTGCGCGGGGCAACGCCTACCGAGTAGCGTGCTTCCACAGCATCGCCAAAGAGCCGCACGCGCCGCACCACCCGCGCCCGGAGGCGCCATGCGGGATCGCGCGACGAGTCCACCACCGCGACCTCGTCCCCGAGTCCAACAAAGACAGCACCCGAAAGCGCCACGGCGTCCACCTCGTAGCTCACCAGCGGAGCGCACGTCTCCACAAGAGCCTCCTGCGTGCGGGCGAGAAGAACCTCGGGGTCCTCAACATCCGCGAACGTCACCTCTCCAAAGCGGTGCACGCGGCCGCCCGAGCCGTCTGGCAGGCCCCACAGCAGCCTCGCTTCATCGTCGCCGACCCAGTCGACACCACCGTTCACCTCACCGAACGTGAGCTTGCGCCGATACCCGCCCGTGAAGGCGCCCGTCTCGTCCACCACGGGCAACCCGGCCCCA
Organism: Olsenella sp. An290; assembly: GCF_002159535.1. Classification (GTDB taxonomy): domain Bacteria; phylum Actinomycetota; class Coriobacteriia; order Coriobacteriales; family Atopobiaceae; genus Thermophilibacter. Next base: position 36,622 of record NZ_NFIU01000008.1, on the reverse strand, counting down.
TAGCCGTAGAGCGCCGTGAAGACCTCGTCCTCAGCAACCGTGCGCGTGCATCCCGCCATGTTCCGCCCGTACTCGAGCCGCGCGCCGCGCCACGAGCCCAAAGCAGCCACCGCTCGCACGGTGCGCGATGACACGCAGCCGCCCGAAACCGCGATCGCGGGCTCAATCTCGCACCCCCACACCTCGCACACGCGCCTGAGAGCCGCGAGCCGGTTCACGTGGTAGATGTAGCAGCCGTGATCGCCAAACCAACCAAGCGTGGATGCCTGCCAACGCGTCCCCTCGAGCACGACGCCCAACGCACCGTAGAGCCCCGAGCCTGACACCCGCTCCTCCTCGACATAGCTACCGAGAAGGTCGCACAGGCTCGACTCCGCGTATACCTCGCACGCGGCACCCAGCGCCTCGTCCGTGCGCACCACCACGTGCTCGCGCCATCGCCCGTCCTGGGGGTCTCGCCACAGGATGCGATCGTATTTCTCAGGCGTCTCCAGGCAGGGGAACGAGAGTACGTCCTCTCCTCCCAGCTCCTCGCGATGCTCCACCGCGCCAGCCGGGTGCAGAATCCCGATACGCTCATCAGCGCGGTCGAACCAGAAAAGCGTCGGAGCCGTGCCGCCCATCAGAGCCATCTTTCTGTGAAGTTTGCTGTGAAGTCCGCGCAGCCCGTGAAGGACAGCTCGTGCGGACCCGGTTCCAGCCAGAAGAAGTCGCTGTCGAGCGTCACGTCGGAATCTGCAGCCTCGCCGTCAACCCATGCGCGCCCGGCACCGCAGTCGATGATGACCTCCTCGCCGCCCAGGAACGCTCGCTCCACCTCGACATGAGCACCCGTGTCATCGTCCTCGACGGTCACTCCATCACCAGCCGCCGCTTCCATCACGAACGTCGGCAACGTCCTATACGTGCCGCCAACGACAAACGACAGTCCTGCGCGGCCGCCAGCGGGCACGACCTCCTGCCCCTGCCCCCATGCAACGGGATCGAACGCCGTGAACGCCAGCTCGCAGGAACCGTCCTCGAAGAGGGCGTCCCAGGCATCCGCGCCTGTGCACACGGCGTTGCGATAGACGAGCCCCGGTTCGCCGGGGAGCTCCAAGTCGCATCCGGCATCCGAGGCGAGCCACGCCGCCGCTTCGTGGCGCAACGCAGAGAGCCCCTCCGCGTCCTCGTCTACGGCAAGGTCGAGGAAGAGCCGCACGCGCAGAGTCTTGGGCGGGATACGTGCAGAGAGCAGGACCGCACCGGCACGGCCTGGCACCTCAGCGGCGTCCACGGAGAGGCCGTGTGCCGCGGGCAGTACCACCTCGGCGGTCGAGAAGGACGAGAAGTCGTGCCCATCGAACTTGATGGAGCGCGCCATCAGAGCCGTCCTCTCGCGCGACCATAGGACACCGCCCGGCGCTGCTCTCGCTCCGAGAGCTCCTCGTCTCGGAAGCGGTCACCGGAACGGCGCAGGCGAACGTCGGTGTGAGAACCGCGCTCGTCGTTCCAAGTGCCCTGACTGCCACCCGCCCCGCTCTTCGTGCCCTTCCTATCGGTCATATCTCCCTCGCAACCGTCAGCCTCACCGTGAATGCCCACACGAAGCGCCCGCTCGAGTCGCGCTCCCTGAAAGCCGGCGCGTCCGTATCGATGCCCAGGATGCGCACCCCGGAACCCGCCACGTTCCACTCGGCGCGACCGGACGAGCGCACAGCCGCTTCGCACAGAATCGCGACATCGCACGCGGCAGCATCCGTTTCGCGGACGGCAAACACCTCCACCGAGGCGACTCCGCGTTCCTCGCCGTCTTGGCGGCTCTCACGCGAGAAGCCCGCCCAGCGAACCACGACGGGCTGTTCGCTCAACAGTGCGCTTGGCGCGATACAGAACACGTCACCGACTCCCGCCGCGCGCAGCATCCCCGCCACGGCATCCACGACCGCCCTCATCGCAGCTCCACCTCCCAGTGGTGTACGCGCCCGTTGAACCCCTCGAAGCGCGAAACCTTAGCAGCCACGTACGACCTCCCATGCACCTCGACGCGCGAGCCCGCGGGAATCTCGAAAGCCCCCGCACTCGTGACGGCATCCACGAAGAGCGTGCCCGCCCCTGCGTCCGCGCTGCGGTGCGCTTCGGCAACCACCGATTGCGCCCGCTCGAACCTCACGCGCGAGATGGCGCGCGGCTCGCCAAAGCCGCCATCGACTGCCGGCTCGCGCACTAGGCACGAGTCCGGGAGCAGCCTCGCGGGTATCGGTCGCAGCCACGCCATCAGCGCGCCCCGCAGAACAGGAGCCCCGTACCAGAGAGCTCCTTCTCACAGGCGTAGGTCGCCTGCTCCTCGCCGGTGGTGCCCCGGTTGTCGTAGTGCGTCACCGAGAAGGACCCGAGCTGGAATCCGCCCACCTGACCCTCACCAAACTCCGCGAACGCCTCGGCAGCAGCGCACACCGCACGCCGGTACGCAAGCTCGTCCGCCTCGCACGCGGGAACGCGACCGCCGCAGATCCATCGCACGTGACGCTCGGCGGCGGGAAGTGCGCCCGTGAACGCCTCCACGCCCATCCCACCGCCGTACGTGTCGCGATAGAAGCCAAAGTCAACCGACGTCGCACCCGCGCAGCCCACGACGGCCCCTTACGCAAGCGGGGCCAAGGACGCGTACACGCCGTCGAGCTTGTTGTCGAGCAGCTCCACGATGCCGTACTTGCGGTACTTCATCATGTAGGAGTCAAGGCTCTCCAGCTCGTCCGGGCTGAACACGCGGCTCGCAACGTGCTTGTCGAACTTGATCACGGCGCTCTTCTCCACCACCAGGAAGTTGATTGGCGCGCCCGCTCCCACAAGCTCGTAGTACGTGGAAAGGCCGCTCTTCTGCGGGCTCGCCACCTTTGTGTAGGTGCCAGAGCTCTCGGTGTAGTAGGTCTTTCCGCTCACGACCTCGGTGTCGGATGTGAGCTCGTAGACGCCCTCGGCAGGCGCATAGCCAAACTGGTCCTCGTCACCGGAGAGCAGGTCGATGTGCGAGTAGAAGCGCACCTGCGGTACCTCGACGATGCGGGAGAATCGCTCAAGCACGCGGTTCGAGCGCGTCGGGTTCGCCAAGCTGAAGTCATCCAGCACGCCCCTGAGCGTCGGCGTGATGAAGAGGTAGCGCGAGCCCGTGGTCACCTGCGCCTCGTCCATCGCGTTCGTCGCGGCGCGCAGGTCGGCAAGCACGTCCTCCGCCTCGGCGTCGGAGTAGTCTGTCGTAGCGGCAGAAACGCCCTCGTGTCCCGCGATCTCGGCAAAGGCGAAGGCGTCGGCCTCGGGCGCCACCTGCGTGCGCTGGAGCTCGGAACCGGCCTCGACGAAGCAGTCGAGCACGCCAGCCTCCTCCACGTCCATGACATCGGCCAGAAGGCGGATGCCACGGTCGTAGTTGAACGTCTTCGTCTCGAACTCGTAGGTGATGCTGCCGGTCTTGTAGCCCACGTTGCGGGTGTAGTCACCGAGGCCCGAGACCTGGATCTTCGGAACCATGATCTCCTTGGCGTTGCGGCCGGCGCGCACCATGCGGCGAGGGCTGTTCAGGCACGCGGAGACCGACGCGCGCTGGTACACCTCATCGAGGATGGTCGTGTAGTTCTTGGTGGATGCGATGCTGTTGGCCATCTGCTACTCCTCGTCCGCGATGCCCGCGATCTCGCGCCACCGCTTCATCGTCTTGCCCTCATCGGATGCGACCCCCGCGTTGGGAAGGCCGGTCTTGCCACCCTGTTGCTTTGCGGGAGTGTCTGCGAACAGCCACGGCTCGGCCTCCTTGAGCGCGTCGACGTCGCCGCCGTGGTCATCAAGGACCGCACGAGCGGCCTTCACGTTGCGCACGCCCGCGAGCTGCAGCTTGAAGTCGATTCGGTCGGACTCGCCCTGGGCCTTGAGCTCCGCGATCTCGCCGCGCAGCCGCTCGGCCGTCTCGGCGTTCTTGGCGGCCTCTGCCACCTGCGCCTCTAGCGCCGTGATCTTCTCGTCGCGTTCGGCGACGGCCTGCTCCCAATCGGTACCGCTCACCTGCGGCTGGTTCTTCTGCGTTTGCTCGCGCCTGTCGTCTTGCGCGGTTTGCGGCTTTTCCTGCGTCTTGTCGCCATGGTTATCATCGGCCATGTCAGCCACCTTTCGGTCATGACCGACACAAACAAATCGGCCCTCTAACACTGCGAACAGGTTAGAAGGCCGTCACAAAGTGGTTTAGCAAAGGACTCTACATCTCGAAATAAGGAATATCCCCACGCTGTTCGATTACCTCGATGTGTTGGTGATAAGCTCTCTCCGCATGAAGGATAAGGTCTTGATACGTCAACACGGTGATGTTCGATTGTTTCAAAAGCCCCAGTTCGCTTTCACTAAGCTCAATAGAAAAACCGTGTCCAACAGCCCCCATTTTCTCCGAACCGATGAAGTATGCAGGTATTGCGTCTTCCTTTACAGCACCATCAGCGAGCCCTAGTTTCTGAAGAATAGCCTGTCGATAGGCATTAATCTGCTCATATATCCTTGAATAGTTGACATGAGAATAGGAAGTGTCAGCGTTTCGCTTCAGCTCAACAATAATCGGGTAGGTCTCTTCAGCGACATATATGCAAATGTCGATGAAGGTTCGCCTATATTCGTCATCCTTTACATCGGTGTAGAGCCGATTGAATTCCTGCGTTACTACTTGAACTTCTTCACTTGTTTTTGGCGTCTGGTTCCAGTATGGATTAATGAGCCACGGATTTTGAGCGAGATGCTCTTCGAACATCTTCTCGACAGAGCTATCATCATCCATCAAGCTCTGCAGAGTCTTGATGGCCCTGAGTCGCTCGCTCACGATCCCTGCTTGTTTGATGCTTTCACTAGCAGCAATACGATTGAGGAGTCGCGCCATTGCAACAAGCAGTTCATCTTGTGTGCAATCCGTTTCGGAAGATAGCTCATCGGCAAGCTGGTAAATCGCGTTGTTCTCCACAACATCGATGAAACTGTTGAGCAGGGCTCTCATTTCACTTTCGTCCTGCTCACTCTCATCCATCTTCACCGTGAGCGTCTTGACGAGACGGTTGTGCAGGCGCCTCTGACTTTTGCCAAGTCCAGCCAACCAATCCTGATAGCCTTTGTCATCTGTTGCCCATGCGGGCAGACGCTTGACTGCGCCATTCTCGCGTCGATTGTCCCAAGTGTTGATTACCGTGCTCCGGATGCTCTTGATTACGCTAATCAGCTCACGAACCTCGCTATCAGCATTGTCAAGCCCTTGTCTGCTGCTAGTGATGGGATCTTCTGCGTCGGCGCTGAGATAGTCGGCGAAGAACTCACCGACCACGTACTGGTTGGCAATCATCGAGTTGGCATGGTTCTTCAGTACATCCTCATCAGCAATCTTGCCATTGATATAGACCACGACATTTGCATTGTTGCCGTGTTCCTTGAGCTGCTTTGGCTGCTCAACTGTTCCAACCCAGCCTTTTAACCCCTTCTCGCCAATCAATGATTCGAGGCTTTCCCTAACCGCCTCGTCTTTGATGGTCTTTGGGTCATACTGCTCGAGCTCTATCGTGTCATCGTCGACATTGAGCAGCTCTCGAATCTCCTCACCAGTGAAACCGATATACGTCGCATAGTCCATGCTTCCGTAATAAGCGTTCAGTGAGAGGTCTATAGGCTGATCATTGATGTAAAGAGCAAAGTTACCGGTTCCAGACTTGATGTAGAAGCGCCGAGAGAGCTGGGTCTTCAGTGAATCGAATGTCTGAGAGTTCACACCACGGCGAAGCCCGCGGATAATGGTGATGAAACCATGGTCGTAGCTGCTGAATTGCTCAAGCTCATAAGGCAACTTGCATAGCTCGGACTCGACCGGGTATTCGGAGTCATCCCTGATGAAGTCCGCATACTTGACGGCGAAGTGGCGCCACTGAGTACCGGTTGCGGTCTTCGTGTAGACCTCGTACTCGTCGCCAAGACTGAAGCTTGCGAGCTTTCCGATTCCCTTCTGGCCCATGGGCGAACGGCGGGTAAACCCCTCTGGCGCAGCTTCGGCTACCTTCTCTTTGCCAACAAGGGCATACTTCTCGTTCAACCCGTCAAGACTCATACCCGTACCATTGTCAGCAACAATGATGTGGTCGATATCCTTATCGATGGTCACGCGAACCTCTGTGGCATAGGCGTCGTACGAGTTCGCAATCAGTTCCGCCAACGCAGGAGGCGTGGTCGAGTACAGCTTACGTCCAAGATGCGTTGCGGCACGATTCGCTACATGGAAGTTGATGATGCCTTCTTCGTTGACCGTCATAATCAAACATCCTTTCAACGAAGTCTATTGAGCGCAGGCGGCTATGATACTCCTGCCCACAGCCTCGCCCAGCTTGGGGGGTACGGCATTGCCAATATGGCGGGCGACTGCCTTTCGGCTAATCTTCTCGCCGTCCTGAATGAACTTATAGTCAGCGGGGAAGCTCTGGAGAATCGCACCCTCGCGAAGCGTGAGTGCACGGTCCTGCTGAGGATGCCCGAAGCGCCCCGTACCATAGCAGTAGAACTGAGTGGTGATGGTCGGGGCTGTCTCATCCCACGCCATGCGCCCGTAAACGGAAGGGTAGGTCTTGCCGCTGTCCTTCTTGTGGCAATCAAGCCTCAGTTCCTCAGGCCAGTCGCGCCACGTGCCGTTAGGCTTAGAGGCCCGAATTCGCTTAAGGTTGATGTCGGTCAGGATAGACGCTGTCTGCAGCGGATCACCTTGGCAGACTCCACCAGCCTTAACGGGAGGCAGCTCGCCAATAGCCTGCCTAACCGTAACAGCGTCCTCCTCGTCGTTAGTCGGCCCGATAAGGCTAATCGCACCTTCTTTCGACGCGAGCAGCAGCAGACGGCGTCGGCGTTGCGGAACGCCATACTCCTCAGCTTTCACAACGTTGTAGGTAACTGAGTAGCCGAGCCGCTTCAGCGTTGCGACGAAGTCCGTGAAAATACTCTCCTTCACGAGCTCGGGCACGTTCTCCATGGAGATGTAGTCTGGCATAACCTCCTCGGCCAGCCTTCCGAACTGAGCGAGGAGCCCCCAGTCCTTGTGGCGCTCGCGGTGCTTCTTGTCCTTGCGATGCGTCGAGAACGGCTGGCAGGGCGCACATCCGACCAAGACCTTGATGTCGAAGTCCTTAAGGCGCTCGTTGATCTCGTCTCCCGTGACTTCGCTCACGTTCTTGCAGATGAAGGTTCCCTCGCCGTTGTTTGCCTCATAGGCATACTCGCAGGAGCTGTCGAGGTCGTAGCCCGCAACAACATCAATACCGCTGGTGCGCAGGCCATACGTAAGCCCTCCGATGCCACAGAAAAGGTCGACAGCCCCGATGGAGGGGCCGTCATTGGTCGCTGATATGTTAGCCTTCGTGTTAATATCGGCTCCCATCCCATTTCGCATTCCGGCATCGTCACGGCGCTTGGGAGCCTGCTGGCGCACCGAACACCGTAGCAATTTAGCATACCAGCTAATGTAGAAATTGTGAACGTCAACCCGCCGAATCGCATCTACTCTCCATTGACGGCAAACGGCAGCACGATTCAGGCTACAAACCGTACCGTAATCGCCCATGCCAGCCTCGTTTCTGCTTCCATCGTTTTCGCTGGTATAGTAGGTTTGCGTCACAAAGTCAGAGCTACCTGTGAACCGTGTTGGAGTATCGTATGCAGTGGACTAACGTAGCCATATCCGACCTAGAATCTCGCCCTGAGTGCGTCCACCGCGCCTACATCGACCCAGAGGATACCTGGAACGGCTGGGCATGCCCCTACTTCGAAAAGCCCGAGGTCGAGCGCATGGCCGCGTGGCTTCACGATTTCGATGACAGCCTCGTGTTCGACGAGACAACCGACACATTTACCACCACCTACGACCCCGATGCTCCGGAATCATTCGCCGGTATCGACATCGATGGCATGCATCTCTATCCCATTGGTAACGGCTCGTGGACATGGACAATCGTAGAGGGGCCCACAGGCAGCCTAACATCGAATCATCCAAGCAACGATTCATAGATAGCGGAATCAAGCTCCCGCCCTCGTAGGTAGCAATCGAACACCTCATGCGCGGGCAGCGCCCACATATCGATATGGTCGCTAAACTTCTCGCTCGCTCCCGTGGCTGCCGACATCACGCCCGGGAACGACACGCTCGCCACCAGTGCAGGATTATCTTCCTCGGATGGCACGAGGAACGTGTTTACAACGCCGTCGAAGTCGTGTTCTTCGACAAAACGCTGATAGGCCGACTGGTAAAGAAATTGCTTGGTTATCGATTCCACGCCAGGCTGGCCGTATATCCTGCCTTGCCTGCTCGGTGAGTAGTACTTTGCGTCGTAGATGCAGAAAAGACGCCGCCCGCGCACCTCGGTAAATGTGACAGTGTCTGGTATGAGGGTATCGACGTCACCCGCATCGTCCATGCCCTGCGCCCGCTTCCATAGGGGCCTCGGGATTATCTGCAGCAGCGTCTTGCTCTTGTCCTCGAGCCAAGCATCTGAAAGTTTAAGCGGCAGCTCCAGCAGTCTGTAATCGAGCAAATCCCCAAAGGCAGTCTTGCAAGCAGCCTCCCATGCATGATAGTAGCTCGTCGTACCCAGTCGCATGACCTGGCCTCGATCTGCATCAGCACCATGTTCTGCCAGGTAGTATCGCATCAGGTCGAGGACATCCTGCTTCCACGTTACATACTGGCTCGCGCGCTCGCGGTCGATGAGCCACTGGAGGTACTCGGCCTCCCCAATATCGGCAGGGTTCTCGTCAGTCAGTTCCACCGTGCCGATGGAGAGCAGAGACGAAAGGCCGGACCCCTCCAAGAACCGCGAGCACTCGCTGAGGATGGCCATATGCAACCGCATGATGAGGTCGTACTCGTCACGTCGGGTCTTGCGTGTCCATAGGTCTAGGTAGATGGGCGCACCATCCGATATGACGGGAGTCTCCATGTCGATGGTCCGCTGCCAGTCAATGACACCCGGGCCGTTCAGCACGCGGGTTTCCTCGAAGTTTGAGTAGATGCCGTACTCGTCGTAGAGCCAGAGCAGCCTAATCATCAAGGCGAGCTGGTCGCTGTGCGTCCCGCCCTCCTGCGGGTCGAGCAACTTGCCTTCCTGGCCAAGCTTGCGAATGACGTCGAGGACTTGCTTCATCTCGCTTTCGGGTCGGGTGGCGCTTCTAAGGTACTTTGGGTAGCAGACGATGGCGTGACTTCGCGCAATCACGATGCCTACGAAACGGAACTGATAGCGTTGCGCCGCGCTCGCTCCGTCTGCTTCGAGCAGCTCCTCCTCGTCGCGCTCGTCACCCGTGCGGTATCTGACGATGCCGCAGTCCATGAGCGCGTCGATAACCGCGCGGGTCTCATTGATGCCGACGGCGAGCTCGGCTCTGATCTCGTCTTCCGAGTAGGGGCGCAGCTCGCGGAAGTAGACCGCGCGCATTTGCTAACCTTCTTCGGTTGGCACGGACGTGGCAACAGTATCCGATGTTGCATAGACGTCTGCGAAGATATCTCGATGCAGTTCTGTGCTTTGCAAGAACACTTCAATGCCACGATCCTCGAACTCGTCACAGATGCCGGCGAAGGTCGCATTTCCATCTCGGAAGATGCTCCTGCGCTTCATCTTTCCAGCGTCTTCATACAGGTAGAGCAAAACCTTGTCTTCAAAAGCGCCCACAAAACGGCTCTTGCCATCGTCACCATACGGCTCGTCGTTCAGTGCTTCTGGCGAAAGAAAGAAGGGGCCGAGCAGTTTGTCCTCGTTGACGCCAACGTCGAGCAGCAGCATGTTGATGGCTTTGCGAAGCTCATTCCAGACGATGCGAGCACCGCCTACTCCGACAGTGTGTTCATCTAGTCTTTTGCCGCCAAGCGCAGTAGGAGTGGCGCCCTCGCCCTCGTCGATACCTATGTAGCGAAAATCCCAACGACGCTTAAATGCTGTATCCATAGGGAAGACACCCTGGTCGGCACTATTCATAGTCGCCCAGATATACATGTTGGGCGGCAACGTGAGGTATTCGAGCGTCGAGTCGCAAAATTCTTTGAAGTCCATATCCGGGTCGAAAAAGCTTTCGATGTCGCTCTGCTCGCTCTCGTCCAGCTTGTCGAGTGATGCTTTGATGCATGCAGACATCTCCATAGGCACGGAGACGTAGTACTCGCTTGCACCGAAAGCGTCCCTGTCAAGCAGCTGGAAAACGTCGCCGAATACAGCGGCAGGATTGGCACGGTTTAGCTCTTCAATAATGAGCAGGTAGTTCTTGTAAGGGTGTAGCGTGGCATCGATATAGGTCTCGAGGAAGGGGCCAGGAATGTAGCGGTAGCCAATCTTGTCACCCTCTGTGAAGGGCCTATAGCTGCCTACGAACTGCGAGTACGTGTAATCGGGATAGAAGGTTACGCGCCTGACTTGTTCTTTGGGGAAAATTCCGTCAGGGTTATCCTTCGCTCTGACACCTATCTTGTTAAGCTGGTAGGACTTGCCCGTACCAGGCGCACCGAAGAAGATAAGATTGCGGGGCAAGTTTACTAAATCGGCTATCCGCTGCATCTCAATGCTATGCTGCGTAGCCATGTACTCTTGCTCGCTCATCTCCTTGAGCGTCCCTAGTTCATGGGTGTTATTGCCAACATAGACAATGTGCTTCTTGCCATCTAGCTTAAGCCATTCCACATAGGGGAGATTGGCGAGAATAGTCTCTGGTTGGTTGCGGCTAGATCCCGAACCACCCAGTGCGCTGTCGACATGCACTGCCGTTTGCTTTCTCAAGGCATTCCAAAGACGCGTAATCTCAGAGAAAGATCGCCTTCCCGGTCTTCCGCTGACAGTATGCAGAACGATCGATTCCGCATCACGATCAACGTTGTCGACAACGATTTCGCTGCCTCTTTGTATGCTCTGAAGCTCTTTTCCTACAAGACCCTCGATGTCGTCTATCAAGGTATTGAAGTCCATAATAAGCCACCCTATTCGTCGTGCCCGCTCGATGTCTCAATGGCATTCACATTGATCGTATCGCTGAGGTAGTCATGAATTGTTGCAGCGATACCCTTTGCGAGGAGGTATGGTACGCCGTTTCCAATAGTCTTGAACGAATCCGTTAGCGTCATGTCGTTTGGAAGCTCGTATTCTGCTGGAAGGGACTGCAACGCAAGAGCCTCGGAAACGCTGAGCCTACGCTCACGGTAGGGATGCAGATGCACCTCGTTGTTGCCGTATGCGACGGTCGGAGAGTAACGCCATCGATGCAATCGCTTGTAAGACTTCTTGCTCACATCACCCTCGTCAACCGTTTGCATGCGAGCGAGACCTTGTCTGGGGGTGAAATACCTATCCGCATTGGGATGGTGTTCGACATCGTTCTTATCGAACCAGTATTGTACGGTGAGACACTTGTGCTCAGATACTTCATCAGGCACTTCTGTTACGGAGCCCTCATTGAATGGGTCTCTGTCTGGCCATGGCAGGCTCTTGATTGATTCAAGATCCTCTCTCATGTAACGTTCCCATGGAAAGTCTCGCAAGCTATCGCCATCAAATGCACCTGCTGGAAGCAGCTGCTTTCTTACTCCAAACAGAAGGATTCGATCGCGGTCTTGAGGAGCGCCGAACTCCAGTGAGTTGGTCAGTCGTTCGGTAGTGGCGTATCCTGCGAGCTGTAATGACCGCTTAAGCTCTTCGTAGAACTCTCTGTGCCGTGCAGTTCTCCACAGCCCCTTTACGTTCTCAAAGAGAAAGAAATCCGGCTTGTTCTCAATGATGAGGGAAACGTAGGTCTGCGACAGCTTGCCGTTATCGCCATTGCGTCCTCGGTTCTTACCTCCGACTGAGAAGTCAGGGCAGGGAGGACCTCCGATGAAACCAACGAGCCTACCTTTTGACCTAAGCTCTTCGACCATTTCTCGGATATGGCCACCATCGTCCAGGTAGCTATTAACGTCGTCGCATGAGTATCCGTACTCGGGCGCTTTCATGCCCATTTTCTCTCGTGAGTACTGGTATACGCGCATAAAGGGTTTGTGCCATTCATTAACGAAGCTGATAGTGAAGGCAGAGTGCTCGAAACCAAGGTCAAGAAAACCCGCCCCTGAAAAGAACGACAGGATGCTGTACTTATCAACTTGCTTAGCCGTCACAACTCACCCTTTCATAATCGCAGCGGCACTCTTCATGCCTTAAGCCAATCTATTTTACCAGTAAAGAGTGTCCGGCGAGGTATGGCTTGGGCCATCTGTCGGTTTGACCCTGTCCACGACAGGCCACTTGCCAAATGTCTCAACCTGCGACTCATGCTTACTCGAATTTGTTTTGCCGCCATCTCTGGCTGCTGGCCTGGCCGTGCGCTACCAACCTCGGGTTGTCCGCAGCCCGGCCGCCCGCGCTCCGGGTGTGCGCTCGGGCCGTTCGTGCCGCACGCAGCCCACGCGCCCATGGGAGTCTCCCGTACGGCCAGCCGTCGGCTCCGGTCGGTCTTCGCATACGCGCCTACAGCAGCCCGCTTCGCGGTCTGCTTCCGGCCGCGTGCTCAGCCCGCCCTACGCCGCCGTCCGGCCTAATGCAAGGTCAACGGGGGCGCGTGGTCAGCGTGCGTCACGCCCGGCCAGCGGCGCACACCCTACGCGCGGTCGTCCGGTCTGCTGCCGTCACGCGCTCGTCCGCGCCCGTCCAGTCCATCAGCCAGCGCGGGCGGCAAAGGCTCACTGCGGCGGCAACTCAGCAGCCACCACACGCCACCGGCATCCGCCTCCCAGCCGCTCCACCAGCAGCCGACGCCCAGCAGCGCCCGCCAGAAGCCGTCCCAGAGCCGCGACAGCCCCTCTTGCGACCCCCGAACTCGCCAGCTCCACAGAGAGCGCCTGCGGGCTCCTGGCAGCCCACCCGATGCCACATGCCACCCCGGACGCCGCCGCACCTGAAGACCGCCTCCCCCGACGGAAGACGCCGCCCCAGCCGTTACAATTGCTCCTGCAATCGTCCACCGAAAGCGAGGCGAGCCCCATGGCCATGCCCACCACCATAGACGGCCGTGCGGCCATCCAGTCATCCCTCGTGCGGGCGTGGGGGCTCGAGGGCTACGCCCGCATACAGCGCACCGTGCGCGAGACCGACGTCAGCTCCGACGCCGACTTCCAGCGGTTCTACAACCGCTTCTACCGCGTGCGCAGGAACGCGGAGTGGCAGTCGAGCTACTACGCGATCATGGAGAGGGAGAAGGCCACCCCCTCCATGGCGTTCGGGGACGTGCTGCGCGAGATGCACGAGCTCACGGGCAATGTGGAGGCGTCCTTCACCAGCAAGATGATCGCCACGCTCCACCCCGACAGGCCGATATGGGACAGCCTGGTGCTCGCAAGGCTCGGCCTGAGGCTCAAGGGAACGACGGCGCAGGCCAAGCTCGAGAACGCCGTCGAGGTGTACGGGAAGATTGTCTCCTGGTACGAGACTTACCTTGCCACGTATGACGCCGAGAGGAACATCAGGCTATTCGACGAGCTCCTTCCCGACTACGCCTGGCTCACCCCCGTGAAGAAGGTCGACTTCCTCCTCTGGAGCGAACGCTAGGTATCCTCACCATTGGAAGCCTTGCCCCTCGCGAGCCCACGGGCACGCGCCTTGGCCGTCTTCTCGTCCTCGCCGTACCACTTCTGCCGATACTCCCAGGCGTTCATGGTGACGCCCACCTCGACCATGTCCTGGCGCTTCTCGGCGCTCGTGTCCGTGATGATGCTGTCGTCGAACGTGACGCGCACCTCGCCCTCGTCCGGGAGCTCGACCCCGAGCGAGCGCGACGCGGCCATGACCGCACGGCAGATGCCCGCTATCGCGCCCTCCAGGGCATGCTCGTGCCGCCGGATGTTGCGCATGAGCGCCGAGTTGTCAGCCGAGACCTCCGTCGCGGTCTTCACGTACCCCGCGCCGTCGAAGTCGAAGTACCCCAGGCCGAAGCCCGTCAGGTCGCCGAGCATCTGCAGCGCGCACCTGAACGCCCTCACCTGAGCGTCAGTCCTCAGCGCCGGCGCAAACTCCTGAATCGTGTCCTCCGTGCTCATCACCTTCCTGAACACGGTACAGTCCTGCCGCCCGAACGGTATCGAGACCTTGCGCCCCTTGCCGTCGGTCTCCTGGTCGAACATCACGTCACTGAGGAACACCCGCATCTTGCCGTTGTCGATCTCCGAGATCATCGCGTCAAAGGCAAGGTCCACCGCCTGGATAGCGTCCACCGCGTCCGCGAACACGCTCTGCCCGTACGGGCTCATGTCCACGCGCGTGTTGTCCACGGCCGGCTTCACGATGGCGAAGGTGGGATAGGGAGAGCCCGTCTCGTACACGGGGCACACGCCCGCAGGCGCGACCTCGTTGCCGTGCTCGTCAAAGCACACCGTGACGATCCGGTACCCGCCCCTCCCCGCGCTCTCATTAGGCGAGAAGGACAATGCGGCCGAGAAGTCCGTCCCACCGCCCTTGAGATGCATCTGCAGCTGGTCGACCGCGCGCCCCCGCCAGAACGCCCGCGTGACGAACGCGCACTCCGTCACGCCCTCCTCGTCCCACGTGAGCGGAATCACCATGCGTGCGTCGTAGTGCCTAATGCGCACGCTCCCCGCGTCCGCGTCCACCCAGAGCGCCCACGCACCCGTCCCCATGCCAAATGCCTTGACCACGGTCGCTTGCGCTGCCGCCATGAAGCCGCTTTGGGCGAGAAACCCCTCCAGCCAGTCCGTGCACCCCTGCGCCCCGCACACCACCTGCGTCTTGTCGTTGAGCAGCAGCGACCCCCACTCCCGGCACACCCGCATCGCCGGGTGAATCGAGCGCCTATGCACCTCGTACAGGCGCCCCACGCCATCGGTGTCCTTGTAGTCGTAGAACGAACCACACGCCTGCATCCACTCATGCCACAAGCGAATGTACGGCTCCATCGCCTCCAAAGGCAGCACGAACCCAAGCGCCCGCAGGTACTCCCGCACATGCTCAGGCACCCAGTACTCCTCCTCGTACGCCTGCCCCACCTACATCGCCCTCCATCGCTCGCGCCCAACCGGCTCTCCTGGCAGCCCGTCCAGCCTTCGTTCCTTTTCATTCGCTTGGCGAGAAGAACGCGCTACTTCCGTCACACGCTTCCGCACAGCCCCTTCATGCCCCTCAGGCTTTAGCTTTTGATGCCGAGAATCCCGCCCGCCCATCAACGGCACATCGCATCGTCCGTCCTCCCTACGTTTAAGCTGGCGAGAAGAACGTCCGCTACCTCGCGTTTTCAGTTGGCAGCTGAATATGCCGAGAAGCACGTCCCTCACCCTCTCAGCACGTCATCCATCATCGCGTAGCGCACCGCGTCGATGGAGTGGTCATCACCGTCAGGAATCTCGTCGATCCAGCGCCCATCACGGTCGCGTAGGAACTCCTTGCAGGTGAACTCCTCGAACGTCCTCGGGCAACACGCGGGGTCGATGACGATCTCCCTCAGACCAGCAAGCCAGTCATAGGAGAGCCTCCGCATCCGCGCCTTCCTCGCAGGGTGTACGCGGATGCCGAGCTCGCGCCGCCAGGTTGCCATCTGCACCTTCGAGTCGGGAGTGTCGTCGCACCACACCATCTGGTCGTGGAAGTAGGGCTCCGCGCCCGGCTCGTCGGCATAGGTGAGCGCGTCCACCACGATGCGCCCCGTGTCGGCAGGCATCATTTTGTTTGCCGAGTGTTCCTCGAAGACCGTGAGTCTGCGCGCGTCCGGCTCCCAGCCGCAGCGCACGAAGCGCCACGGGTCGGGGAACCAACCCCAGTCCACGCCGTTGCGAATGCGCTCGAAACCTCGTACACGCTCGTCGGTCAGCCTCGCCTCCACGATGTTGTCGAAGACCGCTCCGCCCGTCCCGGTCACCTCGCCGAGGTATTCCCAGCGCCACGCGCGCTCGTTCTCCTCGCGCAGGTACTCCGCCTCCTCGACGAAGGGCGCGCCGAGCCATCCCGGGCGCGTCTCCACCACGTCGAGGTATGACGAGTGTCTGACGAGCGTGTCCGCCCGCCGCTTCCGCTCGATGCACTCAACGTTCACCCAGCTCCACATCGTCTTGGGCGGGTTGTAGGAGTAGAAGATCCAGAAGTCCTCACCACCGCGACGCAGCGAGTTGAGTATCGAGCGAACCGCCTCGATGCCGTCGAACTGGTCAAGCTCCTCGAACCACGTGATGGCGCAGTATCCGCGCGTGAACTTTACGCCCTTGAGCTTGAGTGGGTCATCCGCCCCGCGGAACACGATGCGCTGCCCCGTGGGCAGGTAGACGATCTCCATCGGAGAGAGCTTCGCCTTGAAGTACGCCGAGAGCCCCAGCGCCTCGATCGCCCAGAGCACCTGCTGGTACACCGAGTCGCGCAGCGTGTTGGAGAAGCGCCGCACCACACAGGCGTTCGCATAGGGAAAAGCCACAACGAGAAGAACGATGCACAGGCTGATGAAGCTCGACTTCGTGCTCCCTCGGCCTCCGTGCAACCAGTAGTGCGTATGCCCATGCGCCATGACGTCACCGAGCACGTCGTGGAAGCGCGGGATACAGAGGTCGGCGGCGCTAATCATCGACGTCCTCACCCTCATCGGCCCCCGGCTTCGCCGCGCCCACGGCCACGCCGAGCACGATCTGCGGGGCCGCCTCGGCGCGCTCGCCCTTGTCGCGGGTTGCCTGTGCATACTCGTCGGGGTACTTGCGCTCCAGGAGCCACGCGGCCGCCGTCCACTGGCCGTTTTTCTTGGTAGCCGCCTCGCGGATGGTGGTGAGCAGCGTCCGCTTGTAGTCAGCTTCTGCCTTTTTTAGCGACTCGCCTAACGCGCGATGCAGCCTCCCGCTCGGCTTGGAGAGCCAGCGGTACAGCGTTGCCTCGTGAATGCCCACCGCCCGGCAGATATCCTTGTTTGAGAGGCCATCGCCCTTGAGCGAGGCCATCTGCTGAATCAGCTCCTCGGTGAGCTTTGCCCTCATGCCGGGCACCTCCCTCCGTGACAAATTCACATTCGTACAGGCTCATTGTCCGGAGATGTCACAAAGAATGGAGGAGAGGGCCGCGCGCGGATGCGAGGCCTCGACAAGTCTCTGGCCACCCTCACGGTGGCGCTTCCTGAAGCTCGGTCGTAACCCCACACCCTACGTGAGATTGTGTCGCGTCACTCTCGCTCCCGCTTACCCTTGAGCCCAAATTTGCGCATGAGCCGCGAGTTCTGCTGCCGTAGCCGCGCATACTCCCGGCGCGCAGCCTCAATCTCCGGTCCCTCCTCGCACCCTTCGGCCTCGCGGCGCAGAATCTCGTTGAACGCCCTCTCCTCGGCAACGTGCGCTTCCTCCGTGCAGCGTGGGCACATCCCACTCTGGCGGTTCAGGCGTACCCCGACTGCTCCACACTGCGGGCACACCGAGAGCACTCTTAGACTCGCGTGAATCCGCGATGCCTGCATCTCGATGGCACGGACGCTCCGTTCCACGCCGTAGCGCCGGCGGATCTCCTCGCGCACGGCAGCGGCTCCCCGATGCCCCAGCTCGCGGATCACGTCATTCTGTCCAGTTGTCCACACGCTCACGCCGCATCATCGCCCACGAAAAACACCACTGCTGGAAAACTACTCGAGGTGTCCACAGTGTTCGCGCGTCTGACCAGCGAGAAAACACCTTGAACACCGGAGCTCGACAAACTCAGGATTACCCCTCGCACTCCTACAGGGCCTCTCTCCCCACCATCATCCCCGACACTCCACAATGAGGTGTTCAGGTGTTTAGGGTGTTCGTTTCCGCAGCCCAACACGTCAAACACCCGGCAAACGTCCCTGAACACCATTACGCTCAGTCTCAAGCTCTTCTGGGGTCTTGAGAACAAAAGCCCGCTGCGAGCCATAGCCTTCTACGATGCGATTGCTCGGGCAGCGCTTCCATTCGGGGAAGCAGCGAGTGATGATGTTTGAAACGCGCATGTTGTCCCCCTTCTTCACGCCCTCGCGGGGTATCTGGATGGCCTCGACAAGAATCTGCATCGTGCACACGGGCTCTCCCTGTTTTTTTCTCAACAGGTATCTTCCGATAAGCCCTATCCACGGATCCTCAGTGGTCGCACGCTCACGTATGGCATTAGCTTCGTTCTCTACCGACCTCGGAAGCACGAGGCCGCAGTTGGGATTCACGCGATAGTCAGCGAGCACTTCTGCCCACACCTGCTGAACGTACTCAGCGAAGTCCGGCGCGAAGATGTTCCGTGCCGCGCCCCCTCCGCAACGAACCGGCATGAAGCGTCGGTTGCCCGTAGGGTCCTCTAGGTACTCGCCCAGATTGGTCGTGCCCACGAGCACGCAACGCCTAGGCAGCTGCACGGGACGCTTGGCGTAGGGCACCCGATAGCTGTCGGTTTGACTCGTAATGAACGACTTCAGGGTCTCGACCTGCCTGCCCTTGAACGCTGCCAGCTCAGCAAGCTCCACAAACCAGCGCCCCTGAATAAGCTCCTGCGCCTCCTTGGTCCCGATGTTCTTCACATCGTCCACGAAGAGCTCGTCGCGCATCGCAAGCCGGCGCAGGAGGGTTGACTTGCCGATTCCCTGCGGTCCCTGCAGAACGACCATGTAGTCGTACTTACAGCCCGGCTGATACGCACGCGCGACAGCTGCTCTCAGCAGGAGCGCCGTCACCGCCCGAACGTATGGAGTGTCCTCCGCGCCCAGACACTCAACAAGCAGAAGATCCTTCCTGGGAGTCCCGTCCCACTTTGGCAGCGCATCGAGCATATCGGTAAGGGCGTCGAAGCTCCTGCCATCCGAAAAGATCGAGAAGGCCGCAAACACGTTCTTATCCGAGCGTACGAGCGATCTCCCATCAAACTTGTAGCGCTCCTGCATGCGCGCGAAGAGGTAGTCATCGTCAACCGGACGCCAGAGCTTTGTCTCTGCTGCCCATGGGAGCCCATCCTCAGCCACCACCTGCTGGCTCATACGCTCTAGACGCACCCCCTTAAGGCCGGGGTCTTCCTGCATCCACCAAGCGAGAGCCGGCACGGTAGGGGCATAGAAACCAACACAGTCTCCGTCCTTGTTGATCTTGGCTTCGAGATGGGGGTTGCTCCATATGCTCTCCCCGCTGATTGTCTTAACGCCTCCGTCATCGACGGAACCTCTCCATGACGTTCCAGGCGGATGACGATAGGCACTGTTAACCTTCTGGACGATGATCGAGTCCGGCAAGGACGGCACACAGTGGCTCTCGTTATATGCGCGGGCAGCCGCAAGCGCGACGTCCTTCGGCGTGCACTTCGAGTTCATCGAGCATGCAAAGCGGTAGATTGTCTCATCTCGCGCGCCCTCGTGAAGCGTCTCAGGCAGCCTGAATGGTGCTTTCCGCGCCTTCTCGCCCTCCGTGATTGCCATCGCTCCGTCAGTACCGGGGCGATGCTGCATCACAAAAGCAAGCACGTTCTCGTCTGCATCTGCTATCTCACACTCGTCGGGGCTCACATCCCAAAAGACCTCCCGTCCGTTGGGATGAATCGATCCGGGAAGCATGACATAGCCCTTCTCACCACGGAAGTCCACGTGCGAGTTCTCGTTCTTGTAGGAGTCTGGCGCTCCATCAGGGAATCGATAGTAGAGGTGGGTTCCGCCTCTGCCCGTCACCGCGCTCGCTGTATCTGGGAACTTACCGTGTTCCGTTTGCCATTCAGCAAGCTCCTCACGCCCGTCGAAGGATCCGTCCTCAGCTACGTCCAGGTCGATGACGCCAATGTTGCCGGAGACGGAACCACAGGCAACAGCAATATTGCTGTCAGGGTGAGCGGCGAACATCGCCTCGATGATAGCTGCATTGCTGGTCGCATCTTTGAAGCCATGCGAGCCCTTATGTGGCTCCTTCGCACAGGCAGCAAGCGTGAACACTGCAAATCCGTGATGGTCCGCGAGCTGGAGCGCCATCTGTCTGCGCTCGTCGTTTCCCGTCATGCGCCACCGCCCATCACATACTCAACGAATCGCGGCTTCGGCACGAACCACTGTCTGCCGCCCACCTGCACGGCGGGGATCTTGTGCTCTCGACAGAGCTTTCGCACGTACTCAACCGTGAACCCGGTCAGTTCCGAAATATGCGCGGGTGTCAGCAGGTCGGGGTATGCCGAGAAGATCTCAACAGATGACCCTGGAGCCGCTCCATCCGAACCGGACTGGCAAACTGGATGGTTACGCCCCATGGCTACGACGCCACCTTCTGGAGACGCTCCTTCGCCTCGAGTCGCTCGAACGCAGCGAGCATCTTCTTGACCTGCCCGGGATACGGGACGAGATGGCCGTTCTCAATCTGAGAGATCGTGGAGACGTGCAGCCCCGACTCCCGCCCAAAGGCGGACTTCGACAGGCCGAGTCTCTCCCGCCTTGCAGTGATCTGTTCCTTGGTCAACTCCATGATTCACCTTCCTTTTGGTGTTGACGTATGTCACCGTATACATCTATTATACGGGTGTCATTTCCCTTGATAAGAATGATTAAAGGGGTGTCAATGAACGCATTTACTGAGATAACACTTCATCGCCAGTGGATTGACTTTGATGAAGAGACCGGAACAAGACGCGGAGTTAAAACCCCTGATGAGGATGCCCTCAACGAGCTTATAAATGCTGATTCTCCGAGCAAGCTCAGGGAGTTCACCGCCCAATGGTTTCCATTCATGAGCTGGAGAAAAAGTTGGGAGCACCCTGATTTTGATGATGAGCTAAAGGCGGTGTCCGACACGCGGGCGCTCATCCTATTGGTTCTCACCCTCAAGCGGCTCGTTGATGATGACGCATGCTCCAAGGAGAACTTTGAAAACCTTGGCGTTAGATTCGGGAGAGGTGGCACCGAGAACCACGAGAGCGCTGATCTCAACTTCCTGGCTTCTTCAAACACCCTATCCCGCGTCATTAGAGGTACCAACCACTGCGAAGCCGCAGAGAAGAGCCTCTACGCCGAGTTTAAAGACCATGGGTTAAGCGATGACGATCTCATCAAAATGGGGTACCTAGATTCAGATGGATCCTTCTTCTGTCCCCATGTCGCACTGTCCTTTGCCCCAGCCCACCAGATTCAAAAACAGAAGCTCTACCTCTTTAGCCAGCGAGAGATGGCTTCGTCCCTAGATCCGAGCAAGCGTTACCCTGTCATGTCCTTCTTTGGAGGCAATCTCAGAAAAGAGATTTCATATGGTCCCCAAAGAGCACTCTTCTTTATAGACATGATTATCCGCCCGTGCATTCAGGGCCTTCGGATTCAAACACGAGACGGGATACTTGCACCACAAGCAGACACAAACTTCACCTCGTTCTGGCTCTGCCTTACAGAGACCTTCCGCGATTCTCGCGTAACGAGGTGCAAGGCGTGCGGGCTTCCCATCATCGTTACAAAAGAGCGTGGGTCGAAACGTCAGTATTGCAACGATACGTGCAAGCGGAAGTACAAACGAGCCCTCAGATTTGCCCATCTCGTAAACGAGGAGCACATGAATCTAAAGGAGGCATCCGCTGCAGCTGGCATAGCTGTTACAACCGCTGAACGAATGCTCAGTAGAAATGAAATCACCATCAATGCCCACCCCGCCCCATAGGGGCGTGATGGAATAGCAAAAGACCTGCTCACGACGCTCGCCAACCAAGGAGGTGAATGTAATGGCAAAAGGAGACGGAAGCATTACGGAGGTAAAGAAGCCCGACGGAACCAGCTACGCCCCTAAGCACTGGAAGGTCCGCATCGACCTCGGTACGAACCCTATCACCGGCAAGCGCGACGTGGTCTCAAGAAACATCAAGGGAACCAAGTCCGACGCCTGCAAGCTGCGCGACCAACTCAAGGCAGACCTCGAGAACGGTCTCTCGGCCAACGCCGACAAGATGACCTTCGCCGAGTTCGCAGAGCAATGGCAGCAAGCTCGCGAGACGGCGGCAGAGATCAGCAAGACGCGCTTGCGCCGGGAGCGCACCATCATCGAGGACATGTGCTCCTACATTGGGGCCATCAGGCTTCGCGACATCACTGCCCAGACCATCGAGGGGCTCTACATGAAGATGCGCTGGGACAAGACGGAGGAGAAGGGCAAGTGCAGCGGCACCACCATGAACATGATCCACAAGCTGCTCAAGCAGATCCTCTCGCGTGCCGTGGACTACGACCTCATCCTGCGCAACCCCGCCGAGAAGGTCAAGGCGCCGCGATGCGACACACCGGACCGCCGCTCCCTCACCACCGCCGAGGCACGTCAGCTGCTCGCGACCATCGACGAGGCAGAGGACGAGGCGTATGCGTCCCGCGACGCCATCGAGGAACGGCAGGAGAAGCGCGGCGACACCTCGGAGCGGAGCTACCTGCGAGGCCTGTCCAGCATCGGCAACGTCATGGCGGCACGCATCGGTCTCGCAACCGGCATGCGACGCGGAGAGGTCCTGGGTCTCACGTGGGGCCACATCAGCTTCGCACGGGGAACCATCCGCGTCACCCAGTCGGTCACGACCTACGGTGAGGTGAAGGAGCCCAAGACCGAGGCGGGGAAGCGCGTCATCGCCGTGGACGAGAAGACCATAGAGCACCTGAGGCGGTGGAAGCAGTTCCAGCGAGAAGAGCTCGCCATTCTGTCGCTCGACCAGACGAGGGACACACCCGTCTGCTGCAACGACAAAGGCGGCCTCATCGCCCCGACGAACTTCTCGCGCTGGTGGCGGTCCTTCACGAAGGCCCACGGTTTCGAGGGCCTGAAGTTCCATGAGCTCAGGCACACCCAGGCAACGCAGCTCGTCGCCGGCGGCATGGACATGAAGACCGTCCAGCACCGGCTCGGCCACGCCTCGGCGACCCTGACGATGAACCTCTACGCCCACGCGCTGCCCGAGAATGACGCCCAGGCGGCTCAGCTCATCGGCAGCCTGTTCTCCGAAACGCCGAGCGAGCAGGCAAGGCAGGAAGGAACTCTCAGGGTCGCGGTCTAAGGCGATTGCGTCCCGGATTGTGTCCCGGTCCCCGTTGTGTCCAGATTGTGTCCCACGAAGGAGGAGAGATGAGGCTTCAAAAGAAAACAGGCCAGAGGACGTATCCCCTGACCTGCGGTCTTGTTGGTAGCCCGTACCAGATTCGAACTGGTGATCTCCGCCTTGAGAGGGCGGCGTCCTGAACCGCTAGACGAACGGGCCAAATGGTAGCCCGTACCAGATTCGAACTGGTGATCTCCGCCTTGAGAGGGCGGCGTCCTGAACCGCTAGACGAACGGGCCACATATGCAATTGAGAAGGCAAATGGCTGGGACTGAGAGAGTCGAACTCCCGCTGACGGAACCAGAATCCGTTGTCCTACCACTAGACGAAGTCCCAATTTGCCATTTCTTGCGCCTCTCAGCGCGGAGAAACACTATACGGCATTGGCCCCTCGTGTGCAACTCATTTTTTTGGAGAAGTTGTGACCGTGGAACGAGTGACCATGGAAGCCGTGGCCACGCGTCTCCCGCGCTCCGAGGCAACGGGCCGCCACGCGGGCGCCCGCGTGCCGGCAGCCTTCCCTACCACCGCAGCCAGGCGAGCAGCGCCTCGCGGTCGTTGGGGACCTCGTCCGCCTTCACGGCCTCGAGCAGCTGCGCGAGCACCATGCCCACGCCTGGCCCCGGCTCGATCCCGCGCTCCCGGATGACGTCCGCCCCGCTCACGGCAAGGTCGCGCACGCGCCACACGCCGCCGCCGGCCAGCTCGCGGCGCAGCGCCGCGCTCATGGCGTCGAGCTCCGCCGCGTAGCCCCGGCACGCGGGCGCCTTGGCCAGCGCGTCCGCCCGCTTGAGGTCGAGCAGGGCAAACGCAAGCGGCCGCGCCTGCCCCGGCGCCGCGGCCTCCAGCTCCGAGAGCATCCGGCGCGTCGACGACGGCGTCGGGCGCAGCTCGAAGTCGTGCAGCAGCACGAGCGCCGCGGCGGCCCGAACCACCTCCCTGGGCAGGGCGAGCCTCCCCATCACCCGTCGCGTGACGCGCGCGCCCTCCCCGGGGTGCCCGAAGAAGTGGCCGCGCCCACCGTCGTCAACGCTCCAGCACGCCGGCTTGGCCACGTCATGGAGCAGCGCGGCCCAGCGAAGCGCCGGGGAGGGCAGCCCTCCCGTCGCCTCCTCCACGCCCGCGCAGACCCGGGCGGTATGCTCGAGCACGTCGTAGGCGTGATAGGGGCTCCGCTGGTCAAAGCCCTCCATGGGGGCGAGCTCGGGCACGGCCGCGCGCATCACCGCGAACTCGTGGCGAAGCGCCCAGGCCACGCGCCCGGTGGCGAGGATGCCGTCCATCTCCTGCCCCACCCGCTCTGACGCGATGGCGGCGAGGCCCGGGGCGCACGCGTCAAGGGCCCGCTGCGTCCCGCGCTCGATCCTCGCCCCAAGGCGACACGCAAACCGCACCGCCCGGAGCACGCGCAGCGCGTCCTCCTCAAAGCGCAGCCGCGGCTCCCCCACCGCACGGATCACCCGTGCCGCAAGGTCCTCGCGCCCCCCAAAGGGATCGAGCAGCCCGCGCTCGGGATGGAAGGCCATGGCGTTCACGGTGAAGTCGCGCCGGGCGAGGTCCTCGCGCACGTCCGTCACAAAGCGCACCTCGTCGGGGTGGCGGCGGTCGGAGTAGGAGCCCTCCACGCGGTAGGTGGTCGTCTCCACCGGGCGCCCCTCCACGACGGCGGTGACCGTCCCGTGCGCCGTGCCCGTCTCGTGGACGGTCATCCCCGCCGCGCGCAGCACGGCCGCGGTCTCCCGCCACGGGGCCGCCGTGGTCACGTCGACGTCATGCCCGGGGCGACCGAGCAGCGCGTCGCGCACCCAGCCGCCCACGACCCAGGCCTCGTGCCCCGCGGCCTCGAGGGCGCCGAGCACGCGTCGGGCGTAGCCGGGCAGCTCTCGGGCGAGCCTCGCCTCCGTCGCGTCCATGTGGCCCCCTCCCCGCTCCAGGTTCTTCTCGCCAAATTCTAGCAGCCCGACCCGACGCCCCCGACAGAAGCTGAAAAACGCGACGGGCGGCCGGTCGCGCCTGCCATGAGTGCTATGCTCGAACGCGTTTGTTGACCGACGAACGGGAGGTACCGACTATGGACGAGATGGCATCCGTCACCCCCGACGACCTCGCCTGCGCGCACGAGGAGTTCTTCTCTGAGCGCGCCAACGTCGTCGCCAAGAACGCCGTGAGCTCAAGCGGCATCCGCGACGCCGCGCGCGTGCCCGAGGGCGTGGCCAGAAACGCCCTCACCTTTGACGTGGAGGTCACGCAGGGCGAGCGCTGCAACCAGGAGCGGTCCGGCCGCTGCTGGATGTTCGCGAGCCTCAACACCATGCGCTACCGCGTCATCAAGAAGTACAACCTCAAGACCTTCGAGCTCAGCCAGGCCTACCCCCTCTTCTGGGACAAGCTCGAGAAGAGCAACTGGTTCTTCGAGAACGTCCTCGACACGCTGGGCGAGCCGCTGGACGGCCGCCTCGTGAGCTACCTGCTCGCCGACCCCGTGGGCGACGGCGGGCAGTGGGACATGTTCAGGAGCCTCGTCAGGAAGTATGGCGTGGTGCCCAAGGAGGCCATGCCCGAGACCGCCTGCTCGCGCAACACGCGCGAGATGGACACCTACCTCACGCGCTACCTGCGCGGCGCCGCCAAGCGCCTGCGCCAGAGCGCCGAGGCCGGCGTGGCGCGCGGGGAGCTCGAGGAGATGAAGAAGGAGATGATGGGCGAGGTCTACCACCTCCTCGTCACCTGCCTCGGCGAGCCGCCTGCAACCTTCGAGGTGCGCCTTCGCGACAAGAACGACAAGCTGGCGCTCTCCGGCACCTTCACGCCCGCGGCGTTCTTCGAGACCGCCGTGGGCATGAACGTGGACGACTACGTGAGCCTCATCTCCGCCCCCACCGCCGACAAGCCCTTCGGCCACGCCTACACCGTGAGCCGCCTGGGCAACGTGGTGGAGGACGGCGGCGTGCGCTACCTCAACCTTCCGATCGAGCGCCTCAAGGAGTGCGCGATCGCGCAGCTGCGCGACGACCTGCCCGTGTGGTTTGGCTGCGACGTGGGCCAGAGCTACCTGCGCGAGGAGGGCATCATGGACACGGCCGCGCTGGACGTCGACGCGCTCTTTGGCTTTGAGGTCGAGGGCTGCATGGACCGCGCGGAGCGCCTGGACTACGGCGAGTCCCTCATGACCCACGCGATGGTCCTCGAGGGCGTGAACCTCGACGCCGAGGGGCGGCCCACGCTCTGGAAGGTGGAGAACAGCTGGGGCGCAGAGCACGGCCGCAACGGCTTTGACACCCTCTCCGACCCCTGGTTCGACGAGTACGTCTACCAGGTCGTCGTTGACAAGAAGTACCTGACGGACGACGAGCGCGCCATCTACGAGACCGAGGAGGCCCGCGTGCTCGCGCCCTGGGACCCCATGGGCTCGCTCGCCCGCGCGCGCTAGGAGGAGGACATGGAAGACACCCGTGCGGGCGCGCTCGCGCCCGAGGCAGTCGACGAGCTCACGGCGTCCTTCTCGAAGGACCGCGCCAACCGCGTGGCGAGAAACGCCGTCACCTCCGCCAACGTCCTTCCCGCCGCGCGCAGCGTGACCGCCATGCGCGCGTACCGCGACACCTTTGGCGTGAGCCGGCCCAGGACCGGCAAGGTCACCAACCAGCGCCACTCCGGGCGCTGCTGGATGTTCGCCGCCTTCAACGTGGCCCGCGCGGCCACGATGCGCCTGCTCGACGTCGACGACTTCGAGTTCTCCCAGGCCTTTGGCTTCTTCTACGACAAGCTCGAGAAGTTCAACGTGGGACTCGAGCGCATCATCGAGACGGCCGCGCTGCCCGTCGAGTCGCGCGAGGTCTCGGGCCTGCTCGAGCACGCCATGGGCGACGGCGGCTACTACCCGGCCGCCATGGGCATCATCCGCAAGTGGGGCCTCGTCCCCAAGGACGCCATGCCGGAGAGCGCCTGCACCAAGGACGCCGACCAGATGAACGCCCAGCTCGAGCGCCTCTTCCGCAAGAGCGCCTGCGAGCTGCGCCGCCGGGCCGCCGAGGGTGCCGGGACAGACGAGCTGCGCGCCGAGAAGGACCGCATGGTCGCCCAGTGCCACCAGGTGCTCTCCGTGTGCCTCGGCGAGCCGCCCCGCACGATCGACGTGGCGCTGCCGGTGGGCCGGCACTGCGCCGTCGACCCCGCGCGCCTCGTGGAGGTCGAGGGGGACGACCGCGCCGACCAGCGCGACGGAGCGGACGGGGGGCCGCGGCGCATGCTCGTGGACCGCGGCATCACGCCGCGCGAGTTCGCCGAGCGCTACGTGCCCTTTGACCCGGACGACTTCGTCGAGCTCGTGAACGTGGA
Organism: Olsenella sp. An290; assembly: GCF_002159535.1. Lineage (GTDB taxonomy): Bacteria > Actinomycetota > Coriobacteriia > Coriobacteriales > Atopobiaceae > Thermophilibacter. The sequence goes on along the minus strand of NZ_NFIU01000008.1, from coordinate 9,254 downwards.
CCTGCCCGAGTACCCCTTCGGGCGGATCTACCACCCGCTGCGCACCGAGGCCGCGGCGGAGGGCCCCGCCATCCACATGTTCAACGTGCCCGTCGAGGTCCTCGAGGACGCCGCGGTGGCGTCGCTTCGGGCCGGCGTGCCGTGCTGGATGGCCTGCGACGTCTCCCAGCAGTTCGGGCGGCGCCTCGAGGACTTCCCCGGGGTCCTGGCCTGCGACACCATGGACGTCGAGGGGCTCTTTGGCGTTGACCTCTCCATGAGCCGCGCCGACATGCTCCGCAACCGCGAGACCCGCACCACGCATGCCATGACCTTCCAGGGCGTGCAGCTCGGCGAGGACGGGCGCCCCGAGGCCTGGCGGATCGAGAACAGCTGGGGCGAGGACGCCTGCAAGGACGGCTACCTCGTGGCAAGCGCCGAGTGGTACCGCACCTACGGCGGCGAGGTCGTCGTGCGCCGCGAGTTCGTGCCCGAGGAGTGGCTGCGCCGCTACGACGAGGCCGAGGTCGTGGACGTGGAGCCGTGGAGCGTGGTCTCCGCGGCGTTCCCGCGGAAGGACTAGCCCCGCCGGCGCGCCGGCGCCGGACGCCGGGCGTCGGACGAGAAGAGCCCCGGGCCGCGGACCCTGTGCCGCGGCCCGGGGCTCTTTTGCGACGCGCGCGGGCGTGAGCGGTCCGCGGGCACCGCGAGGACGCCGTTGGTGCGGTCCGGTCAATTAACGCACATAATCTGACTTTTCCCTCACGCGCTCCTGGGGATATATCTTCTGAAAACAGATTATGTGCGTTAATCGACCGGACCGGCCGGCGCGCAAGCACGAACTCAGGCCCGGCCGGCGCGCCGGCGCGCAGACCCGGCCGCGACCCCCACCGGCGTCGTCGCTAGAACTCCGCAAAACGCGGCTCGCCCGCCCGCGCAAGCTCCTCGCCGTTGGCAAGCTCGGTGAGCGCGGCCAGAAACGGCATCTCCTCCCCCGCCCGAAAAACGCACGTGAGCTGGACGTCCTCCGCAAAGAGCGAGTCGGACACCTTCCCCCCGGCGTCGGCGAGCAGGCGCGTCACCCGGTCGTAGAGCGCGTACGGCAGCTGGACCGTCACCGGCGTCACGAGCGTCATCTCCACAATGTCGCCCGCGGCGAGGGCCGCCGCCACCGCCTCCTGCGTCGCGGCCGTGTAGGCCCGGACGAGCCCGCCCGGGCCCAGGAGCGTGCCGCCGAAGTACCGCGTCACCACGCAGCAGACGTCCGCCAGCCCGGCGCCGCGCAGGACCTCGAGCGTGGGCATGCCGGAGGTGCGGCTCGGCTCGCCGTCGTCCGAGCAGCGCTCGCGACCGCATGCCAGAATCCAGGCGGGGACGTTGTGCCGAGCGTCGTGATGGCGGGAGCGCACCTCGGCGACGAAGGCCTCGGCCTGCGCCTCGCTCCCCACGTGGGCGAGCTGCGCGATGAAGCGGCTGCGCCGGTCCTCGACCTCGCCCGTCGCCTTGGCGCCCGGGCGGAGCGTGAGGTAGCCTGAGGCCGGCATCAGCGCTCGGCGCGGAGCACAACGGCCCCGGCAGCGACCTCGCCGGCCTCGCGGACCGGCTCGACGGGACCGAAGGTCTCGGAGTTGGTGACCGTCACGATGACCGTGTCGTCAAGGCCGCTCTCCTCGAGGAGGCGCCGGTCGAAGGCGATCACGGGCTCGCCCGCGCAGACGCGGTCGCCCTTGCGCACGAACAGCCTGAACCCGCGCCCATGCAGGCTCACGGAGTCGATCCCCACGTGCAGGAGGACCTCCGCCCCCTGCTCGTCCCTGATGAGCAGGGCGTGCTTGGTCTTGACGTCGGCCACGACCGTCCCCGTCACGGGCGAGAAGGCGACGTCGCCCCGGGCCCTGATCCCCACGCCCTGCCCGAGCATCCCGCGCGCGAAGGCCGGGTCGTCGATCTGGTCAAGCGGGACCAGGCGCCCCGAGACGGGGGCGTGGATGGCGTCGGAATCTGCGGGGACGCTGAGCGCCTCGGGCTTGGCGGGGCGCGCGGAGCCCATCATGTCGAGAAGACCCACGTTGGGAACCTTTCGTCGGAGGCGGGCCTCCGGAGGGCGGTGACGATTGAGCCCTGTTATTGTAGACCACCCGGCCCCGCAGGAAAACCTGCCGAGTCATGCTAGAATCGTCTGCGCGAGGTGGGCCAGGCGACCGCGGGGCGCCCCGGCAACGGGACGCCATGAGGAAAGTCCGGGCTCCACAGGGCAGGATGCCGGCTAACGGCCGGGCGGGGTAACCCGACGGAAAGCGCCGCAGAAAAGAAGACTCCCACTGGCGAAGGAGGCGCCGCGCGCGCCGAAACGCAAAGGGAAAAGCTGAAACGGTGGTGTAAGAGACCACCAGCGTCGTGGCAACACGGCGGCTTGGCAAGCCCCATCCGGAGCAAACGCAAATAGGAGCGCCATGGTGTGGCCCGCACTGCGCTCGGGTTGCGCGCTTGAGGCGGACGGTGACGTCCGTCCTAGATAAATGGCCGCCCACGACAGAACCCGGCTTATCGGCCCACCTCGCACCTTCCTCTCCCCCACACGCGCCCGCAGCGGACGAGAAGAGCGCCGAGAAGACCGCGCGGCGCGAGGCCACGCCGCAAAACGGAAAAAGGGCCCCGGAGCGTGCCCGGGGCCCTGGCAGGTCGTGCGTGCGGCGCGTCGCTAGTCGAGGTCGCCGAAGTCGGCGGCGCTCACGGCGGGGGCGACGGGCGGCGTCACGGGCGTCGGCGCCGAGATCGGGCGCTCGGCGCGGGCGGCGGTGGAGCCGTTGGGGACGCTGCTCATGGACACCTGCGTCGGGAAGACGGCCTCGGCGTCGTCGATGAAGTGCTGGAGCATCTTCTTGTACTCCGTGCGGAACTCCTCGCGGGACTGCTTGAGGCGGTCGATCTCGTCGAGCTCGTGCTGCTTCTCGGCAAGCGCCTGGCGGATGACCTCGCGGGCCTTGGCGTCGGCGTCGTTGCGGATCTTCTCGGCGTTGTCGCGCGCCTCGGCGAGGAGCTTGTCGGCCGACTGCTGGGCAACGATGAGCACCTGGGAGATCTGGCGCTCGGAGGCGGTGAGCGCGTCGGAGGGCATCGGGGCGGCCTGGGTGACCGGCGCGGCGGCAGCGCGCTCCTCGAGCGTGGCGATCTGTGCGTTGGCAGCGTTGAGCTGCTGCTCGGTGGAGGTCAGGCGACCCTTGAGGTCGGCGATCTTCTGGAGCATCGCGTCGACCTCGGAGGAGAGCTGCTCGAGGAAGGCGTCGACCTCCTCGGTGTCATAGCCGTGCTTGGAGGGAGAGAAGGTCTGCTGTTCGATGTCTGCGGGTGTGATTGCCATTCCTGTTCCCTTTCCTTTACCAGGACTCGCGTCAGTACCGCGCGTCCGCGTTACCCTGCATTCTACAGAATGATGGTGTAGAGCAGACGCTCGAGTACGCCAAGTACCAATATAGCCACAACTGGAGAGAAGTCGATGCCGCCGAGCGGCGGGATGAACCGCCGGAAGAAGCCCAGATACGGCTCCACGAGGATGCCGAGCGCGCCGCGGATGTCCTCAAAGAGGCCAGAGCCGGTGCGCGGCACCCACGACATCAGGCAGTACGCGACGATGAGCACCTCATAGACGTTGAAGAGGCGCCCTATGAGGGGGACGAGATAGCCCATGCGTTCCCTTCCGTCAGCGACCGGCCAGCTCGCGCGTGCGGTCGAGCGCCGCGTCGACGGCCTGCTCGACCCCCTCCACGAGCAGCGGCTCGAGCTCGCGCAGCGCCGCGGCGGTGGTGCCGCCCGGAGAGGTCACGCGCTCCATGTATTCCCGCGGGTGGCACCCCTCAGCCAGCAGCTGCTCGGCGGTGCCGCGCATCGTGGACTCGACGAGCTCGCGGCAGGCCGCGGCCGGAAGGCCCGTGCGCACGCCGGCGCGCGTGAGCGCGTCCACAAAGAGCGAGAAGAACGCCGGCGCGCAGCCCGCCACGGCTCCCGCGACGTCGAGCTGGTCCTCCCGCACGACGCAGGCCGCGCCGAGCGCGGCGAAGAGCCGGCGCGCGAGCTCGACGTCGTCGGCCGTCGCGCGGGGGCCCGCGCAGACCGTCGAGGCGCCGGAGCGCACGCTCACGGGCAGGTTGGGCATCACGCGGACCACGCGCGCGCCGGGGAGCGCCTCGGCGATCGCCGGGGTGCCCACGCCCGCGGCGATGGAGACCGCGAGCATGCCGTCCACGAGGTCGGAGACGGAGGCCATGACGTCAAAGAGCACCTGGGGCTTCACCGCCAGCAGCACCACGTCGGGAACGGGCGCCGCGGCCAGGAGCTCGCGCGCGTCAAGGGAGACCGTGGCCCCGCGGTGCGCGAGGTCGTCGAGGCGCGCGGCGTCGGCGTCGGCCACGCGCAGCCGCTCCGGCGCGATCAGGCCGGACTCGAGCAGGCCGCGGGCGATGGCGCCGCCCATCGACCCCGCGCCGACGATGCAGACCGTTGCGTCGAGCATGCGACCCCCTATCGGGTGAGGTCGCCGTCGGCGACGAGCTTGTCCACGTCGGCTCGCGAGAGCTCCACGCCCGCCGGGAGGACGCCAAAGACGCGGTCGCCGAGCTCGGTGACCTCGCCGTCGATGCCGAAGGAGAGGCCGAAGCAGAAGTCGAGGATGCGCTTGGCGGTCTCGGTGTTGGTGTTGCGGAACACGAGGACCACGGGCTGGCCGGTGCGCACGCGGCGCACGACGCTCTGGACGTCGTCATAGGAGACGGGCTTGAGCACGTAGGGCGGCAGCTGCCCGGAGTTCACGCGCGAGAAGGTGCGCGGGCCGGGCTGCGAGGAGCCGGAGGGCACGGCGCTCATGACGCTCGTCTCGTCGCGCGAGGAGCTGCGGCGCGCCTCCTGCTGCGGGCGCGGCTGGGGCGCGGGGGCCTCCTGCCGGGCCGCCACGGGGCGGCCGGAGCGCGTGTAGACCGAGACGCTCTCGGCCTCGGGGCGCGGGGTGTTGCCCAGAAGGCGCGGGCTCGAGCCCGGGTCGCGGCGACGGGTGTCGCGCGCGCGGGCGTAGGCGTCGCCCTCGGCCTCGTAGTCGTCGTAGTAGTCGTCCTCATAGTAGTCCTCGTCCGCGCCGCCGCGCAGCCGCTCCTTGATCGAGTCGAGGAAGCCCATCTTCTCCTCCTTTGTCCCTCGCGCGCTCGGCGCGATGTCGTCCCTATCCCTTCAGGGCATAGCCCTGGTCAAACACGCAGCGGCCCAGGCGAACGAGGGTGGACCCCTCCTCCACCGCGACCTCGAAGTCGTCGCTCATCCCGCACGAGAGGGTCTCGAGCGCACGGCCCGTCCGGGCACGCAGCTCGACGGCGAGCTCGCGCAGCCCCGAGAACGTCCTGCGGGCGGCGTCGGCGCTGCCGGCGGGGGCCATCGTCATGAGGCCCCGCACGGAGATGCCCGGCAGCCCCACCACGCGCTCCACGGCCTCCCTGAGCTCGTCAGGCGCAAAGCCCGACTTGGACGCCTCGCCGGAGACGTTGACCTCGAGCAGCACGTCGGCCACGATGCCGCGGGCCTCGCAGCGCGTGGAGACCGCCTCGGCGAGGTGCTCCGACGAGATCGAGTGGATGAGCGCGACCCGCCCGATGACCTGGTTGATCTTGTTCTTCTGCAGGTTGCCGATCATGTCAAAGCGCGCGCCCGCCATCTCGGGCAGGCCCGAGAGCGCCTCGAGCTTGCGCCCGAGCTCCTGCGGGCGGTTCTCGCCAAAGGCCCCCCACCCGGCGCGCCGGGCGAGAAGCACCTCGTCGGGCCCCACGGTCTTGGAGACGGCGATGGCCTCCACCTCGGCCGCGTCGCGGCCGGCGCGGCGGGCGGCGCGCTCGATGCGCGCGAGGACCTCCGCGCGGCGCTCCGCGAGGAAGCGCCCGTAGGACGTGGCGTCAGGTCTCATCGCGACCCCTCCCCCTCCAGGGCCCGCGTCCCGGCGGGCCAGGACCACGGGCGGCTCCGCAGCACCGCCACGGCCGCGTGGCGGCCGCACTGGCCGCCCTCCGCCCGGTACGAGAAGAACCGGTCCGTCGCGCGCGCCGTGGAGACGTCGCACGCCCAGACCTGGGACGGGGCGAGCCCGGCCTCCTCGAGGGCGCGCGTCACGCAGAAGGTGAGGTCGAGGTGGCGCCGCGACGGCACCGCGCCCGGCCCGAAGGCCTCGGAGAAGCGCGCGGCCAGGTCCTCGGACACCTCGTAGTCCTCGGCGAGGATGTGCGGCCCCACGTAGGCGACGAGCTCGTCCGCGGAGGCGCCGGCCTCGGCCATGAGGGCGCGCGCCGCCGAGCGGGCGATGCGCGCGAGGGTCCCTCTCCAGCCGGAGTGCGCGACGGCGAAGCCGCCCGGCGCCGCGATGACCACGGGCACGCAGTCGGCAAAGCACAGAAGCGCCGGGACGTCTGGGGCCGTCACGACGACGGCGTCGGCGCCCGCCTCGGCCTCGGCACGGGACGCGGCAAGCTCCGCGGGGTCGGCGGAGCGCACCGTGACGACCCGCTCCCCGTGCACCTGGCGCGGCACCACGAGCCGGTCCGCAAGGCCCTCGGCGCCGATGGCGGCAAGGGCCCGGCGGCGGTTCTCGGCCACGCGCGACGGGTCGTCGCCGCAGCGCGACCCCAGGTTGAGCGAGGCGAAGGGGGCCTCGGAGACGCCGCCCGTGCGCTCCGTGAACGCGAGCGTGACCCCGCCCGCGACGCTGGCGTCGGCAAGCAGGGTCACGCCGCAGGACAGATGTCTGCTGAGCGCGGGCATCCTAGATGCGGCTGCGCTTGAGGAACTCGGGGATGTCGAACTCCTTGTCGTTGGAGGACGAGGAGGACGACGGGCGGCTCGCGGCCGCAGGGGCGCTCGTCGGGCGCGCCTGCGGGGCGGACGGGCGGGTGACGGTCATCGTGGGGAGGGACTGCTGGGCGTTGGCGTCCTTGAAGCCCGTGGCGATGACGGTCACGCGGACCTGGTCGCCGAGGGACTCGTCCACGACGGTGCCAAAGATGATCGTGGCCTCGGGGTCGACGTTCTTGGCCACGAGGTCGGCGGCGTCGTTGATCTCCTGGATGCCGAGGTCCTTGTTGCCGGCGATGGAGAGCAGGACGCGCGTGGCGCCGTCGATGGAGCCCTCGAGCAGGCGGCTCGAGATGGCCTCCTCGGCCGCGTCGGTGGCGCGGTTGTCGCCGGAGGCGGTGCCGATGCCCATCATGGCCGAGCCGGAGTCGCGCATGATGGTGCAGACGTCGGCGAAGTCGAGGTTGATGAGGCCCGGGACCGTGATGAGGTCCGTGATGCCCTGGGTGCCCTGGCACAGGACGTCGTCGGCCATGCGGAAGGCCTCGAGCATCGTGGTCTTCTTCTCGGAGAGGTCGAGCAGGCGGTCGTTGGGGATCACGATGAGCGTGTCGACGTTCTCGGAGAGGTTCTTGATGCCCTCGATGGCGGAGCTGAAGCGCTTGCGGCCCTCGAACGCGAACGGCTTGGTGACGACGCCCACGGTGAGCGCGCCCACGTCGTTCTTGGCGATGTCGGCCACCACAGGAGCCGCGCCCGTGCCGGTGCCGCCGCCCTCGCCGGCCGTGATGAAGACCATGTCGGAGCCGGCGAGCGCCGCCTTGAGCTCGTCGCGGGAGTCCTCGGCGGCCTCCTTGCCCACCTCGGGGTTGGCGCCGGCGCCGAGGCCCTTGGTGATGTCCGTGCCGATGTGGACCTTGATGTCGGCATCGGAGATGGCGAGCGCCTGGGCGTCGGTGTTGACGGCCACGAACTCGACACCGCGGATGCCCTCCTCGATCATGCGGTTGACGGCGTTGGTGCCGCCGCCGCCCACGCCCACCACCTTGATGACGGCGAGGTAGTTGTTGAGGGTGTCGGTGTCCTTGATCATCGTGTCCTCCTCAAAGGGGCCTTTCGTGCTTCGTTTCATGCGTTCGGACGGTGCTTCCCGCGCCCCGCAAACCCTGAACCAAAACCCTCAAGCTCAAGTTCACGTCAACGCTTGGGATAAAGCGATGTATCTTGGCACACTTGCCCGACGCCCGTCAAATGGTTTGGCGATTTCATGGAAAGCGCAGGCAGGCGGCCCATCCCGGGACGCGCGGGGGCGGGCTATGCGCCGGTCCCCTCGCTCAGGACCCCTGTTCCGGGCTGGACGTTCTCGGAGTCGATGAGGCGGACGGCGGGGTTGGTCACCACGCGCACGTTGATGTAGGTGATGGTCCCGGGGTGCTCCTCGAGGTAGCGCGTCACGATCATCTCCTTGGTCTCGATCTCGGTCGGCGAGCCCAGGAGCACCTCGACCCCGCTCTTGAGCGTGCAGGACACGCTCTCGGGCGAGGGGGCCGAGTAGCTCACCACCTGGGAGGCGAACGAGGGCGAGAAGCCCGAGCGGAACTCCTCGACCGCCTCGAGGACGTCGTCGGTCGCGGTGGAGCCGGCCACGGGCGAGACCGTGGCGGGGACGTCCGTGATGAGCACGCACCCCTCCTCCATGGCACGGGCGAGGGCCGCGTCGTCGACCGACTGCCCCTCGGGCACGGTGAAGCTCGCCGGCTGGATCCAGACGCCCTCGCTGCCGAGGTACCAGCCAAGCGACCCCGAGCTCATGATCACGAGGGCGTCGACCTGCTGCTCGAAGATGGTGAGCCGCAGCGTGTGCGGGAAGACGCGGTCAAAGCGCACCGAGCCCACCCAGGGGTTCTTCTTGAGCGCGGCCTCGATGGAGGCCGTGTCCACGTTGAGCAGGGTGGAGCCCTCCGGGACGTCGACGAGGTTGCTCACGTCCTCCTGGGTGACGTGCAGCGTCGGCTCGACCTCGATGGAGGTGATCTCGAAGACCGAGGAGCCGCGCAGCACGAAGAACGCCACGACGGCGACAAGCGCGAGGCACGCCAGGGCCCCCGCCCCGACGGCGAGCGCCTTGAGGGCCTGGCCGCGCTGGTAGCGCTCGCGCTTCTCGCGCGGGGAGGCGCTCCCGGAGGACGCCTTGGCGGCGGCCCGGGCCTTGGCGACGCGCTCGAGGAGCGACGTGCGCGCGGAGCCCTGCGGGCGGGAGGCGCCGCGGGCCCGCGCGGGGGCCTTTGGGATGGCGGGGGCCTTGGGCAGGGCGGGGCCCTTTGCCCCCTGCGCCCCCGGGGCCACGGTGGGATGGACGGAGGACCCGATGACCGAGCCCGTGGAGCTGCGCTTGGTCGCCTTGGGGGCCTTCTCGCGGCGGGGCTTCTCCACCTTGGCCTTCTGGGGCTTGGGGG
>NZ_NFIU01000007.1 GCF_002159535.1 Olsenella sp. An290 | reverse complement strand
GGGCGCGGGGGGGCGGGAATCGCGCCGAGTGCGCGCCGCGAAGCGCGCAGTGGACAAATCCTGTGTCCGGACGGACAGAAAGCGCGCCGAGTGCGCGCCCAGGGCGTCCGGTGGCCGCGCACTCGGCGCGATTCCTGGCGGGTTGCGTCCGGCGCCGGTCGTGCGCGGCGAAATAGCATACAAGTTTTGTCGAAAAGGCCCCGTTTTTTCAGGTTGGGGACGTGATATGTATGCTATTCCGCCCTGGTCCCACCGGCGCCGGGCGAGAAGAACCCCGCCGGCGCGGGTCCCGCGCGGCCTGCGGCCCGCGGGCGCGCTCGGCGCCTCGGCGGTTTGGGGTATAAGGTCCCCAGAGACCGCGAACAAACGTGAGGAGGCCGTCATGAGCACCGTGATCGACGCCATGAGGGAGCGCCGGAGCATCCGCGCCTACACGGGGGAGGTGCCCCCGCGCGAGCTCATCGACCAGGTCATCGACGCTGGCCTTTGGGCCGCAAGCGGCATGAACCGCCAGGGCCCCATCGTGGTGGCCGTCACGAACCGCGCGCTGCGCGACCGGCTCTCGGCCATGAACGCCGCGGTGATGGGCCGCCCCGGGACCGACCCGTTCTACGGGGCGCCGGTCGTGCTCGTGGTGCTTGCGCCGCGCGACGAGCCCAACCGCGTCTACGACGGGAGCCTCGTGATGGGAAACCTCATGCTCGCGGCGCACGCGCTCGGCCTGGGAAGCTGCTGGATCCACCGCGCCCGCGAGGAGTTCGACACGCCGGAGGGCAAGGAGATCCTCGCCGAGCTGGGCGTCGAGGGGGACTACGAGGGCATCGGCCACTGCATCCTCGGCTACGCGGCCGAGGCCCCCGAGCCCAAGCCGCGCCGTGAGGGTCGCGTGTTCCGCGCCGAGTAGCCCCTCGCGCCCGCGTCGTCGTGCTAGCCTAGTGGGTCGTCGGGCATGCCCGGCGGCCCTTTTCGATACGGCGCCCGGTCGTGGGCGCGCGAGTGAGAGCGGGGAGCAGTGGATCTGAGCCAGGCCATCGAGTGTGCGAACGCCTTCGTTTTTCCGGGCTTTCTCACCGACGACGCGTCGCTCTCTGCGGAGCGCGCCAAGAACGAGGAGGCGCTCGGGGTGCTGCGCGCCGCCTGGGCGGAGGCGCCCGCCGGCCGCGAGCCGTTTCCCTACGACCTCGTGCGCTCGCTCGCGGACAGAAACCGCGACGTATGCGATCGCTTTGGCATCGAGAAGCTCCGCGACGTGAGCCCCTCGAGCCTTGCGCGCGGCCTCTCGCCGGCAGACCTCATCCACGCGGTCGCCGTGCTCCAGCACCGCACGGACGCGCAGGTGGCGGCGCTTTCCGGCCCGGACGCGCGCGACCTCAACGTGGCCTGGGTGGACGCGCCGGTCTCGGGCATGGTGGTGGGGATCGACATCGAGACCACCGACCGCGACCCCGCGCGCGGCTACATCATCAACGTGGGCCTGGAGTTCATGACGATCGGCCCCAAGGCCAAGCCGCACGACCCCTTTGCCGGCTACTTCGGCCTGCCCCAGATGTATGCCGAGAAGGGCGTGCCGCTCGCGGACATCCACAAGATCTCGTGGTCCGACCTTGAGGGCAAGACCCCCTTCCGCGAGGACGCCCGGGCCCAGCAGGCAATCCTCGCGGCGCTCACCGCCTACCCGTTCATGGCGCACAACGCCGCCTTCGAGGACTCCTGGTTCATGCTGCACATCGACGGCTACGCCGAGGCGCGCAAGGCCGGGCGCGTGGTGGTCATCGACTCGCGCGACATCTGCCGCCGCGTGGACCCCGAGACGCGCATCCTGCCGCACGAGCAGCGGCCGGCCTCGCTCGAGAGCTGGGCGCGCCGCCGCGGCACGCTCAAGGCGGGGGAGTCCGAGCGCCACCTCGGCCTCGACGACGTGGAGCTCATGCTCGCCACGGTCCAGGCCGAGTTCACGGCCCGCAACATGCTGTAGCGAGCCGCCCCGCAAGAAGAGCCGCCCCGCGTCACGCCCGGCAACAAGAACTGCCCGCGCCATCGTCCTTCTCGCCCGCGCGGGCGAGGGCGTCCACGTGCTCTCCATCAGGGGCGGGTATCATGCCACGCTTGGCTCTTCTGTACCCAACCGCAAGGGAGACCCCTCGATGGCGTTTTCTTTCGTTGACCGTGAGTTCGTCCCGGTGGTGCTCGGCGGCGACATCAACTCCTACAGCGTCGCCCGCGCCTTCTACGAGCAGTACCAGGTGCGCACGCACGTCTTCGGCAAGTACCAGACCGGCCCGAGCTTCAGGAGCAAGCTCTGCGCCTACACGCCCAACCCCCAGATCGACGAGGACGAGACCTTCCTCGCCACCATCCGCGCCTTCGCGGGCGCCCGCCCGGCCAAGAAGATCGTGGTCATGGGCTGCGGCGACAACTACGTGGCCATGCTCGCGCGCCTCAAGGGCGAGCTCCCGGCCAACGTCATCGCGCCGTACGTGGACTTCTCGCTCATGGACACCTTCCAGCGCAAGGAGCAGTTCTACCGTTTCTGCGACAAGCACGGCCTCGCGCGTCCCGGGACCTTCGTCTACCAGAAGGGCGCGCCCACGGACTTTGAGCTCGACTTTCCGTTCCCGGTGATCTTGAAGCCCTCCGACGGCATCGACTACTGGGCGCACCCCTTCGAGACGCAGCACAAGGTCTACGTCATCGAGTCGCGCGACGAGCTCGTGCACGTGATTGGGGAGATCTACGCGTCCGGCTACGGCGACGACCTCATCATCCAGGACAAGATTCCCGGCAACGACGAGTTCATGCGCGTGCTCACCACCTACTCCGACCGTGCGGGCAAGGTCAAGATGATGTGCCTTGGCCACGTGCTGCTCGAGGAGCACTCCCCGCACGCCGGCGGCAACCACGCCGTCATCGTGACCGAGCCGGAGCTGGGCCCGCTCGCCGGCATCAAGGACCTGCTCGAGGACCTTGGCTACCAGGGCTTTGCCAACTTCGACGTGAAGTTTGACCAGCGCGACGGACAGTTCAAGTTCCTCGACTTCAACACGCGCCAGGGCCGCAGCAACTTCTACGTCACGGGGTCTGGCCTCAACGTGGCCAAGTACGTCGTCGAGGACTGGGTCTTTGGCCGCGAGCTCACCCTTGAGACGCCCACCGAGCCCCACCTCTGGTCGGTCGTGCCCAAGAGCGTGATCAAGAAGCACGTGAAGGACCCCGCCAACCGCTCCCAGGCGCTCGAGCTCTGGGAGGCCGGCCGGCGCGTGAACCCCGTCTTCATGCGGGGGGACGACGGCCTCAACCGAACCCTGCGCATGCTCCACACCTACCTGGGGTACCGTCGGGACTTCGACGTCAACTACCGCTAGCCTCGGCGCCCGTCCTCGGACGGGCGCTTTCAGTCTCATAAAGCCAACCTGAGGAGTCTCATGAGCGAAAAGAACCTCGTGTCGGGCCTCGTCGACTTTCTGCGGGCCTGCCCCAGCATGTTCCACACCGCCGCCGCGATCCGCGCGCGCCTCGACGCGGCGGGCTTCACCTATCTGCCCGAGGGCGAGGCCTGGCGGATGGAGCCGGGCGGGCGCTACTACACCGTGCGCAACAACTCGAGCGTCGTTGCCCTCAAGGTGGGCGCCACGCTCGACAGCTACCACTTCCAGCTTGCGGCCGCCCACGGCGACTCGCCGACCTACAAGGTCAAGGCGGTGCCCGAGCTCGAGGGCCCGGGCGAGAGCCTGCGCCTTGACGTGGAGGCCTACGGCGGGATGATCGACCACACCTGGCTCGACCGGCCGCTCGGCGTGGCCGGCCGCGTCCTCGTGCGCGACGGCGCGCGCGTGGAGAGCCGTCTGGTGAGCGTGGCCGACGACGTCTGCCTCATCCCGAGCGTGGCCGTCCACCTGGAGCGGGGAAGCGGCCTCGAGCCCCGGCTCAACCGGGCGCGCGACCTCTGCCCGCTCTTCTCGGCAGGCGAGCTCTCCCGGGGCGCCTTCGACGAGATGGTGGCCGAGGCGGCCGGGTGCGCGCCGGCCGACGTCCTTGCCCGCGACCTCTTCCTCGTGGCGCATGAGGAGCCGCGCGTGTGGGGCCGCGCCCGGGAGTTCGTCTCCGGCGGGCGCCTCGACGACCTCCAGTGCGCCTACGTGGCGCTCGAGGCGTTCCTGGCCACGGACAACCCGCACGACGTGAGCGTGTACGCGTGCTTTGACAACGAGGAGGTGGGCTCGGGGACCAAGCAGGGCGCCCTCTCCACGCTCCTTGCCGACACGCTGCGGCGCGCCAACGCGGCCCTGGGGCGCACGGAGGAGGACTATTGCCGCGCGCTCGCGGGCTCGATGCTTGTGAGCTGCGACAACGCGCACGCCGTCCATCCCTCGCACCCGGAGAAGATGGACGAGGCCAACCGCTGCTACCTCAACCGCGGCCTGGTCATCAAGGAGGCCGCCAACCAGCACTACTGCACGGACGCCTTCAGCCGGGCGGTGCTCGTGGCGCTGCTCGACCGCGCGGGCGTGCCCTACCAGAGCTTTGCCAACCGCTCGGACGTGGCGGGCGGCTCGACGCTCGGCAACCTCTCCAACGCGCAGGTGAGCGTCCACGCCGTGGACGTGGGGCTCCCGCAGCTGGCCATGCACTCGGTCTTTGAGACGGCCGGCGCGCGCGACGTGGAGCTCGGCGTGGCCGCGCTCACGGCGTTCTATGGGGCCAATCTTCACATCGACGGCGCGGACGCGGTGGAGATTGGCTAGACTGCCCGTATGGTCAGGGGCATCGGCATAGACTCGGTGGACATCGAGGAGATGAGGCGGCTCTGCGCGGACGCGCGCGGTGCGTTCGTCACGCACACGTTCACGGAGGCGGAGCGCGCCCAGGCCCGCGAGCGCCACGACCCGGCCGCGTGCCTGGCGGGGAAGTTCGCCGCCAAGGAGGCGGCGTTCAAGGCGCTGGCCCGGCTCACCGCCGCCGGCTTTGACCTGCGTCGCGTCGAGACCCTCGAGGACGCCGACGGCTGCCCGCACGTGACGCTCGCGGGGGCCCTCGCCCCGGTGCTCGAGGAGGCGGGCGTCACCGAGCTTCTGGTCTCGATCACCAACGAGCGGGGCGTGGCGACGGCGGTCTTGCTCGCCCAGTGACCGGGCGCGGCGCCGTCCGCCGCCCGTTGTGCCGTCGCACAACCGAGCGCCCCGCATGCCCCCTTCTTTGGGCGGCCATCCATGTTTCCCGGGACGGAGTCTCCATACCATCTTCATGAAGGGTTACAGGCCCGGGCGCGGTGCCCGGGGCCCGGCGCCGCGCCGGGAGGCTTCCGACTCCGAAAGGTGAATGCCATGCCCATGAAGAACTCCACCAAGCTCGTCAAGGTCCTGCTCACCAACATCCCCATCGCCGTCTGCATCTCGCTCGTGGCGAACTACATCGGCATCAGCTCGGCGGACGTGCCCGAGGAGGCGTTCATGCCGGCGTTTCTCTCCTCGTTCGCGCTCAACACCGGGCTTGCGTACCTCATCTCGTTCTTCATCGGCTGGTTCATCCCGGCCGAGCGGTGGGGCTCGCCTTTGGCCTGGTGCTCAACATCGTGGTGAACTCGGTCTACGTGGTCATCAACGCCCTCGTCCTCACCTATCTCAACGCCATCGTCATGCAGGGCATGCCCATCCAGATGTTCCCCGTCGCGCTCTTTGGCAGCTTCCTCCCGTGCCGGGTCGTGGGCTACGTGGTGTCCCTCGCGTGGGCCCGCCCCGCGGAGGGCATCGCCCGAAGGCTCATGAACGATCCCGAGCCGCAGGGCCGCTAGCCAGGCGTCGCGCGTCCTGCCCGGCCCGTCCGCACCCCGCGGGCGGGCCGTTTCGTGAGGGGAGCGACCATGTCCGACCTCATAGCCGCCGAGAGGGTCGAGGACGGCCTCTGGCGCCTCGTTGACCCCATGGGCTTCATGGCGCACCTGGTCGTTGGCTCCCGGCGCGCCGTGCTCGTGGACGCCATGCTCGGCATTGGCGACGTGCGCGCCGCCGCCGAGTCCCTGGCGCCCGGCCTGCCGGTGAGCGTTGCCCTCACGCACCGCCACCCGGACCACGTGGGCGGCGCGTACCGCTTCGACGAGGTCATGATGAGCGCCGAGGAGGACGGCCACTGGGAGGAGGCCGAGCGCCACGCGGCCGAGCACCGAGCCGACGGCGCGGGGGGCAACGTACTTCTCGCCGCGGCGCCCTGGGCGTTTGACGAGGGCGCGCGCCCCCGGGTGACGCACGTGGCCGAGGGGGACGGGCTCGACCTCGGGGGCCGGCGTCTCGTCTGCGTGGCGCTGCCGGGGCACACCGTGGGCTCCGTCGGGTATCTCTGTCCCGAGCTGGGCGTCCTTCTCTCTGGCGACGCGGTGACGCCGATCATGTGCCTGTGCTTCGAGGAGTCCCTGCCCGTGGCCGCGTGGCGCGCGACGCTGGCCAAGATGGGGGGCCTGCCCTTCGAGCGCTTCTACACCGGGCACCACCGACACGCCTTCACCAAGGCGGACCTGCCGAGCTTTGTGGCGGCGGCGGACTTTGCCGAGAAGGACCGCGGGCTTGCGTGGCATCACGCCGCCGTCGCGGACTGGGAGGGCACCTGCCACCTCTGCCCGTGCGGCACCGTCGACGCCGACAGCCCGGAGTTCCGCGCGGTGATCACGCGGGGCCTGCCGGCGCTGCTGCCGCGACGTTCTTCTCGCCCGCGCCGCCGCGCCTGACCTGCGCGCCGCCCCTCCCGCCCGCGCCGCCGCGCCCATCCGCGCCCGGCCGTGCGCCGGATTCGGCGGATGTGTGCGCGAGCGGTGCCGGATTTGCCGCATATGTGCGTTGGCCGGCGCACATATGCGGCTTTTTCGGCGGCGAAAACGCACACATCCCGGGAATATGGCGCGGCGCCCGCACGGCCGAGGTGCCGAGAAGAACCGTGCGCCCGGCGCATGGCTCGCGAGCACAAAGCCCGCCGCCGAATGCCCCCGCGAACTGTGGTGCGCGCACATGGTCCGTGCCGGGGCGGCGTGCGAAGGTGATAGCCGTACCAGAAGGCATGCAAGCGCAGGTGAAGCGACTCAAGGAGGATTCGCATGAAGCAGCTTGAGACCGACGTCGTCGTTGTTGCGGCCGGCCTTTCCGGCCTTGCCGCGTCCGTGGCCGCCGCGGAGAGCGGGGCGCGGGTCATCACCCTGGAGAAGGCGTCCAACACGGGCGGCGCCGCCAACATGGACATGGGTGTCGAGTTCAACAGCGTGCGCCCGGCCTTCCGCGCCCGCGAGCGCACCCGCGCCTACGCCGACGGCGAGTACACCTGGCACGTCGTGCAGCCCGAGGACGGCTCCGAGCCCGGCCCGCGCGCGGCCACCACGATGACCAAGCGCATGACCGAGCACGCGCAGGAGCTGGGCGTCGAGTTCATGCTCGAGTGCCCGGGCACCGGTCTCATCACCAACGACGAGGGCGCCGTGGTGGGCGTCACCGCGCGCGACAAGGACGGCGAGGAGTACGAGATCTCCTGCTCCTCCGTCATCGTGGCCACCGGCGGCTTTGGCCACAATGCCCAGATGATCAAGGACACCATGGGCTTCGAGTGGGGCAAGAACCTCTTCTCCTTTGCCATCCCGGGCATGGACGGCGACGGCCTCAACATGTGCCACGCCGTGGGCGCCGGCCACACCCCGGTCACCATGGAGATGATGTACCAGATCCCGGACAACATGAACCACTTCTACGTGGAGGGCGCCTTCCGCCAGCCCTGCTACTGGTGCAACCGCATGGGCGAGCGCTTCATGCCCGAGGACGAGATCTTCAACACCACCTTCGTGGGCAACGCGATCAACCACCTGTCCGGCAAGGTGGCCTACGCAATCTTTGACGCCAAGATGCTCAGGCACTGGAAGAAGGACGGCCCGGACATCGTCTCCCACGTGCACCTGCACGACCTCTACGAGGGCTTCGACGAGCAGTGGGAGCGCGACCTCGCCGACGGCTACGAGCCCATCTGCCAGGCCGACACCCTCGAGGAGCTCGCCGAGAAGGCCGGCATCGACGTGGAGGGCCTCATCGCCAACGTCGAGGAGTACAACGAGATGTGCACCAACGGCTGGGACGAGATCTTCGAGAAGGAGCGCGAGTTCATGCAGCCGCTCGAGAAGGGCCCGTTCTACTGCTGCAAGCAGTACATCGGCGCCTACGGCACCCTGGGCGGCGTGCTGATCAACCACAACATGGAGGTCATGACCGACGACTACCAGGTCATCCCCGGCCTCTACTGCGTGGGCACCGACGCCTGCACCATCTACGGCGACTCCTACAACTACTGCATCCCGGGCAACACCATGGGCTTCTGCCTCAACTCCGGGCGCATCGCCGGCGAGAACGCCGCAGCCAAGCTGTTCGAGTACTAAGCCACGTGTCATGCGCGCGGGGTCCGGGAGGGCCCCGTGCGCGGCGTCGTGGGGAGGCGAGAAGAACGCCGGCCTGCGGACCGGCATCGATCCGCGGGGCGCGCGTTCTTCTCGGCGCGGCGCTTTCTTCTGAAGAGGGGGCCAAGTGAAGCTCACGATCAACGGCCGGGAGGTCGAGGCGCGGGAGGGCCAGTCGGTCCTCGACGCCGCGCTCGACGCCGGCATCTTCATCCCTCACCTGTGCAAGCACCCCGACCTCGAGGCCGTGGGCGGGTGCCGCCTGTGCATGGTCGAGGTCGACGGCGGCGAGGAGCCCGTGTGCGCCTGCAAGACGCCGGTCCGTGACGGCATGCAGGTGAGTGTCAACGGCGAGCGCGCCTGCCGCGAGCTGCGCGGCGTGGGCGTGCTCGACTACCAGCACACCGAGCGGGGCATCCGCATCGGCACCGACGGCTCGGTCTCGCTCGAGGAGGCGGGCTGCCGCTTCTGCGGGGCCTGCATCGAGGTCTGCCCCACGGGCTCGATCATCGACGTGCTCTCCCGCGTGCACGACGACCGCTCCCGCGAGGAGAACGTCGTGCCCTGCCGCTCTGGCTGCCCCGCGCGCATCGACATCCCGCGCTACCTGCGCCACGTGCGCGACGGCGAGTGGGAGGCCGCCACGGCCGCGTGCGCCACGAGCCGCTCACGGGCAAGCGGGTCGCTATCGTGGGCGCCGGCCCCGCCGGCCTCACCGCGGCCCTGTTCCTGGCCGAGAAGGGCCACCTGGTGACGGTCTTCGAGGCAAACGAGAAGGTCGGCGGCCAGCTGCGCTACGGCATCCCGGCCTACCGCCTGCCCGACGCCACCGTCGACCACGAGGTCGCCACGATCTGCGAGATCGCGCGGGGCACGGACGCCGAGTCCCGCGCCCTTCTCGGCGAGGGCTTCGACGCGGTGCTCGTGGCCGTGGGCACCCACGTGGGCACGCGCCTGCCGATGGAGGGCGCGGACCTCGCGGGCGTCTACGTCAACACCGACTTCCTCAAGGCCGCCCGCACGGGCGCGCCGCTCGACGTCAGCGGCCGCGTGGTCGTGCTCGGCGGCGGCAACGTGGCCTACGACTGCGCCCGCACCGCCGTGCGCCTGGGCGCCGAGAAGGTCGACGTGGCGTGCCTGGAGTCCCTGGACAAGATGACCTCCACCCCCGAGGAGCGCGCCGAGGGCGCCGAGGAGGGCGTGGAGCTCCACGACGCCTACGCCTTCACCTCGATCAACGAGGTGGAGCCGGGCAGCGGGCACGTGGGCTCGGTCACGATCCACAAGATCGAGCGCTTCTCCTTTGACGAGAACCACCGCGCGGTGACCGAGCTCGTCGAGGGCGGCGAGCTCACCCTCCCGGCCGACCACGTGATTTTTGCCGTGGGCCAGAGGCCGGAGGGCACTGCCGAGATGGGCCTCGAGCTCACCCACGGCCCCTACGTCGCGGTGGGCGACGACCTGGCCACGAGCGCCGAGGGCGTCTGGGCCGCCGGCGACTGCGTCACGGGCACCAAGTCCGTGATCGCGGCGATCGAGCAGGGCCGCGAGGCCGCGAGCTCTATCGACCGCTACCTGGGCGGCGACGGCGACATCACCGCCGAGCTGCTGGACCCCGACGCGCCGAGCCAGCGCATCGGCAAGGTCCCCGCGGGCTTCTACGACGGGCGCGTGGAGCCCAGGATCGCCCCGGCCGAGGAGCGCGCGCACAGCTTCGACACGTTCGAGTGCCCCTACACCGAGGACGAGGCCCGTTGCGAGGCGTCGCGCTGCCTGCAGTGCGACCTGCGCCTCACGCTGCACGCGCCGCGCCTGTGGAACGAGTACTAGGAAGGGAGCGAGAAATGACGACGATTGTGAGCTTCATGCCGACCTACGCGGCCGCGCCCGTCTCCCTTCACCTCCTGAAGGCCGACGCTTCCCTCGGCTTTGTTTACGCCAACGACACCGCCTGCGCCTGCGTGCTGGCAGGCGAGAAGCCCCTTCCCTCGGAGGTCACCGGCACCACGCCCGACCTGCGGCTCGTTCAGGGCTCCGAGCTCCTGGGCGGCGAGGGCCGGCGCTGGGCCTGGTTCGAGGGCGCGGACGCCGCCGTGGAGCTGGGGAGCGACTACGTGCGCGTGTACGGCGCCGGCAACTGCATGGCCGCCGCGCTCGACGAGGTGTGCCAGCGCTTCCGCCGCGAGACCTGCGGGCGCTGCGTCTTTGGGCACGAGGGCGGGCAGGAGCGCCACGATCGTGGCCGACATCTGCCGCAAGAAGGGCAGGGCGTCCGACGTGGCGCTCCTGCGCGACCTCTGCCCGGTCATGGAGACCCAGAGCCTCTGCGAGATGGGCCGCGTGATGGCGCGCACCGTGCTCTCCGCGCTCGACGCCTTTGGGTCGGAGATCGAGCAGCACTTCACCAAGAAGGTCTGCCCGGCGGGGGAGTGCAGGGCGTACATGACCTACCACATCCTGCCCACCAAGTGCGTGGGCTGCGGCGCGTGCGTGGACGCGTGCGAGGACGAGGCCATCCTCGGCAAGCCGCGCTTCATCCACGTGATCGACCAGAAGGCGTGCACGCAGTGCGGCAGGTGCGTGAGCGCGTGCGACGAGGAGGCCATCATCATGGCCGGCGCCGACAAGCCGCGCGCCCCGCCGCGCCCGATTCCGATCCGCAGGCGCTAGTTCTTCTCGCCGCGCGTTCCTCTCTCGGGGCCGCCCCTTTCACAGCCGGGGGGCGGCCCTGTTCTCCTCGCCGCCGCGTCGCTCGCGCTTCTGTCGCTCCCCCCGCTGCGCCGGAATCAGCGGATGTGTGCGCGAACGCCGCCAAATTCCCGGGATGTGTGCGTCGCGTCACGCACACATCCGCCAAATCCGGCACCGCAAACGCACACATCCGCCAAATCCGGCGCGCCGAACACGTTTGTGCCGCATCGTCACCAAGCGTTAGTCCTTCTCGCCTGATCCCGCCCAGCGGGCGAGAAGAACCGACCGACGGTTGCGCAAAATCGGTCGCGGGAGCCTTTCAGCCCTGCCTGATACCACCTTCTACCTGCGGCGCTATAATTGTGCGGTCAGATTGGTGCCAGATTGCCGTCAGGCTCGGGCGCGGCTTTCTTGGAATCCCGCTTGCGCCGCGCTCGCTCGCGCTACCGTTTTCCTATGGCGGATCTGGTGCTCTCACATACCACGGCGCTCGAGGTGATGAGGCGCCCCTACTTCCCAAAACACCTCGCTACGGCAGAATTCTGCCCGACGGAGCTGCCCGACGCCATGCCGGACGCATCCGACCTCGAGTGCGCGGTCGCCAGCGTTTCGCAGCTGGCGGGCGTCGAGGCGCCCTTTCACGTCCTCGTGGGCGACCCTGCCTGCCGTCACCGCTTCTCGCTCGTCCGCCCGCACGTCTTCCAGGGCACGCTGCCGCCGGGCTCGCTCCTGCGCCTCGCGCCTGGGGTGCGCTGCGCCTCCCCGGCGCTTCTCGTCGTGCAGATGGCCCCGTTCCTCACGGACCACGAGCTGCTCATGCTGCTCTGCGAGCTCCTCGGCTCCTATGCGGTGGACCCGGGCGGGGAGACGGGCGTGGTGGGGCGTTTCCGCCCGTTGCTGACCCCGGGCGCCCTGATGGCGTTCCTCGACGCGCTGGGCCCCGCCCGCGGGACGGCGATCGTCCGCGCCGCGCTGCCGTCCGCGCCCGTCGGCGCCGCGTCCCCCATGGAGGGGAAGCTCTACATCCGCGCGACGAGCCGCTTTGCGTCCGGTGGCTACCGCCTGGGGGAGATTGCGCTCAACGACCCCGTTGAGCTCGAGCGCATCTCCGCCGGGGTTCGCGAGCTGCGCGTGCGCAAGCCCGACCTGCTGCTGCTCGCCCCCGCGGGCGAGCCCGGGGCCGTCATGCCCTTCCGCGGGGTTGCCTTTGACTACCACGGGGCGTGGCACAGCCGCGACCCGCTGCAGGTCAAGCGCGACACCGACCGCGCCAACGAGCTGCTTGCCGACGGCTTCAAGGACTACGTCTTCTGGAAGTCCAACTACGACGACCTCGACTGCATGGACGACCTCATGGCCAAGGTTCGCCGCGACCTGGGGCTGCCCCCGCGCAAGCTCTCGACGGAGCGCGCGGCACGGGAGCGTGCGGCCCGCGCGGCGCTGTGGGCGGAGCTCGAGCGGATCGACGGCGTTCACTGGAGCGGCTTCACGGCCGAGCGCGCGTAGCGACCCGGTTACGCGTCCGCCGCGTCCGCGCCTGCCGGCGCCTGCTGGGTCGCGCCTTCGCGCCGTATCCCCGCGCCAACCCCCTGCGCGCGCCGCGCCCCTGCGCCGACCCCCTGCGTCAGCCCCTGCGCCAAATTCGGGGGATGTGTGCGTTTGCGCCGCCGAATTTGGTGGATGTGTGCGCGGCGTGACGCACATATCGGCGTATTCCGGCACCGTTGGCGCACATATCCGGGGAATTCGGCGCAAGGGGCACGGCCTTTGGTGCCCGTGCACAAAGCACTGCCCCGCGCGCCCGCCAAGCTCTGGTTCCCGGAACATGCCGCCGGCGCCGCCCCCCCTGCCATACTCATAGCCATCGGGACCCGCCCCCTTGCTTGCCATGCCAGGGGGGCGGGTTTTCCTTCGTCCGGACGCACAGCGCATCCGACCGTAGCGCCGCCAGCGTCGTTCGTGCACACGGTGAACGCCCCTCTCACACGCCGTAGCATCTCCCCCAGCATGCGCGGAAACGGGTCCGCGCCGGACGCTCGACGAGAGGAGCGCACATGTCTTTCAAGGTCATGGCAATCTGCGCAGGCAGGCACGGCGGCAACGGCGAGGCGCTCGCCAAGGAGGCGCTCTGCGCCGTGCGGGAGGCGGGCGGTGAGGTCGAGCTCATCAACCTCTTTGACTACAACATCCTGCCGTGCACCGGCTAAGAGCCCGCCGCCGAGAAGAGCCCGCCGCTAGGCGCGCGGCCGGAGCGCGTGGAAGAGTGCCACGCTCGTCACGTAGCCGATGCCGACCAGCCAGACGTAGCTGTTGAGCCACGCCGCCACGAGTCCGGGCCCGCCGGTGTGCACGAAGGCCTCCGTGAGCGAGATGATCGTCACGAAGATGAGGTTCTCGATGAAGATCTGCACGTAGACGCGCCAGGGGGCGTCACCCGCCCAGCCGGTGAGCGCGCGGGCCACGGCGCCGGTGGGCAGCAGGAGCTGGGCGATCACGTTGGCCGCCAGCGCCACGCAGGTGAAGGTGTACCACGTGTGGTCAAACGGCGCGCCGTCGATGATCGTGGCGCTCGTGTTGATGACGATGGCCAGGACGAGGTCCTGGATGATGACGCTGCGGTTCCACTCGCACATGACGCGCTCCTTCTTGGTAGCCCTGCCGAGAAGGAGCGTACTTCTCGCCGTGTCTCACAAAAAGGTGCGGGGTCTCAAAAGAGGCCCCGCACCCAGCGGTTTGTTTGTGCGAGAAGCACAGGCTAAGAAGCACCGCCCGAGAAGTACCGCCCGGGGCTACTCGTCGCCGAAGCTGATCCCCATGGCCTTGGCCTCCTTGACGAGGTCGCTCTTGGGGTCGACGTACTTGAGCTTGCCGGCCACGTCGGCGAGCGGCACGCGGCACATCTTGCCGTTGACCTGCGCGATCATGACGCCGAACTTGCCCTTGAGGCAGGCGAGCGCCGCCTCGACGCCGCACTGCGTGGCGAAGATGCGGTCCTGCGCGTCAGGGGTGCCGCCGCGCTGGGTGTGGCCGGGCACGGCGATGCGGATCTCGCGGCCGGTGCGCTTGTCGATCTCCGCGGCGATGTCATAGGCGATCGAGGGCGTGGTGCGCGCGGCCACGAGCTTCTTGTACTCCTTCTTGGAGAGCGCGGCCTCGTCCTTGGAGATGGCTCCCTCGGCTACCACGATGATCGTGAAGCGCGCGCCGTGCTTGTCGCGCTCCTCGATGACGCGGATGACGTTCTCGATGTCGTAGGGGATCTCCGGGATGAGGATGACGTCGGCGCCGCCGGCCACGCCCGCGTAGAGCGGGATCCACCCGACCTTGTGGCCCATGATCTCAATGACGAAGACGCGGCCGTGGGAGCTCGCGGTGGTGTGGATCTCGTCGATGCAGCGGGTGGCCACCTCGACCGAGCTCGCAAAGCCAAACGTCATGTCGGTGCCCCAGGTGTCGTTGTCGATCGTCTTGGGCAGCGCGATGACGTTCAGGCCCTCCTCGGAGAGGCGGTTGGCCGTCTTGGTGGAGCCGTTGCCGCCGAGCATGAACAGGCAGTCGAGCTTGAGCTTGCGGTAGGTCCCCTTCATCGCCTCGACCTTGTTCACGCCGTCGGCCTCAGGCGTGTCGAGCAGCTTGAAGGGCGTGCGGCTCGTGCCGAGCACGGTGCCGCCGCGGGTGAGCAGGCCCGAGAAGTCGCGGTTGTCCATCATGCGGTAGCGCTCGTAGATGAGGCCCTGGTAGCCGTCCTCAAAGCCATAGACCTCAACGGGCTCGCCCGCCTGGCGGTAGAGCGTCTTGACGATGCCGCGCATGGTGGCGTTGAGCGCCTGGCAGTCGCCGCCGCTTGTGAGGAGTCCGATTCTCAGCATGGGCATTCCTTCCCTCAGGTCCACAGATAGGGAAAGTATGCGCCTCATTCGGCCGAGCGTGCGCGATTCTCCGTGAGCGGTATCGTTCTCAGGGCCTTGTGCGCGACCGGCCGGCGCGGCGGCTGTCGGGGCTGGACGCGGCGGCCGCTCGGGTCTGCCCGGCGGTCCGGTTGCCCTGGCCGCCCGGCTCACCCGGACGATATTGGGTCATGAGTTTTATGCGCGGGGCCGCCTGCACGTTATTCTCGCCCGGGGGAATGGAGCCGACCTGCGAAAACGTTGCCGAGGTGGCCCAAGGGCGCGGCGAGAAGGACAAATTGCTGCCCCGAATATCAAACTCATGACCCAATACCGATGCAAAAGCCCCGCGGGCGGCTTTTCCAGGGACGAAGGGTGCCGCCAGGGGTGCCAGGCGGCCAGAGCCGGAGAAAAACTTTGAACTAGCTGACGACGGGCCCCCGAGTCGTTGCGCCGCTCTCGCCCCGCGCCCCTGCTATCATGGCGAAGGGAGGACGATCGGCGAGGAGGCCCCATGACGGCAGACGAGAGGCGCGAGGCACGGGAGGCCGTGGCGGCCGGGCGACGAGCGCTCGAGAGCCTCGGCGAGGCGGCCGACGCCCTTGACAGCGCGAGCAACTGGGGGCTCTTTGACATGGTGCTCGGCGGGCCGCTCGTGAGCGTGTTCAAGCACGCGCGGCTCGGGGACGCCCGGGACGCGCTCGAGCGGGCGCGCGCCGACCTCTACGCCTTCACGCGCGAGCTGCGCGACGTCCCGGGGATCGAGTCGCTGCGGGTGAACGTGGGCGGGGTCGCCTCCGCGCTCGACGTTCTCGCGGACAACCCGTTCGTGGACCTCTACGTGCAGAAGCGCATCTCCGATGCCCAGGAGAGCGTCGAGGCGGCCATCGTCGCAACCAAGACGATCCTCGCGCGCCTGACCTGAGGCGGGGTCGGGGGAGGCGCCCCGCCGCCCCCAGCGACCGCCGACCGACGCGGGCGAGCCGCCCGCCCGCCCGCGCGTTTCCGTTTGCGAACGCCCGGGGCGGCGTGGTTCTTCTCGCAATAGAATCACCCCCGTCCGCGTGTTTTCAGGGATATGGAAGGGGCAGGCATGAGCAGGACACAGGAGATCCTCCACGCGCCCCACGAGCAGATTGAAGAGATTCAGCTCGAGGGCATCAAGAAGACCGTGATCGCGTGCTACGAGAACGTCCCGTTCTACAAGCGGAGCTTCGACGAGGCCGGCTTTGACCCCTACGCGCTCTCGAGCCTCGAGGACCTGCGGCGCGCGCCCTTCGTCACCAAGCAGGACCTGCGCGACAACTACCCCTACAAGATGTTCGCCACGCCGCTCTCCAAGGTGAAGGAGATCCACATGTCCTCGGGCACCACCGGCGTGGCCACGGTGGGCGGCTACACCGAGCACGACCTCGAGACCTGGGGGGAGTGCTTTGCCCGCGGCATCATCTACGCCAACGGCAGCGAGAAGGACATCGTGCACGTCTGCTACGGCTACGGCCTCTTCACGGGCGGCCTTGGCGCGCACTACGGCGGCCTCTGGATGGACTCGACCGTGATCCCCATGTCCGCGGGCAACACCGAGCGCCAGATCCGCGTGCTCAAGGAGATGGGCTCCACGATCATCTGCTGCACGCCGAGCTACGCCATGCACATCGCCGACACCGCGATCGAGATGGGCCTCGACCCGGCGCGCGACTTCCACCTGCGCGCGGGCATCCACGGCGCCGAGCCCTTCTCCGACAACTTCCGCCGCGACCTCGAGCGCAAGCTCAACTACCACGTGCTCGACGTCTACGGCCTCACCGAGACCATGGGCCCGGGCGTGGCCATCGAGTGCTGGGAGCAGCAGGGCCTGCACCTGGCCGAGGACCACTTCTACGCGGAGATCATCGACCCCAACACCGGAGAGGTCCTGCCCGACGGCGAGTGGGGCGAGCTCGTGCTCACCTCGGTCGACCGCGAGGCGTCTCCCGTCGTGCGCTACCGCACCCGCGACATCACGCGCATCATCCCCGGGACGTGCCCGTGCGGCCGCACGCACCGGCGCATCGACCGCATCCACGGCCGCACCGACGACATGCTCATCATCCGCGGCGTCAACGTCTTCCCGAGCCAGATCGAGGACGTCATGAAGACGTTCCCGCAGGTCTCCTCCTGGTACCAGATCGAGATCGACACCGACCAGCGCTCGCTCGACCTCGTCACCCTCAAGGCCGAGGTCAACCCGGACTTCGACTTCGACTCCGTGGCCGCGATCGAGCGGCTGCAGCAGGAGATCTCCGCGCGCCTCAAGACGGCGCTCTCCGTGGGCGTGCGCGTCAGGCTCGTGGAGCCCAAGACCATCGCGCGCAGCGAGGGCAAGGCCAAGCGCATCGTCGACCTGAGAAGGGGGATCAAGTAATGATCGACCAGATTACGGTGTTCCTCGAGAACAAGAAGGGCCGCCTGGCCTCGCTCTGCCGCTGCCTGGGGAACGCGGGCATCAACATGGCCGCCCTCTCCGTGGCCGACACCACCGACTACGGCGTGGTCCGCATCATCTGCGGAGACACCCACGCGGCCCTCTCCGCGCTCGAGTCTGGTGGCTACCGGGCAATCATCACCAAGGTCGTGGCCATCGCGGTGCCGCACCGCCCGGGGGCCGCGGCCGACCTTCTGGAGAAGCTCGACGACCTGGACCTCAACATCGAGTACGGCTACTGCTTCTCCACGGCCGACGAGACCGCCATCATGGCGCTCAAGATCGCCGACCCGGCCGGCGCGGCGGAGGCCCGCTGGGCCATCGAGGCGGCCGGCTTCAAGGTCTACGACCAGTCTGACCTCGAGTAGCCTTGCGACAGAGCTGACAGGGCGGGCCGTCACGACGGTGCGTCCCCGGGGCTGCCATACAATCGCTGTATGGCAGCCCCTTTGCATTGGTATTTTACGGAGGGCATGCCGGGTCCTACCATGAGGGGCAGAGTCACGTCACGGGAGGCGCAACATGCTGTTTGGTATGGGTCCGATGGAGCTTGGCGTCATACTGCTCGTTGTCATGGTCATCTTTGGGCCCAAGAACCTGCCCAAGCTGGGCTCGGCCCTCGGCAAGACCGTGAAGAACGTTCGCGAGGGCATGGGGGACGACGCCCCCGAGCCCGAGGCGTCCCCGGTCAGCGCGGCGGTCGAGACGGCCGAGAAGGACGATTCCGCCGCCCGGTAGCCCACGCGATGCCCCGCGCCCCCGGAGCCCTTCCCCTCCGGGGGCGAACTCATGCCGGGGCAGTGCCCCGGGCCCGCGCCGGGGCAGTGCCGCCGGGCCCCTCACGTCAGCTCGCCGAGCAGCGCCACGACGCGCTCGGCCAGGGGGGAGAGCGTGCGGCCCGCCTTCCAGATGACGGCCGCGCGGCTCTCGAGGTCCTTCTCGAGAAGAACCTTGATGTAGCAGCCCGCCGTGTCGCAGAGCGCGAGCAGCGAGCGCGGGACGAGCCCCACGCCGAGGCCCGCCGCCGCCCACGCGCAGGTCGTGCGCTCGTCCTCGGTCTCGCACAGCACGCGCGCCGTGGCGCCCGCCGTCCCGAGCGCCCCTCGCACGGTCCCGGCAAGCCGTCGGTCGCAGACGAGCGGCGCGCCCGAGAGCTCCGCGAGCGAGACGCTGAGCTCGCCTCCCGTCTCGAGCGCGGGCGGCATCACGGCGACGAGCGGCTCGGCGGGGGCGTAGCGGCAGCGCAGCCCTGCGCTCGAGAACGGGGTGCGGACCACGCCGACCTCGGCGATGCCGCTCTGGACGAGCTCTATAGCTGCGGGCGTTGCGGCGTCGCGCACCTCGAAGGAGACGTCCGGGTGCCGCTCGACGAGCTCGCGCAGGCGCCCGGTCGGGACGAGCCCCGCGCACCCCGGGGCGACGGCGAGGCAGAGGGTGCCCGTGATGCCGCGCCCGATGCCGCTCACCTCGCGCGCGGTGGCGGTGGTCAGCGAGAGGATCGTGCCGGCGCGCTCGTAGAGGAGCCTCCCCGCGTCCGTGAGCGAGACCCCGCGCGGCTCGCGGCGCACGAGCTGGGTGTCGAGCTCGCGCTCGAGCCGGGCGAGCTCGTAGGAGAGGGGTGGCTGGGAGATGTGGAGCCTTCGCGCCGCCGCGGTGATCTGCCCCTCCTCGGCGATGGCCACGAAGTACTCGAGCTGCTTGAGATTCAAGGACCCTCCCTGGACGCATCCTGCCATAGGGAGATTGTATGCCGAGCGCCCGGGCGCGGCGCGTCGGGGGTCGTGACGGTTGGCGCCGTTGCTTCTGTCGGCCTTTGCCGGGTGCGCAGGGGTTGGGGGGCGGTGCAGCCGACGGGATTTTTGTTCCGAGCCAAAAAAGCGCCCCAGTGCGCGCCCCGGGGCGTGCACTCGTCAATTCTTTTGTCCGTTCGGACAGGAAACGCTCCCAATGCGCGGTGCCCGGCGCGCACTGGGGGCCATCTCTGGTCTCTGGCGCGGCGCCGGCCCCGCCGCCCCCCCGCGCCTGGCCCCTGGTCCTTCTCGCCCGCCCAGCGTTAGCAAACCCTTAAGCATCCCCGCCCGCGTCAGCGGGTATCCTTGCCAGGGGAGGTGGCGCATGGCAGAGAGAGTGCTGGTAGTCGACGACGAGCGGGAGATCTGCGACCTGGTCGCGCTCTACCTGGAGAACGAGGGCCTCGTCGTGGAGCGCCTCTACGACGGGGCCGCGGCGCTCGCGCGCGTTCGCGACGAGGCGGCGCCCACGCCCGACCTTGCCATCCTGGACGTCATGCTGCCCGGGACGGACGGCTTCGCGCTGTGTCGCGCCATCCGGGAGCGGCATGCCTACCCGGTCATCATGCTCACGGCGCGCGGCGAGCAGGCGGACAAGATCTCGGGGCTCGCGCTCGGCGCGGACGACTACGTGACCAAGCCGTTCCTGCCGCTCGAGCTCGTGGCGCGCGTGAAGGCGCAGCTGAGGCGCTACAAGCGCTACGGGACGGCGGGGGAGCGCGCCGAGGCGGGGCCCACGCTCGTCTGCCGCGGGCTTGTCATGGACGTTCCCGCCCACTCCGTGACGCTCAACGAGCGCCCGCTTGCGCTCACGCCGACGGAGTTCTCCCTCCTGCGCATCCTTCTCGAGGCGGAGGGCGCCGTCGTCTCCGCGCGCGACCTCTACTTCAAGACCTTCGGGGAGGCGTACTACGAGAAGGGCTCGGGCTCGATCACCGTCCATATCCGCCACCTGCGCGAGAAGATGGGCGACTCGTTTGAGGACCCAAGGTACATCAGGACCGTGTGGGGGTGTGGCTACAAGATTGAGCGCTAGCAAACGATGGGCCGGCGGGCGCGGGCGCATCGTCGCCGCCGTGGTGGGCGTGGCGGTGGCGACGCCAGTTGCGCTTCTGGCCTTTGGCACCGTCTTCGGGTTTGTGGACAAGGCCTGGAACGGCAGCTTCATGGACTGGTTCTCCCTCCAGGTCCTCGACTACCACGTCCTGGAGGAGTTTGGGATCTGGCCCGAGTACGTCTTTGACGTGGAGGGGGTCAAGCGGTTCTTTCTGGCGCTGGGGGTCTGCTGCGTCGTTGCCGCGGCCGTCCTGTGCGGCGTCGTGTGGCTCGTGGCGTCGCGCCGCTCCGAGCGCGCCACCGTCGCGCGCTCGGCGGGGCTCCTGCGCACCTACATGGGCCGCGACCTCGACGCGGGCGAGGCCTTCCCCTCGGGCTTCGAGGAGCTTGCGGTCGCCGCGGCCGACATCAAGCGGGACGCGGGCGAGAAGAACCGTCGGCTCGCGGAGGAGTCAGCCCGCAGAAACGACCTCGTCACCTACCTCGCCCACGACCTCAAGACGCCGCTCACCTCGGTGATCGGGTACCTCTCCCTGCTCGACGAGGTGCCCGACATGCCGACCGAGCAGCGCTGCCGCTACGTGGGCATCACGCTCGACAAGGCGTGCCGCCTCGAGGCGCTCATCAACGAGTTCTTTGACATCACGCGCTACAACCTGAGCCACATCGAGCTCGAGCGGGCGCCCGTGGATCTGGCGTTTCTGCTCGTCCAGATGGCCGACGAGTTCTACCCCCAGCTCGCCGCGCACGGAAACGGGCTCATCGTCGAGGTGGAGGGGACGCGGCGCACGCCCGAGGAGCCGGGCGCGCCCCTCACGGTCATGGCCGATGCGGCCCGCCTGGCGCGCGTGCTCAACAACCTCATCAAGAACGCGATCGCCTACAGCGAGGAGGGGACGGACATCGAGGTCTCCGCGCGCGTCGAGCGGGGAAGGGTCAAGATCGTGGTGGCCGACACGGGGTCGACCATCCCCTCGCACAAGCTTCGCGCGATCTTCGACAAGTTCTACCGCCTTGACGAGGCGCGCGGCAGCGGCACCGGCGGCGCGGGACTTGGCCTTGCGATCGCCCGCGAGATCGTGGAGCTCCACGGCGGCACCATCACCGCCGAGAGCGAGCAGGGCCGGACCACGTTCACGGTCGACCTCCCGGAGACGTGACGGGGCCGCCGACCGCGCCGGCCCCGGCCCCGCCGGCCCCGCTATGCGGAGAAGGCCCAGAGGTTGGCGCACTGGGCGAGGACGCGGCCGAGGTCCCAGGTCCGCTCGCTGCGCTCCTGGCTGTTGGGGTCGCGCACGATGACCTGGCCGTCGTCGGCGATTCCGGCCAGCACGATGAAGTGCCCGGACGAGGTGAAGTCGCCGGGCCCCACGCTGCAGATCACGGGGCTGCCGGCGGCAAGGGCCGAGCGCACGGCCCGCTCGCTCGCGCCCAGCTGCTCTGACGTGAGGCCGAGCTCGGCGGCGCCGTCGGTCATGAGGGCCCAGGCGGTCATGCCGTCCACGGTGTAGCCGCCGCGCTCCGAGAAGGCGGCCATCTCCTTGGGCCCCAGGTCGGTGCGGCCGGTGAGCGCCACGTAGACCATCGAGAGGCACGTGGGGCCGCATCCGTTCTTCTCGATGGTGCCGCCCGCGTAGGGCTTTTGGGACCACTCGGGATCGGTCTGGTAGAGGTAGGGGACCTCCCCGGCGCGCCAGTCCTCGCGCGGCGTCGAGCGGGCGGCCACCGAGGGCGCGGCCCCCTGGGGCAGCGCCGCGGCGGCCCTCAGGGTGATCGGCGCGATGACGCCCAGGGCGAGCAGGACGAGGGCGCAGACGGCAAGCCTCCGGTCGCGACGGCGGCGGAAGAGGGTGCGGGACGCGGCGTTTCTCATGGGACCTCCCTTGTGGCAAGCGGACGGCCCCAGTGTGTGCCCGGGCTCCCTAACGGCGCATGAAGCGGTTGCTAAGGAATGGCTAACGATGGGTGACGCTTTCGTCAGGCGTCGTCGTTCCCCCCGTCCTGCGCGCCCGGCCTCGCATGCGCGAGCACGAGCGCCATGATGACGGCAAGCCCCCGGCGCAGGGAGTCCTTCTCGATCCACTCCTCGCGCGTGTGGAGCAGGTCGCCCTCCACGGTGCCGACGGTGTGCGCGCAGATCCCCTGCGAGAGCGGGATGTTGGCGTCCGTCGAGGACTCCTGGTGCGTGGGCTCGACGCCGCCGAGCTCGCGCAGCACCTCGTCCGTGCGGGCGATGAGCTCGGCCTGGCCCGCGGGCACGTGCTCGCCGGAGGCCGGGCGGCGCCCAATGAGCTGCACGTCGATGCGGGTCTTCTCCTTGAGGTGCTCCTCCACGAGCACCACGAACTTGCCGTACATCTGCTCCAGGCACTCCTCCGAGCTGGAGCGGTACTCCACGAGGACGCTCGCCTCCTCGGCGATGGAGTTCACGGTGGTGCCGCCCACGAAGCGGCCCACGTTGATGGTGGTCTTGGCGGAGGTGGGCAGCTCGAGCGCGTAGAGGTCCTCGATGAAGGAGCAGAGCGCCTCGATCGCGTTGTCGCGTCCGAAGTTCTCCCAGGAGTGGCCGCCCTGCGTGTGGCACCTGACGCGCCAGCGGTGCGAGCCCACGGCCGAGACCACGTGCATGCCCAGGTAGAGGTCGAAGGAGGTGAACTCGCGCACGCGCGGGCCGTACTGGCGGAAGAGCTCGCGCGTCCCGGCGAGGTTGCCGAGGCCCTCCTCGCACGAGTTGGCCACGATGAGCAGCCGGCGGTCAAGGGGGACCCGGTTGCGGATGAGATAGCGGCCCGCCATCATGAGGCCCACGAGGTTGGCCGTGTCGTCCCCGACACCCGGGGCCAGGAGGCGCCGCTCGTCCTCGGCCAGGGGGAGCGGATCGGTGTCCGGGAAGACGACGTCGGTGTGGGCGGCAAAGACCGCGCAGGTGGCGTTATCCTCCTCGCGCGCCGCCGGCAGGCTCACGATCACGTTCTTGGCGTCGTCGATCCGGACGGCCCCCACGGGCGCCCCCTGGGCGAGCCACCAGTCGCGGATGAAGGTGGCGCGCTCGTCCTCGTGCCCGGAGGGGGCCGGAATGCGCGCGAGGCGCCGCAGGAGCTCGAGCTCCTCCTCGAAGACCTCGTCGGCATAGGTCGTGGCTATCTGCCTGATTCTCTCGTCCACGCGTGTCTCCCGTCCCTGGCGTTTGCCCTAGGGTAGCGCAGGGTGCCAGGGCGGCGCGCGGCTTTCCGGCGGTCGGGCCGGATGCGCGCGCCGTGCGAGAAGGACCTGCCCTCGGGACGGCGCCGCGCGGGGCCCGGCGGGGCGCGGGGTCCGGCGCGGCGCCCGCCGGCGCGCGGGCCTCGCCGGCGCGCGGCTGCCCCGGATGTTACAGAACGGGCACAAGTTCTTCTCGCGATGGCGGGCCGCGGGGGCGGGTGCTAGGCTGTTCGCATCGATAGAGGAGCGGACACGAAGGGTCCCGGGGGAGCCGGCGGGCAGAGATCCCAGGACGAGGCGAGGTCCGCCGAACTGCCGGGCCGGGCGCGGTGCGGTGGTGGGCCCGTGGGAAAGACCCCCGGGACTGTCTGCGAGAAGAACTCGCAGGGGCGCTATCCTGTTCCGCGGACGTTCCGCGAGGCCGCGCACCTGCCCGATGGAAGGGGCGCCATGGAGAAGCGGCCGTTTGTCACCAAAGAGCAGCTCGAGGCCATCGCGGCCGAGTTTCCCACGCCGTTTTACCTCTACGACGAGGCCGAGATTCGCCGGCGCGCCGCCGAGCTCAGCGCCGCCTTCGCCTGGAACCCCGGCTTCAAGGAGTACTTTGCCGTCAAGGCCACGCCCAACCCGGCGATCCTGCGCATCCTCGCGGAGTGCGGCTGCGGCTGCGACTGCGCCACGGGTGTGGAGCTCCTGCTCGCGGACCTCGCGGGCGTGACCGGGTGCGACATCATGCTCTCCTCCAACGACACCCCCGACGAGGACTTCCGTGCCGCCGACGAGCGCGGCGCGATCATCAACCTGGACGGGCCGGACATGGTGGCCTGCCTGCGCCGCGCGCTCGGCGGCCGCGTGCCGCGCACGGTGTGCTGCCGCGTGAACCCGGGCGGGACCTTCGAGAGCGAGAACGGCATCATCGGCTCGCCGGCAGACTCCAAGTTCGGCATGACGCCCTCGCAGCTCGAGCAGGCCTTCCGCGAGCTTGCCGCCCTCGGCGTTGAGGAGTTTGGCATCCATGCGTTTCTTGCCAGCAACACGCAGGTGAACGACTACTACCCGCGCCTCGCGCGCCAGCTCTTCGAGATGGCGGCAGACCTCTCCGCGCGCCTGGGCGTGCACGTGGGCTTCGTTGACCTCTCCGGCGGGATCGGCGTGGCCTATCACCCGGACGATACCCCCTGCGACCTGGCCGTCATTGGCGAGGGCGTGCGCCAGGCGTATGAGGACGTGCTTGTTCCTGCCGGCATGGGCGACGTGGCCGTGCTCTCCGAGCTCGGCCGCTGGATGCTCGCGCCGGCGGGCGCCCTTGTGACCCGCGTCATCCACGAGAAGGTCACCTACCGCGACTACCTGGGCGTGGACGCGTGCGCGGCCAACCTCATGCGCCCCGCGATCTACGACGCGTACCACCACATCACCGTGATGGGCGCCGAGGACGCGCCGGCCACGCGCCGCTACAACGTGGTCGGCCGGCTCTGCGAGAACAACGACCAGTTCGCCCGCGACCGTCTCATGCCCGAGTGCCACGTCGGCGACCTGCTGTTCGTTCACGATGCGGGCGCCCACGGCCACGCCATGGGCTACAACTACAACGGCGCGCTGCGCTCCGCGGAGCTGCTGCTGCGCTGTGACGGCTCGGTCGAGCTCATCCGCCGCGCCGAGACGCCCGCCGACTATCTGGCCACCCTCGTGCAGGGGGAGGCGTGCAGGGGGGCGTGCAAGGGGGACAGGCACTTTCGCACGCCTACTAGGCGTGCGAAAGTGCCTGTCCCCCTTGCACGCCTGTCCTTGCACACGAGAAAGGAATCGACATGGACATGACCAACCTGACCGGATCGATCGTCGCGCTCGTGACGCCGTTTGCCGAGGACGGCAGCGTGGACTTCCCCGCGCTCGAGCGCCTCGTGGACTTCCACCTGGAAAACGGTACCGACGGCATCCTCGTGCTCGGAACCACCGGAGAGTCCTCCACGATGACCGACGAGGAGGACCTCGAGGTCGCCCGCTGCGTGGTGGAGCGCGTGGCCGGCCGCGTCCCCGTGATCGGCGGCGCCGGCTCCAACGCCACCTTCGAGTCCGAGCGCAAGGCCGCGGGTCTCGTGAAGGTGGGCGTGGACGGCCTCCTGCTCATCACGCCGTACTACAACAAGTCCAACGAGGAGGGCATCTACCGACACTTCACCGCGGTCATGGACAAGGTCGACGTGCCGTGCATCCTCTACAACATCCCCGGCCGCACCGGCTGCTCCATCAGCGAGAAGAACCTCGCGCGCCTTGCCGTCCATCCCAACGCGTGGGGCCTCAAGGAGGCCTCGGGCTCCATCAGCTACGCAACCATGGCCGCCCGCTACCTCTCGGACGACTTCCGCATGTTCTCCGGCAACGACGACATCGTGGTGCCGCTCATGAGCCTCGGCGCCAAGGGCGTCATCTCCGTGTGGGCCGACGTGGCCCCCGCGACGGTGCACCAGATGTGCGCGGACTTCCTCGCCGGCAACATCGAGGCCGCGCGCCGCACGCAGCTGGAGAACCTCGAGCTCATCCACGCCCTCTTCTGCGAGGTCAACCCGATTCCGGTCAAGTGCGCCCTCGCCGAGATGGGCATGATCGGCGAGCACTACCGCCAGCCGCTCTGGCAGATCTCCGACGCCGGTCGCGAGCGCCTCGTCGCGGCCATGAGGGAGGTGGGGATCCTTGGCTAGCGCAATCGTGGTGGGCGCCGAGGGCCGGATGGGCCGGCTCGTGCGCGAGACGCTGCTCGAGCGCGGCTTTGCGGTCCTCGGGGGCTACGACGTCGACAACGTTGCCGAGCTCGATGAGGTCGCGCCGGCCGCCGACGTCGTCGTGGACTTCTCGGCCCCCGCGTCCCTGGCGCACGTGCTCGCCTACGCGCGCCGCACGGGCGCGGCGGTGGTCTCCGGCACGACGGGCCTTGCCGACGACCAGCTTGCCGAGCTCCGCGCCCTGGGCAAGAAGAACCGAGTCGTCTGGGCGTCCAACTACTCGCTCGGTGTGGCGGTCCTGCGCCGCGTGACGGCCGTCGCGGCCGAGGCGCTCGCGGGCTGGGACGTCGAGATCGTGGAGACCCACCACAACCAGAAGGTGGACGCGCCCTCGGGCACGGCCAAGGCCCTGCTCGCCGCCGTCGATCCGACGGGGGAGCGGCCCGTGGTGGGCGGGCGCGAGGGCATCTGCGGCCCGCGCGTCCCCGGCGAGATCGGCGTGCACGCCGTGCGCGGCGGCACCGTGGCCGGCACGCACGAGGTGCACCTCTTCGGCCCTGACGAGGAGGTCTGCCTCACGCACCGCGCGACGAGCCGCCAGATCTTCGTGACGGGTGCCGTGGCCGCCGCCGAGCGCCTGCTCGCGCGCGAGCCCGGCTTCTACGACTTCGACGCCCTGATGCTCGGGTAACCTGGGGCGTCGGGTACCCAACACATGGCATTCCGACGCGCAAAGTGCCCAACACTCGAGAGCTCAGCGCACGTTATCTGGGAATATGTGATTTGAAGGCCGAGTGTTGGGCAGTTTTTCGCCGAGTTTCGAGATAGGGGATGGACCCGAACCAAGAAAGGGGACGCATGGACGCCCAGGAAATCATCGACTTCATTGCCACCGCGCCCAAGAAGACGCCGGTCAAGCTGTACGTGCGCGAGCGGGACGGCGCGCGCCTGGACTGGGGTGGCGCTCACGTCTACGGCGGCCCCGAGGGCCGAGTCGTCCTCGGCGAGTGGGCCGAGCTCGAGCCCGTCCTTCTCGCCAACGCCGACGCCATCGAGTACGCGGACGTGGAGGCGGACCGGCGCAACTCCGCCGTGCCGCTCCTCGACCTCAAGGGCGTGAACGCGCGCATCGAGCCGGGCGCGATCATCCGCGACCGCGTGGAGATCGGCGACAACGCCGTGGTCATGATGGGCGCCGTGATCAACATCGGCGCCGTGGTGGGTGCGGGCACCATGATCGACATGGGTGCCGTGCTCGGCGGGCGTGCGATCGTGGGCGCGCACTGCCACGTGGGCGCGGGCGCCGTGCTCGCGGGCGTGGTGGAGCCGGCGAGCGCCACGCCCGTCATCGTGGAGGACGGCGTCATGATCGGCGCCAACGCCGTGGTCATCGAGGGCGTGCGCGTGGGCGCGGGCGCCGTGGTGGCGGCCGGGGCCGTCTGCGTGGAGGACGTGCCGGCGGGCGCCGTCGTGGCGGGCTGCCCGGCGCGCGTGATCAAGATGAAGGACGAGAGGACCGCCGACAAGACCGCGCTCGTCGACGCGCTGCGCGCGCTCTAGGGGCTGCCGACGTCTCGCCGGCCGGCGCCCTCCCCGGCCCGCGCCCCGGAGGGCGCCGGCCGGCGCGCCCGCGGCGCGGCCTACCGTCGCCGACGGCGCGTGCCGCTCGCGGAGAAGTCGGCCGCGGCCGGGGCCCGCGGGTCAATACTGCCTAGCGAACCGCCGGCCAGCCGGCACGCAGCGACCCGAGGGGGATTCTCACATGGCAGTCAACCGCTTTGTCCTGAACAACATCTCCTACCATGGCTCCGGGGCCATCAAGGAGATCCCCGGCGAGCTCTGCCGCCGCGGCTATAAGAAGGCCTTCGTCTGCTCCGACCCGGACCTCGTGAAGTTTGGCGTCGTGGCCAAGGTGACGGACCTCCTCGACGAGGCCGGCATCGCCTGGGAGCTCTACTCCGAGATCAAGCCCAACCCCACGATCAAGAACGTCCAGGACGGCGTCGAGGCGTACAAGGCCTCCGGCGCCGACTGCATCGTCACCATCGGCGGCGGCTCCTCGATGGACACCGCCAAGGGCATCGGCATCATCGTGGCTAACCCCGAGTTCGCCGACGTCGTCTCCCTCGAGGGCGTGGCTCCCACCAAGAAGCACGCCGTCTTTACCATCGCCGTGCCCACCACCGCCGGCACCGCGGCCGAGGTCACGATCAACTACGTGATCACCGACCCCGAGAAGGTCCGCAAGTTCGTCTGCGTGGACGTGAACGACATCCCCGACGTCGCCGTCGTGGACCCCGACATGATGGCCTCCATGCCCGCCGGGCTCACCGCCGCCACCGGCATGGACGCGCTCACCCACGCCATCGAGGGCTACACCACCAAGGGTGCCTGGGAGCTCTCCGACATGTTCCACCTCAAGGCCATCGAGCTCATCTCCCGCCACCTGCGCGACGCCGTGGCCGAGGCCAGGAGCGGCGTTCCGGGCTCCGGCCGCGAGGGCATGGCGCTTGGCCAGTACGTTGCCGGCATGGGCTTCTCCAACGTGGGCCTCGGCATCGACCACGCCATGGCGCACACGCTCTCCGCGCACTACGACACCCCGCACGGCGTTGCCTGCGCCATGCTGCTGCCGGTTGCGATGGAGTACAACAAGCCGGTCGTCGCCGAGCGCCTGGCCGACGTGGCGCGCGCGATGGGCGTGGACACCACCGGCATGAGCGCGGATGAGGCGGCCGACGCCGCCATCGCCGCCGTGCGCCAGCTCTCCGCCGACGTCAACATCAAGCCCACGTGCGACGGCCTCGTGGAGGCCGACCTCGACCAGCTGGCCGAGGATGCCATCGCCGACGCCTGCTTCCCGGGCAACCCGCGCGAGGCCGACCACGCCGCCGTGGTGGAGCTCTTCCGCAAGGTGATGGCGTAGCGTCCTTTTCGACGTGGGGGCGCCCCGCCCCTTTGCACGCAAGCTGCTTCGCGCGTGGCGCTCAGAAAGCTTGCTTGGCGAGGCGCCGGGCGCCGTCGTATCGGGGCTCCCTTACAATCGAGGATAAGTGCATGTGGCGAGAGGGGCGGTGGGCCGTGGCGGACGTGCGCGACTATCTGGAGCTGCGGGGCGACATCACGCTCGCGGAGCGTCCCTTCAACGACGTCGACAGCCTGGTCCTCTCGATGCTCGCCTATCTTGACCTGACGGGCATCGCGCCCGGGCCGGGGAAGGGCACCTGCCGCCTCACGGACGCGTGCGCCGAGCTCATCGGCCGCTCGGACGGAGACCTTGCGCCCTTCGTCCGCTCGCTCGCCACCATCGACGAGCGCTTCGTCTTTGCGCTCGGAGCGTCGGCGCGCCTGGGTGGCGCGCGGCTGCGCGACTACGTCGACGTGCGCGACGGCGAGCGCGTGATGCAGTTCGCCGCCGTGACGGTGCTGCTCGACTCCGGGGAGACATACGTGGCCTTCCGCGGCACCGACGACACCCTCGTGGGCTGGCGCGAGGACTTCATCCTGAGCTTCGACGTCACGGAGGCCCAGTGCGCGGCGGCCTCCTACCTCGAGCGCGCCCTCGAGGAGGCGGGGGAGGGCGGCCGCGTGCGCGTGGGCGGGCACTCCAAGGGCGGCAACCTCGCGGCCTTCGCGGCGGCGAGCGCGCCGGTGGCGCTCTCGGGGAGAATCGCGTGCGCCTACAGCAACGACGGCCCGGGGATGGACCGCTCGGTCATGCCGGTGAGCTGTCACGAGGTGCTCGCAGACCGCTACCGGCGCATCATCCCGGCCTACAGCGTGGTGGGGCGGCTCTTCTCGGACGACGCGCCGTGCACCATCGTGCGGAGCTCGGCCTCGGGAACGCTCCAGCACGACCCCACCACCTGGGTCGTGGGCCCGGCGGGCCTTGCCGAGGCCGAGGGTCCCGACCCGGCGTGCCTCGTGCTCGAGCGGGCCTTCTCCGCCTGGCTCTCCCGCCTCGCGCCGGCGGACCGGCGCCTGCTCACCGACGAGCTCTTCGACGCCCTCGCCGCCGGCGGGGCCGTGCGCTTTGAGGACGTGCTCGCCGGGCCCGTCGCGGCCCAGCGGGTGCTCGCGGCGCTCGGCGGGGTGGACCCGCGCACGCGGGACATGATGCTCTCCCTGGTGGGCGAGCTGGCGTCCGCTTCGGCGCAGGCGACGCGCGACGCGGTGGCGCGGGGCGCGGCCGACGCCGCGGCCGACGTGGTGCGCCGCGTCGCCGGGAGGCTCGGCGCCTCCGGGGGCGGCCGGAAGCCGTGAGCCCGCGGCCCGCGCGGCAGAGAGGAGCGCGCCCGGGCGCCCCCTCCAAGGGCGCCCGGGCGCGCGAGTCGTTCCCTCCTGCGCGACCTAGCGGTCCGTGCGCACGATCCCCCCGACGAACATGCTCACGAGCGAGATGACCACGGCGCCCACGATCGCCGACCCGAGCGAGTCGATGGCGATGCCCGCGTGGAAGATGTTGCGGGAGAGGTAGCTCGCCAGCTCGAGCACGGCCGCGTTCACCACGAGGTAGAAGAGGCCGAGAGAGGCCACGGTGAGCGGGATGGAGAGGGCCTGGAGCACCGGCTTGACGGTGGCGTTGAGCAGCGCGAGCACGAGCGCGCAGAAGAGGGGCCCGACCCAGCTGCCGCCCACCGGGTCGATCCCGGGGACCAGCCAGACGGCGACGGCACAGGCAACGGTCGTGACGAGCCACTTTGCGATGAAACCCATGATGACCTCCTTGGTCTGCGGGGCTAGGAAGCGCGCCCGGCGGCGCGCTCGCCCCGGGCGGAGAGGATGCGGTCAACGACCACGGCGACGCCGCGCTCGTTGTTGGACGGGGCGCGGAAGCGCGCGTGCGGCTCCATGCGGGGCTCCGCGTTGGCCATGAGGTAGCTGTGCCCGGCGAGCTCGAGCATCTCGACGTCGTTGTCCGTGTCGCCGAAGGCCGCGGCGTCGGCGGGCGAGACGCCCACCCGCTCGCAGAGCCGGGCGAGCCCCGTCCCCTTGTCCACGCCCGCGCGCATGACGTCGATCCACACGGCCCCGCCGCAGGTGACCGAGAGCCGCTCGCCAAAGGCGGGGGCGAAGGCCTCGTCGCGGACGGAGACGGCGTCGGCGCCCGGGAGGTAGACGGTGAACTTGTTCACGTCCACGCCGTGGCGCTCGTAGAGGTCGTCGAGCGTGTCCACATAGGCGACGCTGTGGAAGAAGCGCCGGAAGACCGCGTCAAAGCCGCGGTCGCACTCGCGGACGTAGCAGGCGTCGAGCCCGCAGGCGACAGGCGCCCCCGCGCCCAGGCCCAAGGTGAACTCCGCGAGCTCCCGCACCACCGCCGGCTCAAGGAGGCTCCGGTAGACGACCTTCCCGCGCAGGACCACCGCGGCGCCGTTGTCGGAGATGAAGGCCATCCGGTCTTCGAGCCCGCAGAACATGTCGCGCAGCGTGTAGAGGGGCCTCCCGCTCGCCGCCGCAAAGACGATCCCCGCCTCGTCGAGTGCACGGATGCGCCCCTCCATGCCCTCGGGCATGGAGCCGTCGTCGGCGAGCAGCGTGTTGTCCATGTCGCACGCCACGACGCCGATGCCCTTAAGGCCCGTGTCCTCCCGATAGTCCCTCATGCGCCCCCCGCTTCCCGGCCCCCCCGGCCGCACCCGTGGCGCGCCGCCTCGCGCGGCCCGCCGTGACGCGTCAATTCTAGCCTCACGGGGGTGGCGCCCGGGCACTTTAATGCGCTAAAGTTCTGGACGAGAGGAACGACGAAGGGGGAGCAGTGCGCGAAAGCCAGGAAAACGCCGAGCTCGAGCGGCTGCTCGAGGCGCTCGTCTCGCTGCGGACGAAGGAGGAGGCCCGCGCGCTTCTCCACGACCTCTTCACCCCGCGCGAGGTCGCGGACCTCTCCCAGCGCCTCGAGGTGGCGCGGCTCCTTGCGGCCGGGACCTCCTACGTCGAGGTCTCGCACGCCACGGGCGCCTCCTCCACCACGGTGAGCCGCGTCTCCAAGTGCCTGAACGGCGATGCCGGCGGGTATCGCACGGTGCTCGCCCGCCTCTCCGACGACGCCTCGTAGCCCCCGGCGCCCCGCCCGTCCCCCAGATCTTGTCGTCTCCCGTTTCTGTCCGGTGCCTGGGGTAGGATTTCTGGCGAGAAGAACGCCGGCATTGTGAGGTCCCATGTCCCTTTGCATAGTCACCGCCTCCGACGAGCGCCTCGTCTGCCCCGAGGTGGAGCGCGCCCTCTCCGACGCGCTCTCGCGGACGGGGCGCGCGGTCCTTCTGGTGCCGTCCTTCGCCCAGGCGCTCGACGCGCAGCGCTCGCTCGCCCGGGCGGGCGGGATGGCGCTCGGCGTCACGGTGAGCACCCCCGAGGCCTGGGCGAGCGAGCGCTGGGAGGTCTGGGGGGACGGCCGCCGGCCCGTGGACGACGCCTCGCGCGCCGTCCTGGCCGCCCGGGCGCTCTCCCGCGCCGCCGCGGCCCCGGGGTCGCGCCTCGAGGCGCTCCCGGGCACGGCGGCGCTCGTGGCCGACCTCGCCCGCGCGGGCCTGCCCTGGCTCGCGGGCGTCCCGGCGCCCGAGGGCGTGACGGGGGCCGAGCGCGCCGTGGTGGGGGTGCTCCCCGCCTACGCCGCCGAGCTCGCCGCGCACGGCCTCGTCGAGGGCTGCGAGGTCATGGCCGCGCTCCCGTCCGTCCTCGCCGGGGCCGGGGCGGAGGTGCCGGCGGTCGTCCTCGCCGGCTTCTCCGAGCTGCCCCGTCCCGCGCGCGAGCTCGTCTGCGGCCTTGCGCGGGCGTGCGAGGTCACCTTCGTGGCGCAGCCCGGGCCGGCGGGGGCGCCCTGCCGCGCGGAGCGCGACCTCCGGGAGAGCGCCGGGCTCGCGGGGCCCGCGGCCGCGGCGGCCGCCCCCGCAGGCGCCCCGTCCCGCGCCGGCGAGCTCTCGGCCCTGCTCGCCGCGCTCTTCTCACCCGTGGACGAGCCCGTGCGCGCCACGGGCGCCGTCCGGGCGCTCTTCCCGGCCGGCCCCTCGGCCGAGCCCGAGCTCGTGGCGCGCGAGGTGGCGTCGCGCGCGGCCGCGGGCGCCCGCGACGTGGTCGTGGCCGCCCCCGATGCCGCGGCGGCCTGGCGCGAGCTCTCCTCGCGGCTCCCGGCGCGCGGCGTCTCCCTGCGCGCCGAGCTCTCCGTCCCGCTCGACGCGCTCGAGAGCGGCCGCGCCTACCTTGCCTTCGTCCGCTCGGTCGCGCGCCTCTCGGGCCTCGCCGAGACCTGGCCCGCGCCCGAGCCCGTGCCGGACGCCCCGCGCGCGGGCACGGTGCGCGTGACGCTGCGGGACATGTCCTGGTGGCCCCCGCGCGAGCTCTCCGACTTCCTCGTCTCCTCGGTCTCCGGCCTGGGGGCCGCGCGCGCCCGCCGGCTCGACGCCGAGTGGCGCGCCAACCGCCTCCTCACGCCCGGGGCGGTCCTCGACCAGCTCCGGTCCGAGCGCGAGGTCTCGCCCGAGGTGGCCGCGGCCACCCGCGAGCTCCTGCGCGGGCGGCTCGGGTCCGCGGCGTCCAGGCTCATGGCGCCCTTCGTCCAGGGCGCGAGCGAGGGGGCACCCGAGGCCCCCGAGGTCCGCGCCGTGCTCTCCTGCGTCCTCGCCGTCGCCAGGAGCCTGAAGGAGCTCGGGCTCACGGCCGACCC
The DNA here is from genome assembly GCF_002159535.1 of Olsenella sp. An290. GTDB lineage: Bacteria > Actinomycetota > Coriobacteriia > Coriobacteriales > Atopobiaceae > Thermophilibacter. The sequence goes on along the minus strand of NZ_NFIU01000007.1, from coordinate 68,836 downwards.
GGACGACCCCCGCCGCGTCCCCCTCGTCGAGCTCGCCTCCGTCGCGCTCGACGCGCTCGCGCGCTCCCGCGCCACCCTGCGCCTCGAGCTTCCCGTGCCGGGAGCCTCCTGCACGGCGCGCATCATGACCCCGGCCGCCGCCGCCCGCCTCGCGCCCGCCTCCGCCGACGCGCTCCTGCTCCTGGGGCAGACCTCGACGGAGTCGGCGGTCTCGGCCCCCGACGACGTGCGCTCCGCGCTTCTCGCCGCCTTTGGCGTGGAGGGGGAGCCCCACGCGATGGAGGCCGCCCGCGCGCGCTTCCTCGCGCTCGTGCGCGTCCCGCGCGACACCCTCGTGGTGGAGCGCCTGCTCTTTGGCGCGGACGGGAGGGAGTGCTACCCCTCGGTCATGCTGACCGAGCTCATGGCCTGCTACGGGCTCGCCGCCGAGGCCGGCCCCGCCCAGGTCGCGGACGCCCTGGGGGGCGCTGTGGCCTCGCGCTCGGAGACCCTCGTGCGCGAGAACGCCTCCGCCCGGGGCCGGGCCGCCGAGCGCGAGGCCCGGGAGACGCCGGCCCCCGCCGGGCGCATCGACGCCTCCGAGCGCGCGTGCGTCTCGCCCCCGCCCGAGGGCGTGCGCGCCGAGGACAGCCGCCCCCTGCTCTCGGCCTCCCAGATAGAGACCTACCTCGAGTGCCCCTACAAGTGGTTCAGCCTGCGCCGCCTGCGCCTGAGGGACGCCGACGCCGGCTTCACGGGCGCCGAGATGGGCACCTTCGCGCATCGCGTGCTCGAGGTCACGCGCGCCGAGCTCGTTGCCCGCGCCTCCGCGCGCGCCGAGGGCGACGCCGAGGCCGCTGCAGGGGGGGAGGGCCCGCTCGCCTCCCCGTCCGCGGACTGGCGCGCCCGGGCCGAGGTCCTTCTCGCCCGCGCCGCCGCGGACCCGACGCGGCGCCTGCCGGGCTCCTCGGTCGCGGATCCAGGCGCGCTCGAGGAGGCCCGCCAGGTGCTCCTCGAGGAGTTCGAGGCCCACCTCTCCCACCAGTACCAGCTCGAGCGCGGCCGCCGGCCGCTGCCGCAGGCGCTCGTCGCGCACAGCGCCCAGGAGGGCGGGCAGCTCTCCGTGCTGCGGCGCGACCTCTCCACGCTCCTCGACTTCGAGGCGGGGATGCTCCGCGGCTTTGAGCCGCGCCTCCTCGAGTGGGGGTTCGGCCGCGGCGGCGCCGAGGTCGAGTACGCGGGCGTGCGCCTCACGGGCACCGTGGACCGCGTCGACGTCGACGCGCACGGCCAGGCCGTGGTCATAGACTACAAGCACAAGGCGGACGCGGGCTTTGCCGGCGAGTACGACGTCTTTCCCAAGGGCGGCGCCCCCGCGTCCGGCTTCGAGCTGCCGCGGCGCGTCCAGTCGCTCATCTACGGCCAGGTGATTCGCCGCGCCTTCCCCGACCTCACCGTCCGGGCGGCGGTCTACCTCTGCACGCGGGGCGCCCATGCGCTCGCCGGCGCGGTCGACGAGAACGTCGTCGACAACGTCTTTGGCGAGCGCCCGCCCGCCCGGGGCCGCGCCGAGCGCCTCTGCGTCCCGCGCGCGGCGACCTTTGGCCGAGCGGGGGAGTCCGGCATGGAGGCCCTGCTCGACGCCTGCGAGGAGGCCATCGCCTCCGCGATCTCCCGCCTGCTCGCGGGCGACATCGAGGCGGCGCCCAAAGACGCCGACGCCTGCCTCTTCTGCCCGGTCCTCAACTGCGAGAGGAGGCTCAGGAAGTGACCGAGAAGAACCTCGTGCCGCGGATCGACCTCACCGGCCTGAACGACCGCCAGCGCGCGATCGCCGAGACGCTCGACGAGCCGCTCTTCGTCGAGGCGGGCGCGGGCTCGGGCAAGACCTTCACGCTCACCCAGCGCATCGCCTGGGCCCTCTCCCCGGGGTCGGGCCCCGACGGGGGCCCGTACCTGGACGGGCTCGACCAGGTGCTCGTGATCACGTTCACCGAGGCCGCCGCGCGCGAGATCAAGGAGCGCGTCCGCTCGACGCTGCGCCGCGCGCGCATGGCCGAGCAGGCGCTCGCCGTCGACGAGGCCTGGATCTCCACGATTCACGGCATGTGCCGGCGCATCCTCGCGCGCCATGCGCTTGACCTGGGGCTTGACCCGTCCTTCTCGATCGTCGCCGACGCCCGCCAGGCGGCGCTTTTCGACCGTGCCATGGACGACGTCATGCGCGCCGCCCGCGCGGACGAGGCCTTCTCGGGCCTCATCGCCGAGTTCGGCCTCGGGGCGGGGTCGCCCCAGGGCGGCTACACCGGGGCGATGGGCCTCGTGGCGCGGCTCGTGCGCGAGGGCCGCTCGCTCGTCGGGGGCCTCGCGGGGCTCGCTCCCGCCCGCGCGGACGGGCGGAGCGTGGCCGAGGCCGTCCGCGACCTCACGATGCGCCTCGAGGAGCTGGGGGCCCAGCGCCTCACGGCGGCCGCCGCCGCGAAGGTGGGCCCCGCGCTCGAGGCGATGCGCGGGCTCGAGGGGCTCTCGGCGGCCGAGCTCGCCTCGGGGGCCGCCGACGAGGCGCTTGCCGCCGTCGCGCTCCCGCAGGCCCGCGGCGCCCTCAGGGAGGCCGTCGTCGCGGCGCGCTCGGCGCTCGCCCTCGCCCGCGCCGAGCTCGCGTTCTGTCGCGTGGCCCCGCTCGCCGACGACCTTCTCGAGCTGGCGCGGCGCGTGGACGCGCGCTACGAGGAGGTCAAGCGCGCGGAGGGCGTCCTGGACAACGACGACCTCGTCCGCCTGGCGCTTTGCGCCGTCCGGGACCACGAGGAGGTGCGCCGCGCCTACGCGGGGCGCTTCCGGCTCGTCATGGTGGACGAGTTCCAGGACACCGACGAGATGCAGCTCCAGCTCATCGGCCTGCTCGCGGGGGAGGGCGCGCGCCACCTCTGCACGGTGGGCGACGCCCAGCAGTCCATCTACCGCTTCCGCGGCGCGGACGTGGGGGTCTTCCGGGGCCGGGGCGCCCAGGTGGCGCCCGGCAACGTGGTGCGCCTCGACACCAACTACCGCAGCCACGCCGACGTGCTCGCGCTCGTGGAGCGCGTGTGCACCGGGGGCGCGTCCGCGGCGGGCGCCATGCCCGACTTCATGCACCTCGACGCCAGCCCCGCGCGTCGCGACGGCTACCGCGCCCGCGCGCTGCCGCGCGTCGACCTCGAGGTCTGCGCGGGGAGGGGCCGCTCGGGCCGCCCCTCCCGCCACCAGTCCGCCACCATGGCGGCGCAGGTGGCGGACGCCCTCGCGCGCTACCGCGACGCGGGCGAGCGTCCCGGCGACATGGCGCTGCTCCTCGGCGTGACCACCCACGCCGACCTCTACATCGACGCCATCCGCGCGCGCGGGATGGAGTGCGTGGTCACGGGAGGCTCCACCTTCACCTCGACCGATGAGGTGAAGGTCGTCCGCGCGCTGCTCCACGCGCTCGCCAACCCGGCCGACACGCAGTCCGGGCTCTTCCCGCTGCTCGCGAGCGAGATGTTCGGGCTCGACGCCAACGACTTCTGCGAGCTGGGGACGCGGGCCCAGGAGAAGCTCGACGCCCCCACGAAGCGCTCGATAGACCGCGGCCTCGCCGACATGACGTTCTATGGCGGCCGCGAGCCCTCGGCGCGCCTCGCCCGTGCGCACGAGGTGCTCGCGCGGGCCCTCGAGGACGTGCGCTGGCGTCCCGTCGCCGACGTCGTGGCCGACGTGGTGCGCGACTCCGGCTGGCTCGCCCGGCTCGAGGCGGCGGGCGCCGAGGGCCTCGCCCGCGCCGCCAACGTGCTCGCCGCGGTGCGCTACGTGCGCGACCTCACCTCCGAGCTCGGCCTGGGGCCGGCCCGCGCCGCCACCGAGTTCGACGGCTGGCTCGCGGCCTCCAAGGTCCCGCCGGCCTCGCTCGCGGGCGGGGAGGCGGACGCCGGCGGCGGCACGGTGCGCGTGATGACGGTGCACGCCTCAAAGGGCCTCGAGTTCCCCGTCTGCGCCGTGGCGGAGTGCTGGGGCAACCCGCGCGGGGACGCGCAGCTGGTGACGGGGCCCGCACCCGCGGGCGCCCCGGGCCCGGGCGCGGGCGCCCCGGCCGAGCGGGTCTTCGTGCTGCGCCCGGCCGAGGCCCCCAGGCTCTCCGACGTCGATCCCGAGGAGCTCGAGGAGAGCGCGGACCGCTCCCGCCCGCTCCCGCTCGCCGCGCGCTACCTCGCGCTGCGCGCGGCCGACGACGCGGCCGAGGCGCAGGAGCGCGCCCGCCTGCTCTACGTGGCGCTCACGCGCGCCCGCGAGGCGCTCGTGGTGGGGATTCCGGCGGCCTCCGGCAAGGAGGGCGTCTCCTCCGCGCTCGCCGACGCGGCGCTCCGCGCGCTTTGCGAGGGCGCCTGGGACCCGGTGCCCGGCGTGCGCGCCGTCGACTATGGCGGGTCGGCCCCGGCGCGCATGCGCTGCGTGGTCGTCGAGCAGGAGGGCAGCGGTGAGGGCCGGCGCGTCACGGCGTCGTCGGCGGGCGAGCTTGCGGGCTTTGACGGGGAGCTCCCGGCGGACGTGGCCGAGGTCGTGGACCGGGGGGCCGGCGCGGCTGGCGAGGGCCGTGACGCCGCCTCCGACGTCGGCGATGCCGAGGGCGGCGCGGCCTTCGACCTCTATGCGGTTGACGCGCTCGCGCGGCCCCGGGTCCCCGGCACCTGGCGGGCCCGCGAGGGGGTCTTCAGCTACACGAGCGTCCGCGCCCTCGAGGCCCCCGAGCCCACCCGCCCGCCCACGCCCCCGCGCGAGGAGCGCGAGGCGCTCGAGGCGGGCGCCCCCGTGACCAACGACGCGGACCGTGCCACCAACCTGGGCTCGGCCTTCCACGAGCTCGCGCAGGCCATGGTGGAGAGCGGCCGCACGGTCGACGAGGCACGCGTGTCGGCCCAGGTCGCACGCTGGAACCTCTCCCCGCGCGCCGAGGCGCGCCTGCGCGCGGCGCTCGCGCGCTGGGAGGGCTCGGCGGTCCGGGCCGAGGCGCTCTCCTGGCCTCGCGCCCGTGCCGAGGTGCCGTTCTTCCAGCCGAGGGAGGGGTCGCCGTACGGGGACTACCTCGAGGGGGCGATGGACCTCCTCTGCACTGACGAGGCGGGCCGCCGCGCGCTCGTGGTGGACTACAAGACGGGCGACGCCGGCCTCGCGCCCGAGGAGGTCCGCGAGCGTCACGCGATGCAGGCCGAGTTCTACGCGGGGGTTCTCCTTGCCGAGGGGTTCGAGCGCGTGACGTGCGCCTTCGTCTGCGTGGAGCGAGAGGACCCGGACGCGCCCGGCGAGCCCCTCGTGGCCCGCTACCAGTTTGGCGAGGGGGCCTGAGCGGGCCTGCCCCGGCATCCCGTCTCCTTGACGCCCGTTCTCCGATGCCCGTGCGTCCGTCTTGCCAGGAAGCGCGCCGAGTGCGCGGTCCTTCTCGCCCGCGGGCGCGCACTCGGGCCCCTTCGTGTCCGTCCGGACAGGGGAAACGTCGGGTGCGCGCCGCCGAGCGCGCACCCGGCAGCATTTGTGTCCCCCGGCACCCGCACCCCCGGCACCCGCCGCCCCGGCCGTCGTGAAGAATTCCTGTGGTTGCCACCTGCGCAAACGCGGAGGTCCGCAGGTCGGGCGAGCAGGCCCCCGCCGTCCTGTGTCCGGGCAAACGGCTAGACTAGGTCCCATGAAACAGACGCCCAGCTGACGCCGACCTACGGAGATTCTTCCCATGGCATTCGTTCACCTGCACAACCACTCGGACTTCTCGATCCTCGACGGGGCCACGCGCATCTCCGACATGGTGAAGCGCGCCGTCGACCTTGAGATGCCGGCGCTGGCCCTCACGGACCACGGCTACATGTTCGGCATCCCGGACTTCGACATGGAGTGCCGCAAGTACAACGACGGCCAGAAGGACATGCACCAGTGGAGGCACGACCTCGAGTGCTTTCAGAAGGGCTGGGAGCTCGAGGAGCCGGAGCCCGACGCCGAGGACGCCCGCCCGCACGACCGCGTCCACGCCCAGTGGGCCTCCGACGTCGCCATCTGGGAGAGGACCCATGACCTCGAGGCCGTTCGCGCCAACCGCCCCTCCCTGCTCATCCAGCCGATCTTTGGCTGCGAGGCCTACTTCATCACGGACGACTGCATCGAGAAGGGCACGCGCCAGCACCGCTACCACCTGATCTTGCTGGCCAAGAACGAGACCGGCTACGTCAACCTCATGAAGATGATGAGCGAGGCGGCCTCCGGCGACATGTTCTACTACTACCCGCGCACCACCCTTGACATGCTGCGTCGCTACCACGAGGGCATCATCTGCACCTCCGCGTGCGTTTCGGGCATCATCCCGCGCAGCTACTTCGAGGGCCGCCCGGACGAGGCGCGCCGCTGGGCGCGCACCTTCCAGGAGATCTTTGGCGAGGACTTCTACCTCGAGGTCCAGGACCATGGCCTGGCGGACCCCGCGTGGGGCGGCTTCACCGACCGCACCCTCTCCGAGCAGATCGTGCGCCTGGGAGCCGAGCTCGGCATCAAGGTCATCGCCACCAACGACAACCACTACCTCACGCGCGAGGACGCCCCCACCCAGGACGTGCTCAGCTGCATCGGCACCGCCTCGAAGATCGACGACGAGAACCGCAAGCGCATGACGGGCACCGAGTTCTACATCAAGAGCGAGGAGGAGATGCGCCAGCTCTTCTCGTGGGCGCCCGAGGTCATCGAGAACACGCTCGAGGTGGCCGAGAAGTGCCGCTACGAGCTCGACTGGACCCACATGTACCTGCCCAAGTTCCCGGACCTCGACCCCGGCGAGACCTCCGAGGAGCGCTTCCGCAAGGAGTGCGAGACGGGCCTCGCGCGCCGCTACGGCGAGAACTGGCGCGAGCTCACCGTGGGCGGCGAGAACGTCCGCGAGCGCTTCGAGTACGAGTACAAGGTCATCTGCGAGAAGGGCTTCGCCGACTACTTCCTCATCGTCCAGGAGTACGTGCGCTGGGCCAAGAGAAACGGCATCGGCGTGGGGCCCGGCCGAGGGTCGGCCGCCGGCGCCATCGTGGCCTACGCGATGGACATCACCACCTTCGACCCGCTCGACAACGGCCTCATGTTCGAGCGCTTCCTCTCCCCGCAGCGCTCCGAGATGCCGGATATCGACATGGACTTCGACGACGAGCGCCGCCTCGAGGTCGTGGAGCACGTCCGCCAGCTCTACGGCCCCGAGCGCGTCTGCCACGTCATCACCTACTCCACGATCAAGGCCAAGCAGGCCATCAACGACGCCGCGCGCGTGCTGGGCTTTCCCGTCTGGCAGGGCCAGAAGCTCTCCAAGATGCTCAACAACGACCCCAAGCTCACGCTTGACAGCGCCCTGCACAAGAACGAGAAGCACTCCGACCAGTACTCGCCCGACTTCGAGGACGCCTACAAGAACGACCCGGACTCCCGCCGCATCATCGACGCGGCCCTTTCCATCGAGGGCCTGCACCGAGGCGAGGGCGTCCACGCCTGCGCCGTCCTCATCGCGCCCACGCCGGTCAACGACCACGTGCCCACCAAGGTCGACACCAAGGGCGGCGTCGAGATCACCCAGTACGAGGGGCACTCGGTCGCGGACATGGGCCTGCTCAAGATGGACTTCCTGGGGCTTCGCACCCTGACCGTCATCTCCAAGGCCAAGGCCAACATCAAGGCCAACTACGGGATCGACATCAACGTGGACGAGATCCCCTTCGACGACCCGGAGATCTACAAGCTCATGCGCGAGGGCCGCACCGCCGGCGTCTTCCAGATCGAGTCCGCGGGCATGACGTCCACGATCAAGAACATGCGCCCCACCGAGTACAAGCAGGTGGTGGCACTTATCGCCCTCTACCGCCCGGGCCCTCTGGGCGCCGGCATGGTCACGAGCTACATCAACCGCATGAACGGCCGCGAGGAGGCCGTCTCCTACGACCCGCGCCTGGACGACATCCTGGGCGAGACCTACGGCACGATGGTCTACCAGGAGCAGGTCATGAAGATCTCGATGAAGATGTCGGGGTTCTCGGCCGGCGAGAGTGACTCCCGCATCCGAAAGCCCGTGGCCAAGAAGAAGATCAAGCTCCTCACCTCTACGGTCTTCCACTGGGACGACGGCAAGGACGAGACCACCTACGACCACTGGATGAACGGCGCCGTCACCAACGGCTACAAGAAGGAGATCGCGCAGCGCATCTGGGACGACGTCCTGGAGTTCGCGTCCTACGCGTTCAACAAGAGCCACTCGGCGGGATACGCCATCCTCGTCATGCAGACGGCCTGGCTCAAGGCCCACTACCCGCGCGAGTACATGGCCTCGGTCCTCACGTCCTACATGGGCAAGACCGACAAGATCGTCCACTACGTCACGGCCTACCGCCACGAGGGCGTGGCCATCCTGCCGCCCGACATCAACGAGTCCGGCCGCGACTTCACCGCCACCTCCGAGGGCGTGCGCTTTGGCTTTGCCGGCATCCGCGGCGTGGGCGAGGGCGTGGGCGAGGCCATCATGGCGGAGCGCGAGAAGAACGGCCCCTTCAAGAGCCTCCACGACTTCGTGGACCGCATGGACACCGGCCAGGCCAACCGCCGCGTGGTCGAGGCGCTCATCTGCTCGGGCGCCTTCGACTCCACCGGCTACACCCGCATGCAGCTCATGCGCTTCGTCGACAAGACCAACCCCGAGAACATCATCGACGCCGCGGCCAAGCGCCAGAAGGTGCGCGCCGCCGGGCAGTTCTCCATGTTCGACCTCTTCGGCGACGTGGAGGGCTCCGGCTTCGAGAACACCGTGCCCGAGCCCGACGGGGTGGAGTGGGACCGCTCGGTCAAGCTGGCCCGAGAGCACGAGGTGCTCGGCCTCTACGTCTCCGACCACCCGCTGCGCCCCTACGAGTACGCGCTCACCAAGAACCGCGACTACACGATCGCCGACATCGAGGTGGCCGAGGAGGTCACCGACCCCTCCGGCGCCGTCCACGAGCGCTTCAAGGTGCCCGAGGGCAAGGTCATCCGCCTTGCGGGCATGGTCACGGCCGTGCAGAAGAAGACCACCAAGAACGGTGACCCCATGGCCATCGTCACCCTCGAGGACATGGAGGGCGAGGTCACGCTCGTGGTCTTCCCCAAGCTCTACAAGAAGTGCGCGGCGGCGCTCGCCGGCGAGGTCGACGAGGAGACGGGCGAGAGCCAGGGCGACGTCTTCGTGAAGGTGGAGGGCAAGCTCGAGCGCGGCGACCGCGGCAACCAGGTCATCTGCATGGCGGTCGAGCCGCTTGTCCTGGACGACCGCGCCAACCGGCCCAAGGTGCTCGAGGTCAACATCCCAGCGGGGCTGCTCACGCGCCCCTACATGGACAGCATGGGGCAGATCCTCGGGCGCTACCCCGGCCTCGACCACGTCGAGCTGCGCGTGGAGTCGTCCACGGGCGACGTCATGCGCATGGAGCTCCCCACCAGGATCGACGCCCGCAACATGGTCCTTCTCGCCGAGATGATCGACCTTGTCGGCCGCCAGGGCCACGTCCAGGTGGCATAGCGCCCGCCTGCGCTGCCGCTGCCTGCCCTGCAGTTGCCGCCTGCTCTGCAGTCGCCACGAATCCCGCCGAGTGCGCGCTCGCCAGCGTACACTCGGCGGGTTTTCTGTCCGCCCGGACGAGAAAAACGACGAATGCGCGCCGAGGCGAGCTTTCCAGCGCGCACTCGGCGGGATTCGTGGCGGACGTGCCCTCTCGACCCGACCGGGGAGCCCCGTCCCCGGCCCGCCCCCTGGGCCGCGAGCTCGATGATTCTGGGGGTCTGGCCGAGGGGCCGGCATCTCGGCTTAGGAGCGAGGGCATACGGGTATGAGAGAGGCAACGGGCGCAGAGGGCGCCCGACCCCTTGAGAGAGGACCCAGCCATGGCCGAGGTCAAGTTCTACCGCTGCAATCACTGCGGCAACATCGTCGCCGTCGTCAAGGACGGCGGCGTCACCCCGAGCTGCTGCGGCGAGCCCATGGAGCTGCTCGTGGCAGGCTCCACCGACGCCGCGACGGAAAAGCACGTCCCGGTGGCCGAGAAGGACGGCAACCACCTCGTCGTGACCGTGGGCGAGGTCGCCCACCCCATGACCGAGGAGCACTTCATCGAGTGGGTTGCCCTGGTCACCGACGGCAAGCTCTGCCTCAAGCACCTGAAGCCGGGCGAGGAGCCCAGGGCGACCTTCGGCGCCTGCTGCTGCGAGGGCGGCACCGTCTACGCCTACTGCAACCTTCACGGCCTCTGGAAGGCCGAGCTCTAGCGTGACGCGCCAGGGCACGGGGGCGGCGGGTCTCGGGCGACCGGGGCCCGCCGCCCGTGCGTGGCGCGTCACGGCCGCTCCCGCGGCGTGTGGCACAATGGGGGGACCAGATGGGGGGAGCGCGCATGAGGATTGCAATTGCCCAGATGACATCGCACGCGGGGGACTTCTCCGCCACGGCGGCCCGCATGGCGGAGCAGTCCCGCCGGGCGGCCGAGCGGGGCGTCGACCTGCTCGTCTTCCCGGCCCCCGTGCTGTGCGGCGCGGCGCCCGCGGCGCCCGCGGACCGCGAGGGGTTCCTCCTCGATCTTGCGGGCTGCCTCATGGGCCTCGTCGACGAGCTCGCCTGCCCCTGCCTCGTGCCGGTGCTCGCGGACGTCGGCGGGGCCACGCTGCCGGAGGCGCTGCTCTTCTCCGAGGGGGGCGTCGTCCCGGTGCGCCTGGCCGCCTACCTCGAGGCGGCCCGCGCCAGGGCCCGCGCCGAAGAGGGCGCCGACGCCCCCGGGGAGCCCGAGGGCCGTCCCCTCCCGGAGGTGGAGTTCGCCGGCGCCCGCCTCGGCGTGGCCTTCACCTACGAGGACCTTGACGACTACGACGACTACGAGTACGACGTCGACGTGATCGTCTTCCTTTCCGGCTACGGCTTTGCGACCGACGACGTCTCGAGCGCCCTCGGCAGCTCGCTCGCCGACGGCCGCTTCCTCGCGGACGCCGAGGCGACGGGCGCCTGGATCGTGGGCGTGGGCGCGCTGGGCAGCTATGACGCGCAGGTCTTCTGCGGGTCGAGCTTCGTCCTCGCGCCCTGGGGCGAGCTTGCCGCCCAGGCCCCGAGCCTTGAGGAGGCCCTGCTCGTCTGCGACCTCGACCCCTCGGCCGAGGGCCCGCTCGCCGAGGCGCTCCCCCTGGAGGTCTTCGACGCGCCGCTCATGGCGTGGGGCGCGCTCTCCCTGGGCGTCGAGGCGGTCTGCGAGGGCGGCCGGGACGCCTGCGTCGTCGTAGACGGCCGGCTTCCCTCGCTGCTCGTGGCGACGCTCGCCACCGACGCCCTCGGCCCGACCCGCGTCCGCGCGCTCGTGCCCCGCACGGGCGACGCCTCCCTCGATGCCGCGGCGGAGGCGCTCGTGCGCTCGCTTCGCCTCCCGGAGGGCAACGTCGAGCGCGTCGACCTCGTGGCGGAGGCCGAGAAGGACCAGGCGCTCGCGCACGACCTCGCCGAGGCGCGCCTCGCCTCCCTCGCGCGCCGGACGGGCGCCGTCGCGCTCGGGTCGGTCGACAAGACCGCCCTCGCGCTCGGCGGCGCCCCGGACGTCTGCGCCGCGGCGGTGCAGCCCCTCGGGGACCTCTACCGCTCCGACGTCGTCGCGCTCGCGCGGCTGCGCAACACCATCTCCCCCGTCATCTCCGAGGCCGCGCTCGCGACGGGCTCGACCCTGCCCGTCGAGGGGCTTGAGGTCGACCTCCCCTCGGCCGAGGCGCGCCTCGAGTTCGTCGACCTCGTGCTCTCGAGCTACCTCGAGTGGGAGACGCCCATCTCCGACATCGCCGCCGAGCGCGGTCACGCCGCGGCCATCGAGGCCATTGCCACGCGCGTGCACGACGCCGACGCGCTGCGCGGCGGCGCCGGCCGTCCCATCGTGGTCTCCTCGCGGACGATCGGCGAGGCGCGCGGCCCCATCGGGCTCGCCTGGCGCGACCGCGTCCGCCCGGACGTGGAGCGCGCCGCCTCCGAGGTCGCCGAGGCGCTCGCCCGCATGTCCGCGGTCACGATCGGCGAGGGGGCGCCCGAGCAGGCCCCGGACGTCGCGGCGCGCGCCGTCGAGGAGCTCGAGCGGGAGCGCGAGGTCCGAGACCTCCTGGGGTACCTGCGCGACTTTGCCCAGGACGGGGGCTTCTCGTCGCTTGGGGGCGCGGCCGACCCCGAGCCCCCGGGCGCGCCCGGGGACGGCGCGGGCCCGGATGCCCCCCGCCCGCTCTGGGACGGCCCCTTCTCCGAGAACTGAGCCTTGCCGCGCCCCCGCTTCGTGCTATGATAGAACGAACGTTCTAGTACGGACGCGGGAGGGGGTGACATGGTCGTTCTTGGGATAGACCCGGGCCTTGCCCACACGGGCTGGGGCGTCGTGGAGACGCGGGGCTCCGTCTGTCGCGCGCGGGCGTACGGCTGCGTCACCACCGTCGCGTCCGAGCCCATCGACCTGCGCCTGGGCCGCATCTACGCGGAGCTTCGGCGCGTGATCGAGAAGTACGGCCCCACGGAGCTCGCGATAGAGAGCATCTTCTTCGGGGAGAACACCAAGTCCGCCATCGCCACCGCGCAGGCGCGCGGGGCGGCCATCGTGGCGTGCTCGACGGCCGGGCTCGCGGTGGGGGAGTACACGCCCATGCAGATCAAGCAGGCCGTGGTGGGCACGGGCGCGGCGGACAAGCGCCAGGTCATCTACATGGTGAGAAACGTCCTCGCGCTTGACCACGACCCGCGCCCGGACCACGCCGCCGACGCGCTCGCCGCCGCGGTGTGCCATGCTAACGTCGTCAGAACCAGAAGCCTCGGCGAGGCAAGGAGGGTCCTCACGTGATTGTCCAGCTAACCGGCACGCTCCTCGAGGTGATGCCCTCGTACGTGGTGCTCGACGTGGGGGGCGTCGCCTTTGAGCTCGGCGTCTCGTCGACCACGGCGGCGTCGCTGCCCCACCCGGGCGAGGCCGGCGTCACGCTGCTCGCCCGCATGGTGGTGCGCGACGGCTCCATGGAGCTCTACGGCTTCTCCTCGCGCGAGGAGCGGGCGCTCTTCGACCAGCTTCGCGCGATCTCCGGCGTGGGGTCCAAGCTCGCCCTCGCCGCGCTCTCCACCTTCACCCCCGCCACCCTGGCGCAGGTGGTGACCACGCAGGACGTGGCCCGCATGGCCCAGGTGCCGGGCGTGGGCCGCAAGAAGGCGAGCCGCCTCATCGTCGAGCTCTCCGACGTGTTCTCAAAGAACGCCGAGCTCAGGGGCCTTGTGGGGCTGAGCGAGCCGGAGGCGGGGCCGGTGCCCTCCGCGCCGGGCGCCCCGGGCGCGGGCGTTGAGTCCGAGGCCGCCGAGGCGCTCCTCTCCATGGGCTTCACCTCCCAGGAGGCGGAGCTCGCGCTCGAGGGGCACGCGGAGGCCGGCGCCCATACCATCGAGCAGGTCATCGCCTACGCGCTCCGCCGCCTGGGGAGTGGTCGCTGATGTGGGAGGCGAGCGAGAAGGACCTCTTCGCCACGCCCGCGCCCGCCCGGCCCGCCGGGCCGCGCGAGGTCTCGGGCGAGCTCACCGCCGACGACCTCGACCAGGACCGCACCCTCCGGCCGCGCACGCTCGACGAGTACATCGGGCAGGAGCGCGTCCGCGAGAACCTGCGCGTCCTCATCCAGGCCGCGCGCGACCGCGGGGAGTCCCTCGACCACGTGATCTTCTCGGGTCCCCCGGGCCTCGGCAAGACCACGCTTGCGGGCATCGTGGCCAACGAGATGGGCGCGAAGATGCACACCACCTCGGGCCCGGCCATCGAGCGCGCGGGCGACCTCGCGGCCATCCTCACCAACCTCGAGGAGGGCGACGTCCTCTTCGTGGACGAGATACACCGCCTCAACCACCAGATCGAGGAGATCCTCTACCCGGCGATGGAGGACTTCTTCCTGGACATCGTGATCGGCAAGGGGCCGGCCGCCCGCTCCATCAGGATCGACGTCCCGCGTTTTACGCTCGTGGGCGCCACCACGCGCACGGGCCTGCTCACGGGGCCCCTGCGCGACCGCTTTGGCATCTCGTACCGGCTGGACTACTACACGACCGCCGAGCTCGCCGTCATCGTGAGCCGCTCGGCGCACATCCTCGGCGTGGAGATAGACGAGCAGGGCGCCTCCGAGATCGCCTCGCGCTCGCGCGGCACGCCGCGCCTGGCCAACCGCCTGCTCAAGCGCGTGCGCGACTACGCGCAGGTCAAGCGCGAGGGCACGATCACCTGGGAGGTGGCCGCCGAGGCGCTTGAGTTCTTCGAGATCGACGCCATGGGCCTCGACACCATGGACGTGCGCATCCTCACCGCGCTCTGCAGCACCTTCCGCGGCCGTCCGGTGGGGCTCACCACGGTGGCGAGCGCCGTCTCCGAGGACCCCTCCACGCTCGAGGACGTCTACGAGCCGTACCTCTTGCAGCGCGGCCTCATCGTGCGCACGCCGCAGGGCCGCCAGGCCACGCTCGCCGCCTTCGACCACCTGGGGATGGAGCCTCCCTCGCGCTAGAGGCAGCGCCGGCCCCGCGCGGGCCATGGGGCGAGGGGCGAGGCGGCGCGCCGTGGGGCGCGACGGCCGCAACCCTGAGGGCGAGGCGCCTCTCCTGACCCCTCGTCCCGGCGCCTGGCACCCATTACCGCTATCATGGGCGTGAGGCGGGTCTGCCGGGACCCCGCCGCACGCGAACAAAAAAGGAGGCTCACGTGAGCGACTTCGTCAGGGCAGAGAACGTCTTCGTCAAGCAGAGCATCGGCACGCGGGAGGAGGTCCTGCGCTTCATCTGCGACAAGGCCGCCGAGCTTGGTGCCGTCGACGACGCCGATACGGCCTACGAGGCGTTTCTGGCCCGCGAGGCCATGGGCGAGACCGGCATGACCGACGGCTTTGCCGTGCCGCACGCCAAGTCCGCCGCCATCAGGGACGCCATCGTCATCGTGGTCAAGAACGACCGGCCGATCGAGTGGCCGAGCTTCGACGAGAAGCCCGTCGACGTGGCCATCGCGCTGCTCGTGCCGGACTCCGACGTGGCGTCGACGCACATCAAGCTGCTGTCCAAGACCGCCGTGCTGCTCATGAGGGACGAGTTCAAGAACCTCGTCCACGGCACGGACGACCCGCAGGCCATCGCCGACGCGATCAACGCCGGCCTCAACGAGGACTAGGCCGTCCTGTCTTGTCCCGAGGGCCCTGCCGGCCGTGGCCGGCAGGGCCCCGTTGCAGAGGGAGGTAGCGTATGTTCAGGCAGGAGACCCAGAGCCGGGTGGCCGTCTTCTGTGCGCCGGGGCTCGAGGAGATCGAGGGCCTCACGGTCGTCGACCTGCTCTTCCGCGCGGGGATTCCGTGCGACACCGTGGCGGTGACGCCCGAGCGCCAGGTCACCTCCTCGCACGAGGTGACCATCGTCTGCGATCGCTCGATCGCCGACGAGGACTTTGACTTCGACGCCTATGACATGCTCGTCCTGCCGGGCGGCATCCCCGGCACCCCCAACCTGAGGGCGACCGAGCCGCTCTGCGCGGCGCTCCGCTCCTTCGCCGAGCGCGGCCGGCCGCTCGCCGCCATCTGCGCGGCGCCCTCGATCCTGGCCGAGCTCGGCCTCCTTACGGGGCGGCGCGCCACGTCCAACCCCGGGTTCCAGCACGTGCTCGCCGAGCGCGGCGCCGAGCTCGCTGCCGACGAGCCCGTTGTCGTTGACGGCCCGTTCATCACGAGCCAGGGCGCCGGCACGGCGATGGCCTTTGGCCTGGAGATCGTCCGCCACTTCCTCGGCGACGAGGCCGTCGAGCGCGTTCGCGCGGGCGTCGTGCTCCGCTGACGGGGGCGACGAGGCCGCCAGCCCGTTGCCTCGAAGGCCAGGGGACTGTATCCGGTGCGTGTCGGATTTCCTCCTGCGGGGCGTGGGGGGCGCGAGCGGTGCGACACTATCCCTGTCGTGCGACTGAAGGGAGCGGTCATGGGCAAGATCCGGGCATGTGTCGTGGGGGCAACGGGGTACGCGGGCATCGAGGCCTGCCGCCTCGTCATGGGCCACCCGGACCTCGAGCTCGTCATGGCCACGGACCGCAAGCAGGCCGGGACCCGGCTCGACGCCGTCTACCCGTCCTTTGCGGGCGCCTCGGACCTCGAGCTCTCGCTTCCCGAGCCCGACGCCATCGCCGCCGTGGCAGACGTCGCGTTCCTCGCGGTCCCGCACACGGCGAGCCTCGCGCTCACGCCCGAGCTCCTCTCCCGCGGCGTGACGGTGCTCGACCTCTCCGCCGACTACCGCCTCCATGACCCGGCGGTCTACGAGGCGTGGTATTCCACGCCGCACACGAGCCCCGAGCTCCTCTCGAGCACCGTCTACGGCCTGCCCGAGCTCAACCGCGCGGGCCTTGCCGCCCTCGCCGCGCGCCGCGCCGCCGGCGAGGCCGTGCTCGTGGCCGTGCCGGGCTGCTACCCCACGGCAACGGCCCTCGCCGCCGCGCCCGCGCTCGCGGCCGGTCTTGCGACCGGCGACCTCGTGATCGCCGACGCCATCTCGGGCGTCTCCGGCGCCGGCCGCTCCGCGACCGCCCGCACGCACTTCTGCCACGCCAACGAGTCCGTCGAGGCATACGGCGTGGGTCATCACCGCCACACCCCGGAGATCGAGCAGACCCTCACCGAGGTGGCGGGCCGCGAGATGTCCGTGGTCTTCACGCCTCACCTGGCCCCGCTCACCCGCGGGCTCCTCTCCACCGTCTACCTCGAGGCCGCCCCGGGCGTCACCGCCGCCGACGTGCAGGCGGCCTATGAGCGCGCGTACGCGGGCGAGCCGCTCGTGACGGCGCTCCCCGCAGGCTCCATGCCCGCGACCTCCTCCGTCTTTGGGACGGCGCGCGCCCAGGTGGGCGTGGCCCTCGACGACCGACGACGACGCACGATCGTCGCCTCGTGCGCGATCGACAACCTCGGGAAGGGAGCGGCTGCCCAGGCCGTCCAGTGCGCCAACGTCGTGCTGGGGCTTCCCGAGACGGCCGGGCTTCTCGCCCCGGCGCCTCTCGTCTAGGACCCCGACCAACGGAGAAGAACCCCATGAGTGATTTTGCACCGCTTGAGGTCCCGGCCGCGCCCGACGCGCCGGAGGCCTTCGGCTTCATGCCCTGCGACGGAGGCGTCTGCGCGGCCTCCGGCATCCGCGCCGCCGGCGTCTCGGCGGGCTTTCGGAAGAACCCCAACCGGCTTGACCTGGCGCTCGTCGTGGCCGACGGGACGTGCCCTGTAGCCGGCACCTTCACGACCAACCGCTTCTGCGCGGCTCCCGTGACCGTCTCGCGCGAGCGCGCCCTGCGCGCGAACGCCCGCGCCCGCGCGGTGGTCCTCAATTCCGGCAACGCCAATGCGGCGACGGGCGAGCCGGGCCTGGCCGTGGCCCGTCGCTCGACCGAGCTCGTGGCCGCGGAGCTCGGCTGCGACCCCGAGGAGGTCCTCGTGGCCTCCACGGGCGTGATCGGCGTCCCGCTGCCGCTCGCCCCCTATGAGTCCGGGGTCCCGGCGGCCGTGGCCGCCCTCGGCGCCGACGCCGCGCATGCCCACGACGCGGCCTGTGCCGTCATGACCACCGACACCCGCCCCAAGGAGGTCGCCCTTGAGGGGCGCGTCCCCGACGGCCGCGGCGGAAAGGTCACGGTCCACGTGGGCGGCTTCGTCAAGGGCTCTGGCATGATCCAGCCCAACATGGCCACGATGCTCGCCGTGCTCGCAACGGACGCCCCGCTCACCTCGGAGGCCGCGCGCCTGGCGCTCGTCCTTGCGGTGCGCGACAGCTTCAACAAGGTGACCGTCGACTCCGACACCTCCACCAACGACACCGCCCTGCTCTTTGCCACGGGCGCGGCCGGCGGAGAGCCGATCGGCCCGGACTCGCCCGCCTTCCCGGCCGTGGCGGCCGCCGTCAAGGGGGCCTGCGCGGAGCTCGCACGCAAGATCGCCGCGGACGGCGAGGGCGCGACCAAGCTCGTGACGGTGAACGTGACGGGCGCCGCGAGCCCCTCGGACGCCGACGCGGTCGCCCGCGCGATCGCCAACTCGCCGCTCGTGAAGACCGCGATCTTCGGCCACGACGCCAACTGGGGCCGCGTGGCGGCCGCCGCCGGCAAGTGCGGCGTCATCTTTGACCAGGCCCGCGTGGACATCGACTTCATGGGCGTGCCCGTGTGCCGCGCGGGCCTCACCGTCCCCATGGACGAGGAGGACATGCTGCGCCGCTTCGAGGCGCCGGAGATCGACATCACGGTGGACCTGGGGACGGGGACGTGCGCCACGCGCGTCTGGACCTGCGACCTCACCCACGACTACGTGACCATCAACGGGGACTACCGCACCTAGGGCGGGCGCCGTCTCCTTGGGCCGGGCCCGCCTCGGGCGCCGGCCGCACCTGCCCCTCGTTCTTCTCGCCAGCTAGGAGGAAGCTATGCAGACCCGCGACCGGCTCGAGCGCGACCGCGCGGCGTCCAAGGTGGACGTCCTCATGGAGGCGCTCCCCTGGATCAACCGCATGCGGGGGAGGACCTTCGTCATCAAGTACGGGGGCTCCGCCATGGAGGACCCGGAGCTCTGCCGCCAGGTGGTGGCCGACATCGAGCTCCTCAAGCTCATGGGCATCCGCGTGGTGCTCGTCCACGGGGGAGGCAAGGCCATCAACGCCCACGTGCGCGCGCTGGGCCTGCCCGTCACGTTCAAGGACGGCCTGCGCGTCACCGACGACGCCATGATGGAGGCCGTGCGCGAGGTGCTCGTGGGCAAGGTGAGCCAGGAGCTCGTCTGGGCGCTCAACGAGTACGGCCACAACGCCGTCGGCATCTCCGGCGCCGACGGCAAGACGCTCAAGGCGGCCCCCATCGACCCCGAGCTCGGGCGCGTGGGGCGCGTGCGCGCCGTCGACCCGAGCCTCATCGAGACCATCCTGTCGGACGGCTACATCCCCGTGATCGCGAGCGTGGGCTGCGGGCCGGACGGCTTCTACAACATCAACGCCGACGTGGCGGCCGGCAAGGTCGCCGAGGCCATGGGCGCCGACAAGCTCATCTACCTCACGGACGTGGACGGCCTCTACGAGGACGTGCGCGACGAGGGGACCCTCATCCAGAGCCTCACGCGCGCGGAGACCCACGAGCTTCTGGAGTCCGGCACGCTCGACGGCGGCATGATCCCCAAGATCCGCTCGATCGCGGAGGCCCTCGACGCGGGCGTCTCCGAGGTCGTCATCTTGAACGGCACCTTCCCGCACTCGCTGCTCCTGGAGATCTTCACGGACGCCGGCTGCGGCACCATGTTCACGCAGGACAACGCCTAGAGAGGAGCTCACATGCTCGCTGACCAGAAGGCCCCCGACACGACCCCGTCCTTCTCGACCGTCGATCCGCGCGTCGCCGAGGCGGACGCCGCCTACGTCATGCCCACCTACGCGCGGCTGCCCGTCGAGTTTGTCTCCGGACACGACGCCACGCTCGTCGACTCCACCGGCAGGGAGTACCTCGACCTGCTCGGCGGGATCGGCTGCACGAGCCTCGGGCACGCCAACCCCATCGTGTCCGACGCCATCCAGGGGCAGCTCGGCCGCGTCTGGCAGACCGGCAACTACTTCTATGACGAGAAGCGCACCCGCCTTGCGGCCGCGCTCTCCACGCTGCTCTCCACCACCACCGACGAGGGCGGGCACGTCATGGGCTCCACGGGCACCCGCTGGAAGACCTTCTTCTCCAACTCCGGCGCCGAGGCCAACGAGGGCGCGATCAAGGTGGCCCGCCGCTGGGGCGAGCGGCGCCTCGACGGCGCGCACGTCATCGTGACCGCGCGCCAGAGCTTTCACGGCCGCACCCTGGCGACGCTCGCGGCGACGGGGCAGGACAAGTTCCACCGGAGCTTCCGGCCGCTGCCGGAGGGCTTCGAGTCCGTGGCGCTGAACGACATCTACGCGCTGCGCGAGCGCGTGGAGCGCGGCGGGGTGTGCGCCGTCATGCTCGAGTGCGTGCAGGGGGAGGGCGGCGTCTGGAACGCCGAGTACGACTACCTGCGCGACGTGCGCGAGCTCTGCGACGAGAGGGGAATCCTCCTCATGTGCGACGAGGTCCAGACGGGCTTTTACCGCTGCGGCTCGCCGTTCTGCTTCCAGCGCTCCGGGATCGAGCCGGACGTGGTCTCCATGGCCAAGGGCATCGCCGACGGCTTCCCCATGGGCGCCGTCGCCGCGCGCGCCGAGGCGGCCGACCTGCTCGCTCCGGGCGACCACGGCTCCACCTTCGGCGGCAGCCCGCTCGCCTGCGCGGCGGGCCTCGCCTGCGTGAGCGCGCTTGCCGAGCTCGGGATCGGAGAGCACGTGCTGTCCGTGGGGCGCCACCTGCGCCACCGCCTCTCGACGCTGCCGCACGTCGTCGAGGTGCGCGGGCACGGCCTCATGCGCGGCGCCCAGCTCGACGTGCCGATCGCTTCCGCGCTCGTGGAGGAGGGCCTTGCCGCCGGCCTCGTGCTCAACCACATCGGCGACTCCATCCTGCGCTTCCTCCCGCCGCTCGTGATCACCCGCGCGGAGGTCGACGAGGCCTGCGACCGCCTCGCCGCCCTGATCGAGCGCCTGGCGTAGCCCGCCGCCGGGCCCGGACGCCCCGCGCGGCGCCCGGGCCCGCGTCCTTCTCGCGGGGCGGGGCCTGCGCGTTCTTCTCGCCCGGCGGGGCCTGCGCCATACGTAAACGGGGATTGTCGGACATTCCGGTTTACGCATGGAAAACTTCAAACTACCGGATGCGTAGCTTCGGAAAAGGGTGACAAATGCCCCCAAATCCCAAGTTACGCATGACGAGAAGAACGCGTAAACCCGAGTTTCTGTAATCGCCGATTACGCATCCTGCTCCTGCCAGCGCCACGACGCCGGGCGGAGCAGGGAGAGAAGGACGCCGCGCGCCGCGCTGGCGTCGGGGTCGTTGAGGCACCGGCGCTTCCTCCGCAGAAACGACGCGCCCTCGTACGGCGCGAACTTCCCGACGAGCTGGGCGAGAAACGCCCGGACGGACCGCTCGCTGCGCGCGTCCTTTTTGGTCACGGGGAAGTAGTCGATCCCGCACAGCTCGTAGTCCCGCGCCCGGTCGCAGTCCTCGGCGAGCGCTTTCTCGCTCGTATGGTCCTTCCCCTGATGTTCGCAGGCCGCGTGGTAGGCCGCCCAGTAGAAGTCCGGGCGCATGGTCTGGTGGCTGACGAGCTCGCTCACCTCCGCCGGCCACGCGAGGGGAACGTTCTGGAGGGGGCGCCTGAGGTGCAGGCCGCCGAGGCGCGGGGGCAGGCAGAAGACGTGGTACCACAGCGTTTCCATGGCCGAGCCCGACCCGTCGTTGGCGTATCCCGCCGCCATCTGCGCGAGCGTGCGGCCGTGGAGGCCGTGGGCGGACGCGAGAAAGGACGCGACCTCGGTGACGGAAGAGACGGGGGCAAGGTCGTAGAGGACCTCGCCCGACGCGGGATGGTGGGGGTCGCGCGCGTAGGAGCCGCAGAGCTCCATGAGAAATCCGCTCAGACGGACGATCGCTGCGCTTCTGGTGAGGCGCCTCGCGCGCACCATGCGCCCGAGGGTCTGGGCGGCGCTCAGAAGCGAGAGCCCGGGCGACTCGACGAAGACGCGCGCGGGCTCGTCGCCCTCGGGAGAGAGCGGGTCACCCGTGGTCCGGACGACCTCCAGGTACGAGCCGTCCGGCAGTCGGCCGAGGTTGGGGATGGACCGGACGGTGGCGCACTGGCTCCGGGACGCGTCGTCCCAGAAGCGCAGGGAGACGGGATGCGCGCGCGAGGGCGCGAGGAGCCCCTCGGGAAGAGCGCGGGCCAGGGTGCGCGCGTCGATGTGCCCGTGGTCGCGGCCGAGCTCGCGCGGTCCGGCCCTGACCAGCGCGAGGCCGCCCTCCCTTCGGGCGTGGCGCAACAGCTTGAGCGAATCCTCGTGTGCGAGGAAGATGTCCATGGCCCCCCTTTCCTCCCGGTGGCCGGAGGCTAGCAGACGAGGGGCTCACACGGCTTCCGCCCCGGTGACCGGGCGCGGGCGCATGGCTTTCGGCCGTGAGCCGCCCGCGCGCCATCGGCGAGGTGGGACGCGGGCGAGAAGAACGCGGCCCGAGCGCTCGCGATCGCAAAGCGTGCGCGTCTCCACACGACCTGCATCTCGGGCGCACGGTCGCGCCGGGTCATCGGGGGAGACGCGCGCTTTGCCGTCCTCACAGGGACCTGCGGGTTCTTCTCGCCCGCGCGGGGGGGTGCTGCATACGTAAACGAGGATTGTCGGACATTCTGGTTTGCGCGTGATAAATTTCAAACTACCGGATGCGTAGCGCGAGAAAACCGTGCATTTTGATGGGAAATCCCCGTTTACGCATCCTCAGGGGGATACGTAAACGGGGATGTCCGAAAAAGTGGCGTTACGCGTGCCACGCGCCCAGAGCCGCCCGGCCCGCTGCCGCCAAGAGCCGCCCTTACGCCGTGCGCTCCGGCACGCGGGTCATCGCGAAGAAGCCCACGACAAAGAGCACCGCGATCGAGAGCACGCCGATGCTCGAGTTGCCGGTGAGCGCGGTGAACGTGCCCACGAGGAAGGTGCCCAGGATCGCGGCGTACTTGCCAAAGATGTCGAAGAAGCCAAAGTACTCGTTGGCGCGCTCCTTGGGGCAGAGCTTTCCGAACTCGCTGCGCGAGAGCGCCTGGATGCCGCCCTGGAACATGCCCACGAGGATCGCCAGGAACCAGAACTCGGCCGCCGAGCGCAGGAAGAACGCGGCGAAGAGCGTGATGCCAAAGTACGCGGCGATCGCGATCAGGAGCATCCGGCGCGTGCCGTAGCGGGACGAGAGGCGCCCGTAGATGATCGCCGAGGGAAACGCCACGAACTGCGTCACCAGGAGCGCAAGCACGAGCTGCGTGGAGTCGATCCCGAGCTCGGTGCCGTAGCTCGTGGAGAGCTTGATGATGGTGTGGACGCCGTCGATGTAGAAGAAGTACGCGATCATGTAGTAGCGGATGGCGCGGTTCGCCCAGATCTCGCGCAGGGTCCCCGCAAGCCCGCGGACGGCGCGGGAGACGGCGTGCGGCTCGCGCGGCTTGTAGTGGAGCTGCCTCACGTTGCGCAGCAGCGGCACGGTGAAGGCGGCCCACCACAGACCGGTGATCAAAAACGCGATCTGCATGGCGGTCTGCAGGGTGATCCCCAGCGCCTCGTAGCCCAGGACCACGCCCAGGCACGCGATGAAGGGCACGCAGCTGCCGATGTAGCCCCAGGCGTAGCCGGCCGAGGAGATCTCGTCCATGCGGTCGTCCGTGGTGGTGTCCACCAGGAGCGCGTCGTAGAAGACCATCGAGGAGTTGAGGGCCACCGACGAGACCACGTAGATCACCAGAAACGCCAGCGCCGTGGTCACAAAGCCGAGCGCCACCGTGGCCACGACGCCCGTGCCCACGCACCCCACGATGAACTTCTTCTTCATGCCCTGCATGTCCGCGATCGAGCCCAGGACGGGCATGAGCAGCGCGATAATCAAAGACGCCACCGTCTCGGCGTAGCTCCAGGCCACCACCACGCCGCCCTCCGGCGAGAGCGAGGAGAAGTAGATCGGGATGACGCTCGTGGCGAGAAGGACGAGCGCGGAGTTGCCCACGTCGTAGA
Organism: Olsenella sp. An290; assembly: GCF_002159535.1. Classification (GTDB taxonomy): domain Bacteria; phylum Actinomycetota; class Coriobacteriia; order Coriobacteriales; family Atopobiaceae; genus Thermophilibacter. The sequence goes on along the minus strand of NZ_NFIU01000007.1, from coordinate 45,135 downwards.
CGATCCAGCTCTTCTCGGCCTTGGTCATTTTCTGATGCGCCATGGGCTTCCTTTCCCGCGATGCCACAACGCCTCTATGGTAGGCGACCCGACGCCTTACGTAACGCAGGAAGTGGCCGGGCACCCCTCGCGTCCGTGGCATAATCGGAGGAGCACCTTCGACGAAAGGGCGGCCATGCCTGCAATCCTCACGCACGACCTCTTTGGCCGAGACGTCTTCGACGACGCCTCCGACGTGCTGGGTCTCACCACCGATGACGAGAAGGACGCGTTCCTTCTGGGCAACCAGGGTCCCGACCCGCTCTTCTACCTGGTCATCGACCCGCTCATGCGCAAGTGGTCGCCGCTCGGCAACGCGATGCACGACGCCCGCCCCGCCCTTCTCATGCTGGCCATGCGCGAGGCCGTCGCCGGGCTCGAGGGCCGCGAGCGCGCCCTCGCGCGCGCCTACGTCGCGGGGTTCGTCTGCCACTGGCTGCTCGACTCCACGATGCACCCCTTCGTCTACGCCTGGCAGCACGGCATCTGCTCCGCGGGCGTCCCGGGGCTCGACGAGCGGGCGGGCTCGAGGGTCCACGCCGAGATCGAGCGCGACCTCGACGAGATGGTGCTCTTCACGATCACGGGGCAGACCGTGCGCTCCTACCGGCCGCACGCCCGCACCCTCTCCGCGAGCCGCGAGGTCCTGGCGGCCGTCGACAAGGTCTACTTCTACATCTCGCTCTGGGCCTACAACCGCGCGATCGACCCGCGGACCTTCTCGACCGCCGTGCGGGAGTTCCGCCTGGTCCAGCACGTCTTTGACTCGCCCTCCGGCCGCAAGCGCGCGCTTCTGGGGACGCTCGAGCGCGCGTGCGGGCGGACGCCCTTCTCGCTCGTGTGCGCGATGTCGCACCGGGACCGGGCGGAGCTGACGTCGGACTTCGACAACCGCGCGCACAGGGCGTGGGAGCACCCCTTCACGCACGAGCGGAGCGAGAAGGGCTTCTGGGACCTCTGGGGCGACGCGCGCTCTCGCGTGCCGTCCGCGCTCCGCGCGTTCTTCTCGATGGGGCTCGACCTGGCGGACGCGCGCGAGTTCACCGGCGACGTCAACTTTGAGGGCGCCGTCTCCGCGCCCGACGCGCCCTTTACGTGGTAGCGCCCTCCCGGGTGCCCGTCGCCTCGTCGGAGGCCACGCGCCACGTCATGCAGGCCAACCGGAGCAAGGACACCAAGCCCGAGCTGCGCGTGCGCGCGGCCCTGCGCGCGGCGGGCCTCACGGGGTACCGCCTGCACTGGAGGAAGGCGCCCGGGAGGCCCGACGTCTGCTTCCCGGGCCGACGCGTGGCGATCTTCGTCCACGGGTGCTTCTGGCACCGCTGTCCGCACTGCTCGCCCTCCCGGCCCAAGACGCACTCGGAGTTCTGGCAGGCCAAGTTCGCCCGCAACCGCGCGCGCGACGCGCGCGACAGCGCGCTTCTGGTGGAGGCCGGCTGGACCGTCGTGGTGATCTGGGAGTGCGCGCTCAAGCGCGGGCGCGCCGAGGCCACGATGGCCGAGGTCGTGAGCCTTGTCCGCCGCGCGGGGGAGGAAAGGCTCCCGGCCCGCGTGGTAGAGGCCGGCGGCCCCGGCGCCTGGAGGCTCCGGGCGCGGCGGCGCCGGCTTCGGCTCCGTCGGCGACGCGGCTAGGGGCGCGCCGCCGGCTCGCGGGACCGCGGCACGCCTGCGGCCGCCCGCCCCCCCCCGCGCCCGCGGCCCGACCGGCCGCCCGACCGGCCGGGACTCGCGCAAAGCGGCCCGAGGGTGTAGGCTTTCCCAGATGGACCCGGCCCGCCCGGCGGGACGCGATTGGAGGACCGACCTCATGTCAACCTATGTCTTCTCGGACGTGCACGGCCACCGCGCCGCCCTGGAGCGCGCGCTCGACCGCGTCTCCCCGGGCGAGCAGGACCGCGTGGTCTGCCTGGGCGACATGATCGACCGCGGGCCCGACCCCGTGGGCGTCCTGCGCCTCGTGCGGTCGCTCCCCAACGCGACCGCCCTCATGGGCAACCACGAGGACCTCATGATGGCCTGCATGAGCGACCCCGACGACGGGCTCGCCGGGATGAACTGGGGCATGAACGGCGGCGCGACCACCTCCGAGGGGCTGGCCGCGCTGGACCCCGACGAGGCCAACGAGCTCCTCTCCTGGGTGGCGGACCTCCCGCGCTGGAGCGTCGCGCGCGCGGGCGAGCGCCTCTACCTGCTCGCGCACGCCGGCGTGCGCCTGGGCGCCCGGGTGCCCCCGGCCTGGGACGACGACGCGGCCCGGGCCTACCTCTCCGCGCAGGACCCCGAGGACCTCACCTGGATCCGCGAGGAGTTCTGGGGGGCCGCCGCCGGCCTTTCCGGCGCCGACGGGGAGGGCCCCATCATCGTGGCCGGCCACACCCCGACGCCCTATCTCGAGGGGATGGCCCACGACCTCGACCGCGCCCCGCTGGGCGAGGACGGCCGTGCCCGCATGGTGCGCGTGGGACGGGACCGCTGGGACATCGACTGCTGCGCCGCCGCGGGCGCGGGCCTGGGCCAGGTGCTCGTGCTGCGCCTCGATGACGGGGCGGAGTTCTACGAGCCCGTTCTGGAGGACGAGTAGCCCATGCCGGCCGAGATCGTCCGCGACGCCGCGCCCCTCCTGCAGGGGGCCCTGGGCACCGTGCCGGAGGGCGAGGGATGGCAGCGCCCGACCCGACTCACCCCGGCGCAGCTGCGCGCGGTGGGCAGCGTGCGCGCCTGGCACCCCGGGCTCTACCGCTCGCTCGCGGCCTCGTCCGCGGGCGTGTGCCTCGCGTTTGACACCGACGCCACGCGCGTGAGCCTCGAGGTGAGGCTCGAGCCCACGCCGCGGGGCGCCGAGGCGGTCCTGGCCGACGTCGCGCGCCACCCGGGCGGCCCGCGGCCGCCCCTCGACGGCCTCTCGGCCGACGTCGACGATCGCCACCTCGAGGTTCTTCTCCCTGACGAGAAGAACCTCGTCACGTGGGTCGTGGACGACCCGGCCTCCGCGCCCGGGCCCGGCATGCTGCGGCTCCCCGGGATGGGGGAGCCCCATCGCGTGCGCATCTGGCTGCCCTGCCTGACGGCCTGCTCGGTGCGGCACGTGGTCGCGGACGGCACCTACCTCGAGCCCGTGCCTGAGCGCCGCGCGCTCGTGGTGCTCGGCGACTCCATCGCACAGGGCTTCGTGGCCTGCGACCCCGGTCTCAGCTGGCCCGCGCGCCTCGCGCGCCACCTCGACCTCGACCTGCTCAACCAGGGCATCGGCGGGCAGGTCTTTCAGCCGGGGACGGTCGCCGGCCTTGCGGGCCGCGCGGACGCGGGCGCGGTGGTGGTGGAGTTTGGCGAGAACTACCGCTACGAGCCCTGCCAGGCCTCGCGCGTTGAGCGCGAGGTCCGCGCCTACCTCGCGGAGGTCGCCGAGATCTTCCCCGACGTGCCCACGTGGGTCCTCACGTGCCCCGCGCACACCGAGGACGTCTATCCCACCCACCCCCTGAGCTGCGCCGCGGCGATCGACGGCATCATCCGTGACGCGGTGGCCCGCCACCCTCAGATGCGCCTCGTGAACGGCGCGGCGCTCCTGGGGGACGGCGACCTCGCGACGCTTCTCGCCGACGGCTCCGGCCACCCGGGGCCGGCGGGCCAGGAGCTCATGGCCGAGCGACTCGCCTTCGTGATGGACGCCACGGCCGAGCCCGCCCCCGAGCGCCGCGCCCGCGCGCTCAAGGTGGCGCGCCGTCTCGGCGAGCGGGCGTTTCCGCTGGCGGAGTGCCTGGGGCGCGGCCTCGGCGAGGTTCTTCTCGCCCGGCGCGGCGCCGTCGTGGCGGAGCTTGCGGACGGCTCGCGGATCGTGGCGGGGACCGAGAGGCGGCTCGTCCGGGAGGCCCTCGCGTGCTTTGGGCCCGCAGGTGGCGTGACCTGCGTCTGCGGCGACCGCGCGCTGGCCCGCGACGTGGCGCGCCTGACCGGCGGGCACGTTCGCGGCTGTCACGCCGTCGTGTGGCGGGGCGGCGCCCCCAAGGCGCGCGCCGGGCTCGATATCCGCGCGCTCACGCCGGCCTATGCGGGCGTGGTCCGCGAGCGCTACTCCCACCCGGAGTACCTGGCCCCCGGCGAGCTCGAGGCGGCGCTCGCGCGCGGGGCGTTTCTCGGCGGCTTTGAGGACGGGCGCATCGTGGGCTTTGTGGGGGAGCACGCGGACGGCTCGATGGGCATGCTCGAGGTCTTCGAGGGGCACCGCCGGGAGGGGTGGGGGACCGCGCTCACCGCGGCCAAGGTCTCCGCGCAGCTGGCGCAGGGGATGACCCCGTGGGCCGCGGTCTGGCCCGACAACGGGGCGTCGCTTGCCCTGGAGCGCCGGATGGGGTTTGAGGTGCGCCCTGCCGACCAGCTGTGGTTCGTGTCCTGACGGCGGGGCTCGTTGGGTGTGGGGCGCGGGGTGCGCCCGGGACGGTTCTGTTGCGTCGCGCCTGGGGGAGCGGAATCGCGCCGAGTGCGCGCTGCCCTGCGCGCAGTGGGCGAGATTCGTGTCCGGTTGGACAGAACAATTGACGAGTGCGCGCCAAAATCGCCCGACGCGCGCGGGAGGGCGCGCATTCGGCGGGGCTTCTGGCAGCGCGGCCGTTTCCGCCGACGCACGGGGCCTCGGAGCGCCGTGACGCAATAACATGCAAATCTTGCGCCCTCAGGCCGGTTTTTTCAGGTTGGAGGCAAGATTTGCATGTTATTGCGCCCGCCCACCTGCATCCTCGGCAGCCCGCCCCACCCTCCGTGACCACGCTCCACGGGGGGTTCACAATTCAGGTATATTTGCAGGAAAATTTGCGCTTTTCGCAGCTAACACCTACAATGCTCGCCGCGTGCCGGGCCAGCTGGCCCGCTCGCCGAAACGACATACCCTCCTATGAACAGGAGTCATCATGAGCAATCTGAGGAGTCGCGCGCTCGAGGGCGAGTTCTGCGATATCGTGCGGGACCTGGGGGGTGATGCCGAGGGCCGGGCTGCGGGCGAGTCGTACCTCGACGCCTCCCATCCGATCGTGGGCAGCGACGACACCGTCACCTGGGCGCTCACGCCCAAGATCTTTGGCCCCGCCGAGCTGGGCATCCTGACCGACGCGGCCGAGACCATGGGGCGCATCCTCCAGAAGGTGACCGCCCGCTTCCTCAAGGACCCCGACTTCCGCGCCCTCTTCCACCTTCCGGCGCGCGCCGAGGAGCTTGCCCTCGTGCCCACGGGCTACGACGAGCTCATCCCCTTTGCCCGCATTGACGTGCTCTTCAACGAGGAGACCGGCGACTTCCGCTTTGCCGGCGTGTCCACGGACAGCGCCCTTGGCGTGACCGCCTCGGTCGACGTGACGCGTGCCATCCAGCGCTCCGAGGCCTACCGCCGCTTCTCCGAGCGTCACCGCTCCATCGAGACCTTCGACATCGCGGAGGGCGTGATCTGCGCCCTGCGCGAGACCTACCAGTCCTGGGCCAACGCCGACGAGGGCACCCACCACCCGGAGCACCCCGTCGTGGGCATCGTCGACTACGCCGAGAGCGCCACGAGCCATGAGCTCGACGACCTCATCGAGCGCATGGCCGACGAGGGCGTCTACGCGCGCTTCGTGGACATCCGCGACCTGCGCATCGAGGAGGCCGCCGGCGTGCGGCGCCTCGTGGACGGCGAGGGCCCCATCGCCTGCGTGTACCGCCGCGCCCTGGTGGGCGAGATGCTCGAGAAGCCCTGCCCAGGCGTCGACGCCCTCGAGGAGGCGGCCCGTCGCGGTCTCGTCTGCCTGATCGGTGGCTTCCGCACCTGGCCGGTCTCCACCAACGCGCTCTTCCCCGTGCTCAACTCCGAGGCCATCGAGTCCGTGCTCGACCCGGCCGAGCTCGCCTTCGTGCGCGCCCACGTCCCCGAGGCCCACGTCCTCGAGCGCGGCAGCGACATCAACCGCTACCTCGCCGAGCAGGACGAGTGGCTCGTGCGCCCCGCCGGCGCCTATCGCGCCCCCGAGGCCGTGGCCGGCGTGGACCGCGTGGACCGCGACGAGTGGTGGCGCGTTCTTCTCGCCTGCTGCGAGGAGGGCGGCATCGTGGAGCGTCTCACGCACTCCTACGAGACGCCGCTCATCGTGGGCGGCGCGGGCGAGGAGGCCTCGACGCCCGTCATGGCCGGCAACGTGCTCGGCCTCTACCTCTTCCGCGGAAAGTTCGGCGGCGTGTACGCGCGCAGCGGCTTCTCGGGCGTGATGGGCAGGTGGGGGCACCGCCTCAACCGGGGCTGCCTCGTCGTCAACGAGTAGGGGAGGCGCGCATGGCCGCGGCGACCAACCGTCTCGCGCCGGGACTGGGCGGCACCCTCTCGAAAGAGGCCACCGTCGCCGTGGCGGAGCGCGTCGCGTCGGGGGAGCTCTCTCCCTTCGCGTGCCGCGAGGCCTCGGCGATTCGCCGGGACGACTGCGAGCGGGACCGCGACACCTGCGTCCGCCCGGCCTTCGTGCGCGATGCCGAGAAGATCGTGCACCTTCCGGCCTACAACCGCCTCGCGGGCAAGACCCAGGTCTTCTCGTTCCGCGCCAACGACGACCTCGCGCGGCGTGGCCTGCACGTGCAGCTCGTGGCCCGCGTGGCCCGCGACATCGGGCGTGCCCTGGGGCTCAACCTCGACCTCATCGAGGCCATCGCGCTTTCGCACGACCTCGGCCACACGCCCTTCGGCCACGCCGGCGAGCGTTTCCTCTCCGACGTCTACCACGAGCGCACGGGTCGCTGGTTCTTCCACAACGTCCAGAGCGTGCGCGTGGTGGACGCGCTCGCCGGGCGCAACGTGAGCCTCCAGGCCCTCGACGGCGCCCTCTGCCACAACGGCGAGTTCGAGCAGCAGGTCTTCGAGACGAGCGGGCTTGCGGAGTTCGACACCTTCGACCGCGTGGTGGAGTCGTGCTGGGAGCGCGGGGCCGAGGCCATCGCGCACCTGCGCCCCATGACGCTCGAGGGCTGCGTGGTGCGCGTCTCCGACATCATCGCCTACGTGGGCAAGGACCGCCAGGACGCCATCCGCGCCGGCCTCTGCTCCGAGGAGACCTTCGACGACGGCCTCGGCGGCGCCTACAACGCCTGGGCGCTCTCCGCCTTCGTGGCCGACGTCGTGGAGCACAGCGTGGGCCGCGACCACATCGAGATGAGCCCGGAGGGCTTTGCCGAGATGCGCCGCGCCAAGCGCGAGAACTACGAGAAGATCTACGGCGCGGGCGAGGTCAACGGGGACTTCTCCGCCGAGGTCCGCGAGCTCTTCTCGGCCCTCTACGAGCACGAGCTCGCGGCGCTTGCGGCCGGCGACGAGTCCGCGGCGATCTTCGCGCACCACGTGGCGCCGACCGAGCGGCGCCTCGCGCACTACGGCCGCACCTACGACTGGGAGCGCGACCCGGACCAGACCGTCGTCGACTTCATCTCCTCGATGACCGACGACTACTTCGTCGCCACCTGCGAGGCGCTCTTCCCCCACGCGGCGGAGCTCTTCCCGAGCCGCGGGTACTTCTCGGCCGGCGTTCGCCCGTAGGGCGCGGAGGCTTCGGCCCCTTCCGGTTACGTACACTCCGGTCGGATACGTACACTCCGGCCGGATACGTACACTCCGGCCGGATACGTACACTCCGGCCGGATACGTACACTCCGACCGGGTACGTACATGGGGTTACAAGTCATCTACCTGTGCAAATGTAAAACGCCGTGCCGAGAAGGACCTTTTCTCGTGTACGTACCCGCCGAAAGTGCGCGTAACCAGCGCGGGTGTACGTACCCGTCGGAGGCGTGCGCCCTGAGAGGCCGTCGTCGGGGCCCCGCCGGGGGTCGCCGCCGAGCCTCCGACGCCCGCGGCTCCGTAAAGTTGTTGCTCCGTCAACATGTAGTGCTAGAATTGCGCGCCATGTGACTATGACGAAAGGGGGCGCATGGCGCTCGCGAGAAGGACCAAGAGAATCGTGGCGGTGGTGGCGGCCGTGCTGGTGGTCGTGCTGGTCGGGGCGCTGGGCCTTGCGGGCAACTTCCTTGTGGACTTTGCCCTCAACCCGTACGCCGAGGTCTCGATGTCCAACTCCATGGGTGCCGAGGAGGTCGACGGGCTCGACTACGGCGAGGCGCCCAAGCTCGACGAGGCCTACGCCGCCGAGGCTGCGGACTGGTTCGAGGCCACGTGCCGCAGCGTGAGCCACGTGGCCGAGGACGGCACGGAGCTTCTGGGCTGGGAGCTCCCCGGCGCCGCGGAGGGCCCCTACGCGGACGGCCACACCTGGGCCGTGCTCTGCCACGGCTACACGGGCCGCCCCTCCGACAACGCCAAGTACGCCTACCACTTCGCGCAGATGGGGATGAGCGTGCTCGCCCCGGCCGCGCGCGGCCACGAGCGCAACGTCGACGCCGGCCTCATCCAGATGGGCGGCGGCGACGCGGAGGACCTTCTCGGCTGGATCGACGACCTCGTGGCCAAGGACCCCGACGCCCGCATCGTGCTCTTCGGCGTCTCCATGGGAGGTGCCGAGGTCATGCAGGCGTCCGGTCTGCCCGGGCTCTCGGAGAGCGTCCGCATCATCGTGGAGGACTGCGGCTACTCGAGCCTCTGGGAGGAGTTCTCCGTTCAGCTGGAGAACGTCTTCGGCCTCCCGAGCTTCCCGATCCTGAACGCCGCCGACCTCGTCTGCCAGCTGCGCGCGGGCTACGCCTTCGAGGACGTCTGCGCCACGGAGAGCCTCCGGCGCGCGCGGGTTCCCATGCTCTTCATCCACGGTGACGCCGACACCTTCGTGCCCTTCTCGATGCTCGAGAAGAACTTCGAGGCGTGCGGCAGCCAGGAGAAGGAGAAGCTCGTCGTCCCCGGCGCCGGGCACGGCCTTGCCGCGAGCACCGACCCCGAGCTCTACTGGGAGACCGTGGACGCCTTCCTCGAGAGGCACCTGTCCTAGGCACGTCTCACGCGCTCCGTTTGCCCAAGGCCCGCCGTGCGGGTTTTGCGCGTGAAAAGGCTGCCCATGGAACAGTTCTTCGAGCTGCTTCAGCACATACTGAGCGTCGTCTCAACGGCGCTGCTCGTGGCCGAGCGTGCACTCGGCCTTCGCGACCGGTATAGGCGATGGCGGATGGAACGCGAGAGGAGGGATAGGGGCTAGTTGCAGCTAGCCCCTTAACCAAATCACAGCGCCGCCCGTAGGAAGGTTTACACGACGGGCTTTGCCGTGTATGGCGAAGTATACCCAATTCCACCATGCCGCGACCGCGGATTGCCGGCGCACCGTCCTGCGCGCGATGGCGTACAATCGTTCCCATGGATACCTTGTTCACTCGCATCGAGACCGCGCGCCGCATGGACAACGCGCCGCTCGCCGCCCGCATGCGGCCCACCACGCTCGACGGATTCGTCGGCCAGGACCGGGCCGTGGGCCCGGGCAGCTGGCTCAGGCGCGCGATCGAGCACGACACGCTCTCGTCGGTCATCCTCTACGGGCCGGCGGGCACCGGCAAGACCACGCTCGCGCGGATCGTGGCCCACACCACCCATGCCGAGTTCGTCGAGGTCTCGGCCGTCACGGGGACCGTCAAGGACCTGCGCCGCGAGATCGAGGCCGCGCAGAGCCGACTGCTCAGCCTGGGCCGCCGCACCATCCTCTTCGTGGACGAGATCCACCGCTTCAACCGCAGCCAGCAGGACGCGCTGCTCCATGCCGTGGAGGACCGCACCGTGGTCCTCGTGGGCGCGACGACCGAGAACCCCTACTTCGAGGTCAACTCCGCCCTCATCTCCCGCAGCCGCGTCGTCGAGCTCTCCGCGCTCGACGACGCCTCCGTGCGCGTCCTTCTCGAGCGCGCCCTTGCCGCCCCCGAGGGCCTGGCCGGGCGCTTCCGGCTCTCGCCGGACGCGGAGGAGGAGGTCGTGCGCCTCGCGGGCGGGGACGGCCGGGCCGCCCTCACCTCCCTCGAGCTCGCCTCCCAGATGGTGGACCTCGACCCCGGGGCCGAGGGGCCCGCCACGATCGAGGTCGCCCACGTCCGGGAGGCCAACCCCCGCCGGGGCCTGCCCTACGACAAGGCCGGCGACATGCACTACGACGTCATCTCGGCCTTCATCAAGTCCATGCGCGGCTCGGACCCCGACGCCGTGCTCTACTGGCTTGCTCGGATGCTCGACGCCGGCGAGGACCCCAAGTTCATTGCGCGCCGCATCATGATCTGCGCCTCCGAGGACATCGGCAACGCCGACCCGCAGGCCCTGCTCGTGGCGCACGCGGCCTTCCGGGCCACGGAGGTCATCGGCATGCCGGAGTGCCGCATCAACCTGGCGCAGGCCGCCACCTATCTGGCGCTCGCGCCCAAGTCCAACGCCGCCGAGGCCGGCATCGACGCCGCCCTCGAGGAGGTCCGCTCGGGCCCGCGCCGCGAGGTGCCGAGCCACCTGAGGGACCGCCACCGCCCGGGGTCCGACGAGTACGGCCCCTACCTCTACCCGCACAACTACCCTGCGGGCTGGGTCCCCCAGCGCTACCTCCCCGAGGGGCTCGAGCGCGGGTGCTTCTACCAGGCGAGCCCGCGCGGCTGGGAGGCCTGGCGCCAGGAGGCCATCGGGCGCGACATCGCCGAGGCGGCCTCGCCCGCCCCGGGAGGGGCCGGCGCCGGCGGGCGAGGGCAAGAAGACGCGCCCGTTGGGTAGAATGAGGGGAGTCGGGCCCCGCGCCCCGCTCCAGAAACGCCACGCCTGAGGAGGGCGCCATGAGCTACCTTGACATCGCTGTCCTGATCCTTGTCGTCGCGGCCGTGTGGGCCGTCGTCGAGCTTGCCGTCACGCTGCGCCACGCCCGCCGCGACGCGGAGCGCCTCACCGCCTCCGCCCAGGAGGTCATCGAGCAGGCACAGCCCGTCGTGGCCAAGCTCGACGGCATGGCCGACGAGCTCGAGCCCGCCGTCAAGGAGGTCACGCCGCTGCTCAGGAAGGCGGGCGGCACCCTTGACGCGGCCGACGCCTCCCTCGGCAGCCTGAACGCCATCCTCGAGGACGTCTCCTCGGTCTCCGGGGCGGCCTCGAGCGTGACCGGTGCCGTGAGCCACGCGGCCGAGAGCGCCGTCTCCGGCGTGGCGAGCGTGGTCTCCCGCATCACGGGGTCGCGCCCGCCCGCCCCCTCCGCCAAGCTCGAGGGCGAGGTCTCCGCCGAGCCCGCGCCCCGCGAGGAGGCCCCCTGCCGCTACGTCGACTACACCGAGGTCGCCGCGCCCGCAGACGCCCCGTCCAACCAGACCGACGACGTCCAGGCGGACGCCGCCCCGACCAAGGAGCACCAATGAGCGAGAAGAACGTCACGCTGAGCGTCCCCGCCGAGCCAGGGTTCGCGCGTTCCGTGCGGATGATGGCGTCTACGCTCGCCGTGTGCTGTGACATGTCCGTGGACGACGTCGAGGACGTCCACATGATCGCCGAGGAGGGCTTCGTCTACGCGTGCGCCACGGCGCCGTCTGCCGTCGAGGTGGCCTTTACGCTCTCGGGCGCGGGGATGGCGATGGAATTCGCGCTCGGCGAGGCCGAGCCCGAGGACGCCTCGATCGACCTCGTGGAGGTCCTGCTCGGGGCCGTCTGCGACGTGTTCCAGGTCTCCGAGGACGGGCGTCGCCTGCACCTTGAGAAGCGGGCGGGTGCGCCAGATGACGAGTAGCGGCTCCCCCGAGCGCGCCGCCGCCCGCGCGGCCCGCCGGGCGTCCTCGGGGCGTGCGGCCTGGGACAAGGACCGCACCCGCGAGCTCTTCCGGCGCTTCAAGGAGCAGGGCGACGCCGAGGCGCGCGACCAGCTCATCGTGAACCACCTCAACCTCGTGCGCTTCCTCGCCTCCAAGTTCAAGAACCGCGGCGAGTCCATCGACGACCTCGTCCAGGTGGGGACGATCGGCCTCATCAAGGCGATCGACCGCTTCGACCCGTCCCGGGGGCTTGAGTTCACCACCTACGCCACGCCCACGATCATGGGCGAGATCAAGCGCCACTTCCGCGACAAGGGCTGGAGCGTCCGCGTGCCGCGGCGCCTCCAGGAGCTCTCCGCCAAGGTCAACCAGGCCACCGACGAGCTCACCAACCGCCTGCAGCGCAGCCCCTCGGTGGCCGAGATCGCCGAGTACCTGGGCTCTACCGTCGACGAGGTCCTCGAGGCCATGGAGTCCTCGAGCGCCTACAGCTCGGTGCCGCTCGAGGGCGGCGGGTCGGGGGACGACGACGAGGCCCCCGCGGTCATCGACCACTACGCCACCGAGGACGCCGACCTCGCGTCCTCGGACGACCGCATGGTGCTCGAGCAGGCCATCCAGGACTTCTCGCCGCGCGAGCGCGACGTCATCCGCATGCGCTTCACCGAGGGCCTCACGCAGGTGGAGATCGCCGAGCGTCTGGGAATCTCGCAGGTGCAGGTCTCGCGCCTGCTCCGTCGCACGCTCCGGCGCATCCAGGACAAGATCGAGCCCGACGGCCTCGCGTCGTGAGCTGAGGGCGCGGCGCAGGCCGCCCCGGGAAGGTAGGCAGATGTCAGAGAAGCCTCAGGCGGCCCGCCTCGAGAAGTGGCGCCTGCGCCTGGTGGTCGCGTGGGCGCTCGTGGGCGCCGTCGTGCTCTTCGTGCTGGCGGTGCGCGGGCTCGCGCTCGTGGGCCAGGCCGTCGAGCTCCTGCTCGTGGGCACCATCGTCGGCTTTGTGTGCAGCCCCGTGGTGAACCGCCTCGAGGAGCGCCGCGTCCCGCGCGGCCTTGCCGCGCTCGCGGCCCTGCTCGCCGTCGTCGCGGCGGTGATCGCGCTCGTCGCGCTGTTCATGGGGCCGGTCGTGGGCGAGCTGCTGTCGCTTCTGCGCAGCGTCCCCGGCTACGTGAGCCAGCTCCAGGACGCCCTCTCCACCTTCTGGGACACGTTCGGCAACTCGCGCAACGCGGGCGTCCAGGAGGCCGTCAACGCGGTGGTCGAGATGCTCACCTCCGCCGGGACCCAGGTGGCCTCCGACCTTGCCCGAACGCTCTCGACGGGCCTCGCCGGCGGTCTCGCCGACGTGGCGGGCCACTTCGTGACGGTGTTTCTCGGCCTGGTCCTTGCGTACTGGCTCGCACTCGACTATCCCAAGATCATGCGCGAGCTCGCCGTCATAGCGGGCCCCGACTACGACGAGGGGATGATCCTCACCCTCGCCGTGCTCTCGCGCTCCACGGGCGGCTACATGCGCGGGACCCTCATCACGTCGCTCGCCAACGGCCTCATGGTGGCGGCCGGCCTCGCGCTGCTCGGCCACCCCTACGCCGGGCTTCTCGGCATCGCCACCTTCGTGCTGCACTTCGTCCCCGTGGTGGGCCCCATGCTCTCCTCGGTCTCCGCGGTCCTTTTGGGCCTCTTTGTGAGCCCGGCCTGCGCGTTCTGGACGCTCGTGGTCACGGTGGTGGCGCAAAACGTCACCGACAACGTGCTCTCGCCGCTCGTCATGCGCTCGGCGGTGAAGATCCACCCGGCGCTCTCGCTCGTGGGCATCATCATCGGCGGCTGCCTGGGCGGCGCCGTGGGCATGGTGCTCGCGGTTCCGCTCACGGCGGCGATCAGGGGGCTCTTCGTCTACTACTTCGAGACCCGCACCGGCCGCCAGCTCGTCTCGGCGGAGGGCGCGCTCTTTGGCAGCACCCCCTTCAACGACGCCGACGGTCGCCCGCAGCCGACCTTCGACGCCCTCGATGACGACACCTTCATCGAGCGCTCCCGCCTGCTCGCGGGCCTCTCGCGCCTGCACAGCGCGCCCGAGGGGGAGCCGGCCGGCGAGAAGAAGGAGGACGCCCCGTCCCAGCCCTGAGGCGGGCCCCTGCCCCCGGCCCCGGTCCCGTGCCCTAGGGGCTTTCATTGACGTGCGATGGTGAAAAGCGTCTCCCTTCCCGCGTCGCGGGGCGCTCGCGCTATACTAAGTCGGTTGAATCGCCAGGGACCCGACTGAGGGAGACATATGAGCGCCGCTGACTACAAGACCATGACCACCGCCGAGATCCGCGAGGACTTCCTGCGCTTCTTCGAGGCCAAGGGCTGCAAGCTCTACCCGTCCTCGTCGCTCGTGCCCGACGACCCGTCGCTTCTGCTCACCAACGCCGGCATGAACCAGTTCAAGGAGTACTACCAGGGCACCAAGACCATGGCCGAGATCGGCGCCTGCTCCTGCCAGAAGTGCCTGCGCACCAACGACATCGACAACATCGGCGACGCCACGCACCTCTCGTTCTTCGAGATGCTCGGCAACTTCTCCTTTGGCGGCTACTCCAAGGCCGACGCCATCGCCTGGGCCTACGACTTCATCACGAGCCCCGAGCACCTGGGCCTTCCGCCCGAGCGCCTCTACATGACCGTCTTCGAGGACGACGACGAGGCCATCGAGCTCTGGCACGCCCAGGGCGTCCCCTACGACCACATCTCCCGCCTCGGCGAGAAGGACAACTTCTGGGCCGCCGGCCCCACCGGGCCCTGCGGCCCGTGCTCGGAGATCTACTTCGACCAGGGCGAGGAGTTCGGCTGCGGCGGCGAGCACTGCGGCCCCGGCTGCGACGACTGCGACCGCTACCTCGAGTTCTGGAACCTCGTCTTCACTCAGTACGACCGCCAGGAGGACGGCTCCATGCCGGAGCTGCCGCACCGCAACATCGACACCGGCATGGGCCTCGAGCGCATCGCGGCGATCATGCAGCACAAGGGCACCAACTACGACGGCGACCTCCTGCGGGGCCTCATCGCGGTGGGGGAGGGCCTCTCTGGCCACGCCTACGGCACCGACGCCGCCCATGACCGCTCCCTCCGGATCGTTGCCGACCACGCCCGCGCCGTCACGTTCATGATCGGCGACGGCATCCTGCCGGGCAACGAGGGCCGCGGCTACGTGCTGCGACGGCTCCTGCGCCGTGCGGTCTACCACGGCCGCCTCATGGGCATCGAGGGCTCGTTCCTGGGCGCCTACGTCGACAAGATCTGCGAGCTCATGGGCGGAAACTACCCGGCCATCCAGGAGAGTCACGCGCTCATCGACGGCATCGTGCGCGCCGAGGAGGAGCGCTTCGGCGCCACGCTCGACGCGGGCGAGGAGAGCCTGGCCGCCGAGCTCGACGCGCTCGCCGAGGGCGCGGAGCTGCCCGGCGAGGTTGCCTTCAAGCTGCACGACACCTACGGCTTCCCCATCGACCTCACCCGCGAGATCTGCGAGGCCCGCGGCGTGGCCGTTGACATGGACGCCTTCGACGCCTGCATGACCGAGCAGCGCGAGCGCGCCCGCGCGAGCGCCAACCGCGACGCCTGGGGCACCTTCAACGACGTCTGGACCGCGCTCTCCGACCAGCTGCCGGCGACGGAGTTCTGCGGCTACGAGCAGAACGAGGCCGCCGCGCGCGTGCTCGCGATCGTGGCGGGCGGCGAGCAGGTGGAGCGCGCCGAGAAGGGCGACGAGGTCGAGGTGGTCCTCGACGTCACGCCGTTCTACGCCGAGATGGGCGGCCAGGTCGGCGACACCGGCCGCGTGGAAAAGGGACAGGCACTTTTCCACGTGACGGACACCCGGGCCAAGGGCGGGCTCTCCGTGCACGTGGGCACCGTCGAGGAGGGCGCGCTCTGCGTGGGCGACGCCGTCACGGCGACGATCGACGCCGGCCGCCGCGAGCTCATCCGTCGCAACCACACCGCCACGCACCTGCTCGACGCCGCCCTCAAGAAGGTCCTCGGCGAGCACGTGAGCCAGGCCGGCTCCCTCGTGGCCCCCGACCGCCTGCGCTTTGACTTCACGCACTTCGAGGCCGTGACGGCCGACGAGCTCGCCCGCATCGAGGGCATGGTCAACGCCGAGATCTTTGCCGCCGAGCCCATCGTCACCCGCGTCATGGGCATCGACGAGGCCAAGGCCTCCGGCGCCGTCGCCCTCTTTGGCGAGAAGTACGGCGACGTGGTGCGCGTGGTCTCCACCGGCGAGTCCGAGACGCCCTTCTCGCGCGAGCTCTGCGGCGGCACGCACGCGAGGAACACCGCCGACCTCGGCCTCTTCAAGATCGTCTCCGAGGGCTCTGTGGGCTCCAACGCCCGCCGCATCGAGGCCGTGACCTCGATGGGCGCGATCGAGTACGTCGACGAGCGGCTGCTTGCCCTCGACGAGGTGGCCCGCGAGCTCAAGTGCCGCCCGGACGACGTGGCGGCGCGCGTCGAGGCGCTGCAGTCGGAGCTCCGCGAGACGCGCAAGGCCCTCGAGGCCGCCACGACCGGTGCCGGCGCCGGCAAGGTCGCCGATGCCTACAAGGGCGCGGTCCAGCTCGACGGCTACAAGGTCGTCGTCGCGCGGCTCGACGGCCTCTCCGGCAAGGAGATGCGCTCCGCCTGGGACGGCATCCGCGACGCCGCGGGCGGCGAGCCCGTCGCCTGCGTGATTGCCTCGGCCACCTCCGACGGCAAGGTCGCCCTGCTCGCCGGCGGCACCGACGGCGCGGTCGAGCATGGCTTTGCGGCCGGCGCCATCATCAAGGACATCGCGGGCCTCGTGGGCGGCCGCGGCGGCGGCAAGCCCGCCATGGCCCAGGCCGGCGGCTCCGACCCCTCCGGCATCGACGCGGCCCTCGACGCCGCCCGCGCGGCGCTCGGCATCTAGTGCGGGTCCTCGCGCTCGACATCGGCGAGGTGCGCGTCGGGATCGCGGTGAGCGACCCCGACGCGCGCGTGGCCTCGCCGGTCTGCGTGCTCCCCGCGGCCGAGGTCATGGCCCACGCGCGGAGCTTCCGCCGCGTCCTTGAGGACTGGGAGCCCGAGGTTCTTCTCGCCGGGCGGCCCCAGACGCTGGCAGGGGAGGACGGCCCTCAGGCCGAGCGTATCAAGAAGCAGGCTGAATCGATAGCGGCAAACTGCGGACTTCCGTTGGAGTTTGCCGACGAGCGGCTCTCCTCGGCCGAGGCCAAGCGTATCCTGAGAGAACAGGGGCTCAGCGAGCGCTCCATGCGCGGCAAGGTCGACATGGTCGCCGCGAGCCTGTTCTTGCAGTCCTGGCTCGACGCCAGGCATACCTGAGAGGGCAACATGGCCACACCCGACAGCAGGAACCCCCGTCGCGCCAGCCACTTTGGGGGCGCGTCCGAAGCCCCGCGCGCCGGGCAGACCGGGAGCATCGACGATACGATGGCGCCTTTGCCGGCGGCCCCGAAGGGGGCGACGCCGCGGACGACCCTGCGGGACGGCCGGGTCTCCGGCCGCACGGCGGCCGCGACCCAGCGCGCGACCACGCGCACGGTGAGGCGCGGCGGCCCGGGCGGCGGGAAGAGCCGCGCCCCGCTCGTGGTCCTGGCGCTGCTCGCCGTGGCCGCGGTGGCCGCCGTCGTCCTTGTGGTGGTGCCGGCCCTCACGGCCGCTCCGGCCAGCGACGGCACCCAGGAGGTCGTCAAGGGCAACCAGGTCACCATCACCATCCCGGAGGGGGCGGGCGCCGCCGCCGTGGCCGACGAGCTCTTCGACGCCGGCGTCATAGCGAGCAAGAGCGAGTTTCTCGCCCAGGCCCGCCGCACCAACGCCGAGCAGAGCCTCAAGAGCGGCAGCTACACCCTGACGACGGGCGACGACCTCTCCGTCATCTTGGAGCTCCTCACCACGGGCCCCAACGCCTCGGCCAAGGTGACGATCCCGGAGGGCTACACGGTCTCGCAGACGGCCGACGCCGTCGAGCAGGCGCTCGGCATCCCCGCGGACGAGTTTCTCGCCCAGGCGAAGGCCTCGACGTACGCCTCTGACTTCGCGTTCCTCTCGGGCGCGGCCGACGACTCGCTCGAGGGGTTCCTCTTCCCCAAGACCTACTCCTTTGAGAGCGAGCAGCCGAGCGCCGACGAGGTTATCCGCGCGATGCTCGACCAGTTCCAGGCCGAGGTCGCCCCGCTCGACCTCGCGGGAGCCGCCGCGAGCCTCTCCGAGCGCTACGGCATCGAGCTGAGCGAGTACGACGTCGTCACGATGGCGTCGATCGTGGAGCGCGAGGCCGTGACCGACGAGCAGCGCCCCAAGGTCGCCTCGGTCTTCTACAATCGCCTGCGCGACGGGATGCGCCTCGAGAGCGACGCCACGCTCACCTACTACCTTGGCCGCGCCGCGACCGCGGAGGAGATCAACTCGCTCGACGTCCCCTACAACACCTACAAGATCGACGGCCTCACGCCGACGCCGGTCTGCTCGCCGAGCCTCGCCTCGCTCGAGGCCGCCGCGAGCCCTGCGGACACCAGCTTCCTGTACTTCTACATCACGCAGGACACCGAGCAGTTCTCCGAGACGTACGACCAGCACCAGCAGGCCTACTCGTAGGGGCGTCGATGGGACTTCTCACCGCCACTCGCTACGTGGCCTCGCTCCCGCTCGTTGACGTCGACGAGCTCGTGGGGGAGGGCGTCCGCCTGGTCCTTCTGGACCGCGACAACACCTGCGTCCCGCGTGACGCCGCCGCCGCTCCGGACGAGGTGCGCGCCTGGCTCGCGCGCGCCCGCGCGGCAGGGCTCGAGCTCTGCCTCGTGTCAAACAACTTCCACTCGACCCAGGTCGAGCGCACCGCGCGCGAGCTTGACGTCCGCGCGGTCGACCACGCGATGAAGCCCGCGCCCTTCGCGCTCCGGCGCGCCATGCGCCTGCTGGGCGCCACGCCCGCGCAGACGGTCATGGTCGGCGACCAGGTCTTCACCGACGTCCTCGCGGCCAACCTCGCCGGGGTCCGCTCGGTCCTCGTGCGCCCGCAGTCGAGAAGCGACCTCTGGTACACGCACGTCTTCCGCGTCTTCGAGCGCCTGGCCCTGCGCGGGGTCACCTTCCGGGGCGAGCGTCCCTGAGGAAACTTCGCCTGAGACTGCTAGAATCGTGTGCGGTACAGGCTCAGGGGGAGGTTCGGTGCAGGCGCAGGGCGGGGGATACGTCGTTCACGAGGGGTGCGACCACCTCTTCTTCGTGGGGTTTCTCGGGGCGGGCAAGTCGACGCTCGCCCGCAACCTCGGGAGCCTCTTCCACCGCCCCCACGTCGACACCGACCGTCTCGTCGAGCGGGCGCTCGGCAAGTCCGTCGCGCGCGCCTTCGCCGAGGACGGCGAGGCGGCGTTCCGCGACGCCGAGACCCGCGAGCTCAGGCGCCTTGCGGCCCGCAAGTCGCTGCTCGTGAGCTGCGGCGGCGGGATCGTGGAGCGCTCGGAGAACTGCGCGCTCATGCACGAGATGGGCACGGTCGTCTTTCTGGACGGAGACCTCGAGGACTCCCTGCGCCAGATCCGCTGCCCCGAGCGTCGCCCCGACCTGGGGACGGCCGAGCACGCCGCCGAGGTCTACCGCCACCGGCGCCCGCTCTACGAGGCGGCGGCGGACCTCACCATAGACATCAGAGCCAAGTCGTTCGAGCAGGTGGCCCACGAGGCCGGCCAGCTGCTCTGGGAAAGGGGCCTGCTATGAGCGAGCCTGCCGTCACGCCCGAGATTCGACCGCAGCGCCAGTGGGTCACGCTCCGGAGCGGCTCGATGGACGTCCGGGGCGGGTCGGGGATGCTCGACCACGCCGCGCACGACCTCCGCTCGCTCGTGGGGCGCCCGCACGCCTGCGCGCTCGTGTGCGAGCCCGGGGCTGCTCCCGCCCCTGTCGAGGAGTTCCGCCGCGACCTCTCCGACCAGGGCTTCGAGGTCCGCGCGCTCGAGATGCCCGAGGGCGGCTGCGACCTGGCCCGCGTCGAGGCGCTCGACGTCCTTCTCGCCGAGCGCGACATCACCGCGGACGACCTCGTGGTCGCCGTGGGCGGGCTCGAGACGCTCTCCGTGGCGTCCTTCGCGTGCGCGTCCTGGTGCGGGGGCGTGTCGCTTGCCGAGGTCCCGACCGACGTGGTGAGCGCGCTCGTGGCGGGCCCGAGCCCGCGCGCCCTCGACCTGCCGGGGCTGCCGCGCATGGTCTCGCACGACGGCGCCGCGCGCTTCTCGCTCATCGACCTCGAGCTCATCGGCGCCGACCCGGGCAGGGAGGAGACGCGCCTGGCGTTCGCGCTCATGGTCGCCTCGGCGATGGCGGACAGCGCCAAGGCCTTCGAGCGGCTCTGGGACGCCGCCGACGACGTTGCGGCGGGCGAGCCTGTCGCCCTGCTCACCCAGCTCATGGACACCGTGAAGAGCCGCGGCCGGGTGGTCTCCTCTAACGCCGTGGCCACGCGCCAGTCCATCTCCTACGGGCAGGACTTTGCCCGCGCCCTGCGCGCGGTGACCGCCGGCGCGGCCCCCGCGTCCGCCGCGCTCGCCGACGGCCTGCGCGTCGCGGCGCGCCTCGCCGTCGCGCAAGGGGTGCTCTCGATCGACGACATGCTCGCGCAGGACGAGCTGCTCGAGCGGCTGGGGGTGGGGACGACCGAGCTTCCCGTGGACGCGGGCGAGCTCGTGGCGGCGCTGCGCGCCGAGCGGTTCCGGCGCACCAACCGCTTCATGATGGCCATTCCGCGCGCGATCGGCCGCGTGCGCCCGGCCACGGTGACCGACGAGGAGCTCGTCGAGCACCTGGGCGCGTGGTGCGCCGCGCGGAGCGCGTGAGCGACCCGAGGTTCTTCTCGTCAGTTTTGTGTCAAAAGGAGCGAACATGGCAGACAGCAAGGCATGCGCGGGACGCGTCGAGCGCTTCCGCGCCCTCATGGCAGAGCGCGGCTATGACGCCGTCATCCTACGCAACAACCCCGACCTGCGCTGGCTCACGGGGGCCGAGCGCACCTTCGACGACGAGGTGGCCCACACGGCCGTGGTGACGCCCGAGCGCCTGTGGCTCCACACGGACTCGCGCTACTACAACACCTTCGTCGAGCGCCTGGGGGCCGACTGCGCCTGGGAGATCGACCAGGAGCTTGTGGCGCCCGCCGCCTGGGCGGCCGCGCGCGTGGCCGAGGCGCGCGCCCGCGTGGTCGCCGTGGAGGACACCTGCGACCTCGCGTTCTTTGACGCCTTCAACGCGGCGTGCGCCGCGGCCTCCGTGGCCTGCCTCACGCCGCGCCTGCACGGCGACCTCTGCGACCTGCGCTCGGTCAAGGACAGCGAGGAGGTCGAGCTCATGCGTCGTGCCCAGGAGGTGACCGACGCCGCCTTCGAGCACATCTGCGGCTTCATCCGGCCGGGCCTGACCGAGCAGGAGATTCGCGTGGAGCTGGAGAACTTCATGCTCTCGCACGGCGCCGACGGCCTCTCCTTTGGCACGATCGTCGCCACGGGCCCCAACGGGGCGAACCCTCACGCGCAGCCCGGGCCCTCCGTGGTCCAGCGCGGGGACCTCGTCGTCATGGACTACGGCGCGCTCTACCACGACTACCACTCCGACATGACGCGCACCGTGGCGGTCTGCGAGGCCAGCGCCGAGCAGCGCGCGGTCTACGACGTGGTGCGCCGCGCCCACGAGGCGTGCGCGGCCGCCGTGCACGCGGGCGTGGTGGGGCGCGACGTCCACGCGGTTGCGGTCGACGTCATCACCGAGGCGGGCTACGGCGACTACTTCAAGCACGGCCTTGGGCACGGCGTGGGCCTTGAGATCCACGAGCGGCCCAACTTCAACCGCGGCTGGGACCGCCCGGTGCCCGCGGGCTCGGTCGTCACCATCGAGCCGGGCATCTACCTGCCGGGGCGCTTTGGAATCCGCCTCGAGGACTTTGGCCTCGTGACGGAGGGGGGCTTCGAGCCCTTCACCCGCTCCACCCACGAGCTTGTGGTCGTGGGCAACTAGCGCGCCGCCGCGCCCCGCGTCTCGCCCTGCGTCGCGCCCCGCGTCTCGCCCTGCGTCGCGCCCCGCGTCTCGTGAAGAACGCGCGCAGACGCACGGGCGGTGCTAAAATACCCCGCTGTATGCGAGCACGAACAAGAAAGGCGTCCTATGGCAACCATCAGCACCGCAGACTTCAAGAACGGCATGGGCCTCAAGATCAACGACAAGTACTACACGATCGTTGAGTTCCAGCACGTCAAGCCCGGCAAGGGCGGCGCCTTCGTCCGCTACAAGATCCGCGACCTCAAGACCGGCCGCGTGATTGACCAGACCTGCAACGCCGGCACCAAGTTCGAGAACGTGCAGCTCATCACCAAGGAGATGCAGTACCTCTACAACGACGGCAACACCTACTACTTCATGGACAACGAGACCTACGAGCAGGTGGAGCTGCCCGCCGACTTCATCGGCGACAACGCCAAGTGGTTCAAGGAGAACGACAACGCGCAGCTCCTCTACGCCGACACCGAGCTTCTGGGCGTGGAGCCGCCCATGTTCATCGAGGCCGAGATCACCGAGACCGACCCCGGCTTCAAGGGTGACACCGTCCAGGGCGGCACCAAGCCCGCCACCATCGAGACCGGCGCCGTCATCCAGGTCCCGATGTACCTCAACCAGGGCGAGCACATCAAGGTGGACACCCGCACCGGCAAGTTCGTGAGCCGCGTCTAGCCCGCAGGACACGCGAGCGAGCCCGCGGGGCCAGGCGTCCCGCGGGCTTTTTCGTCGACCGCGCGCGGCGCGTGCCAACGGGTATACTGTACGGAATGACCGCATGATCTGTGCAAGGAGGGCATCCATGGCCGAAAGCGAGCTCACCGTCTCTGGCATCGGCATCTCCCGTGCCGTCGTCTCCACCATCGTCTCCCTCGCGGCTCGCCGCGTCGAGGGCGTGGCCTCCGTCGGCGGCAACGACATTGCCTCGAGCCTCATCTCGGTCTTCACGAGCAGGAGCGTCTCCCCGGAGAAGGCCGTCGAGTCCTCCGTCGAGGACGACAAGCTGCGCGTGACCGTGCACCTCGCCGTCTTCTACGGCTACCCCTTCACCAAGCTCGCGGCCGACGTCCGCGCCGCGGTCTCCGACGCCATCACCGAGCAGGTGGGCGTTGACGTCGCCGCGGTCGACGTCTGCATTGACAGCCTCGTCTTCCCCAAGGAGTAACTTGAGCACTCACTTTGGCGGGCGCACCCTTGCCCGCAGCCAGGCGCTTCAGCTTCTCTTCCAGGCTGAGGCCAACGCCCGTCCGGTCCTCGCCGTCCTCGACGGGGACTACGCCCTCTCGGAGGGCCCGCTCGACGACTACGCCCGCCGTCTTGCCGCGGGCGTCGACGAGAGCCGTCCCGAGCTCGACGCCGTCATCTCCGACCGCTCGACGAGCTGGTCGATCACGCGCATGAACGGCGTTGACCGCAACCTCCTGCGAATCGCCCTCTACGAGATGCTCCACGTCGACGAGGTCGCCATCGCGGTCTCCATCGACGAGTGCGTGGAGCTGGCCAAGGCCTACGGGACCGATGAGTCCGCCCGCTTCGTGAACGGCCTTCTCGGCCGTGTGGCCGACGACCTCGAGGCCGGGGTCGACGTGGTCGAGCGCGCGCACGAGCGCCGTGCGGCCGCCGAGGCTGCCGCCGCCGAGGCTGCGGAGGCCGTGGAGGCGGACGCCGACGCGCAGGACGCCGGGGACGCGCCCGCTCCGACCGGGGGCGAGCTTGCGGTCGAGCCCGCCGACCCCGCTGGGGATGAGGGCGCGGTCGAGCCTGCCGAGGGCGAGGGGGCCGAGGCCTGATGGCCCGCGTCGACGTCTCCGGATACAAGACTTTCGGCGAGATCAGCGGCCGCCTCGACGACATCGTGGCGCAGGTTCGTGACAAGGACGTCTCCCTCGAGCGCTCGCTCGACCTCTTTGACGAGGCCATCGCCCTTGGCTCGAAGGCCGTGAGCCTCGTCGACGCCACCGATTTCTCTCCCGAGGAGGAGGCGCGCCTCTCCGGCCCTGCCGAGCCGCCTGCCGGCGCGGACGCCGAGGCCGGCTCGCCTGCAGCGACCGGCGCGGACGGCCCCTCCGCGGACGGGCGCTAGGCCGTGCCCGCGCGCCGACGCCTCGACGTCGAGCTCGTCGAGCAGGGCTTCTTTCCCACGACCGACGAGGCGCTCCGATCCGTGATGGCGGGCGAGGTCTCCACTACGGACCGTCGCCTCACCTCCCCGGGGGAGCAGGTGCGCCCCGGGATCGAGCTTCATGTCCGCGGGCGCTCCGCCTACGTGAGTCGCGGCGGCCTCAAGCTGGAGCGCGGCCTCGACGCCTTTGGCGTGGACCCGACGGGGCTCTCCTGCCTTGACGTGGGCTGCTCTACGGGCGGCTTTACCGACTGCCTGCTCAAGCGCGGCGCCGCCTCCGTGGTGTCCGTCGACGTGGGCTACGCCCAGTTCTCCTGGGAGCTTCGCCGCGACCCGCGCGTCACGCTCCTCGAGCGCACCAACATCGTGGACGTGCCCGCGCTCGTGGGCACGGGCATTGCCGATCTGGCCGTCTGCGACGTGTCCTTCACGTCCGTGATCGCCGTGCTCCCGGCCGTGCTCGAGCTGCTGCGTCCGGGCGGCGTCTTCCTCACGCTCGTGAAGCCCCAGTTCGAGGCCGCTCGGGAGGACGTGGGCGAGGGCGGCGTGGTGCGCGACCCCCTGGTGCGCGCGGCGGCGCTCGAGCGCGTGCGCGAGGCCTTCGCGTCGTCGGGCCTTGCCGTGCGCGGCGCGTGCGAGAGCCCAATCACCGGGCACAAGGGCAACGTCGAGTACCTGCTCTGCGGCCAGCTTTCCGCGCGCTGAGCGCGCTGGCCGCCCGCCGGCCCGGATGGCGCCCGGTGACGGCCCTGCGGGAGCCGTCTCAAGTGTTGGGCACTTTTTTCGCGTCACACTGAGTACCCAACACTTGAGATACCCCTTTGAGCTGGGGAAGCTTCGGCGAAAAAAAGTTGGGTACTTCGCGTACCGCGAAAAAAGTGCCCAACACTTGAGACGGGCTGTCTGCGGGCGTCCCCAAGGGGCGCCAGGGCGACCTGGCCGGGGCCTGTGGCCCCGAACGGGGGAGTGCGGCGCCGCGTGGCATGCGGGTGCTACACTCGTGGTCGATTCCAAAACGAGGAGGAGACGCGTGAAGGTCCTGATCGTCCCCAACTACGTCCGCGAGGATGCCGTCGAGAGCGCACGGCGCCTCGAGGCCTGGCTCGACGCCGAGGGCATCGAGGTGGCCTGGGCGTGCGACAAGCGTCTCTTCCCGGACGCCACGACCGACGCGTCCGACTGCAGTCTCGTGGTCTCGCTCGGGGGCGACGGCACGCTTTTGCGCGCCGCCCGGATCGTTGGCTACTCGGGCACGCCCGTTCTGGGCATCTCCTACGGCCACCTGGGCTTTCTCACCGCGGCCAGCCCCGAGGACCTCATGGAGACGGTGCGCGACGCCCTCGCCGGCGAGCTGCACGTGTCTCGCCGGGCCACCCTCGACGTCGAGTGCGAGTTCGAGCGCCCGGACGGAGGCGTCGAGGTGACGCACACCTTTGCCCTGAACGACTTTGCGCTCTCCCGCGGCGGCGCGGGCGACATGGTGGAGTTCGACGTCTCCGTCTCAGGCAAGCACATCGACCGCCTGCGCGGCGACGGCTTCGTGGTCTCCACGGCCACGGGCTCCACCGGCTATGCGCTCGCCGCGGGCGGCCCCATCGTGACCCCCGAGTTCACGGGCATGGTCTGCGTGCCCATCGCGCCGCACACCATCATGGCGCGCGCCTTCCTCACCTCGCCCGCCGACGTCGTGGAGATCGAGATGAGCCCGGAGCGCCCGGCCATGCGCCACTTCTTCGCCGACGGCCAGCCGGTGCCTCACGCAGAGGGCTCCGTCGGCGTTCGCGCGCGGGTGAGGCGGGGCGCGGGCGACCTCGTTCTTCTCGACCGCAGCACGCAGAGCTTCTACGACTCGGTGTCGCGCGTCTTTTACGGGCAGGTGGGGAAGTAGATGATCGACGAGCTGCATGCCCGCAACGTCGCCCTGATCCGCGACGTCACGATTGAGCCCGCCCCGGGCCTCACCGTCCTGACGGGCGAGACGGGCGCTGGAAAGACGGCCCTGCTCTCCTCCATCAAGCTCCTCGTGGGGGAGCGCGCCGACGCGGGGATGGTCCGTGAGGGCTCGCCCGCGCTCGAGGTGGAGGGGCGGCTCTTCCTCCCCGGGGACGACGAGGACGGCACCGTGGTGCGCCGCCGCGTCTCCGCCGACGGCCGCGGCCGCGTCGAGCTCGACGGCCACATGGCGAGCGTCCGCGAGCTCGCCGCGCGCGTGGGCGCGACCGTCGACCTTTGCGGCCAGCACGAGCACCAGCGGCTTCTGGCGGCCCAGGCCCACGTTGAGCTGCTCGACTCCTGGGCGGGCGCTCCCGTCGCCGCGGCGCTCGAGGCGTACCGCGCGGCGCTCGACGCCGCACAGGACGCCGCGGCCGAGCTCGAGCGGGTGCGCGAGATGGGCCGCGCCACGGGCGAGCGTCTCGACGAGGCGGCCTTCGTGCTGCGGCGCATCGACGAGGTGGACCCGCGCGAGGGGGAGCTCGAGGAGCTCGAGGCCCAGCTGCCGCGCGCGGAGCACGGCGAGGCCCTCGTGGCTGCCGCCGGGGGCGCGCGCGAGCTGCTCGCCGCCGAGGGGGGCGCCTGCGACGCGCTCGCCGACGCCGTCCGGGTGCTCCGTGAGGCCGCGGGCTTTGACCCGGCGCTGGGCACGTGGGCCCAGGCCCTGGAGGGCGCGCTCATCGACGTGGAGGACGTGTCCTCGGAGCTTCGCGACTACGCGGACGAGGTGGAGTTTGACCCCGAGGAGCTCGAGCGGCTCCAGACGAGGCTCGCCTCCCTCGAGGGCCTCATGCGCGCCTACGGCCCGCGCATGGCCGATGTGCTCGCCCGCCGCGAGCAGGCTCGCGAGATCGTCTCCGCCGCGACCGACGGCGGGGAGCTCGAGCGGCGCGCCGCCGAGGAGCTCGAGCGCCGCGAGGCGGTCCTGGCCGAGGCGGCCGACGCCCTCGACGCCGCGCGCGCCGAGGCGGCCCCGCGGCTCGCGGCGGCGGTCACCGAGCAGATGGCGTACCTCGAGATGGGCTCGGCCGCGCTCGAGGTCGCCCAGGAGCGGCTGCCCCGCGCCGAGTGGGGCCGGCGCGGCCCCTCGCGCGTCGAGTTCCTCTACCGGCCCGCGGCGGGGCTCACGGCCCGGCCCCTGCGCAAGATCGCGTCGGGCGGCGAGGTGAGCCGCGTGATGCTCGCGACCAAGGTGGTCCTCGGCGAGGCGGACGACTGCGAGACGCTCGTCTTTGACGAGGTGGACGCCGGCGTGGGCGGCGCCACGGCGGTGGCGCTCGCGCGCGTGCTCGCCCGGCTCGCCAAGACGCACCAGGTGATCGTGGTCACGCACCTCGCGCAGGTGGCCGTGGCCGCCGAGCGCCACTACCTCGTGCGCAAGACGACGGGCGACGTGCCCGAGACCACCCTCACCCAGATTTCGGGCGAGGAGCGCGTGGCCGAGGTCGCCCGCATGCTCTCGGGCGACACGGGCGCCGCGAGCCGAGACCTCGCGCGCGAGATGCTTGCCGCGCGGGCGTGACGCGGCTGGGCGCGCCGCCGCACGTGCCGAGACCGGGCGTGCCGCCGCACGCGCCGCGGCCGCGGCCGCCGGGTGACGCCCCCGACCGCTCGCGGCCGACGCGCGACCGTGCGCGACCGTTTGCCGTTCGTTAACCAACCCGGCCCTGCGTTGTGACAGAATGACGGCCGTTGGACGAGGAGAGGAGCACGCACATGGCAGCGAGGAGCGAGCGGCGCGAGGGCAGGGGCCCCGGCAGGGCGGCGGAGGCCTCCCGGCACACGACGGAGATGAGCCGCCGCTTCGAGTCCGAGATCGCCCGCGCCCTCTCCGAGACGCGCGCCTTTGACGGCATCCCCGCCGCCCCGCGCGACGCCGAGCGGGCCGTCCCGGCGATCAGCGTGGTCGACGAGGACACCGTCGCCGCCGTGCTCGCGCGCGGGCGCGGCATCGCCTCGGCCTGCGACCTCACGGTTCTGGACTTTGCCTCCTTCACGCAGCCCGGCGGCGGCTACGACCGCGGGACCATGGCGCAGGAGCAGTCCCTGTGCGCCGCGAGCTTCCTCTACAACGTCCTCTCCCAGCGGCGCGACTGGTACGCCGAGAACCGTCGTCGCAACCTCAACTGCCACCTCTACCGCAACCGCGCGCTCGTGGTGCCCCGCGTGCGCTTTGAGCGCGACGGCTACCACTCCTACGCCGACGTCATCGTGGCCGCCGCGCCGGACGCTCGCCGCGCCCGCGAGGAGTACCACGTGGGCGAGGGCCCGCTCGCCGACGCCCTCGCCGCGCGGGTTCGCCTCGTGCTTGCGATCGCCGACGAGCTCGCGCACGAGCGCCTCGTGCTCGGGGCCTTTGGCTGCGGCGTCTTCGGCTGGGACCCGGCGCAGGTCGCCGAGGCGTTCCGCGCGGAGCTCGCCCGCGGCATGCGCGCGGTTCGCGAGGTCGTCTTTGCCGTCCCGTCCCGCCGCGCGGACGAGAACCTCGACGTCTTCTCGCACGCTCTCGCCACCTTCCCGGAGCGCAACCCCGAGCCCTATCGCACTCGCGCCGAGCGCGCCGCCCAGGCCGCCCGCGAGAGCGCCGTCGCGCCCGAGCCCGAGGAAGACGACTGGCGCCGGTACCTCTGACGTCCGCCTCGCCCCGGGCGAGAAGAACCGCGCCTCGCCCCGGGCGGCCCGCCTGTCGTCCGGCCTCCACGCGCCTCGCTCGAACTCACGCTTTTGACGCGACGGGCGTGACTTCGAGCGAGCTTCTTCTGTCATCTCGCTCAAAGTCACGTTCTGCGGGCCGGAAGCGTGACTTTAGACGCGCTCTCTTCAAGCTCACAGAAAGTCACGTTTCAGAGCCGCAAAGCGTGACTTTCAGTGAGGCGGTGCGGGCGGCTCGCTCAAAGTCACGGTTTCGCAGCCTAAAGCGTGACTTTCGACGAGGTTGCGGCGCCAGCTCACAAAAAGTCACGCTCTCGCGACCACCCTGCCGCTCCCGCCACCGCCCCGCCCCGTGCGTTGCGCCCGCGTAAACCACTGTTTCGCTCTTGCGTCGGATTCGGCGAACGGCGCCGCCCACCCCCTCGCCCCGCGCTACCATGAAATCCCGTGGAAGCGAAACGGATTCTACGGGAGGTCCCCATGGCAAAGCACATCTTCGTGACCGGTGGCGTCGTCTCGTCGCTCGGCAAGGGCATCACGGCGGCATCGCTCGGGCGGCTGCTCAAGGCACGCGGCTACAAGGTCATGATGCAGAAGGCAGACCCCTACCTCAACGTCGACCCGGGCACGATGAGCCCGTTCCAGCACGGCGAGGTCTTCGTCACCGAGGACGGCTACGAGTCCGACCTCGATCTCGGCCACTACGAGCGCTTCATCGACGAGAACCTCACGCGCGAGTCCAACTTCACGACGGGCGCCATCTACCAGAGCCTCATCTCCCGCGAGCGCGCCGGCGACTTCCTCGGCGGCACCGTGCAGGTCATCCCTCACGTCACGGACGCCATCAAGGAGCGCTTCCGCCGCATCGAGGAGCAGACCGGAGCCGACGTGGTGATCACCGAGCTCGGCGGCACGATCGGCGACATCGAGGGCCAGGCCTTCGTCGAGGCCATCCGCCAGTTCCGCCGCGAGCAGCCCGCCGAGGACACCTGCCTCATCCACGTGAGCCTCGTGCCCTACATCGCCGCCGCCCACGAGGTCAAGACCAAGCCCACGCAGCACTCCGTCCGCGAGCTGCGCTCGATGGGCGTCCAGCCCGACTTCATCGTCTGCCGCTCCGACCACGAGGTCGACGCCTCCATCCGCGCCAAGATCGCGAGCTTCTGCGACGTGCCCGCCGACCACGTCTTCGAGAACTCCGACTGCCCCTCGATCTACGACGTGCCGGCGCACCTCGCCGGCCAGGGCTTCGACCTCAAGGTCTGCGAGCGCCTGGGCCTTGCCCCCCACGAGTGCCACATGGAGGGCTGGTACGGCTTCACGAGCGCCATGCGCGCGGCCAACGCGCGCGAGGACGCGACGCGCATCCGCGTGGTGGGCAAGTACACGCAGCTCCCGGATGCCTACCTCTCGATCATCGAGGCGCTGCACCACTCCGGCGTGCTCTTTGGCCGGCACGTGGACATCCAGCTCGTGGACGGCGAGACGCTGGACGAGAAGAACGTCGAGGAGGTGCTCGGCGACGCCGACGGCATCCTCGTCCCCGGCGGCTTTGGCCTGCGCGGCATCGAGGGCAAGATCTGCGCGGCGCACCGGGCGCGCGTGGGGCGCGTGCCCTACCTCGGCGTCTGCCTGGGCCTGCAGGTCGCGGTCTGCGAGTTCGCGCGCAACGTGTGCGACCTCGCCGGCGCGAGCTCGGCCGAGTTCGACCCCAAGACGCCGCACCCCGTGATC
The DNA here is from genome assembly GCF_002159535.1 of Olsenella sp. An290. Lineage (GTDB taxonomy): Bacteria > Actinomycetota > Coriobacteriia > Coriobacteriales > Atopobiaceae > Thermophilibacter. The sequence continues at coordinate 14,840 of NZ_NFIU01000007.1, read as the reverse complement.
GCCATCATGCCCGACCAGGCCGAGATCACCGACAAGGGCGGCACCATGCGCCTCGGCGCCTACCCGTGCAAGGTCGTCGCCGGCACGCTTGCCGAGGAGGCCTACGGCGAGCCGCTCGTCTACGAGCGCCACCGCCACCGCTACGAGGTCAACAACGCCTACCGCGACCGCCTGACCGCGGCCGGGCTCACCATCTCGGGCCTCTCGCCCGACGAGCGCCTCGTGGAGATGGTGGAGCTTCCCGAGGACGTGCACCCCTGGTTCGTGGCGAGCCAGGCCCACCCCGAGTTCAAGAGCCGCCCGGACCGCCCGGCGCCGCTCTTCCGCGAGTTCGTGCGCGCCGCGATCGCGCACCACGAGGGCTGCGACCGCCACGACGTGACCCCTCGCTAGCGCGGCCGAGAAGGACCTCGCCATGGACCTCTCCCGCGCCCGCGACGAGTACCTGGGCTACCTCGCCGTCGAGCGGGGGTGCTCGGACAACACCATCGCCGCCTATGGCCGCGACCTCGAGCGCTACGTGGCCTGGCTCGCCGAGCGCGGCGTCACCGACCCCGAGGCCGTGACCCGCGAGCTCGTGGAGGAGCACGTGGGCGCGCTCATGGAGGCGGGGCTCGCCCCGGCCTCCGTCGAGCGAGCGGTCTCGGCGATCAAGGGCCTCCATCGCTTCATGGTGACCGACGAGCTCTGTGCGGCCTTCCCGACGTCGGACCTCCCGCTGCCGGCAAAGCCCGCCCGCCTTCCCGACGTCATCTCCGTCGACGACGCGGCGCGCCTGCTCGACCAGCCCTTCCCGCAGACGCCCGCGGGCCTGCGCGACCGGGCGGCCCTTGAGGTCCTCTACGGATGCGGCCTGCGCGCGAGCGAGCTCTCGGGGCTCGACGTGCGGGCGGTCCTGCTCGACGAGGCGCTGCTCAGGGTCTTTGGCAAGGGCTCCAAGGAGCGCGTCGTCCCCCTCATGGGCACGGCCCTCTCGGCGCTCGAGGCCTACCTCGACCGCGGGCGGGGGGCGCTCGCGGGCGCCCGGCCCTCGCCGGCGGTCTTTCTCAACGTGCGCGGCGGGCGCCTCTCCCGCCAGTCGGTGCACGCGATCGTCGAGAAGTACGGGCGCGCGGTGGGCCTCCCCGGCCTTCACCCCCACACCTTGCGACACAGCTTCGCGACGCACCTCCTCGAGGGCGGGGCCGACCTGCGCGTGGTGCAGGAGCTTCTGGGCCACGCGAACATCGCCACCACGCAGCTCTACACCCACGTCGACCGGACCCACGTCCGCCGCGTCTACCTCGCCGCCCACCCTCGCGCCCACCGCTGAGGCACGGGAGGCGGGGCGCCGTGACGGGGCGCCCCGCCGCCCCACGCCTGAGCTGGGCTTTTGCTGCCTCAGGGAGCTGGGACGGCGCCACACCATGCCTGAGCTGCGAATTCATGGCATCATCACAAGACGTTTCGGCAAAACCCGAACGAATTGCGCAGAGAGGGGAGTGACCTTGTGGTCCACCTCTCCGCGGGGCGCTATATCTGGGGGTCGGAGTCGCCCCGGGCACCGTTCGGAGGCTTCTTTCAACCGCTGTGTGTGGCTAGGTGTGTTCTTGTGGAGCAAAGTGTCGCAATCGAGGTATAGTTAGTCCACGCTCCGTTCGGGGGCAGGCTTTGTCGTCTCGAATCGAAGGGAGGGTGTGGATGCTCACCGGGTCGTATCCGATGTCCGTGGATGCCAAGGGACGCATCACCCTCCCCGCCGTCTTCCGCAAGCAGCTCGTGGAGGACGAGAAGAGGACGATCAAGCTCATCCCCTACGGCGGACGCGTGAACGGCTTCACCCCCGAGGGGTTCAAGCGGTTCGTCGACGGCCTCTTCGAGGTCGGCGGCGAGCAGTACGACGCCCGCGACCCCCGTCAGGAGAAGCTCAAGCGCGGTCTCACGGCCCGTGCGGTGGAGGTCGACATCGACTCCGCCGGTCGCGTGGCCCTGGGCAAGCTCGACGCGAGCCGAGCGGGAACGCGCGAGAGGTTCGGCCTGTTCGGCGAGGTCGTGGTGGTGGGCGCGGACGACCACTTCGAGGTGTGGGACGCCACGGAGTGGGAGGCCGAGCAGGAGAGCCTCGACGAAGAGCTCGATGCCCTTCTCTACCACGCCTAGGGGGTGACGGTCTTGACAACAGAAGAGTTTCGGCACGTACCCGTGATGCTCGACGAGGTTCTGTCCGAGCTCGACCCGAAGCCGGGAGAGGTGGTCTGCGACTGCACCCTCGGCGGGGCCGGGCACTCGGTGGAGCTGGCGAGGCGGGTCGCCCCGGAGGGGCTGTCGCTTGGCATAGACCAGGACGACGTCGCCCTCAGGGCCGCGACCGAGCGCCTCGCGCGCGAGGTCCCGGAGGCGAGCGTGCGCCTGCTCAAGGGCAACTTCGGCGACCTCGACGACCTGCTCGTCGAGGCGGAGGTCCCCGGGGTGGACTGCTTCCTCTTTGACCTCGGCGTCTCGTCGCCGCAGCTCGACACACCCGAGAGGGGCTTCTCGTTCCATGAGGACGCCCCGCTTGACATGCGAATGTCGGGGAACAACACCCTAACCGCAGCAGAGGTCGTTAACACCTACAACGAAGCTGACCTCACCCGAATTCTTCGCGTGTACGGGGACGAGCGCTTTGCGGGCCGGATTGCCCGTCGGATCGTGGAGCGCCGCGCCAAGGCGCCCGTCGAGACGACGCTCGAGCTCGTGGACTGCGTCAAGCAGGCCATCCCGGCAGCGGCGCGCCGCCACGGGGGACACCCCGCCCGGCGCACCTTCCAGGCCCTGCGCATCGAGGTCAACCATGAGCTCGACGTGCTCGACCGCGGCCTCAGGGCGGCGGTCAGGTGGGCCAACCCGGGTGGCAGGATCTGCGTCATCTCCTACCACTCGCTCGAGGACCGCATCGTGAAGCACGTCTTCTCGGAGCTCTCCCAGGGGTGCACCTGCCCACCGGACCTTCCGGTCTGCGTGTGCGGTCACGTGCCGATCCTCGACGTTAGGACCAGGCGCCCACTCGTCGCCACAGACGAGGAGGTCGCGGCCAACCCGCGCTCGCGCAGCGCTCTCATGCGCGTGGCGGTGCGGCTCGAGGCCTAGGAACCAGGAGTAGCCGGCGAGAGCCGTCTACATACAGACGAAGCACCACCGCACCACGAACGCAGCTCAAACGCAGCACCATCGAACACACAACGCAGCACGGCCACCACGAGCACACAACAAGGTCGCGCCCCCCGTAAGGGAGCAAGGCGAACCTGCCAGGCAAGCAAGGGCGCGGCCCAGGGCCGCAGGCGAAGAGGGAATGAAGCATGAGGTACCAGGGTTCTGAGGCATACAGCATGGGCGCCCCCGAGGACGCGCGCCCGCGCGCCGCGGCGCGCCCGCGCCCGTCGCTTGAGGTCGTCGCCGGCGGTGGGCTCGACGCCCAGGCGCGCCGCGGGGTCTCCCCGCAGTTCGTCGCGCGCGTGCGCTCGGTCCTTCTCGTCGCGGGCCTGCTCATCGCGCTCGGGATCGCCCGCGTGGCCCTCACCTCCGCCACCGTCGGCGTGCTCCAGGCCAACTCCGACCTCAAGGAGGAGATCGAGACCGCCCAGACGCTGAGCAACGACCTCAGGATCGAGCGCTCCGTGCTCTCGAGCAACACGCGCATCGCCCGCATCGCGACCCAGAACTACGGCATGGTGCTCTCCGCGAGCCACGCCACCGTCTCCCTCGACGACACGTCCGCCGAGGCCGCGCAGGCGTCTGATGGGGATGCTGCGCAGACCGCCGCCGAGGCGAGCGGGACCGCCGCCGTGAACTAGACTGTGACCCGTGAGTCGCAGAGACAGACAGAGCCGCCCCAGGCGGCGTTACCACCCGGAGGCCTCGTATGACGAGGCCTCTCGTGCGCGTTATCGGGTGAGGTCGCAGCGCCCCGGCGGGTCGGGGAGCGGCGGGTCCGACCATGGCATCTCCGTGACGCGCCGGGTGCTCTTTGCGGGGCTGGGGATCGCTGCCGCCCGGCTGGCCTGGCTCCAGCTCGTGGACGGGCCGTCCCTTGCCGAGAAGGCCGAGGCCCAGCGCACCAACCGGGTCACGCTGCACGCCCGCCGCGGCACCATCTACGACCGCAACGGCAACGTCCTCGCCATGAGCGAGGAGTGCAGCACCATCTACGCCAACCCCGAGGTCATCACCGACCCCTCCGGCGTGGCCGACGCGCTCGTGAGCGTGCTGAAGGGCAAGAAGAGCGACTACCTGCCCCTGCTCACGCAGGACACGACCTTCGTCTATATCAAGAAGCAGGTCGACCAGGAGCTCGCCGACAAGCTCTCCGACCTCCTGCGCAAGCGCGAGCTCACGGGCATCTACTTCCTCGAGGACACCAAGCGCGTCTACCCCTACGGGACCACCGGCGCGCAGGTGCTCGGCTACGTGGGCAGCGAGGGCCAGGGCCTCTCCGGGCTCGAGTACTACTACGACGACCTGCTCACGGGCGTGGACGGAGAGATGATCGTGGAGACGGGCCTCTACGGCACGCCCATCGCGGGCGGCGTCTCCCAGGTGACGGAGGCCCAGGACGGCACCGACATCGTCATCTCGCTCGACATCGACCTCCAGCAGGCGTGCGAGGCGGCGATCGTGCCGGCCATCGAGACCTACAGCGCCGACTCCGGCTCGGTCATGGTCACCGACCCCTGCACCGGGGAGATCCTCGCGGCCTGCTCGACGCCCCTGCCCGACTTCTCCGACCTCGAGGACGCCTCGGCGCTCAACCTCAAGCTCGTCTCGAGCTCCTTCGAGCCGGGCTCGATCTTCAAGGTGCTCACCACCTCCATCGGCATGGAGCTCGGGCTCTTCACGCCCGACACCTCCTACGGGGTCCCGGCCGCCTACAAGGTCGGCGACTCCTACGTCACCGACGACGACGGCCGCAGCGTGCCGGCGAGCATGACGGTGCGCGAGATGCTGCGCCGCTCGTCAAACACGGGCATGGCACTGCTCGCGCAGGAGGTCATCGGGACCGAGGCCTTTGCCGAGGGCATCGCGCGCTACGGCATCGGCCAGCTCACCGGCATCGACTTCCCGGGCGAGGTCGAGGGCATCGTCAAGACCCCCGAGGAGTACGACGGCGCCACGCTCGGCTCGATGGGCTTTGGCCAGGGACTCGCCATCCCCATGGTCCAGATGGTGCGCGCCTACAGCGCCGTGGCCAACGGCGGCGTGCCCACGACCCCTCACTTCCTCGTGACCAAGGGGGACGAGGAGGCGAGCTGGGCGCAGCAGGACCGCGTGATCTCCGCCGACACGGCCGCGGCCGAGGCGAGCATGATGCAGACCGTCGTCGACGAGGGGACGGCCAAGAACGCCCGCATCGACGGCTACCAGATCGCGGCCAAGACGGGCACGGGCGAGCAGGCCGCCGAGGGCGGCGGCTACGCGTCGGCGAGCTTTCTCGGTTCGCTCTGCGGCTTCGTGAACGTGCAGGACCCCGAGGCGCTCGTCTACGTGGGCCTGAACGGCATCCCGCACCTGGCCTCCGACTCCTCCGCGCACGTCTTCAAGGAGATCATGACCCAGACCATCAGCATCATGGGCATCTCGCCCGTCTCGTAAGGCAAGCACCGCGGGCCCGGCCCCCTGCGCCCGCCTGACCAAGGGAGTAACGATGATACGCATGTCCATCGCGGAGCTCGCGCGCGCCACGGGCGCGGCCGTGCTCGTGGAGGGCGCGCGGGGCGTCGAGGGCGAGGTCGTCATCGACTCGCGCGAGGCGGGCCCCGGCTGCCTCTTTATCGCCTTCGCGGGGGAGCGCGTGGACGGCAACGCCTACCTTGCGCCCGCCGCCCGCGCCGGGGCCGCCGCCGTGGTGGCCACCGCCGAGGTCCCCGCCGAGGCGCTCGAGGCCGCGCACGCGGCGGGCTGCGCGGTCCTGCGGGCCGAGGGCGACGACGGCGAGGAGTTCATGCTCCGCCTCGCCGGCGCCTGGCGCGCGCTGCACCCCGACTGGCTCGTCCTCGCGGTCACGGGGTCGGTGGGCAAGACCACGACCAAGGAGATGCTCGCCGCGGGCGTGGGCGCCACCCGGCGCTGCCACGCCACGCGCGGTAACTTCAACAACCTCATCGGCCTGCCGCTCACCGTGCTCTCGGCGCCCGAGGACGCCGAGGTGCTCGTCTGCGAGCTCGGCATGAACCACCTCCACGAGATCGAGCGCATGAGCCGCGCCTGCCGCCCGGCCCTCGCCGCGATCACCAACGTGGGCACGAGCCACATCGGGATCCTCGGCAGCCGCGAGAACATCGCGCGCGCCAAGGCCGAGGTCGTGAGCGGCCTTGTCGCCCACGACGGCGTGGGCCCCGCGCTCGCCCTGGCCTCCTCGGGCGACTTCACGCCCTTCATCGCCGAGCGCTTCTGCGCCCCGGCGGGCGTCGAGGTGCTCCCCGTGGGCACGGGCGCGGGCGACCTCGTGCGGGCGGGCGAGGTCACCCTCGACGCCTGCGGCCGCGCGCGCCTCACCGTCAGCTGCGCCGACGGGTGGTCGCGCGAGGTGCGCCTCTCGCTTCCGGGTGCCAAGATCGTCGACGACCTTCTTTTGGCCCTGGCGCTCATCTGGCGAGCGGGCCTCGACCGCGACGCCGCCGTGGGGGCCATCGAGCGGATGGAGGCCACGAGCATGCGCCTCGACGTCCGCACGGCCGCCTCGGGCGCGCGCGTGATCGACGACTCCTACAACGCGGCGCCGGCCTCCATGGCCTCGTCGCTCGACGTGCTCTGCTCCATGGACTGCGCGGGCCGGCGCATCGCCGTGCTCGGCGAGATGGGCGAGCTCGGGGACGAGGCGGCGCGCCTCCACGGCTACGTGGGCGCCTACGCTGCCGCCAAGGGCGTCGACCTGCTCGTCCTCATTGGGGGCGAGCTCGCCGCCGAGGTGGCCGAGGCCGCCCGCACGATGGGCCTCTCCGAGGACGCCATCGAGTCGTTCCCCACGGTCGATGACGCCGCGCGCGTGATTGGCCCGGTCCTTTCCGACGGTGACCTCGTGCTCGTCAAGGCGAGCCGCGCCGCCGGGCTCGACGCCTTCGTGAAAGGGGTGCTCGCCCTATGATCGGATCGCTTCTCGGTTCTCTCGACTATCCCACTTATCAGGTGTTTCTTGCCGTTGGCGTGGCCGCGCTCGTGACGGGGCTCGCGATGCCGCCCTTCATCCGGCTCATGCGCCACGAGGGGGTGGGCCAGCAGATCCGCGCGGACGGCCCGCAGCGCCACCTCGTCAAGCAGGGCACGCCCACCATGGGCGGCATCATCATCCTCGCGGGCGTGCTCGTCTCGGTGGCGCTCGTCGCCGAGTGGACGCCCGCCCTCGTGCTCGCCGTGGCGGCGATGCTCGTCACCGGGTCGCTCGGCCTGCTCGACGACATCGAGTCCGTGGCCCACGGCCGCTCGCTCGGCCTCACCCCCTCCCAGAAGATGGCGGGCCTCGTCCTCATCTCGGTGGTCTTCTGCCTTGTGGCGGTCAACGTCTGCGGGATCGACCCGTCCGTGCGCTTCCCCGGGGGGTTCGCCATCGACCTGGGCGTGCTCGCCTCGAGCTTTGAGGTGGGCGGCGCCACCGTGTCCGTGCCCTGGCTCTACGTGCTCTTCACCTTCCTGCTCATGGCCGGCCTCTCCAACGCCGTGAACCTCACGGACGGTCTTGACGGCCTTGCGGGCGGCTGCACCATGGTGGTCATGCTCTTCATGGCCATGGTGGCCTTCCGCTGCGAGGAGCTGCCGCTCGCGATCTTTGCCGGCGCCATCGCGGGCGCCTGCGTGGGCTTCCTCTGGCACAACTGCTACCCGGCCTCGATCTTCATGGGCGACACGGGCTCGCTCGCCCTGGGCGCGGCCTTCGCCGCCCTCGCGATCCTCACCAAGACGGAGGTCACCTCCCTCATCATGGGCGGCCTCTTCGTCTTCGAGGCCCTCTCCGTCATGATCCAGGTGACGAGCTTCAAGCTCACCGGGCGGCGCGTCTTTCTCATGACGCCCATTCACCACCACTTCGAGCAGAAGGGCTGGGCCGAGACGAAGGTCGTCATCCGCTTCTGGATCGTGACCGCCGCCCTCGCGGCCCTCGGCTTTGCGCTCTACTTCCAGCTCGGCTAGGAGGCACCCATGACCGCGACCAACAAGGCGCGCCTCGGCGCGACGCTCGTCCTGGGACTCGGCAAGACCGGCGAGTCCGTCGCCCGCTACCTCGCCTCGCTCATGCCCGGGCGCGTGAGCTCCGTGACCCTCTACGCGGGCGCCTCGTCGGGCCCCGACGAGCGGGCGCGCGCGCTCGAGGAGGCGGGCGTCACCGTGGTCCTGGGCACCGAGCGCGTCGAGGGCTCCTATGACCTCGCCGTGGCCTCCCCGGGAATCCCCGAGACCTCCGCCTTCTTCCGCTCGGCCGCCGCCTGCGCGACGGAGGTCATCGGCGAGCCCGAGCTGGCGTTCAGGGAGAGCCCGGAGCGCTGGGTCGCCATCACGGGCACCAACGGGAAGACCACCACGACCTCGCTCGCGACGCACCTCCTGCGCGCGGGCGGCCTTGCGGCCGAGGCCGTGGGCAACATCGGCACCCTCATAACCGACCGCGTGGCGGAGCGGCCCGCGGACGGCTGGTTCGTCGCCGAGCTCTCGAGCTTCCAGCTCGCCTGCACGCGCACGCTCCACCCGCGCGCCGCGGTCCTGCTCAACGTCACGCCCGATCACCTCGAGTGGCACGGCACGATGGAGGCCTACGCCGCCGCCAAGGAGCGCGTCTTCGCCAACATGGACGGCTCCGACCTCGCCGTCGTCTCCGTGGACGACGACTTCTGCCGGGCCGCGGCGGGGCGCCTCTCGGCGCGCGGCCTCGTTCCCTGCGAGCTCTCCGTCGAGCGCGAGCCTTCCGGCCCGCGGGCGGCCTTCCTCAGGGAGGGCCTGCTCGTCGTGCGCCTGGACGGCGTCGAGCGCGAGCTCCTGCCCGCGTCCGACCTCAAGATCTTTGGCCGTCACAACGCGCAGAACGCCCTTGCCGCCGCGGCCGTGGCGCTCTTCCTCGGCGTGGCCGAGAAGGACGTCTGCGCGGCCCTGCGCTCCTTCGCGCCCATCGAGCACCGCATCGAGCCCGCCGGCGAGGTCGCCGGCGTGCGCTACGTCAACGACTCGAAGGCCACCAACACCGACTCCGTGGAGAAGGCGCTCACGGCCTTTGACGCGGGGAGCATCGTGGTCCTTCTCGGCGGGCACGACAAGATGACCGACCTCACCTCGCTCTCGCGCGCCGTGTGCGGGCGCTGCCGCGTGGCCGTCTGCTACGGGGAGGCGGGGGAGCGCATCGCCCGCTCCCTCGAGGGCGAGCGCGACCGAGAGGGCGCCGCGCTCGAGGTCCTGCGCGCCGCCCACCTGCGCGAGGCCTTCGACGCCGCGCGCGCCTGCGCGCGCCCGGGTGAGACCGTGCTCCTCTCGCCCGCCTGCTCCTCCTTCGACGAGTTCGCCAACATGGGCGAGCGCGGCCGTCTCTTCAAGGAGCTCGTGCGCTCCCTCTCCGAGGGCGAGGCCTAGGGCGTGGGCGCGCTCAGGCTGACAGGGCGGCGCGGCCCCAGCCGCCGCGAGCGCTCGGCGAGGGGCGCCGGGCGCGAGGAGCGGACGATCTTCGGCGTGCCGGAGCGCTTCATGCGCCCCCGGCTCGTCCTTCTCGCCGTGACGGCCATCCTCGTGGGCTTTGGCCTGCTCATGGTCTACTCGTCCTCCTCGGTGACGGCGCTCGCCGAGAACGGGGACGCCGCCTACTACCTCAAGCGCCAGGCCATGATGGCCCTGCTCGGCCTTGTCGCGGCGGGGGTGATCGTCCACTTTGACTACCACACGTGGTGCCGGACGCTGCTCACCCCGATCTGGGTCCTCACCGTGATCTTGCTCGCCCTCGTCTTCACCCCCTTTGCGGGCGGGGACGCCTACGGCGCCAACCGCTGGATCACCGTCGCGGGCTTTCAGCTCCAGCCCTCGGAGTTCGCCAAGCTCACGATCGTCCTCACGGGCGCCAACGTGGCGCAGCGCTACTTCGAGGAGGGCTCGATCACCTGGCACGACTTCCTCATGCTCATGGCCCTGGGCGTGGGCGTCCCGCTCGTGCTCATCGTGGCGCAGCCCGACAAGGGCTCCACGATGGTCCTGGGCCTCACCCTCGTGGTGATGGGCTACCTCGCGGGCGTCCCCAAGCGCTTCCTCGCGTTCTTCCTCGTCCTGGGCCTCGTGGGCTTTGTGGCCCTCTCCCTGAAGGACGACTACTCGCGCCAGCGCCTCCTCACGATGCTCGACCCCTGGAAGGACCCCTACAAGACCGGCTACCAGCTCATCCAGGGCTTCTATGCCTTCGGGTCGGGCGGGCTTCTGGGCGTGGGCGTGGGCTTCTCGCGCCAGAAGTACTCCTACCTGCCCATGGCGCACAACGACTTCATCTACGCCGTGATCGGCGAGGAGTGCGGCTTTGTGGGCGCGCTCGGCCTGCTCGTGGGCTTTGGCGTCTTCGCCTGGGCGGGCCTCAGGATCGCCCGGCACGCGCCCGACCTCGCCGGCCGGCTCATCGCCGCGGGCTGCACCTCGCTCATCGTGGTCCAGACGCTGCTCAACGTGGCGGGCGTCCTGGGCATCTTCCCGCTCTCGGGAAAGCCCATCCCCTTCATCTCCTACGGCGGCACCTCGATCACCGCGAGCATCATGATCGCGGGCATGATCGTTTCGGTGTCCGCCCACTCGCGCCTGCCCGAGACCGCCCACGACAGCGCCCGCGGCTCCTGGCAGGTGGAGGGCGGCGCCCGGGAGGGGTCGCGCGCCGGCGCGGGCCTCTCCTTCGTGGGCGAGCCGTCCCCGCGCTCGGAGCGCCCCTCGGGCGGCCGCGCGCGGCTCACCGTGGTGGACGGCGGAGGGGGCACCGGCCGCGGCACCCGTGCGCCCGGCGGGCGGCAGGCCCCGCGCACGGAGGGCCGTCGCTCCGGGCGGGCCGCCTCGCGCGGCCCCTCGGGCGCCCGGGGCCGGGGCGCGGCCGGCGGCAGGCAGAGGATCGACCTTGGGCCCAGCGCGTCCGACCGCCTTCGCGGCCGCGGGCGGGGCTCGGGGAACAGACGCTAGGAGGGTCCATGGGCAGAGGGCAGCTTGAGGTCGCGATCGCGGCGGGCGGCACGGCCGGACACATCAACCCCGCGCTCGCGCTGGCGGAGGAGCTGCGCGACCGCGGCCATCACGTGCGCTTCTTCGGGCAGACGGCCAAGCTCGAGGGGCGGCTCGTCCCCGAGGCGGGCTTCGAGCTCGTGCCCGTGGTGGTCTCGGGCTTCGACCGCGCCCGCCCCTGGACGCTCGTGAGCTCGCTCGTGCGCATGCGTCGCGCGCAGGCGCAGATCGCGCGCCTCTTTGCCGACGAGGGCGCGCCCGACGTGGCCGTGGGCTTTGGCGCCTACGTGGAGATGCCGCTGCTTGCCGCCTGCCGCAGGGCGGGCGTCCCCTACCTGCTCCACGAGCAGAACTCCGTTCCGGGCATGGCGAACAAGGCGCTCGCGCCGCACGCCGAGACGGTCTGCATCTCGGTCCCGGCCGCGCGGGAGGCCTTCGAGCGCGAGGGCGGGCGCGGCCCGGCCGTGGTGCTCACGGGCAACCCCGTGCGCAGGAGCGTCACCGGCGCGAGCAGGGAGGCGGGTCGCGCGGCCTTTGGCGTGGGCGAGGGCCAGACGCTGCTGCTCGTCTTTGGCGGCTCGCTCGGCGCCGCCCACGTGAACGAGGCCGTCTGCCGGCTCAAGGACGAGCTCCTCTCCCGCGAGGGGCTCGTGGTGGTGCACTCCACGGGCGCCGACGGCTTCGACGAGACGGTCTCGGCCCTCGCGCTCACGCCCGCCGAGCAGCTCCGCTGGCGCGTCATGCCCTACATCTCCAACATGGGCGAGGCCCTGGCCGCGGCCGACCTCGTGCTCAGCCGCGCGGGCGCGTCCTCGATCGCGGAGATCGCCGCGCTCTGCGTGCCGAGCCTGCTCGTGCCCTACCCGCACGCCACGGCCGACCACCAGACCACCAACGCGCGCTTCCTCACCGACGCCGGGGCCGCCGTGCTCGTGCCCGACGCCCGTCTCGACGAGCCCGTCTTCCCCCAGGAGCTCCTGGGGCTCCTGGACGATGGCGCCAGGCGCGCCCGGATGCGCGAGGCGGCCCGGGGCCTTGCCCAGGGCAGCGCCGCCTCCGCCCTCGCAGACCAAGTGGAGAGCGCCCGTCGCCGTTAGTTGAGGCCCTCTCATCGGCTACAGTAGAGGGGTCCGCGCGCGGGCCCAGCGCCCAGCGCCACGCACAGGACGGAAGGCAGAGCATGTCTGACAACACCACCATCTCGAGCGCTCACTTCATCGGCATCGGGGGGGCGGGCATGAGCGGCATCGCCCTCGTGCTCCACGAGCGCGGCTGCAAGGTCACCGGGTCCGACCTCAAGGCGTCCCACTACGTCCGCGAGCTCGAGGCCGCCGGCATCGACGTGCGCGTGGGGCACGAGGCCGCCACCATCGACGAGGTCGCGCCCGAGGTCGTCGTCACCTCGACGGCCATCCCCGAGTCCAACCCCGAGGTCATCCGCGCACGCGAGCTCGGCATCCCCATCTGGCCGCGCGCCAAGATGCTCTCCTGGCTCTCGGGCACGCAGCGCACCGTGGCCGTGGCCGGCACGCACGGCAAGACCACCACGTCCTCCATGATCGCCACCATGCTCGACCGCATGGGGCTCGACCCGTCGTTTCTCATCGGCGGCGTCGTGGAGGGCTACGACACCAACGGCCGCAACGGCTCGGGCGAGCACTTCGTCTGCGAGGCGGACGAGTCCGACGGCTCCTTCCTCTACCTCAACCCGAGCGTCGTGGTGGTGACCAACATCGAGGCGGACCACCTCGACCACTACGGCACCCTCGAGAACATCGAGAAGACCTTCTGCACGTTCATGGGCCTCGTGGGGGAGGAGGGCACCGTCGTCGTCAACGGCGACGTCGCCCACGTCGCGGACCTTGCCCGCTCCACGGGGCGGCGCGTGGTGACCTACGGCTTCGACGCCTCCTGCGACTACGTCTGCCACGCCGGCCCCGCCGGCCACGGCCTCGCGAGCAACTTCGAGGTCGAGCTCCCCTCCGGCTCCCGCGTCCCCGTGACGATCAGCTCCAACCCCGGCCGCCACAACATGGCCAACGCCACCGCGGCGATCGCCGTCGCCGACGTGCTCGGGCTCGACGTGCCGGCCGCCGCCTCCGCGCTCAGCCAGTTCAAGGGGGCCCGCCGCCGCTTCACCCACGTGGGCGACGTCGCCGGCGTGACCGTGGTGGACGACTACGGCCACCACCCGACCGAGGTCGCGGCCACCCTGGGCGCCGCCCGCGAGCTCGGCTTCTCGCGCGTCGTCTGCGTCTTCCAGCCGCACCGCTACAGCCGCACCCAGAGCCTCGCGCGCGAGTTCGGCCCCGCCTTCGACGCGGCCGACGTGCTGCGCGTCATGGACGTCTTCCCGGCCGGCGAGCTCCCCATCCCCGGGGTCTCCGGCAAGACGATCGTGAGCTCCGTGCGCGAGCACGGCAACGTCGCGGACGTGGCCTACGTCCCCAACCGCAAGGCCCTCATCGAGGGGCTCTGCGACCTCGTGCGCCCCGGCGACCTCCTCATCACGCAGGGCGCGGGCGACGTCACCTCCGTCGGCCCCGCCTTCATAGAGGCCATGCGCGAGCGAGAGGACGGCCGTCGCTCGTGAGCGTCCACAACGCCTACCTGACGCTCTCGGGCGCCATCAGCGCCGAGGTCCGTCTCGACGAGCGGCTTTCCCGCCACACGAGCTACCGCATCGGCGGCCCGGCCGCGCTCTACGTGGCGCCTCGGACCTACGAGGCCCTCAAGCGCACGCTCGCCGTGCTCTCCGACGAGGCCGTGCCCTGGGTCATCCTGGGCCGCGGCTCCAACCTGCTCGTGTCGGACGCCGGGTACGAGGGCTGCGCGATCAGCCTTGCCGGGGAGTTCTCCCGCGTGCGCGTGGGCGAGGGCGCCACCATCACGGCCGGCGCCGGCGCCGCGCTCTCCCAGCTCGTGAGCACCGCCATGAAGGAGGGCCTCTCGGGCCTCGAGTGCTGCGCGGGCATCCCGGGCAGCGTGGGCGGCGCCGTCTCCATGGACGCGGGCACGCGCCGCCAGTGGATCGGGCGCCGCGTCCGCGACCTCGTGGTCCTGCGGCCGGACGGCACCATGCACCGCTACGCGGGCTCGGACGTCGAGTGGGGCTACCGCTCGACGTCGCTGCCCACCACAGAGATCATCCTCGAGGCCACCTTCGAGCTTGCGCCCTCCACCAAGGAGGCCGTGACGGCCGACATGGAGGAGCGCCTGCGCGAGCGCCGCGCCTCCCAGCCGCTCGGCGCCCCGAGCTGCGGCTCGGTGTTCCGCAACCCGCCCGACGGCTCCGCGGGCGCCCTGATCGAGTCCTGCGGGCTCAAGGGCGCCTCCCTGGGAGCCGCCCAGATCTCCTCCGAGCACGCCAACTTCATCGTCAACCGCGGGGGCGCCACCGCAGCCGACGTCATCGGCCTTATCGCCCGCGCCCACGACGAGGTGCTCCGCCGCCACGGCGTCGACCTTGCCTGCGAGGTCAAGCTGCTCGGCTTTGGCGCATAGGGGGAGCCATGGCACGAGACGAGAGCAGGCGGCCCACCCCCCGCCAGAAGCCGCCCAAGGCGCCGAAGGCGCCCAAGTCCAAGGCCGAGAGGCCAAAGCGCGAGAAGGCGCCCAAGCCGCCCAAGGCCCCCAAGGCCCCCAAGGCCCCCAAGCCCCAGAAGGCCAAG
>NZ_NFIU01000006.1 GCF_002159535.1 Olsenella sp. An290 | reverse complement strand
GGCCGAACGGGATGGTCGGCGTGCCCGCGCTCAGACCCGAAACTTTTTCGCGCTCATTCCCGAAAAACCACCGCGCTCAAACCCGCAATACGGAGGCTATCAAACACACATCTACGCGCAGCGTCGTGTGGGCCTGAACGGCCGGGTGTTCAACCTCTATAAATTCCGCTCCATGTATCAGAACGCCGAGGCGCGTGGGGCTCAGTGGGCAAAAGACGAGGATCCTCGTGTGACGCCCTTTGGGAAGTTTCTCCGCAACAAGCGACTGGACGAGATTCCCCAGTTCTGGAACGTGGTGCGCGGCGACATGTCCCTCATCGGCCCACGACCGGAGCGTCCGGCGTTCCACGAGGTCTTTTGCCAGCGCATCCACGGTTGGGAGCAGCGCGTGATGGTGAAGCCCGGCATTACGGGGCTCGCACAGGTGGAGGGCGGCTACGACCTGCTGCCCAAGGAGAAGGCGCGGATTGACATTGCGTATATCGAGAGCCGATGCCTCAAGCTTGATTTGGGGATTGTCTTCCGCACAATCCGAACGATGATCAGTGGGGAGGGCGCGAGGTGAGGATAGCGGTAGTAACTGCAGCAACGAATACAATTCCACGTTTCCGAATCGACATGATTGATGAGTTCATCCGGCGAGGCGCAGAGGTCGTCGTATTTGGAGATGAGCCCGAGAACTCTTGGGGCGCCTTTTTCACCGATCACGGAGTTTCATACTTCTCGTATCGCGTATCTCGCAACGGAATCAATCCTGCTTCTGATCTTGGCACGCTTAAGGAGCTGCGTTCTCTTTTTATGAAGTTAAAGCCAGATAAAGTATTTACCTATCAAGCGAAGCCTAACATTTACGGTGCCATTGCCGCTCATCAGGCTGGCATCGGCGATGTATATGCCATGATGGGCGGGCTCGGGTCAGTGTTTCGCGCAACGGATTTCAAATCACGTATTATTGGCGTTATTGCTGGAATGGAATATCGAGCGGCGCTAAGGTGCTCAAAAGCGGTTTTCTTTCAGAACAAAGAGGATGCGGAGCTATTCCTTTCTCACGGTCTTGTCGCCCAAGATAAGGTGGTTATGACGCGTGGATCCGGTGTCAACCTTAATCAGTACCCAGTGCGTCCACTCCCTGAAATTAATTCATTTTTATTCGTTGGGCGTCTGGTAAAAGGGAAGGGCGTTTTCGATTATCTGGAAGCGGCTCGAATGGTGAAAAAAAGGTATCCACACGCTGAGTTTCATCTTGTTGGGCCTTACGACACTAATCCGACTGCTCTTAAGCCAGAAGAACTCCGCCCTTATATCATGGATAAGACCGTTGCTTATCATGGAGAGCAGCGAAACGTTCAGCCGTTCCTAGAAGCATCAAGTTGCTTTGTCCTACCGTCGTACTACGGCGAGGGAACCCCAAAATCTGCCCTTGAGGCTATGGCAACAGGGAGGCCTCTGATTGTCGCTGACGCCGTCGGTTGTCGTGAGGTTGTTCGTAATGGAGAGAACGGTTTCCTTGTGCCTCCGAAGAGCCCGGCGGCTATTGCTGAGGCTATGAAGAGGCTTATCGAGGACAGGGAGCTTCGATATCGTATGGCCGAGAAAAGCCGCTTGTTAGCTGAAGGACTGTTTGATGTAACGAAGGTAAATAATACAATCTGTGAAACGATGGGTATATAGATAATGGAATTAAAGAGGTTAATTTCGGCATCGCTACGAACCCTCGCGACAAATGTAAGGTTGGGTTTCGGCAAGGTTGTTCATGGGGCGAGGTTGCGGTACAGCCCGTTTACCTGTCTTGCAAATAGCGATTCTATTACGCTGTCGTCGTGCGCACGCGTCGACTTTGGAAAATCGCTGCGCACGCGCGGGGGCTGTGCCTTCAATGTGCAAGGAAGTGGCCAACTGACCTTTGGAAACGGGGTCTTCCTTAATCATGGTTGTCAGATAAATTGCCGTAGTCAGATTTCAATTGGTGATGGCTGCGAATTCGGGCCAAACGTCCTTGTCTTCGACCATGATCATTCGTATCGGGGGGGAGTGCTCAAAGATGGAGGCTTCCAGCTCGGGTCAATTGAAATCGGCAGGAATTGCTGGGTTGGAGCGGGCTCTATCATCTTGCGGGGCACCACGATTGGCGAAGGAAGCGTTATCGCTGCCGGAAGTGTCCTCAAAGGCACATACCCTCCCGGCTCACTGGTAGTTCAGAAGCGGGCGACTGAGATTCTCTCGGTATGAGGGAAGGAAACCATTGAACGACGTTCAAACCATGCTATATGTGGGCGGTTTTGTTTTGCCCGACGGCAATGCCGCTGCACAACGAGTTGTCGCGAATGCGAAGCTATTCTCCAACATCGGCTATAATATTGTTTTTCTTAACTATTCAGATGATATATTGACACCTCGCAAAACGAATTATTTTGGGTTCGAATGCTTTGAATGCCCTAAAGCTGAATGGGATATCGCTTCCCGTATGGACACCGACCGGATTGAGGAGATTCTCGAAGCACGCCGGGATATCCGCTTTGTAGTCGCCTACAACTATCCCGCCCTATCTCTTGCCAGGTTAATTAAGATTTGCCGGCAAAAAAACGTCTTATGTATTGGGGATGTCACCGAATGGTACCGTGCTAGAGATGTTGCATTCCCGAAGTCGTTGCTAAAATACATCGACACAACCATCCGGATGAGGATTCTTCAGCCGCGCATGGATGGACTAATTGTTATTAGTAGTTATCTAGAGAACTATTACAGCACGCGTGTGCCCACGGTACTTTTACCACCGTTGGTTGATATTTCTGAGAATAAGTGGGCATCAATAGAAACTCCTTTGCACGATGGTTTATGGCTTGTATACGCGGGAAAACCAAGCAAAACCAAAGAGAGGCTCGATTTAGTAGCAAAAGCTGTGGTTAACCTGCCGAATACGGTGAGTATTCGACTTGATGTTGTCGGTATAACAGCAGAAGAATTCTTACGGATTTACGGATATGCGATTGATGATGATCGCGTCGTATTCCATGGACGTGTTTCCCATGATGAGGCGCTTGGCTATGTGAAACGAGCGGATTACTCGATAATAGTCCGCGATGACAACAGAGTTACCCGCGCGGGGTTTCCCACCAAATTTGTAGAAAGCATATCTTGCGGAACTCCTGTTATATGCAATGACAATAGCGATCTTAAAGCATGGGTCAAGAGAACTAGATGCGGCTACGTGACTACAGAAAATACGCTTTTAGGTGATATCAAGAATCTAGATCAAAATAATACAACTAATTTTCGACATGACCATTTCGATTTTCATCGATTCTCTTCTCGTGCAAGATCGTTCTTCGAGCAAATAGACAAAAGAAAGGGGTAGACATGGCACACAATGTGTTTGCCGGCAAGACCCTCATGATTACCGGTGGCACGGGAAGCTTTGGCAACACGGTGCTCAAGCACTTCCTGGAGTCCGACATTAGCGAAATTCGTATTTTCTCGCGTGACGAGAAGAAGCAGGACGATATGCGCCACTCCCTGCAGGCTCGTCATCCCAAGCACGCGCACAAGGTTCGCTTCTTCATCGGCGATGTGCGTGACGCCCAGAGTGTGCGCGATGCCATGCACGGTGTTGACTATATCTTTCATGCAGCGGCGCTCAAGCAGGTGCCGTCCTGCGAGTTCTTCCCCATGGAGGCCGTGCGCACTAACGTGATTGGTACGGATAACGTGCTTCACGCCGCAATCGCCGAGGGCGTAGACCGCGTCGTGTGCCTATCTACCGACAAGGCGGCCTACCCGATCAACGCCATGGGCAAGTCCAAGGCCATGATGGAGTCGATCATCTATGCCAACGCTCGCAATGGCGCTGGCCGAACTACCATCTGCTGCACGCGCTACGGCAACGTGATGTGCTCGCGCGGCAGCGTGATTCCACTCTTCATCGACCAGATTCGCGCCGGTCGGCCCGTCACCATCACCGACCCCTCAATGACGCGTTTCCTCATGAACCTCGACGAGGCCGTTGATCTGGTGGAGTTTGCATTCCTGCATGCCAACCCGGGCGATCTGTTCATCCAGAAGGCCCCGGCCTCCACGATCGGCGACCTCGCCGAAGCCGTTCAGGAGCTCTTTGGCAAGACGGGCACCAAGGTAATCGGCACCCGCCATGGCGAGAAGCTCTACGAGACCCTTATGACGCGAGAGGAGCGCTTGCGCGCTGAGGATATGGGTGAGTACTATCGCGTTCATTCCGACTCACGAGACCTCAACTACGATGACTTCGTTGTCGACGGTGAGGTCAAGACGCAAGCAGATGAGCCCTACACTTCCCACAACACACGACGTCTCAACGTTGCCGAAACGGTCGAGAAGATTAAGACGGCTGAGTACGTGCAGCTTGCGCTTGAGGGTCGTGAGAACGAGGCGGTTCAGTAGTGAAGATTCTCGTTACCGGCGCCAAGGGGTTTGTAGGTAGGAACCTCTGTGAGTCGCTCAAGAACATTCGCGACGGCAAGGACCGCAGGGAGCGCTATCAGAGCCTTCTGCCGCTTACCGTGTATGAGTACGACATCGACGGGACGCGTGAAGAGCTTTCGCTGTACTGTGCGGAGGCGGACTTCGTCTTCAATCTCGCCGGCGTGAACCGTCCAGAGAACCCCGAGGACTTCATGAAGGGAAACTACGGGTTTGCTTCGGAGCTACTGGGGTTGCTTGAGCACCATGGCAACAAGTGCCCCGTTATGCTCTCTTCGAGCGCGCAGGCATCCCTTGAGGGGCGTTATGCAGGTTCTATTTACGGTGAATCCAAATTGGCGGGGGAGAACCTGTTCCGCGAGTATTCTGAGCGTACCGGTGCGCCGGTCTATATCTATAGGTTTCCTAACCTATACGGTAAGTGGTGCCGACCCAACTACAACTCCGCCGTCGCGACCTTTTGCGACGCGATTGCCAACGAGCGTGAGTTCCATGTGAATGACCCCTCTGTTGAGCTCGAGCTGCTGTATATCGATGATCTTGTTTCGTGCATGCTCGAGCTTCTGCTGGGCAATGTGGAGCAAGACGGTAATGGCATCTGTGTTTCTGGGCCTACGGATAAAGCGACGCTCGGCAAGATTGTTGAGCTGCTGGAGAGCTTCCGAGACGCGCGCGAAAACATCTCAGTGCCAGACCAGGCTAACGGCAGCTTTTCTAAGAAACTGTACGCGACGTTTTTGAGTTACTACGATGCTGGATCGCTGGCGTACCCCCTGCATGTAAACCGTGACAAGCGTGGCTCGTTCACCGAGTTCCTGCGCACCCCGGACCGCGGGCAGGTCTCGATTAACGTGTCCAAGCCCGGCGTTACCAAGGGCAACCACTGGCACCACACCAAGTGGGAGAAATTCCTGGTTGTTTCTGGCGAGGCGCTGATTCGCCTGCGCAAAGTTGGCGTCGATGCGGAGGGTAAGCCTTATCCTGTCGACGAATACCACGTAAGCGGGGATAACCCAACCGTGGTTGAGATGGCAGCCGGTATGACACATAGCATCACGAACGTTTCGAGGACGAATGATCTAGTCACCGTGATGTGGGCTAACGAGGCGTTTAATCCTAATTGTCCCGATACGTACTTTGAGGATGTGGAGCCTTGCTAAGAATCGTCGAGTTAATTAGGAAAATACTGCGTAAGCTGTACGGTTGTATATTGAGGCGAGTTAACACCGCTCGATATATCTCCCGCCATCTTCAGATTAATTGTAAAAATCCCAGGAAAATCCACCTATACGGAAAAATCGATTTTGGCTCCGAGCCATGGGTTCTCACTTTTGGTGAAAATATTTATATCACGGATGGAGTTAAATTTATCACCCATGATGGTGGCACCCTTCTGTTCAGAGATGTTGAGCCGACTTTAGAGATAACAAAGCCGATTACGTTGGGGTCCAAGGTCTACATTGGTAACAATGCAATCATTCTACCCGGTGTAACAATAGGAGATTATGTCGTTGTAGGTGCGGGGGCAATCGTGACCAAAGACGTCCCATCCCATTCAGTAATCGCGGGTGTTCCAGCGAAAGTTATTGAGTCAACTGGAGAGTATTTGAAAAAGATAGAAAAGGAGTCGCTGCATCTCGGTCACCTAGTCGGAGCTGAGAAGGAGAAGGCTCTAAAGGAATATTTTAAGAAAAAGTCGTAGGAGCAGCTTGGGGAAGCCAATGCATTTTGAGAAATTACTCGTTGTAGGACCTTTAAAGAGTGATAGTGGTTCTTTTGGCGGCATACAAACTGTAATGAATGCCTACGAAAGGAGCGTTTCGCGTTTTATAGAAAACGGGATTCAGCCCTTTTTTCAGGAGTCGCTAATTTCTATAACAGGTAAGAGGTTGGAGGCCAATAATCCAGTTGGTCTGATGCGTTCACTTGGATCATCGAGATATATTGGTTCGAAAGCCGCACGGATTGGTGCTGACGGTCTTCTAGTAAATACTTCGAGAGGGCTTTCCCTTCTACGCGAACTAAGGGTGATTGGTCAGGTTCAAAAGAAGACATCTGCTCGGAGCTATTTATATCTTCATCATGCAAATGAACTGGATAAGTATCTCACGGGAATCGGGTATGTTGATAGAGAGATTTTAGACAGGATGAAAAAGGTAAACCACATCCTGGTACTTTCCAAAAAGACAAGGAATATATTTCTTCATTCAGGAATAGCGACTCCAGAACGCTGCAGTGTGTTATATCCATTCCATACGATTTCTCATGCCCAGCATCACGCAGTTGATCGAAGCAATAAAAAACCAAGAATAATTTACATGGGCCATCTATACAAGCAGAAAGGTATTATTGACTTGGTCGAAGCGTTCTCCTCCCTTCCAAATAATTTTCAATTAGATATTTGCGGCGATGGGGATGCGGATGTTAGAAAGTATGTGGTCCAAAAGGCAGGCGAGTCTCAAGGGCGGATTATTTTTCACGGAATTGTGCGAGGAAATAAGAAGATAGAACTATATCAAGGCGCCTTGCTGTTCTGTCTTCCGTCCTATGCAGAGGGACTGCCGATCTCAATGCTTGAGGCTATGAGTTGTGGGTGCGTGCCAGTAGTGTCTAACGTTGGGGCTATTGATGAAGTAATCAATCGAACGAATGGTGTTTTGGTCACGCCAGGAGATCGCCAAGATATTGTTCGCGGATTGCTAGACGCATATAAGAATTGGGAAACGATGAGCAGAGGCTGCGTTCAATCTTCAAAGCATTTTACCGTTGAGAATCATATTAAGAAGGTATGTGAGATAATTAACAGCGATAAGAATTAAGAAAACAGATGATCCTAGAACAAATTCAAAAAAGGTTTGATAGAATAAGTGGATACTTTAAGTCAGTAGACTTATTCAGCGTCTGCATGGCTATATATATTGCCTGCTATCCCTTTGAGTACATCAAGCTTCCTGGTGGCGTGCCCATTACCAGGATCATGTTTCTTTTGGTCGGTTTTAGCGGCTTGCTCTGTTTGAAGCGCATTAAGATTAATAGAAATGCTGAGCTGGCTCTGCCGCTATTGTTGGTCGTTTTGCTGGCCTGGAATGTCCCGCATTCGCAGCAGTCGCTATCGGTTGCCGTCGACAGCTTCATAAAGTATGTCGGCAACATTGCCCTGGTAATCCTCTCTGTTATGTTGGTCGATAATTCTAGGCAAATAAAGCTGCTTGCAGGCTCTTATGTAGCCAGCAGCATGGTGATGTTGGTTTTTTATTATTTCAATAGCGGTAGCTATGCAACTCAGATGGAGAGCACAAGGCTAGTAGCAGCCGTTGGTGAAAACACAACAGATCCCAATACGTTTTGCCTTTACTTTATCCCGGGTTTGTCCTATTCCTTTTGCAAATTTCTTAACGCGCGTGGAGCTCAATGGTGTGCGCTATCAATCGCGTTTTTGCTAGTACCGTTATATTCTGGTTCAAGGGGTGCGTTAATTGCATATGCAGCAACTATTATCACAATTGTATTGTTTGCTCTTATCATCGACAAAAACCAAGTCAGAACCATATTTCTAGCTCTGCTAGTGTTTATTATTATTCTAGCTGTGCTGGGAATAGCGTTGAGGCTACTGCCTGAGAAGACTGCCGAGCGGTTTTCACTTGAGTATATTCTTGCACACGGCGATTCAGGGCGCAGCTTCATAAGGGAGAATCTTTGGGAGAATTACCAAAGCTTTTCGCTACTGGATCAGTTGTTTGGCAAGGGATTACGGTCGACGCTCCTGTATAGTGGCGTGGGCTTACAGGCGCACAATTTTTGGCTTGAGACATTAATCGATTTGGGCATAGCGGGGTTAGTTATCTTGCTGTCCCTGCACTGGATTGCACTCAATGCCTTTGTGAAAAGTAAAAGTATCTGGCTAATTGGCTGTCTTGCCGGCATTTTTGTAATGGAACTGAGCCTGTCTTTGAACACGTCAAAGACATTTTGGATACTAATTACATTGGCTCTGCTAATAAGCTTGACTATAAAAAAAAGAGTTGAAAAAAATGCTTAACACCAAGAAACTGAGGTTGGATAGTCTCGCTGCGTTAGGTGCCCAGGGCCTGGCCCTTCTGTGCAGTATGATAATGACCCTGATTATTCCAAAGATTCTTGGGGTTGAATCTTTTGGGTATTGGCAACTATTCATTTTCTACTCAAGCTATGTTTCCTATTTTCAAATTGGTTTGGTAGACGGTGTGTACTTACGTAACGGTGGGAAGTATAGAGACGAGATAGACGGCGCCTTCATCAATGCGCAGTTTAGATTCTTTCTAGCGTATCAAGTTGCTTTTTCATTAATAATAATAGTTATTACACTTTGTACCGTTTCCGACGCAAATCGCTCGTATGTGCTTATGGCCGAATCAGCGTATCTTGTTATTTCAAACGCCTGCTATTTCTGGGGCTATTTTCTGCAGGCAATCAATGAAACGAGAAAGTTTTCATACTCACTGGCGTTTGACCGTCTTGCTTTTCTGGCGCCACTACTTCTTTGTGCAGCAATGAAGATTGACGACTTTAGAGTATACGTTGCTCTTTTTCTTTGTGCGCGATTCATCTCATTAATCTATGTTTTATATAACGTAAAAGAGCTGTTGAGTACAGTTCCGAAAAAGATGAGTTCCGTTTTAAAGGGGAGCCTATTGGAAATGAAGAATGGGCTCATCTTGAGTACGGCCAATATTTGCTCAATGCTCATTCTCGGATGTGCGAGATTTGTTATTGACTGGAGATGGGGAATTGAAGAATTTGGGCAATTGTCCCTATCGCTTTCAATGGTGAATTTTGCCATTACATTCATCACGCAGATTAGCATGGTACTTTTTCCCGCTGTTAGACAACTTGAAAAAAAAGATGCTAAGTTCTTTTTTTTCAAGGTCAGGCTGCTGTCACTGGGGTTACTTCCAGTAGGTTATTTACTGTATTATCCGCTGAGAGCTTTTGTAGTTGCATGGCTCCCACAGTATTCATCTGCGGCACAATACTTGCTCTTTTTGATTCCAATTTGTGTTCTAGAGGCTCAAACTAATTTAGTTTATATTACTTACTACAAAGTATTTAACAGGCAACTTGAATTGCTCCTCATTAATCTCCTTGCATTGGCTATCGGTGCCGCCGGCTCATTTGTGGGAGCTTTTGTATTCGAAAACATTGAGCTGACAGTCGCATTGTCGCTAGTGGGGATAATGGCAAGATATATAGTTAGTGATTTCGTCGTTGCAAAGGATTTAAAATTAGGGAACCGCGCTTCGCTTGCTGCGTCAATCTCGCTGGCAGTACTATTCATTATCATAGGATCTTCCTTTTCTACGCTCTTGTCATGCGCGATAACAGTTGTGGTTTTAGTGATTTATTACGCAATCTATATGAGCCAAGCCGACGTTCGTTCCTTTCTTGAAAGTGGTGGTAACCAATGAGGGAAGTTGTTGCAATAACCGGTGCCTGTGGATTTATCGGGTCGTTTCTTGTGAAAAAGCTTCTTGAAGAAACGGGTTGCCAAATTACGGGTATCGATAACGTAAACGCTTATTACGACCCAGAAATTAAGAGAAATCGACTCCGCATGCTCCGCGAAGTAGATGTGGACGGGCGCTTCACCTTTGTTCGCGGCGACCTTACCGACGCTGCGCTCGTCGAGCGCCTTTTCGCTGATAATGGCTTTGACGTTGTGGTGAACCTTGCCGCTCAGGCAGGCGTACGCTACTCGATTGACAATCCTAAGGCCTATATCGACTCTAATCTTATCGGTTTCTACAATATTCTCGAGGCGTGCCGCCATCATCCCGTGAAGCATCTCGTCTTTGCTTCATCTTCCTCAGTCTACGGTGGAAACGAAAAGGTACCTTTCTCCGAGATGGATCAGGTTGATCATCCCGTGTCGCTATACGCTGCCACCAAGAAGGCCAATGAGCTCATGGCTCATGCGTATTCTAAACTTTACAACATTCCCTGTACGGGGCTACGCTTCTTCACGGTTTACGGTCCTATGGGTCGCCCCGATATGGCGTATTTCAAGTTTGCCAATACGCTTCGCATGGGGGGGACTATCCAGATTTACAACATGGGCGACTGTCGGCGCGACTTCACTTATGTGGACGACATCGTCGAGGGCGTTATGCGCGTTATGGACCGTGCTCCTGAGGACTGTGGAACCGGCGCGCGATACAAGGTCTACAACATCGGCAACTCTGAGCCGGTACAGCTGCTTGAATTCGTCGATACGCTTCAACATGTGCTCGTGGAGGAAGGTGTTCTTCCGGAGGACTATGACTTCGACGTTCATAAGGAGCTCGTTCCCATGCAGCCGGGCGATGTAGTGGAAACGTATGCCGACTGCTCGGAGCTTCAGCGCGATTTTGGCTATCAGCCTGCAACCAAGCTTGAGGATGGTCTTCGCGCATTTGCAAAGTGGTATCGGGAGTACTACGGACTTTAGGGTTCTAACCAGTTTATGACGGGTTTTTGCCCTGTAACGTTCTTTGACAATTGGAGACTGAGATGAAGATTGCCGTTGCCGGTACCGGCTATGTTGGCCTTTCACTTGCTGTGCTGCTTGCGCAGCACAATGAAGTCCATGCTTTGGATATTGTTCCTGAGAAAGTGGACATGCTCAACCGGTTTGAGGCGCCCATTCGGGATACGGAGATCGAGCAGTTTTTGAGCGAGGCTAAGGCGGGGGAGCGCACGCTCAATCTGACGGCTACGATTGATACAACGGCAGCATACGCTGGTGCTGAATTTGCAGTTATTGCGACGCCGACCAACTACGATCCGGCGCGCAACTACTTCGATACTTCTTCTGTTGAAGCGGCGATCGATGCAGTTCGCTCGGTCAACTCGGACGCGTTGATCGTCATCAAGTCGACCATTCCCGTTGGTTATACGGAGCGCCTGCGCGCGGAGCGCGGGGACTCCCGTATCATCTTCTCGCCGGAGTTCCTGCGAGAGGGGCATGCCCTGTTTGACAATCTTCATCCCAGTCGCATCGTGGTGGGTGCGCCGGCGGACGATGCCGAAGCTCGCGCCGGCGCGGAGCGTTTTGCGGCACTTCTCGCCGAGGGTGCCGATCCCGCAGAACTCGATCGCGTGAACGAGGACGGCTCGACCGGCATTCCCGAACTCGTGCTCGGCCTCACGGAGGCCGAGGCGGTCAAGCTCTTCGCCAACACCTACCTCGCGCTGCGCGTCTCCTACTTCAACGAGCTCGACACCTATTGTGAAGTGCGCGGCCTTTCCGCCACCGACGTCATCCGCGGTGTGTGTCTCGAGCCGCGCATCGGATCGTTCTACAACAACCCGTCCTTCGGCTACGGCGGATACTGTCTGCCCAAGGACACCAAACAGCTGCTCGCTAACTACAAGGACGTACCTCAGAATCTCATCGAGGCCATCGTGGACTCCAACCGCACGCGCAAGGATCACGTGGCCGACGAGGTGCTCACGCGCGTGAATGAGCTCGTGTACGCAGGCGTTTCCGCGCCTACTGTGGGCGTGTATCGCCTCACTATGAAGAGCGGATCAGATAACTTCCGCGCGTCTTCTGTCCAAGGCATCATGAAGCGAGTGAAGGCCAAGGGTGTTCCTGTGCTGGTCTATGAGCCGACGCTCGACGATGCGGCGTTCTTCGGCTCCGAGGTGACGCACGACCTCAACGCCTTCAAGGAGCGCTGCGACCTGATCATCGCCAACCGCTGGAGCGACGAGCTTGCGGACGTGTCCGACAAGGTCTATACGCGGGATCTGTTCCGCAGGGATTAATCTAAGTACGAGATTTCATTTTGCTGAAAGGGTGAGACTATGCCCCTCCGCACCGACTACTCGGACGTTTCCTTCGCTGGCGACGGCCGCCTGAAGCTCCTCATCATCGTGGGCACGCGACCGGAGATCATCCGCCTCTCCGAGGTCATCAAGAAGTGCCGCCGGCACTTCGACTGCCTGCTCGCCCACACGGGGCAGAACTACGACTATACGCTGAACGGCATCTTCTTCCGCGACCTCTCGCTCGACGACCCGGACGTCTACATGGACGCGGTGGGGGAGGACCTGGGCTCCACCATCGGCAACATCATCGACGCCTCCTACAAGCTCATGGCGCAGGTCGAGCCGGACGCCCTGCTCGTGCTGGGCGACACCAACTCCTGCCTCTCGGCCATCCCCGCGAAGCGCCTGCACATCCCCATCTTTCACATGGAGGCGGGCAACCGCTGCAAGGACGAGTGCCTGCCGGAGGAGACCAACCGCCGCATCGTGGACGTGATCTCCGACGTGAACCTGGCCTACTCCGAGCACGCGCGCCGCTGGCTCGCAGCTACCGGCTGCGCGCCGGAGCGCACCTACGTGACAGGCTCGCCCATGGCCGAGGTACTTCGCGCGAACCTGGAACAGATTGACGCGTCGGACGTGCTCGACCGCGAGGGGCTGGAGGAGCGCGGCTACTTCCTGCTCTCCGCCCACCGCGAGGAGAACATCGACACCGAGGCCAACTTCCGCTCGCTCTTCAGCGCTATCAACGCGCTTGCCGAGGAGTACGGCAAACCGATCCTCTACAGCTGCCACCCGCGCAGCCGCAAGCGCCTGGAGGCCTCCGGCTTCACGCTCCACCCGCTCGTCCGCACGCACGAGCCCATGGGCTTCCACGACTACAACCGTCTGCAGTCCAGTGCCTTCTGCGTGGTCTCGGACTCCGGGACCCTGCCCGAGGAGTCGAGCTTCTTCGCCTCCATCGGCCGGCCGTTCCCGGCCGTGTGCATCCGCACCTCCACGGAGCGCCCCGAGGCACTCGATAAGGGCTGCTTCACGCTTGCGGGCATCGACGAGCGGGGGCTCCTCAACGCCGTGCGCGTGGCGGTCGCGCTCGACGCGGAGGGCAGCTACCCCGCCGCCCCCGTGCCAGACTACGCAGACGAGAACGTGAGCACGAAGGTCGTGAAGATCATCCAGTCCTACACGGGCATCGTGGACCGTATGGTGTGGAGGAAGTACTAGGAGACCCTTCCTCCCAAATCGCTTTGATTGGCCTCGGCATCAACATGGATATGATGATGCCGAGGCTTTTTTTCGTAGTGAATCGGACGGCTGCGAGAGTTGGCTCTCGGTACTGTTGAACAAGGTGGATAAATCACACGAGAATATATCTCCTCGTGTGATTAATTGATTCGTAAGCGCGGTGCTCAACTCGCCCAAACAGCGTTCCACTGCATGATGCCTCCTCCTTCTTTCACGTTTCCCTTCCCCCCAGTCCTGTAGCGGCGGGCGAGTGGGCGGACAAAGAGGCTGCGAGCAACTATGGTGATGTGGAATTTGACATCATTCTGATGTTTAAAAGCATCGGAATGATGTTTATGGGTAAAAATAATTTAGGACTGTCGCAAAGGAGGGCGCCATGGCAACCAGCGTGATGAAGCCGACGACCGTTCGGTTTGACGAGGGGTTGAAGGCGGATGCAACCGACATCCTTGACTCCATCGGCCTGAGCCTTAATTCGTATCTGACGCTCGCCCTGAGGCAGCTTGTCAATCAGCGCAGGGTTCCCTTTGATTTGGCCCCTGCCCCAGAGGTGCCCAACGAGGAGACGCGTCGGGCGATGATTCTTGCCGATGCCAAGGAGATGGGGCTCATCAGGGACGATGCGGCGACATTTGACAACGTGGAGGATGCGCTCTCCTATCTCGAGGCGCTCTGATGTATCAGATCAAGTTTGATTCCTCCTTTGCGGCGGACTATCAAAGAGTTGTCCGACGGCATCCGTGGGTCAGGCGTGAGTTCGCGGCGGCTCTTCGCGAGCTGGCGGAGAGCGGCGAGCTTCCTAAGTCCTATGGGGCGCACGCCCTCAATAACCCTGGCGGCAACTACAACGGACATATCGACTTCCATCTCTCCGACGGCGCCGTGGATGTCATCGTGCTATACCTGCCGCATTGGTCAAACCCCACCATTCGGTTTGTGAGGATGGGGACTCACGGCGAGCTTTTCCAGGGCCCAAAGAGATAGCCGCGCTCGGCCACTGCGGCTTTGAGAATCTGAGCAGGGCCGTGAGGATGCCTGAGAGGCTAAAGCCTCAGACAGTGGTCAGTGTTGTCCCGTCGGACATTTTGTCGAGCGTGTCCTATTGGGTTTGGCCGCCCATGGAGAGTTTGAAAAGACCTTGAGGTTGGAATCAACAAACTACATGGTAATGCTGGCAGAGGTGCTTTCTCTGCTTCTTGATAGGGTATCTGAATACGGAACGGAAGAGTGAGCGCCGTGAGGGCGCTCCTGTGTTGGAACGAGTGGTCATATGAAGCGCATGTCAGCGTCGGTAAGGGACGGGAAGGTCGTTATCAAGGGAGGCCCGCGGCACGGAAACGGTGTGGTGGACGGCCCCTCGAGCGCCTTTGCAAAGCGGATGGGGAGACTGTTTCCCTACATGGGCGGAGCGCCTGAGCCGCGTTCGGATTTGAGGGACCGCGCACGGGCCTAGGTGGCAGAATCTGCCCGCGAGGAGAGTAGGCGGCCGCAGTATCCCTGCGGGATTAAGCGATATTCAATATTGGCCGTGTCGTCCGGGCGGGGTGGCACGGCTCTTTTACAAGGCTCCGACTCGATCGGATGACTCTGAATATCTCGGAATATCTCTGAATTCTGAGATGCCGGTGCGTGGAATCTCGGGCGGCCTCCTCCGTGCGCAGTGAAATCTAGAGGCCCGCTTTCCCTCTCTTATTTGTACTATTCGCCAAATAGTACAAATAAGAGAGGGAGACGCGGCGCGTTATTTGTACTCGCAAGAGGGCTCGGCCAAGACGCCAGCCGTGATTCTCTCGCCTCCCAATGTAAGCATTCGCGGAACTGCGGCCCAGATAATTGCCAGTCAATATTCAGACTGCTATGCTGAAATGCACAAATGGGGGAGGGGGTACCTTCTCCTGCGACTCGAAAGAAGGAGTGTTCCCATGAAGAAGCTCGTGAGCGCCTTTGCGGCGGCGCTGATGTTTGTCGGCCTGCCCACCGTTGCCATGGCCGCCCAGTTCAACAGCCCCAGCGGCACCACGGTCACCGCCCCGGGCACCAGCGTTGCCCTCTCCGTCTCCGGCGACGTGACCAGCGCCTCCGGCAACGGCTACGTCTCCGTTGACCCCTCTGGCACCGTTGCCTCCAACGTGCCCGAGGGCGTCACGCCGCTCGCCACCTTTGAGGTCCTCGAGCACGGCGACGTCGAGTTCACCCAGCTCTCGCTCGTCTTTAGCGTGGGCACCCAGTACGCGGGCGCCCAGGCGACGGTCTACATCCAGCACGGTGACGGCACCACGGAGACCCAGCAGGCCACCGTTGCCGCTGACGGCACCGTGACCATCACCGTCGACCGCCTCTCCGTCTTCTCCATCGTGGTTGACGAGTCCACCATCCCGGCCGACGGCGGCGTCTCCACGGACACCTCCGCCACTTCGCCCAAGACCGACGCCACCGTGGCCCCCGTGGCCGGCATGACGGTGGCCGCCCTCGCGGGCGCCGGCATCGTGGCCGTGTCTCTCCGCAAGAAGATCGCCGAGTAGCAGCTCTTCTTGCCCGGACGGGCAGCATCGAACGAGCAAGGGGACTCGCTCCGGCGGGTCCCTTTTCGTAAGAAGCGAGAAAAAGGCGGGAGTCGAGGGCTCATGGCAGACATGGAAGACAACGGGCAGCAGAGCGCAACCCCCGCGCCCACGGGGCGCAAGCGGGGCGTCATTCCGCTGGTCATAGCGCTGGTGGTGCTGCTGGGAGTGGCCGGCGCTGGTGGTGCCTACCTTATCTCCCAGATGGCGGTGGGCCAGCGGGAGGCCGCCCGACAGGAGGCAACCGCCGTACCGGAGACTCCCGCGGAGCTGACCGAGGACGCCCCGGAGGAGAAGCCGACCAATCCCATTGACTTCCCCTCACTCAAGGCGGAGCACCCGGACATCTACGCCTGGATCACCGTCCCGGACACGGGTGTCAACTACCCGATCGTCCAAAGCGCGACGGACGACAACTTCTACCTGCGGCGCGACCTCGACGGCGCGTATTCGGTCTACGGCTCCATCTACACCCAGAGCATGAACGCAACGGACTTCTCCGACCCGGTGACCGTGGTCTACGGCCACAACACGGAGAACGGGACCATGTTTGGCGACCTGCTCAAGTTCCGTGACCCGGACTTCTTTGCCGCGCACGAGAAGCTCTACATCTACCTGCCGGGGCACATCCTCACGTACCGGATCATCGCCGCGTACGACTACGACGACCGCCACATCCTCAACAGCTTTGACTTCACCGACCCTACGGTTCGCGAGCAGTACTTTGCCACGGTGCTTGCGCCCACCTCGATGCAGGTGAACGTGCGCGAGGGCGCGTCACTTGCCGCCGACGACCGCATCGTACAGCTGAGCACGTGCACGGCCGTGGGGACCCACGACCCCGTCCGCTACCTGGTGACGGGCGTGCTCGTTGACGACCAGGAGACCCAGTAGAACACGGAGGCCTCATGCCCACGCAGGACGAGCGCTCGCAGCGTGCGGGACGCCACTTCAAGGAGCCCAAGACCAACCCCGAGCCCGCGGGTTCTTCTCGCGAGAAGAACCCTGACGTTTCCGGGGACGTGCGGGACACTGCCACCCCGCCCGCGCCCAGCGAGCCCGCCGCCGCAGACCCCGCCGGTGCTGCCCAGGCGCCCAAGAAGCGTCGCCTGGCCCTGCGCGTTGTGGGGATCGTGGTGCTGGTGCTCGTTCTTGCGGCGGGGGGCGTGGCGCTGGCGGTCACGCAGATGATCTCCCAGGGCGAGCGCGCGCTGCGCGAGGCGTCCAAGCCCGAGGACCTTGAGACGTCCGAGGAGGCGGAGACCCAGGACGAGGGTGTGACCGTCACCTACCAGGGCAAGAAGTACCGCTACAACGAGAACATCGTCTCCATTGTGGTGATGGGCTACGACCGGCATGAGAGCGTTGAGGCCACCGGTCACGCAGGGCAGGCCGACGCCGTCATGGTGGTGGCGCTGGACACGGCAACGGGCCAGATGCGCGTTATCGGCGTGCCCCGCGACACCATGGTGGACGTTGACGAGAACGTGGGCAGCGCCTTTGTGGGCCAGGAGAAGATGCAGATCGCGCTGGCCTTCAGCTACGGCGACGGCTACGACACGAGCGCCCAGAACGTGGTCCGCGCGGTGTCGCGCGTGCTCTACAACATGCCGATGAACTACTACTTTGCGATCGACATGCAGGGCGTGGGCCCGCTCAACGACGCGGTGGGCGGGGTGAGCCTGACGCCTCTGGCCACCATCCCCAACACGGGCGTGGTGGCTGGCCAGCCCACGACGCTCTGGGGCACCGCCGCGCTGCGCTATGTGCAGTATCGGGACACGTCCCAGCTGACGTCCTCGCTTGACCGCCAGGCTCGGCAGTCGCAGTACCTCCAGGCGTTCTTCTCGCAGGCGATCGCCGCCGCCAAGGGCAACCCGACGGTTCTGGTGGGGCTGTACCAGACGGCGCTCGCGTACGCGACGACCAACCTTGACCTGAACGAGTTCAGCTATCTGGCCGCAACGCTCGTGGAACACGGGATGAGCCAGCTTGACGTGACCACGCTTGCCGGCGAGGCCGTGAAGGGCGGGCAGTACGTGGAGTACCACCTCGACCAGCAGAGCGTCTACGAGACGGTGCTCAGCGTGTACTACACGCCCGTGCCCGAGGAGGACCCGGCTCAGGAGTAGGCCGCCGTTCGCCGAAAGGGGAGGGACCCGCGCGTCGTCGCTCTTAAGATTTCTTTAGGTGGAGCCCTTAAGATGGGGTCTGCCTTTTGGAGAGGTGGCGCCAGGGGAGGGAAGCATGAAAATCTATGAGGTTATTCCGCTGGCCGCGCTGGTGTCCTTTGCAGTCATCGGATTGTTCTCTGCTACTCATTTTCGCCCGCTGGTGATTTCTCGAGATGCCAAATACTATGACAGCCATGAGAAGAGGCTCCTGAGGCTTCCCGGCTTGTGGCTGACGGCCTCCATGTGGCTCAGCTATCTAAATAACCTCATGGTCGCTCTCGGTGTGATTGGAACCATCATTGTCCTCCACCTGACAGTACAAGATCCGGGCGATATTGCCCGCATCCAGGGGTATACGGTGCTCTCTTTTGTCTGCTCGTCGTTGGCGAACTTTAGTAATGGCAAGGAGAAGAGCATCGCTTACCGCCAGGCATATATCTACTACGAACCGCTCTGCACAAGATACGAGATCAGCTACGGCAGGGCGGGTGCCCCGAAGGATGAGGAAAGAACAGGGCGACTTGAGGAGCTTGCTGACAAGCGCATGGTGGCCGAGGAGATTATTGCCCTGAAGCACGAAAGGCCGCGGGTCGGGTAGATTGGCGAGAAGAACGTTCGCTCGACACTCAGGGCCGACGGGGCTGTCGGTCCCTCGTCTTGGCTACCTCAGCGCTATGAATGCGGCGACCGCGTAGCAGACGATGGCGATGGCCCAGGGGACAACCTTGGCGTAGCGCTCCTTGGGCCTGAGTGGGAGGGCAATGAGTCCGGCAAGGAGGGCAAAGCTTCCCACCGTGGCAAGGTTGACCGTAATGACCAGTGAGACGCTTGCGGCGGCCTGCGACTCCATGTTGATGTTGACGAGCGTGAAGACGGCGGCGAAGATGGCCATGAGGGTCATGACGTTGCCATAGATGCGCTTCTCGATGCCCTCGATCTCGCTCGCCTTGTTCTCGAGCTTCTTGAGGTCGTTCCCAAAGAGCGACTCATAGTCTCCCATGCCCTTGAAGGAGAACTCGTCGCTGAACGTCCCCTCGTACGGGGTGTCCGTGGGCTCGTCCAGGCGCTCAAACGTCAGCTGGGCGATTCCCCTTGTGGTGTCCAGCACAATGGCATCACTGGAGACATTGGTGACGCGGAAGTACACGCGCGTCTTGTGCCCGGGGAAGTAGAGGGGCGCGTCGAGGCGGAGGCCCTGGCGCAGCCGAGAGTTCTTGATGAGAACGCGGCATGCGAGGTCAGTCGGAAGGTTGATGCGCTCGACCGAGGAGACGAAGGTCGAGTCGCCGGGGTTGAGCGTGCAAGAGGTCAGTCCCGCGCTATAGCTGCTGGAGTCGGTGAAAAAGCGCTGTGTGGTGAGGTCATAGGAAACGGGGCCGGCGTTCTCCTTCCGGCCCTCCTCAATAACGTTTGAATCAATGTAGCCCAGAATGCTTTGATGGCTTAGCAGCATCGTCCGACTCCTCCGTGACCACTACGATGCTTTGCTAGTATAGCACCGCCCGCTGTCAGTCTTGTGCCCTCCCGGGCCGGCGTTGAGGAGGCGCGCATGACCCACTTCCAGCTCACCGACCGCGGCAACGCGGCAAACGAGGACTTCGTGCGCTCCGCGGGGCGCTACGGCATCGTGATCGACGGTGCCACGGGGCTTGCGGGAGACGCGCTCTTTCCTGACCGCTTTGCGACCAACGCGCAGTGGCTCTCGCACACGGTGGGGGAGGGCGTCTGCGCGGCCCTCGATGCGGGCGCGCCGGTTGAGCGGGCGCTTTCTGAGGCCGTGACTGCGGCGCGCGAGGAGCTTGAGGCGACGCTTGGCCGACCGCTCGCGGACGTGGACCCGGACTCAGTTCCTTCCGCGACGCTGGCGCTTGCCGTCCTCACGGCTGACACGGTGGAGCTCTACGGGCTTGCGGACTCTCCCCTCGTGGCCGTGATGCGTGACGGCTCGGTGTTCCTCTCGACGGACGAGGTGCTCGAGGGGCTGGACGCGGAGGCCGTCCGCGCAAGCGTGGAGCGGGCGGCGGGCCGACCCCTCACGGGACCGCAGAAGCGGGCGCTCGTGCAGGACGTCATCGTGGCCCATCGGCGCCTGCGCAACACCGAGGGCGGCTACTGGTGCCTGGACCCCACAGGCACGGGCCTGGCGCACCTTCGCCGGGCGTCGCTCCCGCTCGCGGAGGTGGTGGCCGTGGCGGGCATGAGCGACGGCTTCTGGCGCGTGTTCGGCGACTTTGCCCTGGCGGACGCCGCGCGCGAGCTTCCGGCCCTGACGCCCGGGCGCGCAGGGGAGCTGCTCGGCCGCCTGCGAGCTGAGGAGGCGGCCGACCCGGATTACACCACGCATCCCCGGCTCAAGCGCTCGGATGACGCGAGCCTCTTCTGCATCCGCCCGGCGTAGCGCGCGGGCGTCCCGCGCAGCTGCCACGGGTATGCCGCGCAGCCGTCGCGCGCCAGCCGCCCGCCTACATCCCCATGGCCTGCATGACAAACATCACAACGGTCAGCACCACCACGGCGCAGATCATGAACCACGTGAGCGCGTTCCAGAGGCGGCTGTTGACGTAGCGCCCCATGACGTGGCGGTCGCTCGCAATGAGCACCATGAAGACCAGAAGGACCGGCAGCAGCACGCCGTTGATGACCTGCGCGACCATCATGATGCCGAAGAGGTTGACGTTGGGCAGGAGCACCACGACCGCCGAGATGCAGATGACCGCGGTGATGATGCCGCGATACGCCGGGGCCTCGGACCAGCTGCGGTCCGCTCCCCGCTCCCATCCAAACGCCTCGCAGATGGCGCTCGACGTGATGCCGGGCAGCACGCACGCCGCAAGGAACGAGGCCCCCACCAGGCCCGCGCCAAAGAGCGCCTCCGCGTAGTCGCCCACGAGGGGCGCGAGCGCGGCCGCCGCGGCCTCGGCCCCGCTCACGACGATCCCCGCCGGGTGCAGCACCGTGCCCGTGGTGAGGATGATGAACCAGGAGATCGCGCTTGCGGCCACGGCGCCCGTCACCGTGTCGATGCGCTGGTAGGGGAGGTCCTCGGCGTGGGCGTTCTTTTCGACCACGTTGGACTGCGCCAGGAAGAGCATCCACGGGGCGATGGCGGTGCCCACGCTGGCCACGAGCAGCGAGAGGTACTGCGGCGTGCCCTCGATGTGCGGCACGAGCGTGCTCCTGAGGGCGGCGCCCCAGTCTGGCCCCACCATGAAGCCGGCGACGACGTAGGTGAGAAAGACGCAGGCCACGGCCAGGAGGATTTTCTCGATGCGCCGGTAGGAGCCGCTCATGGTGAGCGACCAGATGGCAACCGCCGCAATGGGGACAGAGACGTACGTGGGCACGCCAAAGAGGGCGAGGCCCGAGGCTATTCCCGCAAACTCCGAGAGCGTGACGGTTGTGTTGGACACGAGAAGCGCGAGCATTGCGAGCGCGGAGCGTCGGACGCCAAACTGCTCGCGGATGAGCGACGCGAGGCCCTTGCCCGTGACGCAGCCCATGCGCGCGGCCGTCTCCTGCGCCACGATGAGCAGGAAGCACATGACGGGGACGGCCCAGAGCTGGCCGAACCCAAAGTTGGCGCCGGCGTTTGAGTAGGTGGCCACGCCGCCCGCGTCCGCGCCCGCGAGCGCGGCGAGCAGGCCCGGGCCCATCGCGGCGAAGACGAGCCGCAGCTTGAGGCGATGCCCGCGTCCACTGGCGGCATCCTTTGCGTTGGCGCTGCGCCCGCTGCCGGCATTCCCCGCGTCAGCTTCGCGGCCGCCGTCTGCCCGCACGGCGTCAGGGCCGGCGGCAGCGGTCGTCGCCGCGCCGTCGCGTTCCGCGCCGCCCGTCGCGAGCCCGGCCGTGTCCTTCTCGCCCGCCACTACGCGAGCATCCCCAGCGGCCCGGCGAGCGCCACGAGCGTCACGCCAAACACCGCCACGGTCACGAGCATGGCAACGACGGACAGGGCAAAGCCGGAGGTCTCCTGGTTGCGCTCCTCGCGCCTCCGCAGGATGGCCAGGTAGACGGGAGAGCTCGCAAACGAGACAAAGATCGCCACGGCAGCTCCCAGGAAGCCCGCCGTCAGCGCGCCGCTCACGGGCCGGTGGGGCTGCCCGCAAAGATCACGTTGGTGAGCGCCATGGCCAAAAGCACGTCGAGCGCGCCCAGGGCCACGCCGAGAAGGAGCCCCTTGAACGTGAAGCCCACCATCGAGGGGGCGTCCTCGTCGTCGGGGTCGTTCTCAAGGAAGAAGTTGGTCACGTAGCTCACCGAGTCGTCCGCCAGCACCAGCGCGATGGGCAGCGCCGCGCAGGCCAGCAGCACCTCCACCAGCGGGATGAGCCCGCCCGTGGCGAGCGCGCCTACGGCTACCACGACCAGCCACAGGAAGAACCAGACGTTGCGGCGCAGAAGCCACACGAGCTCCCCGCCGTGCTCGGAGGCCTCGCCGTCCGCCGAGCCGCCGGCCACGCGCAGGTCCTCGGCGTGTTCCTCCTCCATGACGTCGAGCGCGTCGTCAACGGTGACGATGCCCAGGAGCCGCCCGTCGTCGGCCACGACGGGCATGGCGAGCAGGTTGTACTTGGCGATGTTCTCCGCGACGGCCTCCTGGTCGTCCTCGGGGCTCGCCGTGATGAGGTCCACCGTCGCGAGCTCGGAGAGCGGCGTCTCCGGCGCGGACACGATGAGCCCGCGCAGGGGCACCACGCCGGCGAGCTTGCCCGCCTCGTCGACGAGGTAGACGTAGCGCACCTCCTCGAAGTCGTCGTCGAGCCCGCGCAGCATCTCCACGGCGTCGGCCACCGTGGCGCCCTCGCCGACCGTGGCCACCTCGGAGGTCATGATGCGGCCCGCGGTGCTCTCGCGGTAGCCCAGAAGCTGGCGGATCGCGCGCTGCTCCTGGACGCCCATCAGGCGCAGGAGCTTCTCGGCCTTGTCGTAGTCGAGCTCGGAGACCAGCTCGGCGGCGTCGTCCGGGTCCATCTCGGAGAGCATGCGCGAGGCGTCCGTCTCGTCGAGCGAGCCCATGAGCTCGGCCGCCATCGCGTCGTCGTCGAACTCGGCCATGGCGCTGGCGCGCTGCTCGTCGTCCAGCTGCGCAAAGACCTGGCCGCGCAGGCGCGGGTCCAGCCGCTCGATGATGTCGGCGATGTCGGCGGGGTGCATGTCGTCGAGCGTCTTGTGGCTCACGGAGAGCTTGACGTTGGAGAGGTCGCGCTCGACGAGGTCCATGTAGTTCCACGCGATGATGCGCTCGGGCAGCGGGTGGCCAAAGGTGCGGGCCAGGCGCAGCGCCACGCGCTCGAGGGCGGGGTGGAGCGTACGCAGGATGCCGCGCGCGCCCACCTCGGCGCCCAGCAGGCGCAGCTGCGTCGAGCTGGTGTCGGAGAGCTTGAGGTCATTCACGCGGACGACGCGCATCCCGTGGGTGTCCACGATCTGCTTGTTCAGGATGTCGCGCGCAAGCAGCACCTCGTCAGGCTGGAGGTAGGAGAAGCGCAGGTCCGTGGCAATGGCCTTAAGGTGGACCTCGTGCTCGTCGTAGGTGTCCACGAACTTGCGCCACGAGATCATGATGGGCGTGCGCCCGGGCCCCATGAACGCGAGGCTCGTGATGCGGGGAAAGACCTCGCCGGTGGCAATGCCGAGGTCGGACACGGTGCCGACCTTCTCGCCGTCGGCGTCAAGAACGGGGTTTCCCAAGAGCTGGGACAGGTAGATCATGAGCGCTCCTCTGCTGGCGTCATCCGACGCGCCCAGTGAGCGCGCCGCAGGTCATCGACGGTGAGGTCGAGGTTTCATGCGGACCTTTCTCTTGAGGGATTTACCATGGGCCATTGTACACTTGTGGCGACGGGGCAAAGGCGAGAAGAACCGCCCGCCCCGCAGGGCAAGGAGGCGCGCGTGGACGGGAAGGGCCGCAGAATCGCACGGGTCGTCGCGGGGGCGGGGGCCGTCGTGGCCCTTGGCGCGCTCGTGGCGGCCAACGTGGCCGTGGTTCTCCTGGGCGATACCGTGAACTCCTACCTGGGGATCGGCGAGCAGGTGGTCATCTCGGAGGAGCGCCGCGACGCCACGATGGCGGCGGGCCGCGCGCTCGCCGAGCGCGTCGAGGGAGAGGGCATCGTCCTCCTGCGCAACGAGGACGCGGCGCTCCCGCTTCCCGCCGACGTTCGGCGCGTGAACGTGTTTGGGTGGGCCTCGACCCAGTGGGCCGCGAGCGGCTCGGGCTCCGGGCAGGTGGCGGGGTCCACGATGGGGCTGCTCGACGCGCTCTCCGAGGCCGGCCTGTCCTATAACGAGCGGCTCGCGGACATGTACCGCGACTTTTGCGGCGAGCGCACGTTTGCCTCCGCCGGCGCGCTCAACAGCCACGCGTCCGAGTTCTGCCGCCTCTTTGAGCCCTCCGTCCGCGACGAGTCCTGCTACACGCCCGAGCTCCTGGAGGACGCCCGCGCCTTCTCCGACACGGCGCTCGTGGTCATAGGCCGCGTCTCGGGCGAGTCCATCGACTGCCCGCAGGCCCAGCACAAGGTGGTGGAGCGCGGCGGCGAACTTGAGATCGACGCCTCGCGCGGCTACCTCGAGCTCTCGCGCG
Organism: Olsenella sp. An290; assembly: GCF_002159535.1. Taxonomy (GTDB): domain Bacteria; phylum Actinomycetota; class Coriobacteriia; order Coriobacteriales; family Atopobiaceae; genus Thermophilibacter. Next base: position 97,226 of record NZ_NFIU01000006.1, on the reverse strand, counting down.
AGGAGGAGGACCTGCTGCGCTACGTGGGCGCCACCTACGAGCGCGTGGTCGTGCTCGTCAACTCCACCAACGCGATGGAGCTCGGCGAGCTGGAGACCGTCCCCGGCATCGACGCGGCGCTTCTCGTGGGAGCCACGGGGGAGGTGGGCGCCCGCGCGGTGGTGGACGTCCTCACGGGGGCGACCAACCCCTCCGGGCGCACCACCGACACCTACGCCTACGACTTTGCGACGGCTGCGAGCTGGGCAAACGCGGGCGAGCTGGGGGAGGGGCGCTACCTGGGCGCCGAGGGGCTCTACCCGGCCGACGGCACCCTCAACGTCAACGTGGGCGTGACCGAGCCCTATGACGCCGTGCGCTTCGTCGACTACGCCGAGGGCATCTACGTGGGCTATCGCTGGTACGAGACGGCCGACGCCGAGGGGTTCTGGGACGGCGTGGAGAACGAGCACGGCACGGGCTACGACGGCGTCGTGCAGTATCCCTTTGGCTTTGGCCTCAGCTACACGGACTTCTCGTGGGAGGTCGTCGAGCGGTCTCACGCAAGCGGGGCGTCCGTGGGGCGCGACACGTCCTTCTCGGTCGTGGTGCGCGTGACCAACACGGGGTCCGTCGCGGGTCGGGACGTGGTGCAGCTCTACTGCTCCGCGCCCTACCGTGCGGGTGGGATCGAGAAGGCGGCCTGGGTGCTCGTGGGCTACCAGAAGACGGGCCTCCTGGAGCCGGGGGAGAGCCAGGACGTCACCGTGTCCTTCCTGCTGGACGACGTTGCCTCCTTCGACCACGACGACGCCAGCGCCAACGGCTTTGCGGGCTACGAGCTCGAGGCCGGGGACTACGCGGTCGAGCTCCGCCGCAACGCGCACGAGCCCGCGGCCTGCACGCGGGCGCGCACCACGTTGCGGGTGCCTGCCACGATCTTGTGCCGGGACGATCTTGCCACGGGCGCGGAGGTGACCAGTCGCTTCACGGGGGACTCCGCGGTGGACGGCGTCTCCGTTGACGGGTCGGACTCGGGCGCGGGGCTGACGTATCTCTCCCGCGCGGACTTTGCCGGGACCTTCCCGAGCGAGCCGAGCCCTGACCGGGAGATGACGGATAACGTCCGGGCGCTCAACCTCTACGGCGAGGACCAGGTCAAGGAGGACGCACAGGCCTACGAGGAGCTGGTGGCTCGCGGCGAGGTGTCGCTTGGCCAGCCGCTCGCCTCCACGACGAGCGCGGTTCTCACCCTGACGGAGAACGGGCAGCTGACCGCCATCGCGCGCCATCTGGGCGAGAAGTACGAGAGCGCGGTCTGGGACACGCTCTTAGACAGCCTCTCCGTGGACGACATGAGCTCCCTGGTCCTGCACGGATACCTGGCCACGGGACGGATCAAGACGCTCTCGAAGCCGCTCACCAAGGAGGTGGACGGGCCCGCGCAGGTGGGGTCGTTCAACCAGCTTGCCTCAGGTGTGGGCTATCCCGGGCCCACGGTCCTTGCGCAGACGTGGAACCCGGGGCTCGCGCGGGAGTATGGCCGGCAGCTGGGGCTCGAGGCGGCGGTGCTGGGGGTCGACGGGCTCTACGCGCCCTGCGCGGACCTGCACCGCACGCCCATTGGCGGGCGCAACTACGAGTATTACGCGGAGGACCCGCTGGTCTGCGGCGTGACTGCCCGCGAGGTCACGGCGGGCGCGCGGGAGGCGGGCACCTACTGCTTCCTCAAGCACTTTGCGGTGAACAACCAGGACTCCTATCGCGACGGGCTCTACACCTGGCTCACCGAGCAGGCCCTGCGCGAGCTCTACCTCCGGCCGTTCCAGATCGCCGTGCGGGGCGGCACCACGGGAGTCATGACGTCGTACAACCGGGTGGGCGCCGTCTGGGCCGGCGGCAGCACGGCGCTCCTCACCGAGGTGCTGCGCGGGGAGTGGGGCTTTGCGGGTGCCGTCATCACGGACTACGCCGACCACCAGCAGTACATGAACGCGGACCAGGCCCTGCGTGCGGGGAGCGACCTCTACATGGACGGGGTCTTCCGCAACGGGAGCTTTGCCTTTGGGTTTGACTCGACCGCGCTCGCCCGCGTGCGCGGGACCGGGGACGAGGCGCTTGCGGCGAGCTACGTGACCAACCTGCGGCGCGCGACGAAGGACGTGCTCTACGTGTGGCTCAACGCACGGGCGGCGAACCTCGCGTACAACGAGCAGGCCCGCGCCACGGGCGCGCCGACCCTCGACCGCCCGCTCAAGACGGAGTCCTTCAACTGGCTTGGCACGGGCCTCGCGCTTCTCGATGCCGCCGCCGCGACCTTCCTCATCACCCGCCTCTTCCGCCCCGCGGGCACCCGCGACAAACCCGGGATGGTTTGACGGGCGGCGGCGGGGCGGAGCATCCCGCGCGGGCGCGGCCCGGCCTTGCCCGCTGCCCTTGCGGGGCTCGTTGTTCTTGTCGGCCACCTCTCGCGCTTTGGCGGGCTGAGCGGCGCGCACTCGTGGGCACTTTGGTCCGGGGACCAGAGATCGAGCCCAGTGCGCGCTGGCTTCCGCGCACTCGGCGCGATTTCATTCCGGACGGACGAGAAAAACGTCGGGTGCGCGCATGCGGCGGGGGAGCGGGCGCGCACTGGGCGCAACTTTTGGAGCGGGACAAGAAACGCCCCCAGTGCGCGCGTCGCGGCGTGCACTGGGGGCGTTTCTCGTCCGTACGGACACGGGAATTGACGAGTGCGCGCTGTCCCGCGCGCACCGGGGGCGTTTCTTGTCCGTGCGGGCAAAGGGGCCGGCGGGCATACATTGGGGGGCGCCCCAAACGGGACGCCCCCCTGTAAGGTCAGCTGGTCAGCTGCGCGCCGGACTAGCGACGGCGACGGGCGCCGAAGACGACGCCCAGGCCGGAGACGGCTGCGCCGACGGTGGCCACGAGGCCCACGGCGAGCGACGGGTCGCCCGTCTCGGGGACGGTGGCGGTGCCGTGGCTGCCGCCGGGCCGCGTGCCGCCGGGCTGCGTGCCGCCGGGCTGCGTGGTGCTGCCGCCGGGCTGCGTGGTGCTGCCGCCGGGCTGCGTGGTGCTGCCGCCGGGCTCGTCACCGCCCGGCTGCTCCTCGCCGCCGGGCTCCTCGCCCGTCGCGGGCTCGAGCGCGGCCGCGGCGGCCTCGAGCGCCTCGGCGGCCGCGGCGAGCTCGTCGGCCGTGGCGTCCTCGCGCGCGAGGAGGTCCTGCGCGGCCTCGAGCGCCTCGGCGAAGGGCTCCCAGGTCTCGGCGGTGTAGTCCTCGGCCGTAAGGTCGTCGTGCGCGTCCACGGCCGCCTGGAGCTCCTCGCGCGCCTCGTCGGCGGGGTCGGGCTCCACGACGGGCTCGGTGACGGTCACGGCAAACGTCGCGGTCTTGCCGCCGTAGGTGACGGTGACCTCGACGGTCCCGGCCGCCTCGAGGGTCGTGACGTCAAAGGAGAAGTCCTCGGGCGCGTCGGCGTAGGCAATCTCCTTCGTGGAGCCGTCGGAGTAGGAGAGCGCGAGCACAAGGCCCGTGGCGTCGAGCTCATCGCCCACGGTGTAGGCCGTCTTGGCGGGGCCGGCCTTCACGGTGACGCCCTCGAGGGTGGGCTCGACGGGCTCGGGGATGTCCTCAAGGCCCGCGATGGCGTCGCGGATGGCCTGGGCGGCCTCGGCGACGGCCTCCTCGGTCAGCTCGTCGGAGTCGAGCAGGGACTCTCCCGCGGCCACGGCCGCGTCGAGGGCCGCCAGGGACTCCTCGGTCTTGCCGTCGCGGTCGGCCGCGGCGGCCTCCTCGAGCGCCGCCTCAAGCTCGGCGGTGTCGACGGGCTCGGGCTCGGGCGTCGGCTCCTCGCTCGCAAGGCCGCTCACCACGAGCTCCGCCGCGCCGGCGAAGGCGTTGCCGGCGAGGGTGCTCTTGGCCACGAGCGTGACGTAGCGGCCGGTGGCCGGCTCGGCGAGCTCGACGATGGTGGCGTCGCGGCTGCCGGCCTGGAGCACGTTGGGGAAGGTGCCCGAGGCGGCGGGGGTGCCGGTGGGAACGCCCGCGGGATTCTCCTCGGTCACGTAGATCTCGTAGTCCTTGATGAGGCCGTTCTGGTTGGACTGGCGCGGCGTGTACGAAAGGCCGTCGACGTCGTAGCTCTTGCCCAGGTCAATGGTCACGTACGCGGGAAGCGAGCTCGTGCCGCTCGACCACGCGGTGTGCCAGTAGGTGCTCAGGTCGCCGTCGATGGCGTCCTCGGCGCGGCCGTTGCTCGCGCCCTCGCCGGTGGTCTCCTCGGTCGAGAAGCCCGCGATCGCGTAGAGGTCCTGCGCGATGGGGTGCGCCAGCGCCTGCGCGGCGAGCTCGAGCGTGGCCGAGCCCGTCCACCAGCCCTGGGTGACCGTGAGCTCGTAGGAGCCGAGCGTGGCGTCCTCGGGGATGGTGAGCGTGGCCTCAGCGGTGCCCTCGTCGCTCACCTGGAGCGTGACGTCCTCGCCAAAGCCGGTGGCCAGCGTGGCCTCCTTGCCGGGCTCAAGCCCGGTGACGCTCACGGTGACCTCCATGCCGGGCTTGGCCTTGGCGTGGGAGACGGTCACGACGGGCGTGAAGGCGGGCTCGACCTCAAAGGTCGGGACGTCGTTGGCGGTGGCGGGGCTGGTGGTCACCTCGTAGGTGCCGGGCGCCACGGCGGGCACGGAGAACTCGAGCGAGCCCGTGCCGTCGGCGCCCACGGTGGCGGTGCCGAGGTTCTTCTCGCCCAGCGAGAGCGAGACGGACGAGTTGGGCTCGAAGTCGGTGAGCATTGCCGTGACGGTGTCGCCCTGCCGGCCGGAGGCGGCGGACAGCGACGTGTTGTTGCCGTAGGCGACGGCGCCCTCGGTCACCGTGACCGTGAGGGTGTCCGTGACGGAGGTCCCGCCGGCCGTGAAGGTGACGGTGCCGGTGTGGGTGCCCGCGGCGGGCAGCTCGGTGAGCACGAGCTCCCAGAGGCCGTTCTGGGCGCGGTTGTTGTTGTTCTGGTTGGTGGGCGCGAGGTAGGGGCGGCGCTGCACCACGGTGAGCTCCTGGGTCTGCCCGTCCTCCCACGTGATGGTGGCCGAGACGTTGTCGGCCGTGGTCATGGGCAGGTAGCCGCGGGCGATGGTGTGGCTGACGCCCACCGTCGGCGCGGTCTCGAGGTCCGTGGCGGCCACGAGGGGCTCGTTCACGAGGCCGTCCTCGGCGTAGAAGTCCGCGCCCTTCATGGTGAGGGCGGGCACGGTGTCGGCGAGGCGCTCGCGCAGGTCGGCGACCTGCCCGCTGCGCTTGGCCTGCGGGGTCCACGCGACCTCGGCCAGCGCCATGGCGCGCGGGAAGGACGGGAAGAAGAAGTCCTGGATGCCGCGGACGTGCTCGCTCCACATGGCGCCCTCGACGCCGCGGATGTAGGAGTCGTCCAGCTGCGCGGACGTCGCGGGGTCGTAGTTGTAGAAGTCGTCGATGTTGACGACGCCGTCGGAGCCGCCCGCCCAGGTGGGACCAGCGACGTTGGGACCGGGCGCCTGCGGGAAGTAGGCGTTTTGGGCCATGGACCAGATGATTCTGGCGTCGGCGTCGCGCACCTTCTGCGGCGCGTTGCCGTTCCAGCACTGGAGGGTGTCGCCGGGCTCAAACTCGACGCCCGAGCCGGTGGAGGCCCACTCGTTCCAGCCGATGGGGGTGAGGCCCATGCCACGGACCATGTCGGCGGCCTTGTTCAGGAACTCGACGGCGCGGCCGGGGTAGTCGGTGTTGAGCTGGTGGGTCTCGTCGCCGCCGATGTGAAGGTAGTCGGAGCCGCAGATCTTGCTGACCTGCCGCACCACGTGCTCGAGGAACATCCACGTGTACTCGTTGTTGATGTCGAGGTAGGAGTTGCCCACGTCTCCGGTGGTCTGGGCCGGGCCGCAGATCCACTCCTCGGGGTTGTTGATCTTCTCGCCCGTGGCGGGGTCGACGGTGCCGTCGTGGGAGGACTCGGCGGAGTTGAGCTGCGGGATGGCGTGGAGCATGCCGCCGGAGTGGCCGGGCATGTCGATCTCCGGCACCACGTCGATGTGGCGCGCGTTGGCGTAGGCCACGATCTCGCGCAGGTCGTCCTGGGTGTAGTAGCCGCGGATGCCGGGGAGCTGCTGCCACTGGGTGGTGCCCATCGCGGCGTCGCCGGCGATGGTGGCCAGGCGGGTGTAGTCGATGGTGTCGCCCTCGGCGCGGCCCTCGTTGGTGATCTCTATGCGCCAGCCCTGGTCGTCGACGAGGTGGAGGTGCAAGACGTTGAGCTTGTACATCGACATGACGTCGAGCGCCTGCTTGACCTCCTCCACGGTGAGGAAGGAGCGCGCCGGGTCGAGCATGATGCCGCGCCACTCGTAGCGCGGGTAGTCGGTGATGCTGAGGGCCGGGACGCTCCACGGGCCGTTGGTCTCGAAGTCGGCCACGGAGTAGGGGCCAAAGAGCTGGTAGGTGGTCTGGACGCCGTTGAAGAGGCCCTCGGCCGTGCAGGCGCCGAGGACGAGGCCCTCCTCGGAGCTCGTGATGACGTAGCCCTCGTCCGTGTGGCCGGCAAGGCCCGCGGCGCCCCCCTCGTCCAGCATGGTGAGGACGATGTCGGCGACGTCGTCGTCGGAGACGCCCACCACGTCGAGCTCGTAGCCCGTGGAGGCCCGCAGGGTCTCGGCGAGCTTCTCGGCCTCGTCGCGGGCGGCGTCGTCGGCCACGATGTCGGACGCGGGGTCAAGCACGAAGGGCTCGCCGTCCTGGGCCTCGTAGCTCACGGGCTCGGGGACCACGGAGGGCAGCTCGCCCGACTCGGGCTCAGGCTCGGGCTCGGGCGCGCCGTCCGCCCAGGTGCCCATGATCTGGACCTCCCAGATGCTCGGCGCGTACCGGCTGCTGCGCTTGGTCACGCTGATGCGCACGTGGCGCGCGGTCACGTCCGTGAGCTCGGTGGTGACGGTCTCGGAGTCCGCCCCGTTGAGGTCTGTGGCGACGGGCGTCCAGCTCTGGCCGTCGGAGGACGTCTCGATCTGGTAGGGCTTGCCGTACTGCTTGCCCCAGACCACCGAGACGCTCGCGATGTTGGCCTCGGCGCCCAGGTCAAAGGCGAGCCAGGCCCCGTCCGCGTTGTTGGCGGACCAGCGGCTCGCCTGCGCGTTGACGTGGTTCTCGCGCGTGGTGAGCCAGGCCTTGTCGCGCCAGGTGGTGTCGCTCACCAGGCCGACCTTGCCGTCGGCGGCAAGCTCCGGCCCCCACTGGCCCGCGACCTCCTGGCCGGAGGCCGTGACCTTTGTGGTGTCGAGCGTGGCCAGGTTCACGGGGTCGGCCGGCTTGGGCGTGCCCCAGACCTCGAGCTCCCAGACGCCCGTGGCCCACGTGTCGTTGGCCTCGGTGATCGTGACGCGCACGTAGCGGGCGACGGCGTCGTCGAGGGCGGTGGTGTCCTCCTCGGAGGCGGTGGCGTGGACGTTGTCCGCGGCGACCGTCCAGTCGGTGCCGTCGAGGGAGGTCTCGATGCGGTAGGTCTTGCCGTACTGCTTGCCCCAGACCACGGTCACGTGGTCAACGACGACCTCCTGGCCCAGGTCCACGGAGAGCCAGCGCTCTCCCTCGGTGTTGGAGGACCAGCGGCTCGCCTCCCGGTTGCGGAAGTTGTCGCTCGTGTCGCGCCAGGCAAAGTCGTCGCGCCGGTCCTCGCCGCCGACCAGGCCCACGAGGCCGTCGACGGCGCGCTCGGGCGCGAAGTGGTCGGTCTCGCTGCCGGAGGCGGAGACCTCCTGGCCCAGGGCCAGGTTCTCAAGCTCGGGTCCCGCGGCCTGCGCGAGCGCGGCGCCGACGGGCTGGACGACCCCGCCCAGCGTCAGCGCGCCCGCGAGCAGGGCCGAGAAGACCCTCCTGCTGGGACGTTGCTGCCTCATGCATTCCCCTCTCACGTAAGGTGGTCGCAAATCGCGATAGACCCCCTTACCCTACCAGCGCGGGAGGGGTGTTCCGGAGGGGGCGGCGCCGGGCGCCGGGCGGGTGGCCCCAAGGTCTCGGCAAACGGTCTGAGCTGGTGTTGCCTGAGGAGCCCCGCTGGCTGCGGCCAACAGAAAGCGCGTCCTTCTCGCAAGAGGGACGCGCTGCAAGGGGCGGTGGGGGTATGCGCTTGGGCCGCGTGGCGGGCGCCGCGGGCGGCGGCGAGCCGGCGCGCTAGAACCTGACCTCGGGGGCCTCGCGCGCGGCGGGGGAGGCCACCTCAAAGCCGGCGCGCGGGCGGAACCGACGGCCGGCCACCAGGCTGCCGGGGAAGGTCTCGATGGCGTTGTTGTACTCGAGGACCATGTCGTTGAAGCTCATGCGCGCGTAGCTGATGCGGTTCTCGGTGTCCGAGAGCTCGCTCTGGAGCTGCTGGAAGTTGGCGTTGGCCTTGAGGTCGGGGTAGGCCTCGGCCACGGCGAAGAGGCTCTTCAGGGTGTCCGTGAGGACGTTGGAGGCCTCCATCTTGGCCTCGGGGGAGCGGGCCTCCGTCACGGCGGCGCGCGCGGCGGTCACGGCCTCGAGGGTCTGGGACTCGTGCGCGGCGTAGCCCTTGACCGTCTCCACGAGGTTGGGGATGAGGTCGTTTCTGCGCTGGAGCTGGGCGTCGATGGTCTGCCAGGCGTTGTCGCACTTGTTGTCCGCGGTGACGATGCCGTTGTAGATGCTGATCCACACCATGACCAGCGCAATAACCACAAGACCGGCAATGAGGATGACGACGATGGGGTCCATGCCCACTCCGTTCTGTCGGGGACGACGGGCAGCGCGCGGGGCTTGCGGCCGGGTCGGGCGGTCGCGGCGCCGGGCCTGCGCGGGCGGAGGAGGAGGGATTCGAACCCTCGGAACGGGGGTTGCCCGCTCGACGGTTTTCAAGACCGCTGCAATCAACCACTCTGCCACTCCTCCGGGTGCGCGAGCACTAGTATCCTACCCCATGTGGACCACGAGCAACCGCGGGAGGCCTGATGGAAGCTGCCGAGAAGAACGACGAGGCGTACATGCGCCTGGCGCTGGCCGAGGCCGAGGCGGCGGCGGGGGAGGGCGAGGTGCCCATCGGCGCGGTGGTGGTGTGCGACGGGCGCGTGGTCGCGCGGGCCCACAACCGGCGCGAGACCGACGCCGACCCCTCGGCGCACGCCGAGTTCTCCGCGATGGTGGCCGCCGCGCGCGAGCTGGGCCGCTGGCGGCTCACGGGGTGCACGGTGTACGTGACGCTGGAGCCCTGCCTCATGTGCGCGGGCCTCATGGTGAACGCGCGCGTGGACCGGTGCGTGTACGGGGCGAGCGACCCCAAGGGCGGCGCGGTGGGGACGCTCTTCGACGTAAGCTGCGACCCCCGGCTCAACCACGAGTTCGCGGTCACGCCGGGGGTCCTGGCGGACGAGTCCGCCGAGCTTCTGCGCTCCTTCTTCCGCGCGCGCCGCGCCCGGCGCTACAGCACGAGGGAGCCGGCGTAGACGAGGACGGCCATCGCGGCCGCGAAGGCAAAGGCGTACTTGGCGATCCTGCCGAGGATCTCGCCGTCCTTGCCCACGAGCCCGCAGGCGGCGCAGCCGATCGCGATGTTCTGCGGGCTGAGCATCTTGCCCGCGGAGACGCCGAGCGAGTTGGCCGCCACGAGCCAGGTCTCGTTGGCGCCGATCGACTGGGCGGCCTGGAGCTGCACGTTGCCAAAGAGCACCTCGCTCGAGGTGCCCGAGCCGGTCACGAAGGTGCCGAGCGCGCCCAGGAGCGGCGCGACGAGCGGGTAGAGGCCACCGAGCGCGCCCACGAAAAACGCCGCGATGCTCGCGATCATGCCGGAGTAGCCCATGATCTTGGCGCAGGCAAGCACGCCGAGCATCGTGATGATCGTCTTGCTCATCTGGCGGCAGGTGGCCCCCAGGACGTCCAGCATCTCGCGCGGCGAGCAGCGCTGGATGAGGCCGCCCACGATGCCGCAGATGAAGATCAAGACGCCGGGCGTGTTCACCCACGAGAAGGTCAGCGTGGCCGTGGGGTCTCCGGCGTAGATGTTGACCGTGCTCTTGATGGCGGAGAGGGGGCCGTTCACCGGCGGGACGAGCTTGCTCGTGGCAAGGAGCACCACGAAGATGAGGGCAAAGGGAGCCCAGGCGCGGAGCTTGTCGGCGACGGTCTCCCTGGGCTCGTCGCCGGCGGAGGCGACGGCAAGACGGTACTTCTCGGGAACCTCGGCGCCAGCCTTGTGCATGCGCAGGGCATAGAGGAACGTCAGGACGAGCGAGACGACCGAGGCCACCACGTCAGGCAGCTCGCCGCCGATGAAGTGGCCTGCCACGACCAGGCACACGGCAAAGGACACGCCGGAGACGAGGCACGCGGGCAGCACGCCCCTGAGCGCCTTGGCCCCGTGCCCCACGAGGGCAACCATGAGAATCGGGCATGCCACGACGAAGGGGAACACCTGGATGGCCTGGACGGTGGCGAGCTGGACCACGTCGATGCCCGTGATGGAGGCGAGCGTGGTGGTGGGGATGCCGATGGAGCCGAACATCGTGGGCACGCCGTTGGCGATGAGGCAGGCGAGGATGGAGGTCACGGGGCTGATGCCGAGCGCCATGAGCATGCTCGCGGGGATGGCGACGGCGGTGCCAAAGCCCGCCATGCCCTCGAGGAAGCCGCCGAAGCACCAGCCGATGAGCAGCGTGAGGATGCGTCGGTCGGCGGAGACCGAGCAGAGCATGCGCTTGATCGTCTCCATGGCACCGGTGTGCACGGTGAGGTTGTAGGTGAAGACCGCCGCGATGATCACGATCACGATGGGCCAGAGGGCCATCGCAAAGCCCTCGAGCGCGGCGGTGCCCAGGTTGACGGGGGTCATCTGCCAGCCGAGCGTCGCGCAGACCGCGGCCACGACGAGGGCGCCGAGGCTGGCCTTGTAGGCCTCCATGTGGAGGCCGCACAGGGCGACGACAAGCCAGATGATGGGCATGAGGGCAAGGACGAACATTCCAAAGAGCTCGAGCATGGGGCGACTCCCGGGGTCGTACGTGTAATCAGTCTCACAATCTACCAAAACTTGCCCAAAAGGAGTCGGGCTCCTTTTGGGCAAGCTTTAGACAACCTGGAAGATGAAGAAGTCGAGGTAGTGGCTCTCGGGGAAGCCCCAGAGAATGGGGTGGTCGGGGGCCTGCTGGCGCTCCTCGACCTGCTTGAGCTGCACGTTCGCGCGATGGGCGGCCTCGGCGACCGCTTTGGCGAGAAGGTCTCGCGTCATGAAGTGCGAGCAGCTGCAGGTAGCCAGGTAGCCGCCGCGTGGGAGCAGGCGCAGGGCCTCGTAGTTGATCTCGCGGTAGCCGCGCGCGGCGTGGGACACGGTGCCGCGGCTCTTGGTGAAGGCGGGCGGGTCCAGCACGATGAGGTCGAAGGGGCCGCCCTCCGCGCGCAGCCGCGCGCGGTCGCGGGCGAGCTCGGGCAGGTAGTCAAGGACGTTTGCGCAGGTGAAGCCCATGCGCGCGTCCAGGCCGTTGAGGCGGGCGTTCTCCTGCGCGAGGTCAATGGCCGTCTGGCTCACGTCAACGCAGCGCACGTGCGCCGCGCCGCCCGCGGCGGCGTTGAGCCCGAAGGGCCCCACGTGGCAGAAGCAGTCGAGCACGCGACGGCCAGCGGCAAGCTCGCGCACGGCGCGGCGGTTGTACTTCTGGTCGAGGAAGAAGCCGGTCTTCTGGCTGTTCTCGAGGTCGAGGTCAAAGCGCAGGCCGTTCTCGCGCACCACGATGCGGGGCGTTTCGGGCGCGGGCGTGCCGTCCCACCAGCCCTTGTACTGCGGCAGCCCCTCCTTGGCGCGGGACGCGCCGTCGTTGCGCTCGTAGATGGCGGAGACGTCCTGGCCGTCCGCGCGCAGGGTCTCAAGCAGGATCGGGTAGATCACGGGGCGCAGTCGCTCCATGCCCACGGTGCCGACCTGCGTGACCAGGACGCTCTCGTAGCGGTCGACCACAAGACCGGGCAGGCCGTCGGCCTCGGAGAAGACGACGCGGCAGCAGGTGGTGTCGGGCTCCGCGCCGGGCAGGGCGCGCTGTCCCAGGCAGGTGGCGCGATGCTGCCACGCGTATGACACGCGCCTGCGCCAGAACGCCTCGTCGAGGCGGTCGTTGGCGTTGCGGGTGACCACGCGCACGCGAATCTTGCTCTGCTCGGAGAGCAGGCCCGCGCCCTGCCACGTGCCGTTCTCCTCAAAGACGTCCACGACGTCGCCGTTTGCGGCCGGCTCGGCGGCTATGACCTCGCCCTCGAAGACCCACGGGTGCCCGCCGGAAAGGGAGCGCGCCGCCTTGCGGGTGATGAGAACGCGCGGGTAGGGGCGTGCCTGCTTCATGAGTGCTCCTTACTCTGCTCTGCCCGTGGGGTGACGAGATCGTGACAGGGCCGGCCGTCAAGGACCCGGGCGGTCCATGACGGCCGGCCCGGGTCCTTGACGGCCGACTCCGCCGTGGTCGTGCCGGCAGAATCCGCCGGCCTCCGCGGATCTAGTAGTGACGACCGTAACGTCCGCCAAAGCCACGGCCGCGGCCGCGCGATCCGGCGAACATCGTGCGCGTGGAGCGCTTGGTGGGGCGCCCCTCCTGGGGCACGATGCGCCCGGCGTCGTACGTGAAGTCGGGGAGATCCCACACGGGGACGAGCTTCTTGGTGAAGTACTCGATCTCGCGCAGGGGGCTGATCTCGTCGGGCGCCACGAAGGTGTAGGCGTGGCCGGTGGCCCCGGCGCGGCCCGTGCGGCCGATGCGGTGCACGTAGTCCTCCGGGTCCATGGGGACGTCGAAGTTGACCACGGCGTCGATCCCGGAGACGTCGATGCCGCGGCTCATGACGTCGGTGGCCACGAGGACCTGGACCTTGCCGTCGCGGAACTTCTCGAGCGCTCGGGCGCGCGCGGCCTGCGGGCGGTCGGCGTGCATGACGTCCACCTTGACGCCCGCGCTCTTGAGGGTCTTTGAGACGTCGTCCACGCGGTGCTTGGTCCGACAGAAGACCAGCACGCGCTCGGGCTTCTTGCCCGCGGCGCCGCCGGTCTCGAGCAGGGCGCGCAAGAGCTCCGTCTTCTGGCCCTGCGTGACGGGGCAGAGGTGCTCCTCCACGGTGTCCGCGGTCTCGCCCACGCGGGCGATCTCCACCGTTGCGGGGTCGGTGAGCAGCGCGTCGATGGTGGACTTGATCGACGGCGGAATGGTGGCGGAGAAGAGGAGGGTCTGGTGCTTGGGCGGCAGGGCGTGCATGATGCGGCGGACGCTCGGCCAGAAGCCCATGTCCAGCATGCGGTCCGCCTCGTCGAGCACGAGCACCTTGACCTGCGAAAGGCTCACGTGCTTGTGCTCCATGAGGTCGATCAGGCGCCCGGGGGTGGCCACGAGCAGGTCGCAGCCGCGCTCGAGCTCCTTGATCTGACGGTCGAACTTGGTGCCGCCCATGACGATGACCGCGCGCTGGCCCGTCTGCTCGCAGACGACGCTCACCACGCTCTCGATCTGCGCCGCGAGTTCGCGCGTGGGGGTAATCACGAGCGCGTGCGGGCCCTTGCCCTTGGCGCCCGCCACAAGCTGCAGCGTGGGCAGCGCGAAGGCCGCGGTCTTGCCCGTGCCCGTCTGCGCGGAGGCGACGATGTCGCGTCCCGTGAGAACCACGGGGATGGCCTCGGCCTGGACGGGCGTTGGCTCGGTGAAGCCGAGGGCATCCACCCCGGCGAGAATCTGCTCGTTAAGCCCGAGCTCGGCAAATGAAGTAGTCATACTATTTAGTATAGAGCATGGGGCCGAGCTGGGCCGCCGGCGCGCTGGGCCGGTGCTGCGCTTCCGAAAAGTACCCTCCGCCGCCTTGCGGGTGGCGTCCCTGACCTATTTGCCCCTCCTTTTCAAATGTTGGGTACTTTTTTGCGACCCGTTCAAGTACTACCCCGCACATCCCATTTTTCTACCTGCACAAACAGAGGCCAATAAATGTTGGGTACTCCCCGTGCTCCCAAAAAAGTGCCCAACACTCGAAAGAGTGGTCACGGCCGCCGTATACTGGTCCAGTTAGCGCGCAGAAATGGAGTCCGCATGCCCATCAACATCCCCGACGGCCTGCCCGCCAAGGCAATCCTTCAGCAGGAGCGCATTTTCGCCCTTGAGGAGGAGGTGGCCAGCCACCAGGAGATTCGCCCGCTGCGTGTGGCAATTCTGAACCTCATGCCCACCAAGATCGAGACCGAGACCCAGATCCTGCGCCTCATCTCCAAGTCCCCGCTCCAGGTGAGCTGCGACTTCATGCGCGTCTCTACGCACGAGTCCACGCACGTCTCCCAGGATCACCTCGTCAAGTTCTACGACACCTTCGATGCCTTCCGCGGCAAGAACTACGATGGCCTCATCATCACTGGCGCGCCCGTCGAGCACCTCGATTACGAGGCCGTCGACTACTGGGACGAGTTCTGCGAGATCGTGGACTGGAGCCAGGAGCACGTCTTCTCGACGATGTACCTCTGCTGGGGGGCCCTCGGAGCCCTCTGGCACCTCTATCAGATTCCCAAGCGCCAGCTCGGCTCCAAGCTCTTTGGCGTCTTCAAGCAGCGCCTCTGCGACGAGTACAGCTTCCTCACCAACGGCTTCGACGAGGTTCACTACATGCCGCACAGCCGCCATGCCGCGATCGACACGGGCGAGCTCGCCAAGCACCCGGAGCTGTGCGTGCTGTCCGAGGGCTTCACGAGCGGCCCCTCGCTGCTTGCCACGCGCGACTTCCACGAGGTCTACGTGACCGGCCACTTTGAGTACGGCCGCGACACCCTGGCCGACGAGTTCTGGCGCGACTTCCACAAGGGCCTCCCCATTCGCGTGCCCGAGAACTACTTCCCCGACGACGACCCCGAGAAGCAGCCCCTCTTCACCTGGCGCGCGCACGCCAACCTGCTCTATCGCAACTGGCTCAACTGGGTCTACCAGATGACGCCGTACGATCTGGACGAGATCCCGGCCGCGATCGCGGACCTGCGCGCGCGCAGCACGGCGGCAACGGGTCACGTGGACAAGTTCTAGCGCCGGCGAGAAGAGCGCGGGCTCGCGGCGCCGCTGGCTGAGCCTGCAGAATCGCGCGTTACCAGTAATCCCCGCTTGTGCGTGCCGAGAAGGATGCACAAGCGGGGATTCTTGGCGAAACGGACATCTTTCGCCGGCTCTGCACCCAAATCCCCAGCCCGCCGCTCGCACTAACGACAGCTTCCAACAGCGCACGATTCTGCATCACGCGACCACAGCGCGCTGACTCGCGAAAAACGCAACCCCTCTTTCGGACGGTTCGGATTGGCCGGACCCCATGACCGAGAGGGGGACAAATGGCAGGTCGTTTGGGTGGAGAAGGCGTCGCGCGCCCCCGTAACCCGCGTCTTGCCGCCCGGCTTCCGGGCGGTACAGCATGGGGAAGAGGGGAGGCGCCGATGTGGAGACGGTCCGAGGTCGAGCAGCTCACGGGGCTTGGCCGGCACACCATACAAGACCTGTGCAACCAGAACACGAGTCGCGACGGGCTCGGCTTCTGGGAGCCGGCCGTGATGAAGCCCGGTTACTCGCGCTTCGATGAGGGGGATCTGCTCGCGTTCTATCTGGTCCGCCAGCTCACTAAGGTCGGCTTCACTCCAGCCGAGGTTGGCCCGGTCATCTTGAGTATGACCGAGAAGAACGACGAGTTCGCGGGCGCACTCAGGAAGAGGGCGTGCGCCCTGGGAACCCGGCGCTCCGTCATAGACGAGCAGCTTGCGGGCCTCGAGCGACTTGAGGAGGCCGCCGCCGACAGCGCGTCCGATCAACGTGTCTATATCGTGATGGAGCGCGAGCTCGCCGCAAGTGCGGGCCGCGCCGTCGATGCGGCGGCGCGCGAGCTCCGAGCGACGGATGCGCTGCGCGTCAAAGTCGAGGCGCGCCTCGGAGAGATAGCGCGCAGCCTGGCGGACGCCGTCCGAGGGGAGGAGGCGCGCCTTTCGATAGGCGATGTCGAGGCGGACCTTACCCGCCTGCATGACGGCGAGCGCTCGGACGAGCAGGTTCTTCTCGCCCGGGCGCTGATGCACTTCCTGAGCGAGGCGGAAAACGGCGTGCCCGTGGAGCTCGCCCTGGGCAAGGGCTCGTTTGCCCGTTTGAGGCAGCTTGCGGGCACGGTGACAAGAGAGACGGAACAGTAAGGAGAAAGACATGAAGAAGATGCAGTTGGCAGCAGTTGCGGTTGCCCTGAGCGTGGCGCTCGTGGGCTGCGGCGCCGGCGGCGGGACGACGCCGCAGCCGCAGGCGGATGCTCCGGCAGGGGAGGGGCAAGCGCAAGGGCAGCCGCAGAGTGACGAGGGGACGACGAGCGCGCCGGTGGTGGCGGACACGAACGATCCGGAGTCCGTCATTGCTGCCATCCAGGCGGACTTTGGCGCGACCACACAGGGCCTGCTTGACGAGCAGGCCGCGCTCCTGGCGCAAGTTGGGGACAGCTATGACGGCTACGCTGCGAACGTGGATGCGGTGCAGGCTTGGTATGACCTCGCCGTGAGCGAGAGCGAGGCACTTGGGACGCGGACGATCGAGAACGCGCGCCAGTATTACCGCGCCGTGTCGGCGACCATCGATCACGGGGATGATGACGCACTCGACGATGCGATGGACGACTTCTACGACCTGGTCTACGACGAGCAGTTCGAGGCATACTACGACGCCATCTATGACGAGGGCTTTGAGCTGATGTATGACGAGCTCTACGACGGCGTTATCGCTGATGCCTACGACACCATGGACTACGGGGACTGGTTCGACGCCCACAGCGATGCCTATGATGCCTGGTTTGACGCCAAGAGCGGCGTGTATGACGCCTGGTTTGACTCGAAGTCGGACGTCTACGACGAGTGGTTCGACGTCAACAGCGACTTCTACAGCGGGGAGTTTGACGTTGACGCCACGCTGCGCCTGGATGAGTAGGGGGAGCGCCGAGAAGGGCGCCTCCTAAAAGTCGATGAGGTCCCGCACGGGCACGTCGAGCGCGTGGGCAATGCGAATGAGCACGTCAATGCCCACGTCGGCCGCTCCTATCTCGATTTTCCAGAGGTAGGAGCGGCTCGTGCCCGTCATGAGCGCGAGTTGACGCTGCGTAATGCCGCGGCGTGTCCGCTCGGCGACGATTCGCGACCCGAGGGACTGCTTCTCCCGTGCGTTGTCCATTCCGCAAGCATATGGGCGCTATCATCGAGAGGTGCTCTCTATAGAGAGCACTAAAAGCTAACGACGAGATGGGAGGGGCTGCCGTGGCCATCAAAATAACGGATGCAAAGATCAAGCTCGCAAAGGTCGGAGGGGCCTGCGCCGCAGTTGGCCTAATCATCGGCATCGTGGGCACCCTGTTCTTCTCGAACTACAATCCGGTGGACAGCAAGGGGGAGACGGCCTCCGTCGTGTTTGGCCGCATTGTCGAGCAGAACGAACTCGTCTCCGTATCCCAGGACTACAACATCGTTGACAAGCAGTCGAACGCGAGCTCGTTCTTTGGGCTGTTCGACATTCCCTTTACCGGTAACAGCTTTTGGTATCGCTACGCCGGGACGATAAAAGCGGGTGTCAACCTTGAGACGGCTGACATCAGCGAGCAGGGCAACACGGTGACAATCACGCTAGACCCTGCCTATATCATCTCGAACACGCCCAATATGGAAACTTCCGGTGTGCTTGAGGAGAACAACAACATGCTGAACCCCATCCAGGTGGGCGACGTTGACGAGTTTCAACGCTGGTGCGTGGAGCAGAGCGAGGCCCAGGCCGTTGAGGGCGGCCTGCTCGATGACGCTCAGACCGAGGCGGAGGCCCAGCTCTCCCAGCTGTTCTATGCGGCGCTTGGCGACGAAGTGAGCATCACGTACGTCTGGCGCGATGCGCCGGTGGAGGCGGGGGATTAACGGCAGGCTATATACGGTTGGCGACGAGCTTCAACACTCTCCGATGAGGACGATTTTCAGATTGCCCCTATCCAAGCGATACGAAAGGATATTCGGATATGGCGTATTGTCCAAGCTGCGGCGAGGAGGTTTCCGAGTCTGCTGTGTTCTGCCCTCGATGTGGGGCCAGGCTCCACGAGAAGCCATCGCTCGACGATGCGTCGCAAGATGCCGTCGCGTCCTCTGAGAGTGAGGATGAGCTCTATAAAGCGGCCCTCTCCATGGTTTTGGCTGCCTCAAAGCTCCCGGTCGTGAGGGTGAATCGCGAGGAGTTTCTTGCCAGACACTTTGGCAAGTCCCCGTACTTCAACCAGATTCTCGACCAAGGTCCACAGGCGGTGTTCACGCCGGAGTCTCTGCGCAAGAAGGCGACCGAGATTATCAATCAGAGCACAACAAAGACCGCTGCAGTCTCATTCGTCTCCGGTCTCCCCTCGAATCCGGTGGCGATGGTCGCCCTCGGCGGCGCGGATGTGGTGCAGTACTTCGGATTTGCGATTAACCTTGCACAACAGCTCGCATACCTGTTTGGCGAGGATGACCTCTTCAGTGATGGAACAACCGACATGCCGGAAGAGGCTAAGGTGCGTGTTATCGCGTATCTGGGAGCGATGTTTGGTGCCGCTGGCGCTGCCCAGCTCGTGGCAAAAACTTCCGTCAGGGTTGGCGCGAACCTCGGCAAACAGGTGGCCTCAAAGGCACTTACAAAAACCGTGTGGTATCCGGTGGTCAAGAAGGTCGGATCCCTCATCGGCCAGAAAATCACCAAGAAGACAGTCGAAAAGACCATCACCAAGGCGGTGCCCATTATCGGCGGTGCCGTCTCCGGGGCGATTACCTTTGTGACGTTCCGCCCCATGGGAGCGCGCCTTGCGGACGTGTTCGAGCAAAATCTCAAAGGTATGTTTGTGACTGATGACGGGATGGAACTCAAGCCAGACTTCGTGTCCGCCCCCCCCTCGCTCCGGCCAACGCAGCGGAAGGGCCAGCGATTGAGAGTGGCGATTGGCTTGATGGGCGGCCATCCTAGTGCTGGAAGTCGACGGCCAGGCTATTGAGGCGGCGGGCGGTTATCAGCGGCTCAATGACGCGCTAATGCTTCGAGGCCGACTTCGTGGCCAGCCTCGGCTATCGCCGCCATTGCATCCTGTCCGATCTGAACTTGAATACGGGCGAGAAAAGCGAGCGTGAGAAGTGCCCCCTGCGCCTCAACGGCGACGGCTCCAAGAGGATCGTCATCGTTAACAGGGTGATGAGGCCGTATATGGATGACGGCGGCATTCTCACAATGGGGCTGCTCGACTTCCTGCTCGGTCAAGACGGCCTTGACCACGTGTGACGGATGGGCCTATTGATTGCCCGGGTATCCCCGTTACTTATAACAGCCACCGCCACTCGAAAAACCTTTTGTCGCTGACGATTCTCTCTCTCTCTCTCTCTCTCTCTCGGGTATCGTCGCTCCCGCGTGAGTGGGTGACGATGTGCGTGGGGGGGCGGGCTTGGTCTTTTGGGCCTGCCCCTTGAAACAGAACATGAGTTCTATATAATAGAAAGACACGGTTTATCAATCAAGACGTAATACTTCTTCCCCAGAGGTGCTTCTCGCCTAACGAGAGACTACATATATGTTATCATCCGAAAGGAGATGCAATGTATGAAGTGGTCTTTTACGAAAGAGCAAATGGCAGAGCTCCAGCCCAGGAATTCTTGGACAGCCTGCCAATCAGGCTGAGGGAGAAGACCTTGAGGAGCCTGATGCTTCTTCAAGAGCTCGGCCCTCAGCTTCGCGGAGAGGAAACGGAGCACATTCGAGACGGCCTGTTCGAGCTAAGGACGAAGTTTGGAAGCGACATCACTCGAGTTTTCTACTTCTTCTTCGTCGGGCAGAAGATTGTTGTGACGGGCGGGTTTATAAAGAAGAGCCAGAAAACGCCCCGCCGTGAGATAGAGCGGGCACTTCGCTGCAAAAGGGACTGGGAGGAGGCTCATTGTGAAGACGCTTAACGGGTATATCGAGCGACAGCTCGAGAATCCCGAGTTCGCCGCCGCGTGGCGTGAGGGCGAAGGCGAGTACCAGGCCATGCGCGCGCTTGTCCTGGCGCGCATCGAGTCTGGCTTGTCGCAGAGGGAGCTCTCCGACAGGGCGGGCGTACCTCAGAAGACTATTAGCCTCATAGAGACCGCCGATACCAACACGACCGTCCGGACGCTGTCCAAGCTCGCGCAGGGGATGGGGAAGGTGCTCAGGATTAGCTTCGAGGACCGTAGACAAGGCGAGAACGGGATGCTGGAGGCATAAGGGCGG
Organism: Olsenella sp. An290; assembly: GCF_002159535.1. GTDB lineage: Bacteria > Actinomycetota > Coriobacteriia > Coriobacteriales > Atopobiaceae > Thermophilibacter. The sequence continues at coordinate 76,967 of NZ_NFIU01000006.1, read as the reverse complement.
AGCCATGAGATTCAACTACCTGGGCCATTTCGAGCCCAATGAGCTCGGTGGCTATAGCGTGTGGTTTCCCGACTTCCCGGAGCGTCACACGGATGGTGACGATCTTGACAACGCGATGGACATGGCTGCCGAGGCGCTCGGGCTTGTGATCGAGTCCCACCTCGAGAATGTCCGCGCGCTTCCAGAGCCCATGCTCGATGCGCCAGCGTCGAAGGGCGTGTGTAAGCCGCCCATCTTCGTGAGCGTTGATACCTAGGGCTGTCGCGAAAAAGGGTTGCGGTCACAGCGGGCGGGCCCGGACACTCGCGTCCGGGCCCGCCCCACGTGCAAAGGTGCCTGTCACTTTTCCACGCTTGCCGATGTGCAAAGGTGCCTGTCCCCTTTGCACGCTAGCAGGTGGCGCCGCCGATGACGGTCTTGCCCAAAATGGCGTCCTTGTCGATGGGTGCCGTCAGCAGCTTCTCCTGCACGTAGTCAAAGCCGAGGCGCGCCACGGTGTCGGCAAAGCGCTCGCCGCTTTGGCCCTCGTCGCGGAAGAAGAGAATCGCGCGCTCCACGACGTCCATGACCTCGTCCTCCGTCGTAAACAGCTTGTCCAGTGCCTGGCCGTGCGCGGTCTTCTTGCCCCAGCGACCGCCGATGTAGACCTTGTAGCCCGCGAGCCCCTCGGTCACGGCGCCGAACGGGCACGCGCCCACGCAGCGGCCGCAGTGGTTGCACGCGGACTCGTCGATCGTGATCTTACCGTCCGGCCCGATCTGCGCGTCGCCCATCGGGCACGCCTTCACGACCTGGCAGACCTTGCATGCGCGGCACTTCTCGAGGTCGATCTGCGGCACGCGCTGGCCCACGATGCCCAGGTCGTTGAGGTCGGGCTTCACGCACATGTTGGGGCAGCCGCCCACGGCGATCTTGAACTTGTGCGGCAGCTCCACCCCGTGGTAGCCCACGTAGAAGCGCTCGTGCAGCTTCTCGGAGAGGTCGAAGGTGTCGATGAGACCGTACTGGCAGGTGGTGCCCTTGCAGCTCACCACCGGGCGCACCTTGGAGCCGGTGCCGCCGGCGTCGAGCCCCGCGTCCTGCAGAAACGCAATGCACTCGTCGATCTTCTCGTACCTCACGCCCTGGATCTCCAGCGTGAGGCGCGTGGTCATCGTGACCTCGCCGGAGCCAAACCGCTCGGCGGCCTCGGCCACGGCGCGCTGCTCGTCCACCGTGATCTTGCCGTTGCGCGTGATCACGCGGATGTTGAAGACGTCGTCGTAGCGCTTGTCCTGGAGGCACCCTAGGCCCTTGAGGCGCTTGATCTCGGCGGCGGGGAGCTTGGCCCCGTCCGCGCGCGGCACGCGGACCTCGTTGAAGGTCACGCCGCCCTCGAGCACGCGCGTTGCCGTGTAGCCCGCGGCTTTGAGGCGGTTCTGCGTGAAGTAGCCGCGCTTGCCCTTGGCGCACACCAGCAGGAGCTTCTCGTCCTTCTCGTGACCGGGCAGGCCTTCCGGGCCGATCTCGGTGAGGTCCACCCACTCCGCTCCGGGAATCGTGGGCGCGGGCAGCACGTCGATCACGTGGTAGCCCTTGGCGGCGCCGGCGGCGTACTCGGCCGGCGTGAAGCTCTCGAGCGCGCCTGCGAGCTTGTTCTCCAGGATGTAGGCCGTCGTGACCAGCGGGTGGATGGCGGTCGAGAAGGGCGGCGCGTAGGAGAGATCCATGAGGTCGAGGTCCTCCACGGCGAGTCCGCGCGAGAGCGCGACCACCATGACGTCCGTGACCTTGTCAACGGCGCCGGCGCCGAGCACCTGCACGCCGAGCAGCCGGTGCGTGGCGCGGTCCGCGATGAGCTTCACAAAGAAGCTCGAGGAGCCGGGGTAGTAGTGGGCCTTGTCATCCACCACCGAGACCACGCTCACCGGGTCAAAGCCCGTCTCGCGCGCCGCGGCCTCGGTGAGGCCGGTGCGCCCGCCGTTCAAGGTGGGCAGCAGGCGCACCACGCCGGTGCCGAGCGCGCCGGGGTAGGCGGTCGGCGTGCCCGTGAGCGTGCGGGCGATCGCACGGCCGCAGATGTTGGCCGTGGAGCCCATGGCGCTCCAGAACGGCTCGCCGGTGATGGCGTTTTTCACCTCGGCGCAGTCGCCGGCGGCGTAGACGTCCGCCAGGTTGGTGGCACCGAACTCGTCCACGAGCACGCAGCCCTTGAGCGTCTCCACGCCGGAGCCCTCGAGCCACGCGGTGTTGGGCCGGATGCCAATGGAGAGGATCACGAGGTCCGCGGGCAGGGTCCCGGACGCGGTCTCCACGGCCTCGACCTTGCCCTCGCCCGTGATGCCCCTGAGCGCGCACGACGTCATCACGCGCACGCCGGCAGCCTTGAGCTGGCGCTGCGCGAAGCCGGCCATCTCGGGGTCAAAGACGTTGGGCAGGATCTGCGGCATCGCGTCGATCACGGTGACGGAGAGGCCGCGCGCGAGCAGGTTCTCGGCCACCTCCAGGCCGATGAAGCCGGCACCCACCACCACGGCGCGGCGCGCCCCGGCGTCGACCGCCGCACGGATGGCCTCGGCGTCGTCCGGCGTGCGCACGGCGAAGACGCCGGGCAGCTCGGCGCCGGGAAGGCCGGCGGGCACAAACGGCGCGGCGCCGGTGGCAATGACCAGCTTGTCGTACTTCTCGGCGTGGCTGGTGCCGTCCTTCTCGCGCACCGTGACCTCGTGGGCGGCCGCGTCAAGCGCCACGGCCTCCACGCCCGTGCGCACCTCCACGCCGGTGAGCCCCTCGTAGGCGGCCGGCGTGTTGACGATGAGGTCGGCGCGGCTCTGGATGCTCCCGCCTATGTAGTACGGCAGGCCGCAGCCCGCGTAGCTGATGTCCTCGCTCTTGGTCACAACCACGACCTCGGCCGAGCGGTCGCAGCGCTTGAGCTTGGCCGCGACCTTGGTTCCGGCGGCCACGCCGCCGACGATCAGATACCTCATGGTCTCTCCTTTGTTGTGCCGACCCTCCGGCGTGCTTGCTGCTATGGTACGGCTACGTTGCGTCATCCGTGGCGTACTATGTCGCCAATGCGACCGGTTCCGCACGGGAACGTGCCCTCGCGCTCCCCACGCGCGGGCGCGTGCAAAAGTGCCTGTCCCCTTTGCACGCGGTGCGGGCGAAAGGAGAAGAACATGAAGATTGCCATCCCCACCCTTGGCAAGGGCGGCCTCGACTGCGAGCGCTCCGGACACTTTGGCCACTGCGACTGCTTCACGGTGGTGGAGGTCGAGGGCGGCGAGCTCGGCGCCGTTACCGTCATTGACAACCCGCCCCACGAGGAGGGCGGCTGCCTGCGCCCCGTGGCGCTGCTCGCCCAGAACGGCATAGACGCCATCGTGGCAGCGGGCATGGGCATGCGCCCGATGATGGGCTTTGCGCAGGCGGGCATCACGGTGCTCTTTGAGAACCAGACGCCGGGCGTGGGCGACGTCGCGCGCATGGCCGCGGCCGGCACCCTTTCCGAGATGACCCCCGACCACGCCTGCCACCACTGACGGCGGGCCTCCTCCGAGCCGACCCCTCTGGGCCGCCCTCTCACCATGGGAACGGGACTGGTCATAGCCGGCTGCCTCTCCGGCGAGAAGAACGACGCGGGCGTGGCCGCGCTCGTCGGCGAGCTCTCGCGGGCCGTGCCGGCCGACGTGTGCCTGCGCGCCCGGACGGGCGGGCGTCCCGTGGGGCCCGCGGTCCCCGAGGCCCTGGCGGAGCTGCGGGTGCGGGGCGTCCGCCGGGCCCTCGTGGTGACGACGCACGTGGCGGACGGAGAGCTCCAGCGCGCGTGCGCGGAGGCGGTGCGCGCGGCGGCCTCCGGCTTTGACGAGCTGCGGCTCGCGCGCCCGCTCCTTGCGGGCGCGGGGGACCTCGCCGTCGTGGCCGCCGCCCTTGACGAGGCGCTTCCCGCCCGGCCCGGGCGCGTCGTGGCGCTTGCGGGGCACCGCGGCGCGGAGTGCGCGGCCGCCTTCGTGGGCCTTTCCCGGGCGCTTGCGGCGCGCGGCCGCGAGGATGTCGTCGTTGTCGCACAGGACTGCCTGCTCGCGCGCGTCGCGGAGCGCACGGAGCGCGAGGTCCTTCTCGGTCCGTTCCTCATGGCCATGGGGACGCACGCCCGCCGCGACGTCCTTGTTGGCCTGCGCTCCTCCCTCGAGCTCGCGGGGCATGAGGTTGGGACGTGGCCGCACTCCCTCGCCGAGCTGCCCGCGGTCCGCTCCCTTGTCTGCGCCCACGCCCTAGAATGGGTCCCAGGGGGACGGGCCGCGCGGCTGCGGCGCGCCCCGTGACAGACGCCTCGGAAGGGGAGGGCCCATGAAGCTCGTCATTGCCTCGGACATCCACGGAGCCGCCGACGCCTGCGGGCGTCTCATGGCCACCATCGAGAGGGAGTCGCCCGACCGCGTGGTCCTGCTCGGCGACCTGCTCTACCACGGGCCGCGCAACGAGCTTCCGGCCGACTACGCCCCCAAGCGCGTCATCGAGATGCTCAACTCCCTGGCCGACCGCGTGATCGCGGTGCGCGGCAACTGCGAGGCCGAGGTCGACCAGATGGTGCTCGCGTTTCCCTGCATGGCCGACCACAACATCCTGCTCGACCCGGAGGCCGGGACCACGCTCTTCCTCACCCACGGCCACGTCTATGGGCCCGGCTACCACAACAGCGTGGACGCGTGGCCAAAGCTCCCGGAGCGCTCCGCGCTCGTGTACGGTCACACCCACGTCAAGGTGAGCGAGAAGAACGAGGCGCACGGTGCCTGGGTCTTCAACCCCGGCTCCGTGGGCATCCCCAAGGACGGTTCCGCGAGCTGCGGCATCTACGAGGACGGTCGCTTCGAGCATCGGACGCTGTAGCCAGGCGTGCAAAGGGGACAGGCACTTTCGCACGGGCAAACCGTGCGAAAGTGCCTGTCCCCTTTGCACGCCCTAAAATCCTCGGTTCAAAAAATCTCATGTGTAGAGACTTAGATTATGTATAGAATCGTCACGCACAGGGGATAAACTCAACCGTACAAAGGGAAACAGGCGAACAGGCCGCCCCGCGCGGCCCACCGCAACGCAAAGGAGAGCATCATGGGCAAGATTCTTGGCATCGACCTTGGTACCACCAACTCCGCGATGGCGGTCCTCGAGGGCGGCGAGCCCACGATCATCGTCAACGCCGAGGGCGACCGCACCACCCCGTCCGTCGTGGGCTTCCGCTCCGACGGCGACCGCATCGTCGGCAAGGCGGCCAAGAACCAGGCCGTCACCAACCCCACCAACACGGTCTTCTCGATCAAGCGCTTCATGGGCCGTCGCTACGACGAGGTCGGCTCCGAGCTCAAGACCGTCCCGTACAAGGTCAAGTCCGGCACCGGCAACCGTGCCGTCGTGGAGATCGAGGGCGAGGACTTCACCCCCGAGCAGATCAGCGCCATGATTCTCTCCAAGATGAAGGCCGACGCCGAGAAGTACCTCGGCGAGCCGGTCACCGACGCCGTCATCACCGTCCCGGCCTACTTCAACGACGCCCAGCGCCAGGCCACCAAGGACGCCGGCAAGATCGCCGGCCTCAACGTCCAGCGCATCGTCAACGAGCCCACCGCCGCGGCGCTGGCCTATGGCCTCGACAAGAAGGGCATCGACCAGAAGGTCCTGGTCTTCGACCTCGGCGGCGGCACCTTCGACGTGTCGCTTCTCGACCTCGCGGACGGCGTCGTGGAGGTCCTCGCCACCAACGGCGACAACCACCTCGGCGGCGACGACTGGGACCAGCGCGTCATCGACTGGATGGCCGACAAGTTCCAGGCGGACAACGGCATCGACCTGCGCTCCGACCCCATGGCCCTGCAGCGCCTGAAGGAGGCCGCGGAGAACGCCAAGAAGGAGCTCTCCTCCGCCCAGCAGGCCCAGATCAACCTGCCCTTCATCACCGCCGACGCCACCGGCCCCAAGCACCTCGACTACACGCTCACCCGCGCCGAGTTCGAGCGCATCACGCGTGACCTGCTCGACCGCTGCAAGGCACCCGTGACCAAGGCCCTGAAGGACGCCAACCTCCAGATCTCCGAGGTCAACGAGGTCATTCTCGTCGGCGGCTCCTCCCGCATGCCCGCCGTGCAGGAGCTCGTCAAGCAGATGACCGGCAAGCAGCCCAACATGTCCGTGAACCCGGACGAGGTCGTGGCCGACGGCGCGGCCGTCCAGGGCGGCGTTCTCACCGGCGACGTCTCCGGCATCCTGCTTCTGGACGTCACGCCGCTGTCCCTTGGCGTGGAGACCATGGGCGGCGTCATGACCAAGATGATCGACCGCAACACCACGATCCCCACGTCCAAGACGGAGATCTACTCCACGGCCGCCGACAACCAGACGTCCGTCGAGATCAACGTTCTGCAGGGCGAGCGCGAGATGGCCGCGGACAACAAGTCCCTCGGCAAGTTCAACCTCACCGGCATCCCGGCCGCCCGCCGCGGCGTGCCGCAGATCGAGGTCACCTTTGACATCGACGCCAACGGCATCGTGAAGGTCACCGCCAAGGACAAGGCCACTGGCAAGAGCCAGCAGATCACCATCTCCGGCTCCACCGCCCTCTCCGACGACGAGGTCGACCGCATGGTCAAGGACGCCGAGGCCCACGCCGAGGAGGACAAGAAGCACAAGGACGAGATCGAGGTCAGGAACCAGGTCGACTCGCTGGCCTACTCCACCGAGCAGACCCTCAAGGACCTTGGCGACAAGGTCCCGGCCGACCAGAAGAAGGCCGCCGAGGACGCCGTGGCCGAGGCCAAGAAGGCCCTCGACGGGCAGGACATCGACGCCATCCGCGCCGCGGGCGACAAGCTCCAGGAGGTCGGCCACAAGCTCGCCGAGGTCGTCTACTCCGCCACGCAGGACGCCACGGCCGAGGGCGCCTCGGGCGCCGGCGCGCAGGACGGCTCCGCCAACGACGTGGTGGACGCCGACTACGAGGTCGTCGAGGACGACAAGAACAACTAGTCCGACGGGCCGTACGTAACGGGTTGAGAACGGGGGCGGCCACGGCTACGCGGCCGCCCCTTCACAGAATGTGGAAAGGGGACAGGCACTTTTCCACATCCGGAGCTTGAGGAGGGGTGACGTGAAGGTGCCCATCGAGGTAGAGGACGAGAAGAACGAGGCCACGGAGCCGGAGGTCGCAGAGCCGGAGCCGGAGGTCCCCGAGGTGGAGGAAATGGACCCGGACGAGGAGCGCGCCCGCGTGGAGGCCGCCAAGCGTGCCGGCGCCGAGCAGGCCGAGCGCGAGCTCGCCGCGGACGCGAGCCGGATCAGCGCGGAGCGCGACGAGCTGCAGAAGAAGCTCGCCGACGTGGAGGACCAGATCGAGGCCGCCAAGAAGGAGGCCTCCGAGGCCACGGAGCGCATGCTGCGCCTCCAGGCCGACTGGGACAACTATCGCCGTCGCACCGCCGCCGAGCGGCTTGCCGAGAAGGAGCGTGCGGCCGAGAAGCTGGTCACCAACCTGCTGCCCGTGATCGACGACATCGAGCGCGCCATCGAGCACGCCGGCGCGACAGAGGAGGACGCCCAGCTCAAGCAGTTCGTCGACGGCGTCTCCGCGGTTCACGCCAAGATGCTCGGCGTGCTCGCCAAGGAGGGCGTCGAGCCCATCGACCCGGTGGGGGAGCCCTTTGAGCCCCTCGCTCACCAGGCCGTGGGCCGCGTCGAGGACAAGGAGGCCTTCGACGAGACCGTGGCCCAGGTCTACCAGAAGGGCTACAAGATGGGCGACAAGGTCATCCGCGCCGCCATGGTGACGGTGACCTACGGTGGGCCCAAGCGCCCCGCCGAGGAAGAGTAACGCCCCGGGCGTGCAAAGGGGACAGTCACTTTTGCACGCGCGCAGGTTAGTTGGCCGGCGTGCAAAAGTGACTGTCCCCTTTGCACGCCATCAGCAGAAGGGAGGTGCGTGTGACATGGCATCCAGCAAGAGCTACTACGACATCCTCGGCGTGAAGCGTGACGCCTCCGATGACGAGATCAAGAAGGCCTTCCGCAAGCTGGCCGCCAAGTACCACCCGGACGCCGGCGGCGACGAGCAGAAGTTCAAGGAGGTCAGCGAGGCCTACACCACCCTCTCCGACCCCAAGAAGCGCCGCGAGTACGACCAGATGCTCATGTTTGGCGGCATTCCCGGCGCCGACTTCGGCGGCTCGGGCGGCCGTGGCCGCTACACCTACACCACCAACGTGGGCGGCGACTGGTCCGACATCTTTGACAGCATGCGCGGCGGGGAGGGCGGCTTCGGCGGCTTCGACTTCTCGTCGATCTTCGGCGGGGCCGCGGGCGCCCGCGCGGCGGCCAACCGCCCCACCAAGGGCTCCGACCTCACCATGTCCGTGGACGTCACGGCCGAGGAGGCCTTCCGCGGCGCCACGCGCAAGGCAACCTACCGCGTGCCCTCCACGGGCGAGGAGCAGACGCTCACCATCAAGATCCCGGCCGGCGCCGTGGACGGCGGCAAGCTCCGCTACCGCGGCCGCGGCGAGTACGGCACCAACGGCGGCGACCGCGGCGACCTCGTGATCACCACGCACGTGGCCGAGCACCCGCTCTTCAAGCGCGACGGCGCCGACGTGCGCATGGACCTGCCGATCAGCATGTACGAGGCCGCGCTCGGCGCCACCGTCGAGGTTCCCACGCCGGACGGCGCCGAGGTCCGCCTCAAGGTGCCCGCCGGCACGCAGGACGGAAAGACCTTCCGCTTCCGCGACCTCGGGGCCCCCAACGTCAGGCGCAAGGGCACGCGCGGCGCGCTCTACGTCACCGTGCGCGTGAAGGTCCCCACGATGCTCACCAAGAAGGAGCGCGACGCGCTCGAGTCCCTGCGCGACGCCGATGCGCGCGACTACCGCGAGGAGGTCAGGCGCTATGGCACCCAGCGCTAACGAGGGAACGGGCCGCGACCGCAACAAGCCGCTCTACATGATCAGCGTTGCCGCCGAGCTCACGGGCATGCACCCGCAGACCCTGCGCGTCTACGAGCAGAAGGGCCTCGTCACCCCCGGGCGCTCGCGCGGCAACACGCGCCTCTACTCGCAGTCGGACATCGACCGGCTGAACCTCATCTCCAAGCTCACCGACGAGGGCATCAACCTCGCCGGCGTCGTGCGCATCCTCGACATGCGCGAGCGGATGCTCGAGCGCGAGGACGAGCTCGAGGAGCTTCGCCGCCGCGTGCGCACCCTCGAGGAGGAGGTCCACGAGTTCCGCATGCAGGAGAAGATCACGGCGCTCGCCCGCTACGACGCCTCCTCCAACCCCGAGCAGGTCATGAGGCGGCTCCTGCTCAACGGCTCCCCCGCGGCGTCGCAGGAGGAGGGGGAGGGCTAGCCCCTCCCGCAGGGCCCCGCCCGACCAAAAAGGACCTCTCGCCGCCCCCAACTGGCCGCTCACCGAGCGGCGGGACGACGGGAGGTCCTTCTCGCTTTTCTCCGCGCGCAGAAACATTGAGACTCCTTGAACAGGCATGCACAGCGCCGGGCCCCGGCCCGGAGGCAAAAAGGAGGCATCAATGACGGCACCTGTCACCAAGGCGCGCGGGGCGCTGGTCCGACGGGCCCTGGGCGCGGCCCTCGTGGGCGCTCTCGCGCTTGCGACGCCCGCGACCTCGGCCCTTGCGGCGGGGCTTGCGCCCACGCTGCGCTCGGCGTCCACCACGCAGATGAGCTCCGCCCCGGAGACCGTCTACGTGAACACCGTGAGCGACCCGACCGAGCGCACCCAGAGCTTCAACAGGAACTGGAAGTTCTACCTCGGCGAGGCCACGGGGGCCAGCGAGGCCGCCTTTGACGACTCCACCTGGGAGAGCGTCAACGTCCCGCACGACTACAGCATCGACCAGGACTACTCGGAGTCGGGCGAGGGCGAGAGCGCCTACAAGCTCGGCGGCGTGGGCTGGTACCGCAAGAGCTTCGAGGTGGGCAAGGAGCTCGCCGGCAAGCGCGTGCGGATCGACTTCGACGGCGTCTACATGAACGCCACCGTCTACATCAACGGCCACGAGCTCGGCACGCACCCCTACGGCTACTCGCCCTTCTCGTTTGACCTCACGCCCTACCTCAACGTGGGCGGCCAGAACACCATCGCGGTGCGCGTGAACCACCAGACCCCGTCCTCGCGCTGGTACTCCGGCTCGGGCATCGGCCGCGACGTCGACCTCGTCATCACCGACCCGGTCCACGTGGCCAAAGACGGCGTCCGCGTGACCACCCCGGACATCGAGAGCGAGCACGCCTCCGGCACCGTGACCACGGCGCTCTCCACCACCCTTGCCAACGAGGGCGAGAAGGACGTGCAGGTGAGCGTCACCCAGTCCGTGCTGCCCAAGGACGGCGGCGCCGCGATCGGCTCCACCACGACCGACCAGACCGTGGCCGCCGGCTCCACCACGACCTTTGACTCGAGCGTGGCCGCCGCCAACCCGACCCTCTGGGACACCGAGAACCCCGCCCTCTACGTCCTGCGCACCGAGGTGAGCGTCGACGGCGCCGTCGTGGACACCTACGACACCACCTTCGGCTACCGCTGGTTTGAGTACGACTCCAACAACGGCTTCTACCTCAACGGCTCCTACCTCAAGCTCCAGGGCGTCTGCCTGCACCACGACCAGGGCTCCCTGGGCTCCGTGGACACCCGCGCCGCCGTCGAGCGCCAGGTGCGCATCATGAAGGAGATGGGCGTCAACTCCATCCGCACCTCCCACAACACGCCCTCCCGCACGCTCGTGGAGGTCTGCGAGGAGGAGGGCATCCTTCTCAACGAGGAGATCTTCGACGGCTGGACCCAGCCCAAGAACGGCAACGTCAACGACTACTCCAACTACTTCGGCGTGGCCATGGGCACCTCCGAGCTCGTGGGCGCCGACGCGGAGAAGACCTGGGCCCAGTGGGACCTCGAGCAGACCATCGCGCGTGACGCGAACTCGCCCTCCGTCATCATGTGGTCCGTGGGCAACGAGATGATCACCGGCACGCCGAGCGGCTCCATCCCCAACTTCGAGACCATCCAGCTGAACCTCATCAACTGGGTGAAGGGCGCCGACCCCACCCGTCCGGCCACGCTCGGCGACAACCAGCTCCTGAGCGGCTCGTGGAACTACCACCCCGACAACCTGGCCAACGCGGGCGGTGTCATCGGCATCAACTACGCCCTTGGCAGCCGCTACGAGAACCTGCACCAGAACAACCCGAGCTGGGTGCTCTACGGCTCCGAGACCGTCTCGGCCACCAACAGCCGCGGCGTCTACGACAACGTGCTCAACAACTCCACGGCGGCCCCCGGCCAGCAGCTCACCTCCTATGACCGCTCCTGCGTGAGCTGGGGCCACCTCGCCTCGCAGGCGTGGTACGACACCGTGCGCTACGACTACGTCATGGGCGAGTACGTGTGGACGGGCTTTGACTACCTCGGCGAGCCCACGCCCTGGAACGGCACCGCGGCGGGCCTGGGCGACGGCTGCTCCGAGTGGCCCTGCCCCAAGAACTCCTACTTCGGCATCGTGGACACCGCGGGCCTGCCCAAGGACTCCTACTACTTCTATCAGAGCCAGTGGAACAAGGACGTCCACACGCTGCACATCCTGCCCGCCTGGAACGACGACGTCGTCTACCGCGACCCCTCCCAGGGCGGCAAGGTGCCCGTGGTCGTCTACACCGACGCCGCGCAGGTCGAGCTCTTCTTCACCCCGGCCGACGGCGGCGCGCCGCAGTCCCTGGGCAAGAAGACCTTCAAGACCGTGGACACCGGCAACAACAGCTACCAGATCGACGAGCAGAACCAGAGCAGCCACACCGGCCTCTACTTCACCTGGTACGTCCCCTACGAGGACGGCACCATCTCCGCCAAGGCCTACGACGCCCAGGGCTCCGAGCTCGACACCGCCGACTGGGAGGGTCGCCAGAGCGTGACCACCACGGGCGAGCCCGCCGCGCTCGTGGCCAGCGTCGACCGCTCCACCATCTCCGCCGACGGCGCGGACCTGGCCTACGTCACCGTGAGCGTGGTGGACGCGGACGGCAACATCGTCCCCGACGCCACCAACAACGTGACCTTTGAGGTCACGGGCGCCGGCGAGCTCGCGGCCGTGGACAACGGCAGCTCCCCGGACTGGCAGTCCTACCGCGACGACAACCGCGACGCCTGGGCCGGCCAGCTCGTGGGCATCGTCCGCGCCGACAGCCGCGGCGGCGACATCACCGTCAAGGTGACCTCCGGCGACCTCAAGGGCGCCACCGTCTCCATCACGGCCGAGCCCACCGCCGACGCCCCCGCCGAGAAGACCGTGGACAGCCTGTTCTTCTCGCGCTACTACTATGTGAAGACCGGCACCCCGCTGACCCTCCCCGAGACCGTGACCGTCACCTACACCGACGGCACCACGGCCGAGAAGAACATCGCGTGGGGCTCCGTCTCCGACGACCAGCTGGCCCAGCCCGGCTCCTTCGAGGTGGCCGGCGAGGTCGAGGGCGCGCGCGTGAGCGCCGTCGTCACCGTGATCGACGACGTGGCGGCCGTGCTCAACTACAGCACGACGACCCCCGTGGGCCAGGTCCCCGCCATGCCCGACACCCGGCCCGGCGCCATGGCCGACGGCACCATCATCAACGCCAACTTCCCCGTGACGTGGCAGATGCCCGAGGACGCCGCCTTTGGTGCCGAGGGCACGGTGGAGGTCTCCGGCACGGCGAGCGTCTTTGGGCGCGACGTCCCCGTGAGCGCGACCGTGCGCGTGCAGAGCCAGACCTACGAGCTGGGCGGCAACATCGCCCAGCAGGGCGGCGGCTCGCTCCTGCGCGTGGAGCAGGACGTCCCGGCCGACCTCCAGTCCGACACCCTCGAGGCCATCGTCGACGGCAGCACGGCCTTCGTGGCCCCTGAGAGCGGCCAGCCCAACACGAGCGTCTGGACCAACTACGACTACGCGCAGTCGGGCGGCACGACCTCGAGCGTGACCATCGTCCTCAACACCTCGCTCGGCGTGGGCCAGGCCAAGGTCTACTTTGTCGACGACGACTGGAGCGCCGCCTACCCCAAGGCCAACACCACCAAGATCGAGGTCTCCGGCGACGGCAGCACGTGGGTGCCCGTCACCTACGAGGAGACCATCGCCGCGGAGGAGACCTCCGAGCACATCAAGCTCTACACCTACGACTTCAGCCCGGTGAACGCCGTCTTCATGCGCTTCACGGTCACGAACTCCGACGAGGTCCAGTCCACGGACCGCCCGTGCGTGGGCATCTCCGAGATCCAGCTCATCTCCGCGACGGGCTCCTACACCACCAACGCCACCGCCCGCCTGGCCTCCCTCACCGTGAACGGGCAGGAGGCCCCCGCCTCCGCGCTCGAGGCCGGAAGCTTTGACACCCCCGCCCTCGTGGCCGACGTTGAGGCCGTGGGCGCGGACAACGCCGCCGTGACGGTGCTCCCGGCCCAGGACGGCGTCGTGAGGATCGTGGTGGAGTCCGAGGACCACACCAGGCGCGAGACCTTTGTCATCAACCTCGGGCAGGAGTCCTCCGGCCCGAGCGCCGAGGACGACTCCCGCGACTACCCGGTCGAGAAGATCACCCCCACCGCGGGCAGCGAGGAGCTGAACGGCGGGGCGAGCGAGGGTCCCGTCAGGCTTGCCTTTGACGGCAACACCTCCACCATGTACCACTCCGCCTGGAACGGCGCCGCCCGCGAGGACCTCTGGGTGGCCATGGAGCTCGAGGAGCCCGCGGCCATCGACGCCCTGCGCTACCTGCCGCGCCAGTCCGGCGGCAACAACGGCAAGGTGCTCGAGTACGCCATCGAGGCGAGCGACGACGGCCAGACCTGGACGACCGTTGCCACCGGCACCTGGGCCGACGACACCGCCTGGAAGATCGCCGAGTTCGACGAGCCGGTGACGGCCCGGTACTTCCGCCTCAAGGGCGTGAAGACCACGACCACCACCCAGGACATCTTCATGTCCGCCGCCGAGATTCGCCTGCGCAAGGCCGAGGAGGCCGTCGACCTCTCCGGCGCCACGGTCAAGGCGCCCGAGACCCTCACGGTCGACCGCGTCGACGCGGAGCACCCGGCGTTCTTCGCGCCCGAGGACGTCTCCGTGACGCTTCCGGACGGCACCGAGCTCACCTACGGCGTGGACTACATCCTCACGTACGAGAACAACACGCAGGAGGGGCAGGCGCTCCTCAGGGTCCGTGGCATCCACGGCGGCACCGTGAACTACACGGGCGAGGTCGAGTTCCCGTTTGTGATCGAGGTGGCCGAGCCCGTGCTCGAGGGCATCTCCGTGACCACGGCGCCCACGCGGGCCCTCTACACGGAGGGCGACGCGCTCGACCCGACCGGCCTTGTGCTCACGCTCGCCATGAGCGATGGCACGTCCCAGACCGTGGCCTACGGCGCGGACAACGCCGACGACTTCACGTTCTCGCCGACGACGCTCGATACGGTCGGCCACCAGGACGTCACCGTCACCTATGGCGGCTTCACGGCCCTCTTCACGGTCACCGTCGAGGAGGCCGGCGGCGAGGAGCCGGGTACCGGCGAGGAGCCTGGCGGTGAGGAGCCGGGCGGCGAGGAGCCTGGTACCGGTGAAGAGCCCGGCACCGGCGAAGAGCCCGGGACGGGTGAGGAGCCCGGCACCGGCGAGCAGCCCGCTGCGGGCGAGAAGCCCGGCTCCGACCGTCCTGCCGGCAGCCGTCCGTCCGGTACGGTTCCCGAGACCGGCGACCCGTCTCTTGCCGCGGGGCTCGTGGCGGCCACGGGAGTCATGGCGCTTCTTGGCGCGCGCCGCGTGGGATCCAGGCGTCGCTAGCCAGCGTACGGAGCGAGGGGGCGTCCATTGGGCGCCCCCTCTTTTTGTTTCAGCAAGTGGTTATTTGATTCAAATACCATAGGAAACGGGACGACCGTTTGTCGGCGCAATGGGGCCGCCCACGGCCTTTGAGGCGCCGTCCGCGCGCGTCATGCCTGAAACTCGATTCACTAGCGACATTTGTGCGGAGGGGCAGTCTGCCTCGACGCGATGGTAAGGAGGTTCTATGGCAGCATCCGGCACCAAGGCGTGCGGGGCCCAGGGAGGGCGCGGCAGGCGGTTCCGCTACGCCCTCGGCGTAGCGCTCGCGGGCGCGCTTGCGCTCGGCACGCCGGCGACGGCGGCGCTTGCGGCAGGGCTCTCGCCCACGCTGCGCTCGCAGTCGACCACGCAGATGGAGTCGACCCCCGAGGTCGTCTACATCAACTCCGTGAGCGACCCCACCATCCGCACCCAGAACTTCAACGACAACTGGAAGTTCAACCTGGGCGACGTGAGCGGCGCCGAGGCCGAGGTCTTCAACGACTCCTCCTGGGAGAACGTGGACCTTCCGCACGACTACAGCATCGACCAGGACTACACCTCCGCCGGCGAGGCCGAGAGCGGCTACAAGCTCGGCGGCATCGGCTGGTACCGCAAGAGCTTTGACGTCTCCGCCGACCTTGAGGGCAAGACCGTCCGCCTTGACTTCGACGGCGTCTACATGGACGCGACGGTCTGGGCGAACGGCCACGAGCTCGGCACGCACCCCTACGGCTACTCGCCCTTCTCGTTTGACATCACCGAGTACCTCAACTACGGCGGCGAGAACGTCATCGCGGTGAAGGTGAACCACCAGACCCCGTCCTCGCGCTGGTACTCCGGCTCGGGCATCGGCCGCGACGTCGACCTCGTCATCACCGACCCGGTCCACGTGGCCAAGGACGGCGTCGTGGTGACCACGCCGAACCTCGCGTCCGGCGACGGCACCACCAACCTCGCCACCACGCTCGAGAACAGCGGCGACGCGGCCGTGGAGGCCGAGGTCGTCCAGACGATCCTCGACGCGAGCGGCCAGAGCGTGGGCACCACCACCACCTCCACCACGGTCGAGGCCGGCGCCACGGCCTCCCTCGAGGCGAGCGTTCAGGTGGACAGCCCCTCCCTCTGGGGCTTTGACAACCCCGCGCTCTACACGGCGCGCACCGAGGTCAAGGTCGCGGGGGAGGTCGTGGACACCTACGACACCACCTTCGGCTACCGCTACTTCTCCTTTGACCAGCAGGGCTTCTCGCTCAACGGCGAGCGCGTCAAGCTCAAGGGCGTGAGCATGCACCACGACCAGGGCGCGCTCGGCTCCGTCAGCACGCGCGACGCCATCGAGCGCCAGGTGCTCATCCTCAAGAACATGGGCGTGAACGCCATCCGCGCCACGCACAACCCCTACGCCGAGGAGTTCGTCGAGGTCTGCAACGAGCACGGCATCCTGGTCATCGAGGAGTTCTTCGACGGCTGGACCGCCGCCAAGAACGGCAACACCTACGACTACTCCCGCTTCTTCAGCCAGACGATCGGCGAGACCGAGCTCATCAACGCCGAGGCCAGCATGACCTGGGCGCAGTATGACCTCCAGGAGACCGTGCGCCGCGACATCAACGCGCCGTCCGTCATCATGTGGTCGCTCGGCAACGAGGTCACCGAGGGCACGAGCGGCGTCGCCAACCTGCCCCAGATCCAGTCCAACCTCATTTCTTGGACCAAGGCCCTTGACGCCACCCGCCCCGTGACCCAGGGCGACAACAACATCAAGGGTGGCGGTACCGCGCAGAACCCGGCCGGCATCGCCGCCGCCGACGGCATCGTGGGCCTCAACTACTGCAGCGGCGCCAACTACGACAGCATTCACAGCCAGCACTCCGACTGGCTCCTGTATGGCTCCGAGACCGCCTCGGCCGTCAACAGCCGCGGCGTCTACAACGTCACCGGCAGCCAGCAGCTCAATTCCGACAAGATGCTCACGTCCTACGACAAGTCCGCCGTGGGTTGGGGCGCCACCGCCTCCTCCGCGTGGTACGAGGTCATCAAGCGCGACTTCATCGGCGGAACCTTCGTGTGGACCGGCTTTGACTACCTCGGCGAGCCCACGCCCAACAACGGCACCGGCGCCGGCTTTGTGAACGGCAACCCCTCGCCCAAGAACTCCTTCTTCGGCATCGTGGACACCGCGGGCCTGCCCAAGGACTCCTACTACTTCTATCAGAGCCAGTGGAACGAGGACGTCCACACGCTCCACGTGCTGCCCGCCTGGAGCGACGACAGCGGCTTCGTCAAGAAGGACAACAATGGCAACATCGAGGTCGTCGTCTACACGGACGCCCCCGGTGCCAAGCTCGTCCTCGTGACGCCCGACGGCCAGGAGAAGGAGGTCGGCGCGGCCAAGTCCTTCAAGACCGTCACCACCGAGGCTGGCTTCACCTACCAGATCGACAAGAACAACGCCAACTCCGACACGGGCCTCTACTTCACGTGGAGCGTCCCCTACGAGGAGGGCACCCTCAAGGCCGTGGCGCTCGACGAGTCCGGCAACCCCATCGACACCTCCGACACCACCGCGTGGCAGGGCCGCCAGAGCGTGTCCACCACGGGTGAGGCCACCCAGCTCGACGCCGAGGTCACCTACAACGCCGACGGCATTACCGCCAACGGCGACGACCTTGCCTACGTCACCGTCTCCATCAAGGACGCCAAGGGCAACATCGTTGCCGACGCCACCGACAAGGTGACCTTTGAGGTCTCCGGCGCGGGCGAGCTCGCGGGCGTGGACAACGGCGTCCAGGCCGACTTCCAGTCCTATCGCGACGACAACCGTGCCGCCCAGGCCGGTCAGCTCGTGGGCATTGTCCGCGCGGGCAAGACCGCTGGCACCATCACCGTCAAGGTGACGGCGAGCGGCATGGCGTCCGACACGGTCACGATTCCCGTCGCGGCCGACGAGGGCAGCGAGACCGGTGAGAAGACCGTCACCGCGGCGTTCTTCTCGCGCTACTACTACGTGCAGACCGGAACCGCCCTCACCCTGCCCGAGCAGGTCGAGGTCCGCTATTCCGACGGCTCGAGCGCAAGCCAGGACGTGACGTGGGACGAGGTCACCTCCGACCAGCTGGCCACTCCCGGCACCTTCCAGGTCACGGGCACCGTTGAGGGCACCAAGATCACGGCAAGCGTGACCGTGCTCGACGGTGTGGCCGACCTGCTCAACTACTCCACCGCCACGCAGCCCGGCGCCAAGCCGATCCTGCCCGACGCCCGTCCTGCGGTCCTGGCCGACGGCACCATCCTCAACGCGAGCTTCCCCGTGAGCTGGGACGAGCCCGGCGAGGACGCCTACGCCAACGCGGGCGACGTGGTGAGCGTCACTGGCACCGCCAACG
This sequence comes from Olsenella sp. An290, assembly GCF_002159535.1. Classification (GTDB taxonomy): domain Bacteria; phylum Actinomycetota; class Coriobacteriia; order Coriobacteriales; family Atopobiaceae; genus Thermophilibacter. The sequence goes on along the minus strand of NZ_NFIU01000006.1, from coordinate 58,709 downwards.
TCTTTGGCGTCGACCTCGACGTGACCGCCACGGTGCGCGTCCAGGAGGAGGAGCTCGTCCAGGCGGGCAACGTTGGTCCCGACGCCCTCCACGTGGTGCAGGACGAGGCGACCGCCGCCAACCCGTCCGACACCCTCGAGGCCGTGATCGACGGCAGCACCGTCATCGACCCCAACAACGACGGCGGCGCCAACGAGTCCTGCTGGTCCAACTGGAGCTTCGCGCAGGCCGGCGGCACCCAGTCGAGCATCACGATCGACTACGCCACCCAGCAGCGCCTGAACGAGATTACCATCTACTTTGCCGAGGACAGCGGCTCCGGCCGCCTGCCGAGCGACGTCAAGATCGAGGCCTCCGAGAACGGCACCGTCTGGACGACCGTCGACACCGAGGCGACCACCGGCACCAAGGCCAACAGCGTGACGCCGATCACCTACCGCTTTGCCCCGACGACGGGCACCTTCTGGAAGATCACGGTGACCAACTCCACGGCCGCCACGGGCACGAACTTCAAGCCCTGCACCATGATCACCGAGATCGAGCTCATGAAGGTCGAGGGCTCCTTCGCCACCAACAAGACCGCCGAGCTCGCCTCCCTCACGGTGAACGGCGTCGAGGTCCCCGAGGCCACGCTCGCTCAGGGCAGCTACTCCACGCCGGCCCTCTTCGCCGAGGTCGAGGCCGTGGGTGCCGACAACGCCTCCGTGACCGTGCTCCCCGCCGAGAACGACGCGATCGTCATCGTGATCGAGTCCGAGGACCACGCCACGCGCAACACCTTCACGATCAACCTCAACGAGGAGCCCACGCTGGGGCCGGACGACGCCTCGCGCGACTACCCGGTGGACCAGATGACGGTCTCCGCGGGCAGCGAGCAGCCCGGCACGAGCGAGGGTCCCGTCGAGCTGGCCTTTGACAACGACCCGAGCACCCACTACCACTCCAACTGGAGCAGCCTTCCCCCGTTCGACGACCTCTGGGTCGAGATGGACCTCAAGGAGCCTGCGGCCATCGAGGGCCTGCGCTACCTGCCGCGCCAGTCCGGCGGCAGCAACGGCGCCCTGACCGAGTACTCCGTCCAGTACTATGACGAGGCGTCCGGCGCCTGGGTCGAGGCGGCGCACGAGACCGTCGCGTACAACGACAAGAGCTGGCAGTACGCCGAGTTCGACGAGCCGGTCACGGCCCAGAAGTTCCGCATCAAGGCCGTGCACTCCTTCGCGGACTCCGGCAACGACAAGTTCATGTCTGCCGCCGAGATTCGCCTGCGCGAGGCCGCGTCCTACACGGACATCTCCGGTGCGGAGGTCGCGGGCGTGCCCGAGAGCGTCGAGGTCCCGTCGGTTGACGCCGCGCACCCCGTGACGATCGACCCCGAGACCCTGACCGTCACGCTTGACGGCGCCGAGCTCACCTACGGCATCGACTACGTCCTCGGCTACGAGGACAACGCCGCCGCCGGCACCGCCACGCTGATCGTCCAGGGTATCGGCTCCTACTCCGGCAGCGTCACCAAGACCTTTGAGATCGTGGTGACCTCCGCGCCCGAGCCCACGGTCACGGGCATCTCCGTGAGCGCCAAGCCCTCGAAGGCCATCTACCAGGTGGGCGAGTCCCTTGACGCGACCGGCCTTGTGCTCACGCTTGCCATGAGCGACGGCACCACGCAGACCGTGGCCTACTCCACGGAGAACGCGGGCGACTTCGCCTTTGAGCCCAGCACCTTCGAGACGGCCGGCACCACCGACGTCACCGTGACCTACGCCGAGAGGACGGCCACCTTCACGGTCTCCGTCGAGGAGCCCGTGGCCCCCGAGCCCACGGTTGCCTCCATCGAGGTCAAGGCCGCCCCGACCAAGACCGCCTACCAGGTGGGCGACAAGCTCGACGCCTCCGGCCTCGTGCTCTCCGTCACCTACGACAACGGCGAGACCGCCGACGTTGCCTTTGACGATGCCGCCGCGGACTTTGCCTTTGACATCACGCAGTTCAACGCCGCGGGCGAGAAGACGGTCACCGTGACCTACGGCGGCAAGACCGCGACCTTCTCCGTCAGCGTCACCTCCTCGTCCGAGCCTGAGCCCGAGCCCGGCACCGACTACGCCGAGAAGATCGAGAGCCTCATCGACCGCAACGCCGGTCTTGTGAGCACCGACTTCTCCACCGACTCCTGGGCCGCCTACCAGGCCGCCCTCGACGCCGCCAACGCCGTCCTTGCCAACCCGGACGCGACGGCCGAGGAGCTCGAGGCCGCCTACACCGCGCTCAACAACGCGCTCATCGCGCTTGAGCCCGCGGCCGAGCAGCCCGGTGGCGACGAGCCCGGCACCGAGCAGCCCGGCGGCAGCCAGCCGAGCACCGACAAGCCCGGCACCGGCAGCACGCCCTCCGGCTCCGTGCCCGAGACCGGCGACCCGTCCGCTGCCGTTGGCCTTGTGGCCACCGCGGGAGCCGCGCTCTCCGGCCTGGGCGCCGTGCTCAGCGTCCGTCGCCGCCGCTAGTCCAGAGCGCAGACCGTTCTCAGGAGGGGCGTCCCGCAAGGGGCGCCCCTCTTTGCTAACGGACGCGTGACGAGGGCGTCGCGCCAGGGGCGGCGCGGTCTCCGACCGTTCACCGAGGGGCGGTTCTTCTCGCTTGACAACGCGGAAATAGGGGAGAGATAGGGGAATGGCCGTATAAGATGCCATCTGACCTGTGCGTTTGTGCGACGTAAGGTGCCCTTGGCAGAAAGGGGGCGCTCACTGCTGGTTTCATCGTCCCGATACCAGTGGGGCGCTCAGGTGCCGCTGGCCGTTTTATCGCCTGTCCGGAGGCCGGGGTATCGTAACGTAAGAATGCTATTGGACTCAGATTGGAGGACTGTCTTGAAGCGCATTGTGAGACACGTGGCAGCTCTGCTCGCCTGTGCGTTCGCGTTCGTAGCGCTGGTGCTCCCCGCCACGGCCCGTGCCGAGGGCGTGTCGTACCAGATCTACCCGACGCCTCAGAGCATCGAGTATGCCGAGGGCAGCCAGACGCTGCGCGAGAGCGCCAGCGCCGTGGTTGAGAGCGGGATTGACGAGTACACCGTCGCCCGCCTGGAGGAGGCCCTTGCCCTCAAGGGCGTGACCGCCTCCTACGTGGACGAGGTCCCGACCGAGCCGGGCACCACGAGCGTCCTCGTGGGCATCAAGGGCTCGGGCGAGGCGGTCGACGCCTACGTCGAGCAGCTCGTCGAGGACGGCGCGCTGAGCTACGACGCCAGCCTCTTTGAGAAGACGGACGCCTACCTGCTTGCCTCCGTCCCGGCCGCCGACGGCGCGGACCAGATCATCGTCCTGGGCCGCGACACCGACGCCGCCTTCTACGGCCTCACCACGCTCTATCAGATTTTCCAGCAGCTCGACGGTGCCAAGCTGGCCGCCTTTACCTGCGAGGACTACGCCGACGTGGCCACCCGTGGCTTCATCGAGGGCTACTACGGCAACCCCTGGAGCAACGAGGACCGCGCCGAGCTCATGACCTGGGGCGGCTACTACAAGCTCAACGGCTACTTCTACGCCCCCAAGAACGACCCCAAGCACAACTCTAACTGGCGTGACCTCTACACCGAGGATGAGCTCGAGACCCTCATCGAGCCGCTTGCCGAGGCCGGCAACGCCTCCAAGTGCCGCTACCTCTACGCGCTCCACCCCTTCATGTACAACCCCATCACGAGCGCCAACTACAGTGAGACGCTCCCCATCCTCCAGGAGAAGTTCGAGCAGGTCATCGACCACGGCGTCCGTCAGATTGCCATTCTCGCTGACGACGCTGCCAACCAGGGCAACGACCTCTACATCCAGCTCCTCGAGGACATGACCGACTGGATCCATGAGATGCAGGCCAAGACCGACGCAGACGGCAACCTGCTGTACCCCGGTCTCAAGGACACCATCGTCTTCATCCCGGTCAACTACTACGGCCAGGGCGAGGCCTGGTACGCCCAGCTGCCCGAGAACATCGAGGTCGGCAACACCGGCGGCCGCATCTGGGGCAAGGTCGAGAACTCCTTCCTCACCAACTTCAAGAACAACTCCGGCGGCAAGTCCCCGTTCATGTGGATCAACTGGCCGTGCTCCGACAACGACAAGGACGCCCTGCACATGGGCGGCCACAACAACTTCCTGGGCTCCGACGTCAAGCCCGGCGACGTCACCGGCGTCGTCCTGAACCCCATGCAGCAGGCCGAGCCTTCCAAGCAGGGTCTCTTCATGAACGCCGACTTCTCGTGGAACCTCTGGACCTCCACCGAGCACGCCGACCAGACCTGGGAAGACTCCTTCAGCTACATCGATCACAACTCTCCGATCGATAACAAGGGCTCCAACGCCCTGCGCGAGCTCTCCCGCCACATGCTCCGCATGTACGGCGGCGGCGCGACGTGGATCAACGGCGAGTCCTCCGCCATCCAGGAGGAGCTCACCGCCTTCCGCTCCGCCCTCACCGCCGGCACGGTCACGGCTGACCAGTGCGACGAGATGATCGCCATCTTTGAGGAGATCCAGCAGTACGCCGTAGACTACCGCAACAACGCGGGCACGGCCGAGATGCTCGAGCAGATGGATCCCTGGATCAGCACCTGGGACGACCTCACCGCCGCGGCCATCGCGGAGCTCGAGGCCGTCAAGGCCGACCTCTCCGGCGACACCTCCACGCTGCTCTCCAAGTACGCCGAGGGCTCCAGCCTGCTCGACGCGGCCGACAACCACAGCCTGTGGTACATGGACCACTATGAGTACGCTCGCGTGGGCAAGGCCTACATCTATCCCACGGTCACCGCTCTCAACGACTACGTTGCCGAGCGCGCCCAGCTCGTGTCCAACCCGGACGCGATGATCTGGAAGTACATCACCAACCGTGAGGACACCCCCAACGGCAACACCGACACCCTCTTCGACGGTGACACCACCACGGGCGTCAGCTACCAGACCCCCAACCAGCTCACGGCCGGCACCTACTTTGGCTACGAGCAGAGCAAGCCGTTTGACCTCACCCGCTTCACGGTGACCTACAGCTCCGCCAACCCGTCCGACACGCTGCGCACCGGCAACCTCCAGGTGCTGCGCGAGGTGGATGGCGAGAAGGTCTGGCAGGACGTTGAGGGCACTGAGATTTCCAACAACCGTGAGATTGTCTGCGACTTCACGGGCCTAGACGAGAAGGACGTCTATGGCGTTCGCCTGATCGCCACCGAGGATAACTCCGGCAACTGCTGGCTCACGCTCCGCGAGATCGAGATCAACAAGGTCGACGGTGGCGAGGTCGAGGAGCCGACGGTCTACACCGGCACCGTGACCTTCGAGAACATGGTCATTGCCGCCAATGCCGCGCAGAACTCCTCCGACAACAACGTCGAGACCGAGACGCACTATCGCAAGGCCGCTGAGGGCAGCGATCGCGACACCATCCCCGCCGGTGCCACGCTGATCGTCACCTTTGCCGACGGCGGCGTGAACGCCAACAAGCTCACCTTTGCCCAGGGCACCTCCAAGGCCGGTGACGGCATCGATACCGGTGTTATTGAGTACCAGGTTGCCGGCAGCAGCGACTGGGTCAAGGCCGGCGACGTGAACTCCAACACCAAGCAGGAGTTCGTGCTCGACGAGGCCCAGCAGATCCAGGCCGTGCGCGTGGTGAACGGTGCCGACAAGAACGTGTGGTGGCGCGTTGCCGACCTCAACGCCTCTCTCGACACGGGCGCCGAGGCTCCCGCCGAGGTCTCCATCTCCACCAACATCCCGGTCTACCAGACCAACGGCATCGCCAACGCCGCCGACGGCAGCGACGAGACCAGGTTCTGGAGCAGCCGCGAGACCCGTGTTAACGACTACGTGATGCTTGCCTTTGGCGAGTCCAAGTACATCGACACCGTGCGCATGCTCCAGGGCTCCACGGACTGCATCGCAGCGGCTGATCTCTACTACACCACCGACGCCACCCCGACTCAGAACGGCAACTGGGAGAGGTGCGGAACCCTCGGCTCTGCCGCCGAGCAGGAGGTCTCGATCGACCGCGTCCAGGCCACCGGCATCAAGTTCGTGGTGACCCAGGCCAACGGTGACAAGTGGTTCCAGCTCTTCGAGCTCCAGGCCTACGAGAAGTTCTCCTACACCAAGGACAACGTCTGGGCCAACTTTGACCTCAGCGCGGCTGACGTCTCCGCTCGCGTGGGCGATGGCAGCGTCGTGGGCGCCGGCAGCACCACGCTGAACGACGGTCAGATCATCGCCATCGACCTTGGTGCCGTCCGTCGCGAGGTGAGCGTGTCGCCCGCCGAGGGCAACGCCACGCTTGTCTGCTCTCAGAATGGCCTCGAGTGGGTGGAGGCCGCTGACAGCGCCATCACCGCCCGCTACATTGGCTTCAAGGCCAGCACCGATGGTGTTGAGGTTGACATGGCCGACCTCTCCGCTACCTATCTCGACTCCCTTGATCCCACGGTCGAGAAGAGCGACCTCACCATCCCGGGCACCTACGTTGTCTCCAACATCTTCGATGGCGACCCCACCACTACGGCCAAGACCGGCAGCGGCCCCGCCGAGGCTGGCAAGGCGATCGTCTTTGACCTTGGCCAGGAGCGCACGATCAACACGATCGAGTACATGGTCCCCGACAGCACCTATGACTTCATCCGCAACGCCGTGATCGAGGTCGCGGACACGCCTGATGCCGAGACCTGGACCAAGGTCCTTGACATCAACAGCGCCGACATCGTCGAGGACAACGCCGAGACGGCCAAGCTCACCGCCGCTGACGCAACGTGGATGGCGAGCTCCATGGAGTTCCCCAACGTCAAGTACGTGAGCAGCGCCGACCAGGACGATCTGGCTAACCTCAACGCGACTGGCCGCTACCTGCGCATCCGTTTCACGGGCGCGTATACCAACCGCTGGGTTGAGATTGGCGAGCTGCGCATCAACGGCGGCGAGTACGTCTCCACCTACGCCGGCGGCGACTTTGAGAGCACCGTCACCGAGCAGGAGGGCATGACGCCCGACCTCATGATCGACGACAACCTCTCCACCGCGTGGGCGCCCCAGGCTGAGTCCACGGGCACGATGACCTATCACGTGTCCGAGCCGCTCACGGCCGACGGCACCGCCTACGAGGGCGTCCGCATCATCTCCCGCGGCAACCCGACGGGCGCCACGGTCAAGGCCGTTGTCTACACGGACACCACCTTCTCTAAGACGACCGAGGTCACGCTCGGCACGCTCGATCAGGTCTCCCAGGAGTTCCGCTTCGGCGAGTCTCTGAGCCTCACCCGTGACGCTGCTCAGTACACGGCCGTCAAGGACATCATGATCGAGTGGACGGGCGAGACCGTTCCGCAGATCGCCGAGATCTATCTGCTCGACACCGTCAAGTCCGCCGATGTGACCGAGCTCAGCGAACTTATCGCCAAGGCCGAGGCCGTTGACACCTCCACTTGGACCACCGACTCCACCGCCGCCCTCGCCGATGCCGTCGCCGCCGCCGAGAAGGGCGTTGCCAGCGCCGACTACCTCACGGCCGACGCCGTGTCCACGCTGGCCTCCGCGCTCGAGAACGCCATGAACGGTGGCGTGACCAAGTACACGGGCAACCTCCAGGCCCTCGTTGACGAGGCGCTCACGGACGGCACGGGCTACACCACCTCCAGCTGGCAGGCCTACCAGGGCGCCGTCGCCGACGCCAAGGCCGCGCTCGAGGATGCCGACAACCTGTCTCAGGCCAAGGGCGATGAGCTTGCGAAGGCCATTACCGACGCCGAGGCCGCCCTTGCCTACGATGCCACCGCCGCGGACCGCGCCGAGCAGGCTATCGCCGACGTGGAGAAGGTCTACACCGAGGACAAGGCCGGCACCTTCACGGATGCCTCCTGGAAGGCGCTCGCCGACGCCAAGGACGCCCTCGCCACGCTCGTGGCCGACGGCGCCGCGCCGGCCCAGATCGCCGAGGGCACCAGCGCGCTCCGCGATGCCGTGAGCGGCCTCGTCGACGTTACCTCCCTCAAGGCCGCCCTGGCCGAGTTCGAGGGCATCGACGACCCCTCCGTCTATACCGAGGACTCCTTCGCTGCCTACGAGAAGGCATACGAGGCGGGCAAGGCGCTTCTCGCCAGCGGCACCGCCGACGAGGTCTCCGCCGCCGTGACGGCGCTCCAGGAGGCCAAGGCGGGGCTTGTGCTCGACACCACCGAGCCCGTTGACCTTGACAAGGTCATCGCGGACGCCGAGGCGCTGCACGAGGGCGACTACACCGCCACGAGCTGGGCCGCCCTCAAGGACGCCGTCGACGCCGCAAAGGCCGCGCACGACCCGTCCCAGGACGCCGAGCTCGCGCAGGCCATCATCGACGCCCAGGGCGCCCTCGTGAACGTCTTCGCCCTCAAGGACGCTATCGCCGAGGCCGAGGCCCTCGACCTGAGCGGCTACACGGACGCCTCCGTGGCCGCCCTCAAGGACGCCATCGCCTCCGGTCGCGCCCTCCTCGAGGACGGCACCCAGGACGAGGTCAACGATGCCGTCACGGCCATCAAGGACGCCATCAAGGCGCTCGTGACCGACTCCGAGGAGCCCGGTGACACCCAGGAGCCGGGCGACACCCAGGAGCCCGGCGGCTCCGACACCCAGACGCCCGGCGGCTCTGACACCCAGAAGCCGTCCGGCGCCCAGAAGCCCGGCAGCAGCCACACCGGCACGGGCTCCGTCCCCGCGACCGGCGACAACTCGCTGCCCGTCGTGGGCGTGGTCATCGCCGCCGTCGTGGTGGTGGGCGCGGGCATCGCGTTCTACCTCAAGAGCCGCAAGAGCTAGCGCGCTTCGAGCTCAGAGGGAGCAGCCCGAAGGGGCCGCGGGGCAGACGCCTCGCGGCCCCTTTCTCGTGCCGGCCGCCTCGGCGCACGTGACGGTTTTTCTCGCCCTGCACGCAGAAAATCTACTATGTGCAGACTTAGATTTGCGTATAAGTTGCCCCAGGGAGGGAACAATAGAACCTGAACAGCTGACATCCCAGAAAGGGGCATCCACATGAGACTCGATAAGTGGGCCGTCACGGCCCAGGAGGCCCTCCAGGCCTCCATCGGCATTGCCACGGACGCGAGCGCCGGGCAGCTTATGCCTGTCCACCTCCTCAAGGCCCTCCTCAGCTCGGGGGAGTCCAACCTGCGCGCCATCATCGAGCGCGTGGGCGCCGACCCCGCTTCCATCGAGGCGCAGGCCGACCAGGCCATCGCGCTCCAGCCGCGCGTCACCGGCGACGCCAGCCAGATGGGCATGAGCGACGCCATGGTCCGCGTGACCAACGCGGCCGAGAAGCTCGCCTCCAAGATGGGGGACTCCTACGTCACCACCGAGCACCTGCTCTGCGCGCTCGCCGACGCCAAGGACGAGGCCGGCTCCATCCTCAAGGCCGCCGGCGTCACCTCCAAGCGTGTCGAGGAGGCCTACAGCGACCTGCGCGGCGACGAGCGCGTGACGAGCCAGGACTCCAAGCCGGAGTTCGAGGCCCTCACCAAGTACGGCCGCAACGTCACGGACCTTGCGCGCCAGGGCAAGCTCGACCCGATCATCGGCCGCGTGGAGGAGATCCGCCGCACCATCCAGGTGCTCAGCCGCCGCACCAAGAACAACCCCGTGCTCATCGGCGAGCCGGGCGTGGGCAAGACCGCCATCGTGGAGGGCCTCGCGCAGCGCATCGTCAACGGTGACGTGCCGTCCACCCTGCGTGACAAGGAGCTCGTCGAGCTCGACATGTCCGCGCTCGTGGCGGGCGCCAAGTACCGCGGCGAGTTCGAGGACCGCCTGAAGTCCGTGCTCAAGGAGGTCGAGAAGTCCGACGGCCGGATCATCCTCTTCATCGACGAGCTCCACACCATCGTGGGCGCGGGCGCCACGGAGGGCTCCATGGACGCGGGCAACATCCTGAAGCCGGCCCTCGCGCGCGGCACGCTCCACGCCATCGGCGCCACCACGCTGGACGAGTACCGCAAGTACATCGAGAAGGACGCGGCCCTCGCGCGGCGCTTCCAGACCGTCATGGTCTCCGAGCCCACCGTGGAGGACACGATCTCCATCCTGCGCGGCCTCAAGGAGCGCTACGAGCAGCACCACCGCGTCCGCATCACGGACTCTGCGCTCGTCTCCGCCGCCGACCTCTCCAACCGCTACATCTCCGACCGCTTTTTGCCGGACAAGGCCATCGACCTCGTGGACGAGGCGGCGAGCCGCCTGCGCATGGAGCTCGACTCCATGCCCGCGGACATCGACGCGGTGGACCGCCAGCTCACGCAGATGCAGATCGAGGAGCAGGCCCTCATGAAGGAGGAGGACGCCGCCTCCCGCGAGCGCCTCGAGACGCTTCGCGGCGAGATTGCCACCACGCGCGAGAAGCTCGACGGCATGAAGGCCAAGTGGGAGAACGAGAAGGGCGCCATCGACCGCGTGCAGGACCTCAAGTCCAAGATCGAGGACGCGCGCGTGGAGATGGAGCGCGTGACCCGCGAGGGCAACCTCGCCCGCGCCTCCGAGCTGCGCTACTCCACGATCCCCAGCCTCCAGCACGAGTACGAGGAGGCCGAGGCCGCGCTCACCGCGCGCCAGGAGGAGGGTGGGCTCCTCAAGGAGGAGGTCACCTCCGAGGAGATCGCCGAGGTCGTCTCCGCGTGGACGGGCGTGCCCGTGTCCAAGATGATGCAGGGCGAGATGGACAAGCTCAAGAACCTGGAGGCGGAGCTGCACAAGCACGTCGTCGGCCAGGACGAGGCCGTCTCGGCCGTGGCCGCCGCCGTGCGCCGCAGCCGCGCGGGCCTCTCGGACCCCAACCGCCCGATCGGCAGCTTCTTCTTCCTCGGCCCCACCGGCGTGGGCAAGACCGAGCTCGCCAAGGCGCTCGCCGAGAACCTCTTCGACGACGAGCGGGCGCTCGTGCGCATCGACATGTCCGAGTACATGGAGAAGTTCAGCGTCCAGCGCCTCATCGGCGCGCCTCCGGGATACGTGGGCTACGACGAGGGCGGCCAGCTCACCGAGGCCGTGCGCCGTCGCCCGTACTCCGTGATTCTGCTCGACGAGATGGAGAAGGCGCACCCCGACGTCTTCAACATCCTGCTGCAGGTCCTGGACGACGGCCGCCTCACCGACGGCCAGGGGCGCGTGGTGAGCTTCAAGAACACGATCATCATCATGACGTCCAACGTCGGGTCCCAGTTCATCGCCGGCGCCAACGCCTCGAGCGACCCGGACGAGGTCCAGCGCGAGGTCAACGACGCCCTGCGCCAGACCTTCAAGCCGGAGTTTCTGAACCGCATCGACGACGTGGTGGTCTTCCACCCGCTCGGGCTCGAGGACATCGAGCGGATCGTGGATATCCAGCTGCGCGACGTCCGCGCCCGCCTCGAGCGCGACCGCATCCAGCTCGAGCTCACGCAGGCGGCCAAGCAGTCGCTCGCGCTCGACGGCCTCGACCCGGTCTACGGCGCGCGCCCGCTCAAGCGCCTCATCCAGCGCCAGGTCGTGGACTCGGTGGCCAACCTCATCATCGACGGCACGGTGGGGGAGGGCGACGTGGTCCGCGTCGACGTGGGCGCCGACGACCGCCTCTTCGCCGCGCGCGACGACGCGGCCTCCGCGCGCCGGCGCGCAGGGGAGGACGCCGCCCCCGCGGACGGCGCGCCCCTCGAGCCCGACTCCGTGGAGTAGCGGCTCCCTGTCCCTCGCATAGGCTTGCTGTGCAAAGGCCCCCTCGCGGGGCCTTTGCCATGTCCGGTGCCCACGCGCTAGGATAGGGAGCACATTCAACGTACGGTTGGAGGCGACATGGAAGCGTCGGACGAGAAGAACGTGCGGGACGAGACGGTGGCCCTGCCGCCCGAGCAGCTTCCGGACCGCGCGGAGCCCGCGGCGCCCGCCGCTCCGGCCGAGGCCGGCCCGAAGGACCCCGAGGCCACGGCCCTCTCCGACGTGGCGGCCACGGTCCTCTCCGACGCCGCCCCCACGCGCGTCGTCCCTGGCGACCTGCCCACCGTCGCTGCCCCCACGCCCGACGGCATCGACGCCCTGGGAAGCCCGTCCTACGCCCCCATCGACCCCATCGACCTCGACGTCCTCCAGGAGGGCGTCGCCGTTCCCTCCCCGGTTCAGAGCCTCTCCGACGCCCCGCGACGCCGCCTTCCGGGCTGGGCCGTCGCGCTCATCGCGGTGGCGGCGCTCGCCCTCGCGGGGGCGCTCGCGTTCGTCACCTACCAGCAGGAGCTCTGGGGCGGGAAGACCGTGCCCGCCGTCGTGGGCCTGAGCCAGGACGAGGCCGCCGACGACCTCACGTACCTGGGCTTTGCCGTGACGGTTGAGCCCACGGCCGCCGACGACGGCTTTGGCACCGTCCTCTCCTGCACGCCCGACGTGGGCGAGCGCGTGGACCCGGCCCGCGGCATCACCCTGCGCGTCGCCACGCAGCGCTCGATTCCCCAGGTGCTGGGCCTCGACGCGGCGGCGGCCCAGCAGGCGCTCGTCGATGCCGGCGCAACGAGCGTCTCGCTCACGTACCGCAACTCCGACCAGCCCGCGGGCTCGGTCATCGCCGTCGACCCGGCCGAGGGCGCCCCCTTCGTCTCCACGCAGCCCGTGACGCTCACCGTCGCGCAGGCCTACGCCGTGCCCGCCCTCGAGGGCATGGCCCTCGCGGACGCGACGGCGGCCCTCGAGGACGCGGGCCTCGCCGCGTCCGTCACCTACGTGAGCTCCAGGGAGACGCGCAACACCGTCGTGGAGACGAGCCCCGAGGCCGGCACCGAGGTCGCGCCCGGCGACACCGTCGAGCTGAGCGTGGCCATGCCGTTCCCGGACCAGCCCTACGACCTGCTCGCGTACTTCTCGTGCGACGCGGTGGCCCTGCCCACCTACCTCTCTGAGGAGAAGTTCTCCCTCACCTACGGCGAGGTCTACGCCTCCGGCGGCCACGCCCACGCCGCCTACACCGGCCCCGAGGGCGACGTGCTCCAGATTTCAGACAGCCCCGAGTCCGCCCACTACGCGGGCGGCTCCCAGACCGACGTGCTCGCCACGGGCGCCGCCGTGGGAGGCGTGCGCTACGCCTTCTCGGGCGCGACGGTGCCCAAGGGGGGCACGGAGGAGACCGAGGCCGCCGTCCGCGCGGTCATGTCCGCCTGCGGGCTCGAGGGGCTCTCCGACACCTGCACCCAGAGCGACATCGTCCTGCCGGAGGGGACGCCCACCAACGGCGGGCAGCACTTCATCTGCGCGACCGGCCAGCAGGGCGAGTTCACCTGGGCGGTCATCATCGGGGGGCCCGAGGGCGTCACGCGCGTCGTGGCGCTGGCCGCGCCCTCGTCGCTCTTCGAGGGCGTTGACCTCTCCGCCCATGGCGGGAGCATCTGCGACTACATTGCCTACATCGATCAGTACACGGGGTGATGGGCATGGGCCCGAACACGCACGCGGCCGCCGGACCGGCCGAGAGGGACGCGGGGGACGAGGAGTTCATCCGCGCGGAGAACGAGGACGACGACGGCTACGACCCCTACTCGGACCGTCGCCCGCAGGAGGAGCCGCTCTTTGAGCGCGACCCCTGGGGCTAGCCCGTGGCGCCCCAGTTGGTCTGCATGTAGTTCCAGACCACCGCGACCACGATCGCGAGGACGGCGAGCACCGCGAGCAGGGCGAGCGCGGTCCTGAGACGGGTCCTGCGCTCGCGCGACACGAAGATGTCGCGGCGGCCCTTGGGGATCTCGAGGTACTGGCCGTAGTGGAGGTCGCGCCGCAGCTGCTTGCCCTGGGCGCGGGAGCGGCGGTAGCCCATGCCGGAGAACGCCCCGCCGCGGGTGGTGAAGGCGGAGTCATGGGCCACGACCTCGGGCTCGCCCTCCTCGAGCGCAAAGTCGTCGATGGGGTCGACGCTGCGCCGGGCCGGGCGCTGCCGCACGTAGGGGGCCGGCGCCGGGCGCCCGGGAGCGCCCTCGGGCGCGGCCTCGCCCTCGCCCTCGAGGGAGGGCAGGTTCTCAAGGTCCTCGGCGGTGGGGCGCGCCGTCTCGTTCTCGTTGGCCATGTGTGCCTCCGTGGCAGTCATGAGCAGCAGTGCACTCATGATAAAGCAGCGGCGCGCCCGCCGGCGCGGCTTCGGGAAGACTATACAAACCGTAAGGAAGGGGAGGGCGGCGGCTCTCCAGGTTCTTCTCGCGCGGTTATATCTAAGTCATGGGCACTTAGATATGGTGAGTATGTGACGCTAAGAAAAACAGGCCGTCTGGGTATAAAAGCCGCCCCAGCGGGAACAACTAACAACGAGCGACAGGTGCCAGACGGGCACCGCAAGCAGAAGGAGTGATCGATATGGCAAGCATGGTTCCGTATGACCGTTACGCGAGGGCTCTGCGCAACTGGCCGTTCGACGCGCTCGACAGCTTCTTGGACGCGCCGTTTGCGCCGCTGTCCACCTCGTCCGCGAGCTTCAAGATGAACGTCGAGGACGCGGGCGACAAGTACGTGGTCACCGCCGAGCTCCCGGGCGTCAAGCGCGAGGAGATCGACGTCGAGCTCAACGAGGGTCGCCTCTCCATCTCCGTCGAGCGCAAGGAGGCCGACGAGGAGAAGGGCAAGAACTACCTCTACAAGGAGACCGGCGAGTGGAGCGCCACCCGCGGCGTCTACCTCAAGGACGCGGCCGTGGCCGGCCTCAGCGCCAAGCTCGACGGCGGCGTGCTCACGGTGAACGTCCCCAAGCAGCAGGAGAAGAGCAACGTCACCAAGGTCTCCATCGACTAGCTCCGAGCCTTGCCTCCTTCCAGACCTTCCTCCTCCCCAGGAAGCGTCTTTCGGGCCGGCGCCCTTGGGCGCCGGCCCCTTTTTGCGTGCCGCCCGCGAGCGCCGCTGACGGGATCGCCGCGCGCCCGGGCCGCGCGAGGGGGTATGCTGCTCTTGCATGTGCAGAAAACGTGGCTCAAACGAGGGGAGAACCCATGAGGCATCTGTTCGTTTCCGCGCGCTCGGCGCGCGTGGCGCTCGTGATCGGCGCCGCGCTGTCGCTGACGCCGGCCGTCGCGCTCGCCGCCGAGGGCGGCCTGCCCGACATCGTGCCCACGCCGCAGAGCGTCGAGGCGGGCTCCGGCAGCGTGTCGCTTGCCGGGGGCGTGAACGTGGTGGCCGACGGCGCCGACGCCGACGCCGTCTCCGCGCTCGACGCCGTGCTCGCCGAGGCCGGCGTGAGCGTCAACGCCGCGGCCGATGCCGCCGATCCCACCATCTACCTGGGCGAGATCGACGACGCGACCCAGAGCGCGCAGGCCGCCGCGCTCTCCCTGGACGCCTCCGCGCTCGACGCCGAGGGCTACGTCCTGGGCGTGAGCTCGGAGAAGGGCGCCATCGTCCTCAACGGCGCCGACGGCGACGGCTCCTACTACGCCGTCCAGACGCTCGCGCAGCTCATCTCCGACGGCACTGTGCCCGACGTCTCCATCACCGACGAGCCCGAGATGGCCCACCGCGGCGTCATCGAGGGCTTCTATGCCGGCGACGGCGCCGGCTGGACCTGGGAGGACCGTCAGGACCAGCTCGCCTACTACGGCCAGAGCAAGCTCAACACCTACATCTACGCGCCCAAGGACGACCCCTACCACCGCGCCAACTGGCGCGACCCCTACCCGGCCGACCAGCTCGCCGAGATGGAGAAACTCGTCCGGATCGCCGAGGAGAACAAGGTCGACTTCGTCTTTGCCATCTCCCCGGGCAACACCATCGACCTCGAGAGCGAGAGCGACTTCCAGGCCCTGGTGGCCAAGTGCGAGACCATGTACGAGATGGGCGTGCGCCACTTTGCCATCTTCTTCGACGACATCTCCCTGCACGGGGATGACGACGGCATCAAGCAGGCCAAGCTCCTCAACCGCTTCCAGTCCGAGTTCCTGGACGCCAAGGGCGACTGCGGCCCGCTCGTGACCGTGCCGACCAAGTACGACTCGCTCGCCATGATCAACGGCGCCGGCGAGAACGGCTTCAACGCGTACTCCAACTACTTCGCCGAGACGCTCGACTCGCGCATCCAGGTCCTCTACACCGGCCCGGCCGTGGTGCCGGAGGGCATCCCCGCCGAGAACGTGGACCTCGTGAAGAAGCTCTACGGCGACCGCCTGGGCATCTGGTGGAACTACAACTGCAACGACTTCCTGCGCACCAAGCTCTGCCTGGGCCCCATGTACGGCCTTGACAACGCCCTGGGCGAGAAGACCGACTACTTCGTCACCAACCCCATGGGCTGGGCGGATCTCAACAAGGTCTCCGAGGCCACCGCGGCCGACTATGGCTGGAACACGGACGTCTACGACGCCGACGCCGCCTTCGACGCTGCGGTGCCCTACGTCTACGGTGACGGCGAGCTCGGCCAGGCCATGAGGGTCTTTGCCGACCACTCCACGCGCATGGTGGGCGGCTCCAACTCCTCCGGCCGCGCCGACGCGCCCGAGACCCGCGCCCTCATGGACACCGTCCTCAAGAAGGCCGCCGCTGTCGAGGACCTGGCCTCCGACGCCGACGTGGCCGCCCTGCGCGCCGCCTTCGACGCCATGGTCGACGCCGGGAACTACCTCGCCGAGCACGCCTCCGAGGTCGACCCCACCAACGCGGGCGGCGCCCACAGCCCCGTGGCCAACTTCCAGAAACTGGCCCAGGTCGGCGAGGCCGACAACCTGGCGCTTGACCTGCTGATCGCCAAGGTCGGCCAGGATGACGCCCAGGTCCAGGCCCTCACCTCCCAGCTCAACTCCCTGAGGAGCTCGCTCTCCTCCGGCAAGGTCCTCTCCGAGCAGTGCGGCGTCAAGTTCGTC
The DNA here is from genome assembly GCF_002159535.1 of Olsenella sp. An290. Taxonomy (GTDB): domain Bacteria; phylum Actinomycetota; class Coriobacteriia; order Coriobacteriales; family Atopobiaceae; genus Thermophilibacter. The sequence goes on along the minus strand of NZ_NFIU01000006.1, from coordinate 41,875 downwards.
GACGACGTCCTCGCGTACCAGATTGAGCCGACGGCGGCCTTCTCCGTCTCCTCGACCTTCGTGAGGCCCGGCCAGGAGATCAAGCTGACCAACGAGAGCTCGCTCTCCGCCTCCGAGCTCTCCTGGTCCTTCCCCGGCGCCGTCCCCGGCACGAGCACCGACGAGGAGCCCACGATCAGCTACGCCCACGAGGGCCGCTACACCATCACCCTCACGGCGAGCAACCGCTTTGGCGAGGACGTCGCCACGATGGAGCAGGTGGTCACCGTCTCCGAGGCCGCCCCGTCCGAGACCTCCAACATCGCGCTGAACAAGACCGCCACGGCCTCCAGCTCCACCGGCGCCTCCGAGAGCGCCGACAAGGCCGTCGACGGCCTCACGAGTACCAAGTGGTGCACCACCCAGTGGGAGCAGTGGCTCACCGTTGACCTGGGCGGCGTCTCCACCATCACGGGCTACAGCCTTGCCAACGCGGCCGTGGGCGGCGAGGGCGCCGGCCTCAACACCAACGCCTGGCACGTCGAGGTGAGCGATGACGGCAGCTCCTGGACCGAGGTCTCCCGCGTGACCGGCAGCACCGCCGACCAGCCCGTGGTCTCCCTGCCCGTGGTCCAGGGCCGCTACGTCCGCCTGACGGTCGACAAGCCCACGAGCGGCGCCGACTCCGCGGCCCGCATCTACGAGTTCGAGGTCTATGGCACGCAGGACCCGATCACCCTGCCCGACGCCTACGAGGCGCCCGACTGGTCCGAGCTCGCGGCGGCCGTGAGCGAGGCCGGTGCGCTTGCGGAGGACGACTACTCTGCCGACAGCTGGGCCGGCCTCTTCGAGGCCCTGACCGCGGCGCAGGAGCTCATTGCCGGCAACTACGCCACGCAGGACCAGGTCGACGCGGCCCTGGCCGCGCTCACGAAGGCCCAGGGCGCCCTCGCCCCCAGGCCCGTCTACACCGTCACCTTTGACGACTGCCTGCCCACGACCGAGAACCAGCAGGTCGAGGTCAAGGAGGGCGAGGCCGTCGCGCGCCCGGCCGACCCCGTCTGCGAGGGCTACACCTTCACGGGCTGGTTCTCCAACCCCGAGCGCACCGAGGCCTGGGACTTCGCCGCGCCCGTGACCGGCGACCTCACCCTCTGGGCCGGCTGGGACAAGGACGAGGCCGAGGAGCCTGGCGGCGACACGGAGCAGCCTGGCACGCCCGGGCAGCCCGGCGACGGCTCGACCGGCGGCACCACTGGCGGTACCACCGACGACGCGGCCGACGGCGCGACCGGCAGCAAGCCGGGCAGCACGGTCGGCGGCGGCACGGTCCCCTCGACCGGTGACCCCTCGGCTGCCGTTGGCCTGGTCGCGACCATGGGCGCCGCGCTCTCCGGCCTCGGCGCCGCCCTCAGCGCGCGTCGTCGCTCCTAGCGCGACCGACCATCCCCGCGTCACGAAGGGGCGCCCGCACGGGCGCCCCTTTTTTCGCCCCGCGGTTCTTCTCGCCCCGCGGCCCTCTTCCGCCCCCTTCCTTTTCCGGTTTCGTACACTCCCGGCGGTTACGTACACAAAAATCGGTTACGTACACGAAAGAGCGTCCTTCTCGAGAGGGCATTTTGCGTTTCCGCAGGTAGAAGGTTCGTGACGGAGTGTACGTACCCGAGCCAAGTGTACGTAACCGGAAAGCGTGTACGTAACCGCCGGGAGTGTACGTAACCGGGCAGCCTTCTGCCGGATGGCGTCTCGTCTGGCGGCCTCCCGCCGGGCGGCCCTTCGTCGGGGAGCTCTCCTTGACAAGCGCGTCCCCTCCCTCGGATTAACGCGCAAAATCTGTTTTCGTTTCATATATCCGCAGGAGGCTGTTTCGGAAAAGTCAGATTTTGCGCGTTAATCCGGGCCGGGCCGGGAATCGCGGACGCGAGCCCTCCGCCCCCGCCGCTACCACACGGAAAGCGGCCAGTCCTGTGCGGCGCAGCAGATCGTGAGGCGGCCGTCGGGGGTGCGGGCCTCGGGCCGGCCGTCCTCGCCGGGCACGACCTCGGCCCCCACGGCCTCGGCGAGCGTGCGCACGCAGACGCTCGGGCGGTTGTTGTCCTGCGAGAGGTGCATGGCCACCACGGTCTCGGTGTCCGGCCCCACCAGGCGCGTGAGCGCCGACGCGGCCTGCGCGTTGGAGAGGTGACCGGTGGGCCCGCCCACGCGCGCCTTGAGGTAGGCCGGGTAGGCGCCCGTGGCCAGCATGCGCTCGTCGTGGTTGGACTCAAGCGCCAGGATGCGCACGCCCTCCAGCGCGCCCAGCGCCTCCGGGCCCAGCTCTCCTGTGTCCGTGCAGAACCCAAGCGCGTCGTCGTCTGTCGAGAAGCGCAGGCCAATGGGGTCGGCAACGTCGTGCGAGGTGGGGAAGGCCCGCACGCGCATGCCCGCGAGCTCGAGCTCCTCGGCATGCCCCATGACCGTGAACGGGAGCTCGGCGAGATAGCGCCGCGCGCCCACGGTCCCGGCGGTCGCGAGCAGCGCGCCCTCGAAGTGGTTGCAGAACACCGTGAGCCCGCCCACGTGGTCGGAGTGCTCGTGGGTGAGCAGGACGGCGCGCACCCGGCCAAGGTCCACGCCGAGCTCGTCCGCACGGCCGAGAAGGGCGCGCCGCGAGATGCCGCAGTCAACCAGGACCGAGCCCTCGGGGCCCTCCACCACGGCGGCGTTTCCCCTGGATCCGCTGGCCAGTACGTGCAGGTGAATCTCAGGCGTCATGCGTGTCCCCTCGCTGTCGTACACTTTCTGCCGGGCACCGCCGCCGACCGCGTCAGCCGCGCCGGCCGTGCCGGGCACCGCCGCCGGACGCGCCGGCCGTGCCGCGCTACTAGGGTAGCCGCAAGGGAGCCGATTCGCGAGGGGGCACCGCATGCCAAGCGTTTCTCGTCGATATGCCACGGGCCGGAGCCGCTTCGAGCGGCCGAGCGGGCGGGCGGACGTGGAGCTGGCCGGCCCCGTGGTCCTCATGGTCTCGGGCGGCGCGGACTCCACGGCGCTGCTCGTGCTCGCGGCCACGTCCTCGCTCGACATCGACGACGGTCGCGGACGGGCGCGCATCGCCCGCGAGCGCCTGCACGTGCTGCACGTGAACCATGGCCTGCGCGGCCTGGACGCCGAGGAGGACGAGGAGTTCGTGCGCGACCTCGCGGCGCGCTTCGGCGTCCCCTGCACCATCCGCCGCGCCGACGTGGCCGCGCTCGCCGCGGACGCGGGCGACAACGTGGAGAACGCCGGCCGCGAGCTGCGCTACGCCGAGGCCAACCGCCTCGCCAACGAGCTCTGCGCCGCCCTCGGGGCCCCGCGCGCGTCGGCGCGGATCGTCACGGCGCATACGGCCGACGACCGCGCGGAGACCTTCTTCATGAACGCGATCCGCGGCACGGGCGCCTCGGGCCTCTCCTCGATCCCGCGCCGCCGCAACCGCATCGTCCGGCCGCTTTTGGACCGCACGCACGAGGAGCTCTGCGACCTGCTGCGGATGCGCGGCATCGTCTGGCGCGAGGACGCCACCAACGAGGACACCCGCTACCTGCGTGCCTTCGTGCGCCACGAGGTCATGCCCGTGGTGCGGGCGAGGAACCCCCGCGTGGTGGCGAGCCTTGCCACCACCTGCGACATCCTCTCCGACGAGGACGCCTACCTCACGGCCCTCTCCGCGCGCACCCTGCGCGAGCTCTGCCGCCACGAGGCCCCGGGCGCCCTGGTCCTCGACGCCGCGCGGCTCGCCGCGACCGAGGTAGCCCTGGCGCGCCGCGTGGTGCGCCAGGCGCTCCTTGCGGTCTGCCCGGAGGCCCGGCTCGAGGCGCGCCACGTGGCCGCGGTCCTGGGGGCCGTGGCGGCGGGGGAGGGCGCGGTGACGGTCCCCTTGGGCGTCTCCGCGCGCGTGGAGCACGGCCTGCTCACCCTCCTCGCCCGCGCGGCGGGCCCGGAGCCCGTCTCCGCCTGGCTCGAGGTGCCCGGGCGGCTGGGGCTCCCCGGGGGCCGCACGCTCACGGCGCGGGTGCTGCCCGTGCCGCACGGGACGGACCCGGTTGCCCGGGCCCGCGCCCACGGGCTCGAGTGGGCGGGGGAGTCGGTCCTTCTCGACGCGGAGGCCGCGGGCGTCGACCCGGCGCGCGGGGGCCGTCTCTGGGTGGACGCGCCCCGCCCGGGCGAGGTGCTCTGCCCCCTGGGGATGCACGGGCAGTCCAAGAAGCTCTCCGACCTGATCGGCGAGTCCGGCCTGCCCGTGGCCGCCCGGCCGCTCGTGCCCGTGGTGCACGCCTCGCCGACGGGTCCCATCGTGTGGGTCGCGGGGGTGCGCGCGGACGAGCGCGCGCGGTGCGCTCCGCAGACGCGTTGGCTGCTAGAATTGGCCTTGCACCGAGGCGAGTGACGGGCGGGCGAGGACCCGCCGGAAGAGAGGAGAGCCATGGAGGCGCTGCACCCCGACGTTCAGGACGTCCTGCTCAGCGAGGAGGACATTCGCGGCATCGTTTCCCGCATGGGACAGGAGATCTCCCGCGACTATGCCGACAAGAACCCGCTCGTCGTGGCCGTGCTGCGGGGCGCCGTGGTCTTCATGGCCGACCTCATGCGCGCCATCGAGTGCCCGATGGCCATCGACTTCATGGCAGTCTCGAGCTACGGCGAGGGCTACAAGAGCTCCGGGGTGGTGCGGATCGTGAAGGACCTCGACACCAAGATCGAGGGTCGCGACGTGCTCATCGTCGAGGACATCCTCGACTCGGGCCTCACGCTGTCCTACCTCATGCGCATGCTCGAGAACCGCGGGCCCGCCTCCGTCGAGGTGGCGGCCTTCCTCGTGAAGGACGTCCCCGGCAACACCCCCGCCGTCACCCCGCGCTACGTGGGCGCCCACGTGCCCGACGAGTTCATCGTGGGCTACGGCCTCGACTTTGCGGAGCGCTACCGCAACCTGCCCTACATCGGCGTCCTCAAGCCCGAGGTCTACAAGAAGTAGCGCCGCGGGCGCCGCGCCCCTCTGGGCGACACATGCGAGAAGAACCACACGTTAGGAGAAGCTGCGTGTCAGAGAACAGCCAGGCCGGGCGTCCCGACCCCCGTCGCCAGCGCCCGATCGCGGTGGCCCTTGCCGTTGTCCTTGTGGTGGCCCTGTGCCTGGCCTTCACCATGGGCTCCGGGCTCCTGGGCCAGCGCCGACCGGACACGCTCGCCACCAACGAGTTTGTCACCGCCCTCAAGAACGGCCGCGTCCACGACGCGACCTACAAGACGGCCGACGGCACGGTCACGGGCACCTACTGGCACGAGGACGCCAACTCCTCCGACGACTCCCAGCTCGTGCCCTTCACGAGCGTCTACGTGGGGTCGGACTCGCTCGCCGAGCTCATGGCGCAGCACCCCGACGTCACCTACAAGATCGACACCACCGACTCGGGCGTGCTCGAGACGGTGCTCCTCTCCGTCGTCCCCACGCTGCTTCTGGTGGGCGTCTTCGTCTTCTACATGAACCGCATGTCGAGTCAGAGCGACAAGACCATGTCATTTGCGCGGACCCGTGCCAAGACCGCCGAGAGCGAGCGCCCCAAGGTGAAGTTCTCCGACGTCGCGGGCATCGAGGAGGCGGTCGAGGAGATCCAGGAGGTCAAGGACTTCCTCTCCGACCCCGAGCGCTACCACAAGATGGGCGCCCGCATCCCCCGCGGCGTGCTCCTGGTGGGGCCTCCGGGCACCGGCAAGACGCTGCTCGCCAAGGCCGTGGCCGGCGAGGCGGGCGTGCCGTTCTTCTCGATCTCCGGCTCTGACTTCGTTGAGATGTTCGTGGGCGTGGGCGCCTCGCGCGTGCGCGACCTCTTCAAGCAGGCCAAGGAGGCCGCCCCCTGCATCGTCTTCATCGACGAGATCGACGCGGTGGGCCGCCAGCGCGGCGCGGGCCTCGGCGGCGGGCACGACGAGCGCGAGCAGACCCTGAACCAGCTGCTCGTGGAGATGGACGGCTTCGAGGACAACTCCTCGGTCATCCTCATCGCCGCGACCAACCGCCCCGACATCCTGGACCCGGCGCTCCTGCGCCCCGGCCGCTTTGACCGACGCGTGACGGTCGACCGCCCCGACGTGCGCGGCCGCGAGCAGATCCTGCGCGTCCACGCCGAGGGCAAGCCCTTCGACGATGGCGTGGACTTCGAGCGGCTCGCCAAGGTGACGCCGGGCTTTACGGGCGCCGACCTCGCCAACCTCATGAACGAGGCCGCGCTGCTCGCCGCGCGCCGTCAGAAGGCGCTGATCGGCCAGGAGGAGGTCGAGGAGGCCATGGAGCGCGTCATGGCCGGCCCCGAGCGCAAGAGCCGCGTCATCACCGAGCGCGAGCGCCGCGTCATCGCCTATCACGAGTCCGGCCACGCCCTCGTGGGCCACGTGCTCGAGAACTCCGACCCCATCCACAAGATCAGCATCGTGAGCCGCGGCCAGGCGCTCGGCTACACGATGCAGGTCCCCGAGGAGGACCACTTCCTCGAGACCCGCGACGGCATGCTCGACCAGATCGCGGTGCTGCTTGCGGGCCGCACCGCCGAGGAGCTCTTCTGCGACGACGTCACCACCGGCGCCTCCAACGACCTCGAGCGGGCCACCAAGCTCGCGCGCACCATGGTCACGCGCTACGGCATGAGCGAGAAGCTCGGCGCCCAGGTCTTTGGCGAGGCGCAGCACGAGGTCTTCCTGGGCCGCGACTACGCCGACCACCAGGACTACTCCGCCGAGACCGCCAAGCGGATCGACGACGAGGTCGAGCGCATCATGCGCGAGGGGCACGAGCGCGCCCGTACGGTGCTCGACGCCCGGCGCGACCAGATGGACACGATGGCGCGCGTGCTCCTGGAGCAGGAGACCGTCGAGGGCGACGACGTCGACGCCCTTCTCAACAACCGCTGGCCGGCATGACAGAAGTGACATGGTGCCCTGTCATGATTTTGCTGTGATGCGTCTGCCAGCGTGAATGCGCCTCAGGGGGCAAAAGTGACACATCCCCCTGTCACTTTTGCCCTCCCTTTGTGCGAAGGTGCAGCTATAGATAGCTAATATGCGGTCTCTGCAAAATGCCATAGTCAGAAAACTGACAGGTAAATGGTATTACAGAGACGTTGCCCCTTTCTGCCCGATGATAAGATTTGCACCCTATTTCAGGTGCGGTCCCACAGGCTGGGAGGGGGTGCGGGCCATGACGAGTCATCGCAGCTTCGAGGTCACGGCCCGAATCTCTCTCAACCTGACGGAGCTCAGGCTGCTGAGGTGCCTGGCCGCCCGGGCCGGGGCGCCGGGCGTCGCCGTGCGCGCCTCCACGAGCGAGCTTCGCCGCGAGCTCGGGCTCAGCCCGTCGACGATCTACCGCTCCTGCCTCTCGCTCCAGGACAAGCTGCTTATCCGGATCTCCCACCACGAGCGCGAGGACCGCAGCCGCGACGCCAACAACTACCTGGTGACGAGCCTGGGCGACGGCGTCCTTGGCCAGGACGGCTTCCTCTATCCCGTGCGCGGCGCGCGCGACGTGCCCCGCCGCCGGTAGCGCCCGGTCCTTCTCGCCCAGCGCTTCCTTCTGGTTTCCAACCCCCGACGCCCCCTTCCATCCCGGGTACAATGGGGCAAAACGAGCCCGGGCCTGAGAGGAGCCGCGATGTCCATCAACCAGAAGAGCTACGCCTACGGCGCGCAGAAGTCGGCCATTCGCGAGATTTCCGCCTACGCGCAGGAGCGCAAGGCCCAGATCGGCGCCGAGAACGTCTTTGACTTCTCCCTGGGCAACCCCTCCATCCCCGCGCCTGACGCCGTGCGCTTTTCCATCGAGAAGAACCTCTCCCTGCCGGCGACCCTGCTGCACGGCTACACGCCGGCCCCGGGCCTGCCGGCCGCGCGCGAGGCCGTGGCGGCGAGCCTGTGCCGCCGCTTTGGCGACGGCACGGCGACGGCGGCCGACCTCTACCTCACCTGCGGCGCGGCGGCGTCGCTGTCCATCACGCTCGGCGCCCTCGTGAACCCGGGCGACGAGGTCATCGTGATCGCGCCCTACTTCCCCGAGTACCGCGTCTGGATCGAGACCGCCGGCGCCACCTGCGTCGAGGTCATGGCCGATGCGACCACGTTCCAGATCGACGTCCCCGCCGTGGCCGCGGCGCTCACGGAGCGCACCAAGGCGGTCATCGTGAACTCGCCCAACAACCCCGTCGGCTCGGTCTACGCGCGCGAGAACCTGGCCGCGCTCGCGGATGCCCTGCGCTCGGCCGAGGAGCGGCTCGGCACGCAGGTCTACGTCATCTCCGACGAGCCCTACCGAGAGATCGCCTACGGCGTCGAGGTGCCCTGGGTGCCCTCCGTCTACGAGCGCACGATCGTGTGCTACAGCTACTCCAAGTCCCTCTCGCTCCCCGGCGAGCGCATCGGCTGGGTGCTCGTCCCGCCGACCGTGCCCGAGCACGACGAGCTCGTGCTCGCGGTCGCGGGCGCGGGCCGCAAGCTCGGCTACGTCTGCGCGCCGGCGCTCTTCCAGCGCGTCCTCGCCGACTGCGTGGACGTTCCCTCCGACGTTGCCGCCTACGACGAGAACCGCCGCGCGCTCACGGAGGGGCTCTCCGCGCTCGGCTACGAGTTCATCGAGCCCGAGGGGGCGTTCTACCTCTGGGTCAAGGCGCTCGAGCCCGACGCCGGCGCGTTCTTCGAGCGCGCCCGTGCCCTCGAGCTCCTGCCCGTCCCCTCCGACTCCTTTGGCTGCCCGGGCTGGGTGCGCGTGGGCTACTGCGTCTCCCACGAGACCATCGTGAGCTCCCTGCCTGCGTGGGCAAAGCTCGCCGAGAGCTACCGGTAGGCGAGGGGTCGCCCGTCCGGGGCCGCCGTCCACTGCTCGAGGAGGTGCGATGCTGCAGAACCGCTGCGACATTCACACGCACACGCTCTACTCGCGCCACGCGTACTCCACGCTGCGCGAGAACGTCCTTGCGGCCCGCGATGCCGGGCTCGAGCTTCTGGGCGTGACCGACCACTTCTCCGACATGCTCTTCCCCGGGACCGACCTCACCCATGCCGACCTGCGGGACTACCAGCACTTTGTCAACATGGGCATCTGGCCGCGAACCTGGGAGGGGGTCCGGCTGCTGCACGGCATGGAGGCGGACATCCGCACCCTCGAGGGCGGCCTCTTTGGGCAGGCCGTCACCGTCACGCACGACATCACCGGCCGCCCCGCCCGCCGCGAGCGCTCGCTCTACGACCGCATGCTCCACAACTGCGACTACGTGATCGCGAGCGTCCACTACAAGAACTTCGCGGACGGTGCCTCGCTCGCGCAGACAACCGAGATGTACCTCGGCGCGCTCGCGCAGCCCAAGGTGCTCGTGCTCGGGCACACCGGCCGCGCGGGCGTCCCGTTTGACGTGCGCGCGGTCGTGGGGGAGGCGGCGCGCACGGGCCGGCTGATAGAGATCAACGAGCACAGCCTCGAGAGCCGCGGCCCCGAGGGCCGCACGTGGGGGAGCTGCCGGGCGATCGCGGAGGCCTGCGCCGAGCTGGGCTGCGGGGTCGTGGTCAACACCGACGCGCACGTCTGCACGGCGGTGGGCCGCACGCCGACGGCGCTCGCCATGCTCGAGGAGATCCACTTCCCGCAGGAGCTCATCGCCACGCGCTCGGCCGCCGCGCTTCTCGCCGCGATGGCCAAGGCCGGCCTCGACGTGCCGGGGGAGTAGCGGCCGCGGCCCGTTCCGCTCGGGCCCCTAAAGTGTCACAATGCTGATAGCAATTACCGCCCGCCGCGGCCGCCCTGCCGAGAAGGACCGCGGCCCGCACGCACGAACGGAGTTCCCATGTCCGACACCCGCGAGCTGCGCCTCGTCTCCTGGAACGTCAACGGCCTGCGCGCCGTCATGAAGAAGGACCCGAGCTTCACCGACATCGTGGCGTCCACGGACGCCGACGTCTTTGCCGTCCAGGAGACCAAGCTCCAGGAGGGCCAGATCAGCCTGGACCTGCCCGGCTACCACCAGACCTGGAGCTATGCCGAGCGCAAGGGCTACTCCGGCACGGCCGTCTTCTCCCGCGAGGAGCCGCTGCAGGTGATTAACCACATCGGCGCCCCCGAGGCGGACGACGAGGGCCGCGTCTGCGCGCTCGAGTTCCCGGGCTACTGGTTCGTGGACGTCTACACGCCTAACGCCCAGAACGAGCTGGCGCGCATCGACACGCGCCTCGCCTGGGACAGCGCCTACCGCGAGTTCCTCTGCGGGCTTGCCGCCGAGAAGCCGGTGGTGACCTGCGGCGACTTCAACGTGGCCCACAACGAGATCGACCTCAAGAACCCCGGCCCCAACCGCGGCAACGCGGGCTTTTCCGACGAGGAGCGCGAGAGCTTCACGCGCCTGCTCGACGCCGGCTTCACCGACACCTTCCGCGCGCGCCACCCCGACCTCACGGGCGCCTACAGCTGGTGGAGCTACCGCTTCAACGCGCGCAAGAACAACGCGGGCTGGCGCATCGACTACTTCCTCGTGTCCAACGACATCGCGGACCGCGTGACCGGCGCGTCGATCCTCTCCGAGGTCTACGGCTCCGACCACTGCCCCGTGGAGCTTACGATCGAGCTCTAGCGGGGGCGACGGGCGGGCCGTGGGAGCGCCCGCTCCCGCGGCCCGCCCGCGGCCGCTACCCGAGCGTGATGTAGCCCGTGCCCTCGTCCGGGTCTTCCGGCCGGGGGCCGGCGTCTGCCGAGCCAAACAGGAACGTGCGCACCATGGGCAGGTCGCGCAGGTACTGAGCGTGCCCCGCCTCATAGGCGGCCGCGAGCCGGCGCGGGTTCACCGTGGCGTTCTCCACGGGCATCTCGTCGGGGTAGAGGATGAGCGCGCGCCCCTCCGCCGCGAGCTCCTCCACGTGCTCGAGCGCGGCGTTGTAGCGCTCCCAGCGCGTGAGCAGGGCGTTTCTGAGGTAGGGGTGGTTCTGCGCCAGGCGCTTGTAAATCTGGCGGTCGCGCGCGCCCGGCTCCTTCTTGCGGTAGCCGCGCGGGCGCGTGGCCACGAAGAGGATCTTCTCGAAGCCGTCCTCCTCGGCCATGCCCACCGGGATGCCGGCGCCCGTCCCGAGCCCGCCGTCCAGGAGCGCCCGGCCGTCGACCTCGATCGGGCGCATCATGCCCGGCAGCGTGGAGCTTGCGCGCACGAGGTCGATCATGCGCATCGGGTCGGTCATGTCCTCGCGAGAGAAGCGCACGGTCCGGCCGGTGTCGCGCTCGAAGGCCTGGATGCGCAGGCGCGCAGGGTTGGCCGAGAAGGCCTCCCAGTCAAAGACGAGGGTCCCGTCGCGCAGGGCCCCCTCGTAGAGCGCGTCGGCGTCAAAGTAGCCGCGGCCCCGCAGGAGCGAGCGCAGCCCCACGGCGCCCTTGGCGGGCCCGCCGGTCATGAACGCCTCGCGCACGCGCGCCTGGTCGCGCGAGAGGTAGTTGACGGAGTTGCTGGCGCCTGCGGAGAGCCCGCAGACGTAGTCAAAGTAGATTCCCTGCTCCAGCAGGACGTTCGCAAACGCACAGGTGTAAGCGGCGCGGTAGCCCCCGCCCTCAAAGACGAGCGCGCAGTCAAAGACGTTGCTCGAAAGCTCTCCCATCACAACCTCCCAAGAGCCGATGGCGCGCGCCGAAAAGGTCTTCGGCCGCGCGCCGTCCGATAGGAGGCGTTGTTCCCAAAATGACGTAACGGCATACCGTTCCCAACAAAACTCCACGTCTCATCTGGGCCTACAATGAGTCACAATGACGCCGGGCGGGACGGGCCCCGCCCCGAAGGAGGCAGCCATGGCACGCACGATCACCTCTCCCACGGACGCGGCGGCGGAGCTCTCGGAGCGCTTCTCCCGCGCGCGGCGAGCCGTCTTCTTTGGGGGCGCGGGCGTCTCCACCGCAAGCGGCATCCCCGACTTCCGAAGCGTCGACGGCCTCTACCACCAGCACTTCGCCTATCCGCCCGAGGAGATGCTCGGGCACGACTTCTTTGTCTCGCACACCGCCGAGTTCTACGAGTTCTACCGCGAGCGCATGATCTGCCTGACGGCCCGGCCCAACCGCGCGCACGAGAAGCTCGCCGAGCTCGAGCGCACGGGGCACCTTGCCGCCGTGGTGACGCAGAACATCGACGGGCTGCACCAGCGGGCGGGCTCCCGCACGGTCCACGAGCTGCACGGCTCGGTGCACCGCAACGTCTGCGAGCGCTGCGGGGCGGTCTACGACGCCGCGTGGGTGCTCGCGACCGAGGGCGTCCCGCACTGCGAGGCGTGCGGCGGCCTCGTGAAGCCCGACGTGGTGCTCTACGGGGAGCCCCTGAGCGAGAGGGTCCTTCTCGCCAGTGTGCGGGCGATCCAGGAGGCGGACCTGCTCGTCATCGGCGGGACGTCGCTCGTGGTGTACCCGGCGGCGGGGCTGGTCAACTACTTCGGCGGCGACGAGCTTGTGATCGTGAACCGGGAGCGCACGCCGGCGGACGAGGCCGCCGACCTCGTCTGCGCCTGCGACATCGCGGCGGCCTTCGACTTCTGAGCGCGGGGCCCGGAGCCCCCCGGCCGGGGCGCGGCCCCGCCGGCCGGTTGAGGCGGCGCGTGCGGGCTCGGGTACAATGGTCGGGACCAACAAGCCCCGAGAAAGGTATGGCCCATGCTACGAGAGAACTTCGGCACCTGGCACTGCGGATCGCACGAGATCTCCCTCGCGCGCCCGCGCATCATGGGCATCCTCAACGTCACCCCCGACTCCTTCTCCGACGGCGGCGCGAACCTCGACGCCAAGGCCGCCATCGCGCGTGGCCTTGCGATGCTCGACGAGGGCGCCGACATCATCGACGTGGGCGGCGAGTCCACGCGCCCGGGGCACACCCCCGTCTCCCCGCAGGCCGAGGCCGAGCGCGTGGTGCCCGTGGTGCGCGCGCTCGTGGAGGCGGGCGCCGTGGTCTCGGTGGACACGCGCCACGCCGAGGTCGCCCGCATGTGCGTGCGGCTGGGCGCGGCCATCGTGAACGACGTCGAGGGCTTCACGGACCCTGAGATGGTCCAGGTGGCGGCCGACACCGACTGCGGCTGCCTCGTCATGCACTGGAACCGCGCGGGCCTGGGCACCCGCGCCCCGCGCCGTCAGGTCATGCTCGACGAGTCGCGCCCCACGGGCAGCGCCCTGCCGCGCCCCGTCACCTCGCAGCGCCGCTTCACCCTGCCCGAGGAGGCGCCGATCATGCGCCAGGTGATGGGCTTTCTCGGCGACCAGGCCCGCACGCTCGTGCGCGCCGGCGTCTCCCACGACCGCATCTGCCTTGACCCGGGCGCGGGCTTTGACAAGCTCGCCGACGAGGACGTGGTCATCCAGCGCGCCACGCGCTCCATGGCCTCGATGGGCTACCCGCTCGCCGTGGCCGTCTCCCGCAAGCGCTTCGTGGGGGCGGTCTCCGGCGTGGCCGAGGCACCCGAGCGCGACTTTGCCACGGCCGGCATCTGCATCTCCTCGATCGAGAACGGCGCGCGCATCCTGCGCGTCCACAACGTCGCGGGCATCTCCCAGGCCGTGAACGCCTACTGGGCCGTCGCGCACAAGGACCCGCGCCAGGGCTTCGTCTCGCTTGGCTCTAACGTGGGCAACCGCGTGGCCAACCTCGCGCGCGCGGTCCAGCTCATCGACGACATCCCGCTCACCTGCGTGGTCAACGTGAGCCATGCCTACGAGACCGAGCCCGCCTACGGCATCGCCACGCCCGTGGCCAACGCCGTGGCCGAGATCAGGACCGAGCTTCACCCGCTCGTGCTCATGGGCAAGCTGCTCGAGGTCGAGAACGCCCTCGGCCGGATTCGCGAGAAGGACGACGCGCCGCGGCCCCAGGCCGTGGGAGCCGCCAAGAAGCCCGGCAACGGGCCGCGCACCATCGACTGCGACCTCATGTGGCTCGAGGGGGAGCGCCACGCGGGCGAGCGCCTCGCGCTGCCGCACCCCCGTCTCGGCGAGCGCGACTACGTCATCGTGCCCATGGAGGACCTCATGCACGACCCGGCGCGCTTCCTCGCGCACGGCGGCGTGGAGGTGCTCCCGCGCGACCAGCGCGTGGGCCTGGTCACCGCCGACCTCGGGGAGGTCTCGTGGGAGTAGGGACGTCGCTCACGCTGCGCCCGCAGGTCCCCATGGGCTTTGTGACGGGGGCGCCCTACGTGTGCGCGCTCGCGGTGGCCCGCGAGCTCGGCGCGCGCGTGGCCTGGCCGCACGCGGTGGTCTCCGCGGAGGGCGAGCCGCTCGTCGCCGTTGACGCGCGGGCCGGGTACGACGCCGAGGGCGTCTTCGTGCGCTGCGACCTCATGTGGGACGAGGGGCGCGGCCTTGACGCGGCCGCGCTCGAGCGCGCGGCCGAGGAGGGCGTCGGCGCGTGGGAGCGCGCGTACGCGGACGGGCGCGGCGCGGCGGGCCCTCTGGCCTCGGTGCTCGGCGACTACTTCGACGCGCTGCTCGGCATGGGGGAGCCGGTCGAGGTGCTGCGGGGCGGCCGTGTGGCCGCGCGCGGGACGCTTTCCGGCGTGGACGTCTGGGGCCGGGCGACCGTGCGCCCCGAGGCCGGTGGCCCCGACCTCGAGCTCGCCCCCGAGCAGGCCCGCCTGCGCCCCCTCTGACGGGCACGGCGCCCCTGCCGGCGGCCCCGGCCCCGGCGGCTACGCGCGCTCGTGGAGCCAGATCTCGCGGATGCCGCGGAGGGTGAGGTCGGGGTCGACGGCGTCAAAGAGGGTCGTGGCCCGCGCCACGGTGCGCGCGAGGCCGCCCGTCCCCACCACGGTGGCCCGCGGCTCGCCGAGCTCGGCCTGGATGCGCGCCACGAGCCCCTCGGCCTGCGCCGCCGCGCCGATCACAAGGCCGGACTGCAGCGCGGTCTCCGTGGTGTCGCCGAGCGCGTGAGCCGGCGCCTCGATGGGGATGCTCGCAAGCCGCGCCGCGCGCGAGAAGAGCGCGCCTGCGGAGAGCATGAGGCCGGGGGAGATGGCGCCGCCGCGATAGCGGCCCCGCTCGTCCACGACGTCGATGTTCGTCGCCGTGCCAAAGTCCACCACGATCACGGGCGCCCCGTAGGTCCGGCGCGCGGCGATCGCGTTTGCGATGCGGTCGGCGCCCACCTGGCGCGGGACGGGCATCGCGACCTCCATGCCATAGTCGTGCCCCGCGCTCACCACGAGGGGCTCCTCGCCCAGGTGCGTGGCAAGGCAGCGCCGCCACGCGCGCTCGAGGGCGGGGACGACCGAGGCCACGCCTGCCGCGGTCACGTCCGAGAGCGAGAGGCCGTCCTTCATGAAGTAGCCCCAGAGGCGCGAGTGGAGCATGTCGGAGGTGTCGCTCGCGTTGGTCGACATGCGCCAGCCTCGGACGAGCCCGCCCTCGTCGTCAAAGAGGCCGAGCGTGGACTGGGTGTTGCCGACGTCGATCGCGAGAAACATGGGGCACCTCCGGGTCGTTCTTCTCGCGAACATCTTACCTGCAATTCTCCACAGACGCACCACGCCCGTTCTGATATAGTCATACGGCTATTGTGTCTTGGTCGGTACCAAGACGTATCCCGCCCTGGTCGGAAACCAGGGCCGACCGTGAGGAGTCCTGCCATGAAGCAAGGTATCCACCCCGACTACGTGGAGTGCACCGTCCGCTGCACCTGCGGCAACACCTGGAAGACCCACTCCACCAGGAGCGAGATCGTGGTCGACCTCTGCGACAAGTGCCACCCGTTCTACACCGGCACCCAGAAGCTCGTTGACACCGGCGGCCGCGTCCAGCGCTTCGCCGACAAGTTTGGTGGCGCCGCTGCCGCCCAGCTCAAGAAGGCCCAGGAGGCCAAGGCCGCCAAGGCCGCCAAGGCTGCTGAGGAGGCCGCTGCCAAGAAGGCCGCCAAGGAGGCCAAGGCCGCCGAGAAGGCCAAGCGCGCCGCCGAGTATGCCAAGAAGGCCGAGGCTGAGGCCGCCAAGGCCGCTCCCGCCGAGGAGCCCGCTGCCGAGGTCGAGGCCACCGAGGCCGAGTAGCCCCGCCCATAGCACGACCTGCCGGCGCCCCCGCGGATCCCGTGGGGGCGCCTTTTTGCTGCCGCGCGCCGGTGCTCTGCCGCCGCGCTACCGCCGCGCGAGCGTGAAGCGGTCCGCGTACGTGAGCGTCTCGTCGTAGGGGATGAAGAGGAACGAGCCCGTGTGTGGGTAGGTGGTCGTGAGCTCCGCCTCCACCGTCGAGGGGTCGTCCGCCGAGCCAAAGGACAGCCGCAGCGAGCAGGTCCCGCCCACGTCCTCGGGGAGCGTCGCCTCAAAGACGAGCGTGCCGCTCTTCTCGTCCGCCTCCACGAGCCGCGCGGTGAAGGGAACGTCGGCGAGCGCCTGGTCCCCCTCGCACGAGGCGGCGTCCTCCGCGGGGTGCGCGTGGTAGTGCGCGACCCCGGAGACGGTGCCCGTCAGCGTCCCGCCGCCCTGCGGCGAGCTTGCGTCAACCTTTACGGTAAGCCCGGCCTCGCGCGCCGCGAGGCACTTGGTGCCCTCCGTCGACTGGCTTGCAAACGTTCCGGACCAGGTGCCCAGAAGGTCGTCGAGCCTGAGGTCAAACGCCCCGTCGGCCACCTCGACGCCCTCGACCTCCCACTGCCCGTTGGCCTGCCGGAACGCAAGGGAGACGGTGAGGCGGCACTCCCGCACGACGCGGCCGGTGCCCTGCCTGCAGGTGAGCTCGAGCGAGCTCGTCTGCGCGCGCTCGTCAAAGGTGACGGGCCCCACGCTCACCTGCCCGCCGGCGTAGAGCCCCGAGAGGGTGGGGCCGTCGGACTCCTGCCGGCCGAGCTCCTCGTCCGCGCGGGCAAGAAGCCCCGCCAGGCCCGCGACGACGCAATTGGGGTCGACCCCCGCCGTCGCGCGCCAGGAGACCTGCGTCGCAAGGCCGTCCGCGTCGAGCGTCCAGGCGCCGCCCTCAAGCGCGTAGGGCGCCGTGACGCTTGCGTCCGCGCAGACGCCCGTGCCCTCGTAGCTCACGAGCGCCCGTGCCGTCGCCCGGCCCGCCTCGGGGCTGCTGGCGACCTCGCGCACCTCGACGCCGCTCACGGCGAGGGGCCCGTCGCTGCCAAAGTCCCCGCCGGGGCAGGCGGGGGCGGGGAGGGCGGCCAGGTCGTCGCGCACCTGCTCGGTGGAGGGCAGTCCCGGCGCCCCCGCCAGGGCCGCCGCCGTGACAATGCCAACGATGGCCAGGGCCAGGAGCGCAAGCAGCGCGCCCCGGTGCCGCCCGGCCAGCTCCCCGAGAGCGCGGGCCCGCCCCCGCCGGTAGCGCCCGAGCGCGCCCATGATGTCGCGCAGCGCGGGCTCGGCCGCCCCCTCCGGGGCCGTCTCGACGGGCGCGCGCCGCTCGGTCGCCCCCGGCCCGGCGTCCTTCTCGCCTAGGGCGTCCGCAAGCGCCGCGGTCGGCGCCGCGTCGGCGCGCTCCGCGTCCGCAAGGCGCGCGGTCTCGCCCGCCTGGGTGCTCTCTGCGCCCGAGGCGTCGTCGGCCCGGGCGCTCTGCGTGCGCGCGGGGCTCTCGGCTGGCTCTGACATGCGTTTCTCCTTTGGTTGCCATCGGCTAAGTGTCTTATACCCCGCGCTCGGGGTATGATAAGAAGGCTCAAGACAACTGCGGGGAGGTCTCGTGTACCTGAGATTCGACATGCTCTAGCCGGTGGCGTCGCGCACGTCCCGTTCACGCATACCACCGCATAAGGAGAGGCACCATGCACGACAAGCTCACCAAGATCATCGCCGCCTACGAGGAGCTCGAGAAGAAGCTCATGGACCCGGCCGTGGTCTCCGACCCCAAGGAGTACGCGCGCCTGGCCAAGGAGCACGCCGGCCAGGCCGAGCTCGTGGCGCGCGCCCGCGAGTACCTGGGCGCCCTTGACGACATCGAGGCCGCCAAGGAGATGCTCCACGAGGCGGACGCCGACGAGAAGGCCATGCTCCAGGAGGACATCGCCGCCAACGAGGCCAAGCTGCCGGAGCTCGAGGAGGAGATCAAGTACCTGCTCATCCCCGCCGACCCCAACGACGAGAAGGACACCATCGTGGAGATCCGCGCTGGCGTGGGCGGCGACGAGGCCGCCATCTTCGCGGGCGACCTCTTCAAGATGTACCAGCACTTCTGCGAGGGTCGCGGCTGGAAGCTCGAGGTGCTCTCGTCCAGCCCGAGCGAGGCCGGCGGCTTCAAGACCATCGAGTTCAAGGTCTCCGGCGACAAGGTCTACTCCGTGCTCAAGTACGAGTCCGGCGTCCACCGCGTCCAGCGCGTCCCCAAGACCGAGAGCCAGGGCCGCATCCAGACCTCCACGGCCACCGTGGCGGTCCTGCCCGAGGCCGACGAGATCGACATCCAGATCGACCAGTCCGACCTGCGGATCGACACCTACTGCGCCTCCGGCCCCGGCGGCCAGTGCGTCAACACCACCTACTCCGCGGTGCGCATCACCCACCTGCCCACCAACACCGTGGTGCAGTCGCAGGACCAGCGCTCGCAGATCCAGAACCGCGAGGTCTGCATGCAGATGCTGCGCGCCCGCCTCTACGAGATGGAGCTGGAGCGCCAGCAGGCCGAACAGGGCGCCGAGCGCCTCTCGCAGATCGGCCATGGCAACCGCTCGGAGAAGATCCGCACCTACAACCAGCCGCAGGACCGCGTGACCGACCACCGCATCGGTTTCAACGGCACCTACAACGGGGTGCTTCTCGGCGACGCGCTGCCCTCCGTGATCGAGGCCCTGGCCGCGGCCGAGCGCGCGGAGAAGCTCGCCCAGGCCGTGTGACGGCTGCGCGCCGTGCGGCGCGGGCCGGGTTCCGGGCGGGCCGCGCGCGGACGGTTTTTCTCGCGAGTGCGCGCCGCCGCCCACCAAATAACGCGCAGAATCTGATTTAATGTCATATATCCCCAGTTGGTTTTCCGGGAAAAGTCAGATTATGTGCGTTAACGCGCGCAGGCGGGCGAGAAGAACGCGCACTCGACGCCATTCGCGCCCGGCGGCCCCGCGCCCGTCCCGTACCCCACGCGGCGAAAGGAATCGTCCCGTGACCCAGATCTGGACCATCAAGCGCATCCTTGACTGGACGACCGGCTACCTTGAGCGCAAGGGCGACGAGCACCCGCGCCTTTCCGCCGAGTGGCTGCTCGCCAACGTTTGCGGGCTCTCCCGTGTGGAGCTCTACGTGAACTTTGACAAGCCGCTCGACGCCGCCGAGCTCGCCGCCATGCACGCGGCCATCGAGCGGCGCGCGGCCGGCGAGCCGCTCCAGTACGTGACCGGCGAGATGCCCTTCCGTCACATCGTCTTGCGCTGCGAGCGCGGCGTGCTCATCCCGCGCCCCGAGACGGAGGTCCTGGTGGACGCGGCCCTCGAGGGCGTCGACGCGGCCCTTGCGGCGGCGCGCCCCGCGCCGGCCGAGCAGCCCCCCGCGGCGGCCCCCGACCCCGAGGCCCCCCTCGTCCGCGTCCTCGAGGTCGGCACCGGCACCGGCTGCATTGCGCTCTCGATCGCCTCGGAGCGCCCCGGCACGCACGTCACCGCGACCGACCTCTCCGAGCGCGCGGTCGAGCTCGCCACGCGCAACCGCGAGGCGCTCGGCCTGGAGGGGCGCGTGGACGTCCTGCTCACCGACCTCGTCGCGGACGTGGACCCAAAGCTCATGGGGTCCTTCTCGGTCCTTGTCTCCAACCCGCCCTACATCCCCACGGAGGTCCTGCGCCACGAGGTGCCCTCCGAGGTCGTCGACCACGAGCCCGAGCTCGCGCTCGACGGCGGCGCGGACGGGCTCGACGTGTTCCGCCGCCTGCTCGACGTTGCCCCGCGCGCCCTCGCCCCAGGCGGGATGCTTGCCGTGGAGCTCTTCGAGGGCGCGCTCGACGCCGCCGCCGAGCTCACGCGCGCGCAGGGCGGCTGGGCCACGGTCGAGGTCCGCGAGGACCTCACCCACCGTCCGCGCGTGCTCGTTGCCACAAGGGAGGCCTAGCGCCATGGGAGCCGTTCTCAGCGTTGACCAGATGTCGCCCAGCGAGGAGGTCGTCGCCCGCGCCGCCGAGGTCGCGCGCGCCGGCGGCGTGCTCGTGCTGCCCACCGACTCCGTCTACGGCATCTGCTGCGCGGCGACGCCGGGAAACCCGGCGCACGGGCGCATCTTCGACATCAAGCGCCGCGACCGCGCGCAGACCCTCCCGTGGTTCGTCGCGGACGAGAGGGACCTCGACACGTACGGCCAGGACGTCCCCGACTGGGCCCGGCGCCTCGCGGCGGCCCACTGGCCCGGCGCCCTCACCCTCGTGGTGCGCGCCTCGGAGAAGGTCCCCGCGGAGTACGCCCAGGCCGGCGCGGACGGCCCCACCATCGCCCTGCGCTGCCCGGGCTCCGCGCTCGACCGCGCGCTCGTCCGCGCCGTGGGCGCGCCGCTCGCCCAGACGAGCGCCAATACGCACGGTGCCCCTGCCGCGACCTCGGGGCACGGCGTCGAGCCGGCCATCGTGGCCGCGGCGGACCTCACGCTCGACGGCGGCGCGGCGCCCGTGGGCGTGGCCTCCACGATCGTCGACGCCACGGGGCCCGAGCCCCGCATCCTGCGCCTCGGGGCGCTCGCGGAGGACGAGGTTCTTCTCGCCGCGCGCTGAGCGCCTCCTCGCGGGGGGGCTCGCGCGAGGGCCGGGCCAGGGCGCGCCCTTGACGGGCGCCTCTCCGCACGGGGCCGTCGCGTCGTCGTGGTACTCTGAACGGGATGCACGAACGACCGCCATCTCGACGAAGGGGAGTAGCACACATGCGCATTGCCATCGCGTCAGACCACGCCGGGTTCGTCCAGAAGGCCCCGCTCGCGGACTACCTGCGCGCCCAGGGCCACGAGGTCGAGGACATGGGCCCCGCCACCGACGACCGCTGCGACTACCCCGACTTCGCCGACAAGGTCGCCCGCGCGGTCGCTGCCGGCGCGGCGGACCGCGGCGTCCTCATCTGCGGCACGGGCCTTGGCATCGCCATGGCGGCCGACAAGGTGCCGGGCGTGCGCGCGTGCCCCATCCAGACGGTCGAGTTCGCGCGCCTCTGCCGCGAGCACAATGACGCGAACGTCATCGGGCTCTCCGGCCGCTTCGTCTCGCTCGAGGACAACGAGAAGATCCTCGACGCCTTCCTGTCCACCGACTTCGAGGGCGGCCGTCACACCGGCCGCGTCGAGAAGATCATGCGGGAGGACGACCCGGGGTTCGCGGGCGTTCCTGCCGACTTCGGCCTGTAGCCGCACTCGCGCCCGCCTCGTGTGGGCGCTTTTTGCAAAGGAGGGGTTCCCATGTTCTGCGAGCACCTGAGAGCGTCCGACCCTGAGGTCTTCTCGGCCATCGAGGACGAGGTGCGCCGCCAGCGCGCCTCCATCGAGCTCATCGCGTCCGAGAACTTCGTCTCGCCGGCGGTCATGGAGGCCGTCGGGTCGCCCCTGACCAACAAGTACGCCGAGGGCCTGCCCGGCAAGCGCTACTACGGCGGCTGCTGGGCGGTCGACCGCGCGGAGAACCTCGCGCGAGACCGCGCCTGCCAGCTCTTCGGCGCCGCCTTTGCCAACGTGCAGCCGCACTCGGGCGCGCAGGCCAACTACGCGGCGCTCGCCGCCCTGGCCGCGCCCGGCGACACCATCCTGGGCATGGCGCTCGACAACGGCGGCCACCTCACGCACGGCTCTCCCGCCAACTTCTCGGGCAAGCTCTACCACGTGGTCTCCTACGGGGTGGACCCCCAGACCGAGCGCATCGACTACGACGCCGTGGCGGAGCTCGCCCGCGCGTCGCGCCCGCGCGTCATCATCGCCGGCGCCTCGGCCTACCCGCGCACCATCGACTTCGAGCGCTTCGCCCAGATCGCGCACGAGGTGGGCGCCGCGCTCATGGTGGACATGGCCCACATCGCCGGCCTCGTGGCCACGGGGCGCCACCCCTCGCCGGTCCCGCACGCCGACGTGGTGACCTCGACCACCCACAAGACCCTGCGCGGCCCGCGCGGCGGCCTCATCCTCACGAACAGCCCCGACCTCGCCAAGAGGCTCGACTCCGCCGTCTTCCCGGGGAGCCAGGGTGGCCCCCTCGAGCACGTCATCGCCGGCAAGGCCGTCGCCTTTGGCGAGGCGCTCGCCCCCGAGTTTGCCGCCTATACCGACGCGGTCCTCGCCAACGCGCGCGCCCTCGGGCGCGGCATGGAGTCGCGCGGGCTGCGCCTGGTCTCGGGGGGCACGGACAACCACCTCCTCCTCGTTGACCTCACCCCGGCGGGGGAGGTCACGGGCAAGGACGCCGAGCGGCTGCTCGACGAGGTCGGCATCACCGTGAACAAGAACACCATCCCCGGCGAGCGGCGCTCGCCCTTCGTCACGAGCGGCATCCGCGTCGGCTCGGCCGCCGTTACCACGCGCGGCTTCTCCGAGCAGGAGTGCGAGCGCGTGGGCCAGCTCATCGGCGAGGTCATCGCGGGACATGCCCGCGACGGCCTCATGGACCGCACCCAGCTCGAGGTGCGCGAGCTGCTCGCCTCCCATCCCCTCTACCCCGACCTCCGCTGACCGTGGAAAGGGGACAGGCACTTTTCCACGCGTGGAAAAGGGACAGGCACTTTTCCACATTGACGCCCAACTGACGCACAGGAAGGAAGCCCCATGGCAGAAGAGTTCGACCCCGCGCGCTTTACGGTCATCGACCACCCGCTCGTGCAGCACAAGCTCTCGATTCTGCGCGACAAGAACACCCCCACCAAGCAGTTCCGCGAGCTCGTGAACGAGCTCGCCATCTTCGAGGGCTACGAGGCCATGCGCGACTTCGCGCTCGAGGACGTCGAGGTGGAGACCCCGCTCGAGACCACCACGTGCCGGCGCCTCTCCGGCAAGAAGGTCGCCATCATCCCGATCCTGCGCGCGGGCCTGGGCATGGTCGACGGCATCCTCCAGCTCGTCCCCTCGGCGCGCGTGGGCCACGTGGGCATGTACCGCGACCCCGAGACCCACGTGCCGCATCAGTACTACTGCAAGTTCCCGGCCGACATCGAGAACCGCACCTGCCTCGTGGTCGACCCCATGCTCGCCACGGGCGGGTCGCTCACGGCGGCCATCCAGTTCCTGCGCGAGGCCGGCGTCCGCGACATCCGCTGCCTCACGCTCGTCTCCGCCCCCGAGGGCGTGCGCGCCACGCTGGACTTCGACCCGGACGTGCGCCTCTACACGTGCGCCCTCGACCGCCAGCTCAACGACCACGCCTACATCCTGCCGGGGCTCGGCGACGCGGGCGACCGCATCTACGGCACCAAGTAGCGGTCCTTCTCGCGCCGCCTCGTCAGGGCCCGTTCCGATTTGTGGTGATTTGGTGCCACCGGATGGGGCCGGACGGCGGGCGGGGCGGGCCGGAAAGTGCACGCGCGGCGGCTGGGCGCGGGGCTCTCTGGGCCTCGCGCCCGCTTGCCGCGCGCGCGGGGGATGGGGTCTGCCTCCATGGCGAGGGGCGCGCCGCGGCCGCCGGTGCGGCAGGACGATGGGTGGCCGGATGCCTGCGCCCGGGCCCAGACGATTAACGCGCAAAATCTGACAAACGCGAAAAACTCACCTGCGGATATATGACATGAAAGCAAATTCTGCACGTTGACTGCCGAGAAGAACCCGGCGGCCCGAGGCCCCTCCGCACACGGCTGCCCCGCCGCCCGTCCCGCCCGTCGCCGCGTCCGACCGTTCCACCGACCGTCCCGCCGGCCGCCGCGCCCGGGCCCCTCTCGCGGCGGAATGTGTCGAATCGGGGGCGGCTGGCAGTCAGCTTGACCATTTTCGCGGGCGCGCTAGACTTCGAGTGTCCTTATTTCGCTCGGACGGGAGGCGTCGCGCTTGGAACCTCAGGTCGCCGTTGTCTCCGGCGCGCTCTTTGGCCTTCTGGGCTGCGTTGCGCCGGCCGTCCTGTTCGAGCGGGCTCTGAGGGGAAAGGCCAAGGTCTCCATGACCGCCGGTCTCGCGGCGGTGGGCGCGTCGTTTCTCACGCTCACCGTCGTTCTGCTCGTGGTGTACCTTGCCGCGGACACCGGCTTTCTGGAGTTCGGATGTTCGATGATCGCCGCATTCCTGCTCCTGTGGGCGGTTGAGGCGATACGGGCCTGGAGGGCGGCCAACGGCCGCCCACGGGTTTGAGGGGAGAGATGAACGTGGGCAACCCGCTGGACAGCCTGGGCGAAGAGGTCAACGAGCTCGTTGGGAGCTTCAAGTCCCAGGCGATCTTCGGCAGCCTTGACGCCGCCGGATTCACGCAGTACTCGTTCTGGTTCGCCGTGGCCGTCGTCTTGATGCTGATTCTGCTCTTCGCCTTCAAGAAGCGCCAGGCAACCGGCCTCGTCCCCAAGGGCGTCTTCGTGAACGGCATGGAGTACCTCGTGGAGTTTGTCCGCGACGACATGTGCAAGGGCCTGCTCGGCGAGTCCTGGAAGCGCCACTTCCCGTTCATCGCGTCGATCTTCCTCGTGGTGCTTGCCAACAACATCGTGGGCATCATCCCGGGCTGCAAGCCGGGCACCGGCACCATCTCCACCACGGCGGCGCTCGCCGTGTGCTCCTTCGTCTACTTCATCGTCTGCGGCGTGAAGAAGCACGGCGCCCTCGGCTACGCCAAGAGCCTCGCCCCGGCCGGGGTCGCCTTCCCGCTCAACGCCCTCGTGTGGCTCATCGAGGTCTTCTCCACGATCCTTCGCCTCATCACGCTGGCCGTGCGACTCTTCTGCAACCTCTTCGCCGGCCACGTCGTCATGGGCACCTTCGCGATCCTGGCCTCCCTCTTCTTCGAGCCGATGATCCAGGCCTTCTCTGCGGCCACGGCCCTTCAGGCCGGCGCCTCGGTCCTTTGGGTGGGTATCCTGCTCGTCATATACGTGGTGGAGATCATGGTCGCCGCCATCCAGGCGTACGTCTTCGCGCTCCTCTCCGCGGTCTACATCCAAATCGCCGAGTCCGACGAGGAGTAGGCGGCGGGGCCGCGCGCAGCAATCGGCAACTCGCGGGCTCGCCCGCAGTGCATAGTAGGTTCGGTTTGAACTCGCCCCGCGCAACAGGAACCAGGGGCGGATGTCAAAGGAGGAACAGTGGGAGCTCTCGGTGTCGTTGGTTATGGTCTCGGCGTTATCGGCGCGGGCATTGGCATCGGCCTTGCCGCCAGCGGTGTCGCTCAGGGCATGGCTCGCCAGCCTGAGGTCCAGGGCCGCCTCTTCACGGTCTTCATCCTGGGCTCGGCATTCGTCGAGGCACTCGCCCTCATCGGCTTCGTCGTCAGCCTCATCGTCAAGTAGGGGCTGTCGGACGAGCGAGTTGGAGGCACGCATGAAGAACACAGCTAACAAGGCCGCCCTGTGCGCGACCGCCGCGGGCCTGGCGCTCACGCTCACGGCGATGCCGACCGTGGCGCTGGCCGAGGAGTCGGCGGTGGGGGCGGACATCTTGATCCCCAAGCCCGCCGAGTTCATCCCGGCGCTCATCGCCTTCCTGATCATCTGGGCCGTTCTCGCCAAGCTTGTGTGGCCGCAGGTCCTTCAGATGATGGAGAAGCGCCAGGAGAAGATCCAGTCCGACCTCGACGCCGCCGAGCGCTCGAAGGTCGAGGCCGCCGACCAGGCCCGCGCCTATGACGCCAAGATCGTCGAGGCGCAC
The DNA here is from genome assembly GCF_002159535.1 of Olsenella sp. An290. Lineage (GTDB taxonomy): Bacteria > Actinomycetota > Coriobacteriia > Coriobacteriales > Atopobiaceae > Thermophilibacter. The sequence goes on along the minus strand of NZ_NFIU01000006.1, from coordinate 16,195 downwards.
CGGGAGGCCGAGGCCATCGTCGCCAAGGCCAAGAAGGAGGCCGAGGAGGAGCGCTCGCGCATCCTCGCCAAGGCGCAGCGCGAGGCGGCCGACGTCATCGCCAAGGCGCATGGCGCGGTTGACTCCGAGCGCCACAAGGCCATGATCGAGCTCTCGGGCTCCGTCGTGGACCTCTCCGTTGAGATCGCGAGCAAGATCATCGGCAACGACCTCTCCGTGGAGGAGCAGCGCCGCCTTGCCGAGAAGTACCTTGCGGAAGTGGGCACCTCCGATGGCAACTAAGCGCGGCAACGCCGATAAGATCGAGGCCTACACCCGGGCCCTCATGGAGGCCGCCCGCTCGGAGGGTCGCGCCAACGCCGACCTCGTCCAGTGGCAGCACGCCCGGAAGTTCTCCCCCGAGGTGCTCGAGACCATCGCCGCGATGCAGCGCGAGGACGACCTCGACCTCATCTCCGAGGTGGCCAAGCACTACAAGGAGCTGCTCGACGCCCAGGACACGACGGTCTCGGTGACCGTCACCACGGCCGTCCCCATGGACGACGCCCTGCGCGCCAAGGTCCGCGAGAAGGCCGAGCGCGACCTCAACGCACCCGTCTACCTCGTTGAGCGCGTTGACCCCGCCATCATCGGCGGCATCATGCTCGAGGTGCGCGGCAAGCGCTACGACGCCTCGGTCCGCGCGCAGCTCGCCAACATTCGAAAGACGCTTTCCTCTTCGTTCATGGGAGGTGAGGATAAGTGACGGACAGCATTAGCTCCAAGAAGATCATGGATACGCTCCGCGAGGAGCTTGCCGCCATCAGCGCCACGGTCGACCGCCAGGAGGCCTCGGTCGTGACCGAGGTGGGCGACGGCATCGCCCACGTCTCCGGCCTCAAGACCGCCATGGCCGGCGAGCTCCTTCAGTTCACGAGCTCTCTCACCGGGCGCGACGTCTACGGCCTCGCACAGAACCTCGACCGCGACGAGGTGGGCGCGGTTCTGTTCGGCGACGTCGAGGACATCAAGGAGGGCGACGAGTGCCGCACCACCGGCCGCGTCATGGACATCCCGGTCGGTCACGCCATGCTCGGCCGCGTGGTGAACCCCCTCGGCCAGCCGATCGACGGCCTGGGCCCCATCAGCACCACGCACCGTCGCCCCATCGAGTTCAAGGCCCCCGGCATCATGGAGCGCCAGCCGGTGTGCGAGCCCGTCCAGACGGGTCTTCTCGCCGTCGACGCGATGGTGCCCATCGGCCGCGGCCAGCGCGAGCTCATCATCGGCGACCGCAAGACCGGCAAGACGGCCATCGCCATCGACGCCATCGTCAACCAGCGCACCACGGACATGATCTGCATCTACGTGGCCATCGGCCAGAAGGCCTCGACGGTCGCCGGCATCCGCGAGTCCCTCTCGCAGCGCGGCGTTCTCGACAAGACGGTCATCGTGGCCGCCACGGCCGCCGACTCCGCCCCGATGCAGTACATCGCCCCGATGGCCGGCGCCGCGATCGGCGAGTACTTCATGTACAACGACGAGCACGGCAACCCCGCGGACGCCGAGCACCCCGGCGGCCACGTCCTGGTGGTCTACGACGACCTCTCCAAGCAGGCGGTGGCCTATCGTCAGATGTCGCTGACGCTGCACCGTCCGCCCGGACGCGAGGCCTACCCCGGTGACATCTTCTACCTGCACTCGCGCCTGCTCGAGCGCGCCTGCAAGCTCTCCGACGCCAACGGCGGCGGCTCGCTCACGGCGCTCCCGATCATCGAGACGCAGGAGGGCGACGTCTCCGCCTACATCCCCACCAACGTGATCTCCATCACGGACGGGCAGATCTACCTGCAGTCCAACCTCTTCTTCCAGGGCCAGCGCCCGGCTGTCGACGTGGGCATCTCGGTGTCGCGCGTCGGTGGCGACGCCCAGGTCAAGGCCATGAAGCAGGTCGTGGGCACGCTGCGCCTAGATCTTGCCGCCTACCGCGAGAAGCAGGCCTTCTCGCAGTTTGGCTCCGACCTTGACGCCACGACGCAGTACCAGCTCAACCACGGCGCCCACATGATGGAGCTCCTCAAGCAGCAGCGCTACTCGGCGCTCGACGTGCGCGACCAGATCATCGCGATCTTTGCCGCCAAGGAGGACTTCCTCGACGACGTCGACCTTGTCAACGTGGGCCTGTTCCGCGACGGCCTCGTCCGCTACATGGCCGAGCGCCACCCGCGCCTGCGCGACTCGCTGCTCAAGGGCAAGATCGACGACGACCAGCAGGCCCGCCTGCGCGTCCACATCGCGCACTTCAAGGATGCCTTCCTCAAGGAGCACCCCAACAAGAAGCGCGCCGAGGACGTCGAGAAGAACGCGGAGCCGACGGTCGACCACGCCGGCGACCCCACGCTCGGCCGGGGGTAGCGCGCGATGGCTAACCTGCGCGAGATACAGCGGCGGCGCACGTCAATCCAGAGCACCATGCAGATCACGCGCACGATGGAGATGATCTCCACCGCGCGGATCCGCAAGGCGCTCGCCCGCGCCGAGGAGGCGGAGCCCTACAAGGACGCCATCACCCGCATGCTCGCCAACGTGGCCGCGGCCGGGTTCGACTCGTCGCAGCCGCTGCTGGCCAGGCACGCCGAGGAGCGGCACGTGCTGTTCATCCTCATCGCGTCCGACCGCGGGCTTGCGGGCGGCTTCAACATCGTCCTGCAGCGCGCGGTCGAGCACGAGATGGCGGCGCTTCGCGCCCGGGGGGTTACCTCGTCGGTCATCACCTGTGGCCGCAAGCCCACGGAGTACTTCACCTATCGCAAGGTCGCCCCGGTGATGTCCTTTGTCGGGATTTCCTCCGAGCCCACGATGGACCAGGCGGACCGCATCGCCTCCTACGTCATGGACGGCTATGCGTCCGGTGCCATCGACCGCGTGGTGATCTACTACTGGCACGCCAAGAACCGCGTCGAGCAGACCCAGGTCGTCGAGCAGCTGCTCCCCATCACCAAAGAGCAGCTCATGATGCCCAACAAGCCGCGCGAGCGCGAGGCGCTCTCCGCGGTGAGCGCCCACGCCCACACGGACTTCTCCTTCGACCCCTCGGCCGAGGAGGTCCTGGGGCACCTGATGCCGGCCTACTTCAGGACGGTCATCTTCCATGCCCTGCTCGACTCCGCGGCCGCCGAGCACGGCGCGCGCCGCCGCGCCATGCAGTCCGCGACCGACAACGCCAAGGAGGTGCTGGACGCTCTCGCCCGCACCTACAACCGGGAGCGCCAAGGCTCCATCACCACCGAGCTCAACGAGATCATCGGCGGCGCGTCCGCATTGGAGGACTACTGATGTCAGAGAAGAACACCGAGCCGCGCACCGCGCTCGAGGAGGCGGCCTACAGCAAGCTCAACCGCACCGTCGGCGTGGGCACGGTCGTGCGCATCGTCGGCCCGGTCGTCGACGTGCAGTTCGAGGGGCAGGTGCCGAGCGTCTACACCGCCCTTACCGTCGAGGGCGACACCCCCGTCGGGCACGTGAGCACGGTCCTCGAGGTCGAGTCGCAGCTTCCGGGCGGCGTCGTCCGCACGGTGGCCATGTCCTCGACCGACGGCCTCACCCGCGGCCTCAAGGTGCGCGACACCGGCCATCCCATGATGATGCCCGTCGGCCCCTCCACGCTCGGCCGCGTGTGGAACGTCATGGGCCAGCCGGTCGACGGCAAGGGCACGCCCGACGACGTGCAGTACTACCCGATCCACCACCCCGCGCCCGCCTTTGACGAGCTCACCACCCAGACCGAGATCTTCGAGACGGGCATCAAGGCGATCGACCTTCTCGAGCCCTACGTCCGCGGCGGCAAGACGGGCCTCTTTGGCGGCGCGGGCGTCGGCAAGACGGTCCTCATCCAGGAGCTCATCAACAACCTCGCGCAGCAGCACGGCGGCACCTCGGTCTTCACGGGCGTCGGCGAGCGCACCCGCGAGGGAACCGACCTCTACCTCGAGATGAGCGAGTCGGGCGTCATCGAGAAGACCTGCCTGGTATACGGCCAGATGAACGAGCCGCCAGGAGCCCGCATGCGCGTGGCGCTCGCCGGCCTCACCACTGCGGAGTACTTCCGCGACCAGGGCCAGGACGTGCTCCTGTTCATCGACAACATCTTCCGCTTCTCGCAGGCGGGATCTGAGGTCTCGGCCCTTCTCGGCCGCATGCCGTCGGCCGTCGGCTACCAGCCCACGCTGGCAACCGAGATGGGCGAGCTCCAGGAGCGCATCACCTCCACCAAGGAGGGCTCGATCACCTCGGTCCAGGCCGTCTACGTCCCCGCCGACGACCTCACCGACCCGGCCCCGGCCACCACGTTCACGCACCTCGACGCCACCACGGTCCTCTCGCGCGCGATCACGGACCTGGGCATCTACCCGGCCGTCGACCCGCTGGCGAGCTCGAGCTCCGCGCTCGACCCCTCGGTCGTGGGCGAGGAGCACTACCGCGTGGCCATGGCGGTCCAGGAGACGCTCCAGGAGTACTCCGACCTCCAGGACATCATCGCCATTCTCGGCATGGACGAGCTCTCCGAGGAGCAGCAGAACGTGGTCTCGCGCGCCCGCAAGATCCAGCAGTTCCTCTCCCAGTCCTTCCACGTGGCCGAGAAGTTCACCGGCAACCCCGGCACGTACGTGACCGTCGAGGACACGGTGCGCAGCTTTGCCGAGATCGTCGACGGCAAGTGCGACGACCTGCCCGAGCAGGCCTTCCGCTTTGCCGGCACGATCGACGACGTGCGCCGCCGCGCCGCCGCCCTGTCCGACGGCGCCAAGGGCTAGGGCGCGCCATGGCCGAGCTCAACTGCCAGTTCGTGCGCCCGGACCGGCTCCTCTTCGAGGGGCCGGTCGCCAACCTCGTGCTCATCACGTACGCGGGCGAGCTCGGGGTCTGGCCGGGCCATGCCGCCGAGATCGTCGCCCTGGGCGACGGCGTGGTGCGCATCAGGCGCCGGCCCGAGGACGGCGGCGGCGAGTACGACGTCGTCGTGTCCGGTGGCTACGCGGAGATCGAGAGCGACGAGGTCATCATCCTCGCAGACCACGCCCGCCGCGCGGACGACATCGACCCAGACGTCGTCCGTGAGACGCGTGACCTGTCGATTGACCAGCTCGAGGGTCTGGATGCGGGCGACCACCGGCGGGCGTATTATGAGAGCAAGATCAGGTGGTGTAACCTTCTGCTCAAGCAGGCATCAAAAGACGCGCGCGCAACCGCACAGTAGCGCGCCCAAGGTGACGGCCCCGCCCCTGGCGGGGCCGTCGCGAGCACACACGGAGGCTGCATGGACGTCATTCAGGTAGAGGGCGGGCACACCGTCACGGGCGAGGTGCGCGTCGAGGGCGCCAAGAACTCCGCGCTCAAGCTCATGGCCGCCACGATCATGGCGCCGGGCGTGAACACGCTCACCAACGTCCCCAACATCGCCGACGTCCACGTCATGGGCAAGGTTCTCAAGAACATCGGCGCCCGGATCGAGGTCGTGAACGAGCACGAGCTCAAGATCGACACCTCGGACGTGGACTCGTGGGAGACGCCCTACCACCTCGTCGCGCAGATGCGCGCCTCCACCGCCGTCCTTGGCCCCCTGCTCTCGCGCTTCGGGAAGGCCGTCGTGGCCATGCCGGGCGGCTGCAACATCGGCGCCCGCAAGATCGACATGCACATCCTGGGCCTCGAGGCCCTGGGCGTCGAGTTCAAGGTCGACCACGGCAACATCTACGCAAGCGCCCCCAACGGCCTGGTCGGCGCAACGGTGACCCTCTCCTTTGCGAGCGTGGGCGCCACGGAGAACCTCATGATGGCCTCCGTCTTTGCCAAGGGCACCACGATCATCGACAACGCGGCCCGCGAGCCCGAGATCGTCGACCTCGCCCTCATGCTCAACGCCATGGGCGCCAAGATCTCCGGCGCGGGCTCGCCCGTGGTCGAGATCGAGGGCGTCTCCGAGCTTAGGCCCGTGACCCACAAGGTGGTGGGGGACCGCATCGAGGCGGGCACCTTCCTCGCCATCGGCGCCCTCACGGGCGACCCGGTCACCGTCACCGGGTTCGATCCCAAGCACCTGGGCCTCGTCCTCAAGAAGTTCGAGCAGATGGGCGCCTCGGTGGAGCTGGGCGAGCGTCGCTGCACCGTGTGGCGCGAGCGTCCGCTTGCCCCCACCGACATCCAGACCCTGCCGTTCCCCGGCTTTCCCACGGACATGCAGGCCCAGACCATGTGCCTGCTCGCCCTGGCCGAGGGCAGCTGCATCATCACCGAGAACGTCTTCGAGAACCGCTTCATGTTCGCGAGCGAGCTCTCCCGCATGGGCGCCAACATCGTGATCGAGGGGCACCACGCCATCGTCCACGGCGTCAAGGGCTTCTCCGGCACCCAGGTCAAGTCTCCCGACCTGCGCGGCGGCGCGGCCCTCGTGATGGCCGGCCTCGTCGCGGACGGCACCACGACGGTCTCCGACATCCATCACATCGACCGCGGCTACGAGGGCTTCGTCGAGAAGCTCGTCTCGCTCGGCGCGCACGCCGCAAGGACGAGCATTCCCGACGACGTCGACCTCTCGTAGCCGGCTGACGCAAGGAGGACACCCATGCACGGCTCCGGCTCTCAGGAGGGCCATGCCCTCACCAGGGCGGGGGAGGACTATCTCGAGTCCATCTACCGCCTCTCCCTTAAGGACTCCCAGGGGGACGGCTCGGTTCGCTCCGTCGACGTTGCCGACCAGCTCGGCGTCTCCAAGGCGAGCGTCAACAAGGCCCTCTCCATGCTCAAGGAGACGGGCATGGTCGAGCAGAACCGCTACGGGCGCGTCACCCTCACCGAGGAGGGGCGGGGCTACGCCGCCCTCGTGTGGCGTTCCCACCGGGCGCTGCGCACCTTCCTCGAGTCGAGCCTCGGCGTGAGCCCCGAGGTCGCCGACGAGGAGGCCTGCCTCATGGAGCACGTCCTCTCCGACGACACCATGGAGCGCCTCATCGCCTACCTCGAGCGTCAGGGCCTCTCTGTCCCCGACGCGTGAGGTCCCCGCGCCGCGACCCAATGTGTGTGCCCTGTGATGGCGCGCCCCCCGTGCTGCGGAGGGCGCGCCTTTGCGTCCGCTTACAGAGAAAGGCGTATGCTCCCGCGAGCATTGGGGGTATGTTTCTAGTGCCGCCGGATGTCAGGCCGGCGGCCCGTGAGAGACAACCTCGAAGGGACAATCATGAAGGCAATCATTCCCGCCGCCGGGCTCGGCACCCGCTTCCTCCCCGCGACGAAGTGCACCCCCAAGGAGCTCCTTCCCGTCATTGACAAGCCGGTCATCCAGTACGTCGTCGAGGAGGCGCTCGAGCCGGAGGGCGTCGACGGCGTCGTGATCGTCAACTCGCACGAGAAGCCGCAGATCGAGGCGTACTTCTCCGTCGACCACGCCTTCGAGTCGATGCTGCGCAAGCGCGGCAAGACCGCCGAGGCGGCGCGCGTGCACGAGGCGTCGACGCTGCCGGTCTCCTTCGTCTACCAGGACGAGGCCCGCGGCCTGGGGCACGCGGTCCTGCAGGCCGCCGACGAGATCGGCCGCGAGCCCTTCCTCGTTCTTCTCGGCGACTACTTCGTGCCGGGCCGCCAGATGTGCGTCCGCATGGCCGAGGTCTCGCGCGAGTACGGCGGCGCGTCGGTCATCGCCGTGGCCCCCGTGCCGGCCGACCAGGTGAGCCGCTACGGCATCATCGCGGGCGAGTGCGTGGGCTGCCTTCCCGGCACCGACGCCGCCGGCGAGGAGGAGGGCGCCATCTGGAAGGTCACGGGCCTCGTCGAGAAGCCCCGTCCCGAGTACGCCCCCTCGCACCTGTTCATCGTGGGCCGCTACCTGCTCTCCCCGCGCATCATGGAGCTCCTGGCCACCCAGGGCCCCGGCGCCGGCAACGAGATCCAGCTGACCGACGCCATGGAGCGCCTGCTCGCCGAGGAGGAGATGTACGCGCTCGTCGTCGACCCGTCCGAGGGCTGCGACACGGGCACCCCCGCCGCCTGGGCGGCCACGAACGCCCGCATGGCGCTCGAGGACCCCGTGCAGCTCGCCGCCTTCAGGGAGGCGCTTGGAGAGAAGGGCGCGGAGCTCGTTGGATAGGCGCGCAGAGATCATCCGGTTTGGCGCCGACGGCTGGCACGCCCGCTTCGACGACGACTTTACCGAGAAGAACGTGACAAGGGTCGCGGACGCCCTCGGCCTCGTGTGGGCAAACGCCACTCCCGGGGCGACGGTCTACGTTGGCTTTGACACGCGCCATGACGCGCGGCGGCTCGCTGCCGCGGCGGCGGGCGTGCTCGCCTCCTATGGCCTGAGGGCCCGCGTCTCCGAGGCGCCGTGCCCCACGCCTGCGCTCGCGTGGTCGTGCGCGCGCGACGAGGCCGCCGTCGGCGCGGTCATGCTCACGGCAAGCGAGCGCTCCTGCGAGTATGGCGGCATCCTCGTGCGCGGCGGCGACGGGGGCCCGGTCTCCCGCTCGTTTCTCGACGAGGTCGAGCAGGCCATCTCGCTCGAGCCCACCGCCGAGGGCGGCCCCTTCGAGGAGTGCGACCTCACGAGCTCCTACCTCACCTCGCTGCACGGCCTCGTGAGGCGCGACGCCATTGCGGCCGCGCGCCCCAAGGTCGTGGTCGACCCGATGTTCGGCGCCTCGACGGGGCTCCTCTCGCAGCTGCTCTCCGACCTGGGCTGCGACGTCGTGGAGATCCACGTGGAGCGGCGTGAGGATTTCGGCGGCATTCACCCCGAGCCGGCCGACCCCTGGGCCGACGCCTGCGAGCAGGCCGTCGTGGCGCATGGCGCCGCGCTTGGTGTCTTGCTTGACGGCGACGGCGACCGCGCCGCCGTCGTCGACGAGCGCGGCGCGATCCTTCCCGCGCGCGTGCTCGTGCCGCTTCTGCTGGGCTGGCTCGTCGAGGGGCATGGCGCGCGCGGCCGCGTGGTCACCACGCTCACGTGCTCGGCGACCATCGGGCACCAGGCCGAGCGCCTTGGCTGCGAGACGACCAGCGTCCCCGTGGGCTTCTCCCGCATATATAGAGAGACGCTCGAGAAGGACGTGGTCATGGGCGTCGAGGAGTACGGCGGCGTCTGCATCCCCGGGCACCTGAGGGAGCGCGACGGCCTGCTCGTCTGCCTGCTCGCCGTGGAGATGCTCGCGTGCTCTGGAAAGACGATGTCGCAGATGGCGGCCGAGCTCGAGGCCAAGATCGGCGCCACGTGCTACGCCCGCCGGGACCTTCGGCTTGACCCCGCGGTGAGCCAGGCGCTCCGCAACGTCCTTCCCGGCCTCAACCCCGGCGAGCTTGCGGGGAGGGCGCCCGTCGAGGTCTCCCACGCAGATGGCCTGAGGGCCCAGTTCGAGGACGACTCCTGGGTGCTCATCCGCCCCTCGCGCACGAGCTCCGTCGTGAGGGTCTATGCGGAGGCGCCCTCCGCCCCGCAGCGTGACGCCCTGCTCGAGGCCGCCTGCGACCTCGTGCGAGAGGGCCTCTGACCGCGGCACCATGAGCTTTGGGGCGGGGTCGGCCGGCTTTGTGAACGCCGGCGTCTATCACATGACCCGTGCCACGGACGAGGGCACCGGGACGGTCCAGCTCTGTCACATCTTTCGGCCAAGCCTGCTTGAGGACGTGGGCGGGCGGATTGCCGAGCGCTGCGTACGTCCGCTCGTCGAGGCCCGCGGGGTCGAACTGCTCTCTTGGGACGCCGGTTCGCCGCAGGACGCGTGGGCTCTCGACCTCTTTAGGGAGTCGTTCGAACTGCGTTCCGCGGACGGCGCCACCTACGAGATGCGCCTCTGCGCGCTGATCTCAGAAATCTGGGCGCTTGCCTTCGAGAAGGCGCGGCCGCTCATGGGCGACGGCCCTGCCGCGCACCCGACCCATCGTGACCTTCGCTTTGAGAAGACGCGCGACTTTGTTCACGAGCATTACGCCGAGGCGATCGGGGTTGCCGACATTGCCGCGGCGGGCTGTACGAGCACGCGCGACTGCTTCCGCTCGTTTAAAGACTACGTTGGCATGGGGCCCGCCCAATACGTTCGCGAGTAGCGAGTGAGACAGTCGTGCAGGCTGCTCGCCCACACGTCCAGGACTGTCGAGTCGGTCGCACTGTCCTGTGGGTTCTCGTCTGCCGCGTAGTTCTCTCAGACGTTCAGGACGATCATGGGCAGCGCGCCGTCCGCCTACCGTGCGAAGTGGCGCGAATCCGACACCTAGTGGCACGAACAAATATGGAGTAGGGGCGGGGCTCCCCTCAGACTTGCCGTAAGGCAAGGCCAACGAGAGGAGCGGACATGACTGGGTTCAAGCACGTGATCTTTGACGTTGACGGGACGCTGGCGGATACGGAGGACATCTCCCAGCGGGCCCTGCAGGACCTTCTCTTTGAGCGGACCGGAGGGGAGGAAGATCTTGCGGACCTCGCGTTCACGCGGGGTATTCCGGGAGACAAGGCCCTCGCGCAGCCGGGGATCTTCGATGAAGGGGCCCTTGCCAGGTGGGACGAGCTCGCTCGTGAGCACGCTGACGAGGTCAGGCTCTTCTATGGAGTTCGCGAGATGCTCGAGGGGCTGCAGGAGAGCGGCAAGGCGATGGGGGTCGTCTCGTCTCGCAGGCATGACGAGTACGAGGCGGTGATAACCCCGCTCGGAATCGACGGGTATTTCGAGAGCATGGTTCTCGCCGACGATACGGAGCGACACAAGCCGGAGCCAGATCCGCTGCTCGAGTACCTGAGGCGTACCGGCGCGAGGCCGGAGGAAACGATTTACGTGGGAGATACAGCCCATGACTCGCAGGCGGCACGTGCAGCGGGCATCTCGTTCGTGTTTGCGGGATGGGGGGCGGTGTCATACGTCGATCAGGCAAGCTACTGGGTCCACGCGCCCTCCGAAGTCCTGCTCATCGCCAAGTATGCCCTCTAGTTCGGCGGTGAGGGGACGGAGGCAGCGGCGAGAGATGAGGCGGAGAAAGACTAGTTGTGTAGGAAATGTGTGCGCCCCGATTCCCGCCCCCGGCGGGGGCCGGGGCGCGTATAGTTAATCCCCGCGCAGCGCCGCCGGCGAGGAGCCGGGGCCGCGCGGCGAACCTTGAAAACCGGATACTGCGATCGAAGAGATCGACGAGACAGACTAGCGAAATTCGAATTTCTGAACCACGTTCAGAGACGTCAATTTCAGCGAATCCGAGATCAGCGGGATCTATGGACGGGACGGACCGACCAAATCAGACGAAGCCGGCTCACGCCGGTCGCATTTGAACGGAGAGTTCGATCCTGGCTCAGGATGAACGCTGGCGGCGCGCCTAACACATGCAAGTCGAACGGTTAAAGCACCCTCGGGTGTGCATAAAGTGGCGAACGGCTGAGTAACACGTGGGCAACCTGCCCCTCGCACCGGGACAGCCTCGGGAAACCGTGGATAATACCGGATACTCCGCAGCCCCCGCATGGGGGAGGCGGGAAAGCCCTGGCGGCGAGGGATGGGCCCGCGGCCTGTTAGCTAGTTGGTGGGGCAACGGCCCACCAAGGCGATTATGGGTAGCTGGGTTGAGAGACCGACCAGCCAGATTGGGACTGAGACACGGCCCAGACTCCTACGGGAGGCAGCAGTGGGGAATCTTGCGCAATGGGCGAAAGCCTGACGCAGCGACGCCGCGTGCGGGACGAAGGCCTTCGGGTCGTAAACCGCTTTCAGCAGGGACGAGGCCGCGAGGTGACGGTACCTGCAGAAGAAGCCCCGGCTAACTACGTGCCAGCAGCCGCGGTAATACGTAGGGGGCGAGCGTTATCCGGATTCATTGGGCGTAAAGCGCTCGTAGGCGGTCCGTTAGGTCGGGAGTCAAATCCGGGGGCTCAACCCCCGCCCGCTCCCGATACCGGCGGACTTGAGTTTGGTAGGGGAAGGCGGAATTCCAAGTGTAGCGGTGGAATGCGCAGATATTTGGAAGAACACCGGTGGCGAAGGCGGCCTTCTGGGCCACAACTGACGCTGAGGAGCGAAAGCTAGGGGAGCGAACAGGATTAGATACCCTGGTAGTCCTAGCCGTAAACGATGGACACTAGGTGTGGGGGGAGACTCCCTCCGTGCCGCAGCTAACGCATTAAGTGTCCCGCCTGGGGAGTACGGCCGCAAGGCTAAAACTCAAAGGAATTGACGGGGGCCCGCACAAGCAGCGGAGCATGTGGCTTAATTCGAAGCAACGCGAAGAACCTTACCAGGGCTTGACATCTGGGTGAAGCGGCGGAAACGCCGTGGCCGAGAGGAGCCCAGACAGGTGGTGCATGGCTGTCGTCAGCTCGTGTCGTGAGATGTTGGGTTAAGTCCCGCAACGAGCGCAACCCTCGTCGCATGTTGCCAGCGGTCCGGCCGGGCACCCATGCGAGACCGCCGGCGTCAAGCCGGAGGAAGGTGGGGACGACGTCAAGTCATCATGCCCCTTATGCCCTGGGCTGCACACGTGCTACAATGGCCGGCACAATGGGCTGCCAGGCGGCGACGCCGAGCGAATCCCCAAAGCCGGCCCCAGTTCGGATTGGAGGCTGCAACCCGCCTCCATGAAGTCGGAGTTGCTAGTAATCGCGGATCAGCACGCCGCGGTGAATGCGTTCCCGGGCCTTGTACACACCGCCCGTCACACCACCCGAGTCGATTGCACCCGAAGTCGTCGGCCCAACCTCGTGAGGGAGGCGCCGAAGGTGTGGTTGGTAAGGGGGGTGAAGTCGTAACAAGGTAGCCGTACCGGAAGGTGCGGCTGGATCACCTCCTTTCTAGGGAGAATCACCTCTGCTAGAGAAGACGAGAAGACGGACGCCCCGTCCGTTCCGCTGATGTCCCGTCGCGCCCCCCGGGGCGCGCAGTGTCCGGTCTCGAGGGCTCGCCCTCGCCGTACCTTGAGAGCTGCATAGCGTGACGAAAGATTTTCCTCAAAGAAGATCGCATCTCGCGCCCCCCCGAGGGGCGCGCATGACAGTATGTTCGATTCCATCGAATCCGAAAGAGAAGATGGTAAGGGCAAACGGTGGATGCCTTGGCACAGGAAGCCGACGAAGGACGCGACAAGCTGCGATAAGCCGCGGTTAGGGGCACATGCCCGCTCGACCCGCGGATCTCCGAATGGGAAAACCCGGCGGGGGTCATTCCCCGCCACGCCCGGCTGAACACATAGGCCGGGACGAGGCAACCGGGGGAACTGAAACATCTAAGTACCCCGAGGAAGAGAAATCAATCGAGATTCCCCTAGTAGTGGCGAGCGAACGGGGACCTAGGACAAACCGGAGGCCGCGCAAGCGCCGCCGGGGTTGTAGGGCCAAGCACTGCGCAGTTACAAAACCTCGAGGAAGCGGAACGGCATGGGAAGGCCGGCGGTACAGGGTTAGAGCCCCGTACGCGAATCCGCGAGGACTGCCGCTTGGTTCCTGAGTACCGCCGGACACGTGAAACCCGGTGGGAAGCAGGGGGGTCCACCCTCCAATCCTAAATACTCTCCTGTGACCGATAGTGGACCAGTACCGTGAGGGAAAGGTGAAAAGCACCCCGGGAGGGGAGTGAAATAGTACCTGAAACCGTTTGCCTACAAGCAGTCGGAGCACCTTCTAGGTGTGACGGCGTGCCTTTTGTAGAATGAGCCAGCGAGTTACGGTGCGTGGCGAGGTTAAGCCACGAAGCGAGCCGCAGCGAAAGCGAGTCCGAAACGGGCGAGCAGTCGCGCGCCGTAGACGCGAAGCCGGGTGAGCTATCCATGGGCAGGCTGAAGCGGGGGTAAGACCCCGTGGAGGGCCGAACCCACCTAGGTTGAAAACTGGGGGGATGACCTGTGGATAGGAGTGAAAGGCCTATCAAACCCGGAGATATCTCGTTCTCCCCGAAATAGCTTTAGGGCTAGCCTCGGACGTTTACCTGCGGGGGTAGAGCACTGAACGGACGCGGGGGCCTCACCGCCTACCAACTCCGATCAAACTCCGAATACCGCCGGTCCAGAGTCCGGGAGTCAGAACATGTGGGCTAAGCTGTGTGTTCGAAAGGGAAACAGCCCAGACCGCCCGCTAAGGCCCCCAAGTCCATGCTAAGTGGCAAAGGATGTGCGTCTGCCCAGACAACCAGGATGTTGGCTTAGAAGCAGCCACCCATTTAAAGAGTGCGTAATAGCTCACTGGTCGAGTGGACATGCGCCGACAATATACGGGGCTAAGCATGGCGCCGAAGCGGCGGACTAGTTTCAACTAGTGGTAGGGGAGCTTTCCGTCCGGGGCGAAGCCGCGGGGCGACCCGCGGTGGACCGGCCGGAAGTGAGAATGCTGGCATGAGTAACGAGAGCGGCGTGGAAAACGCCGCCGCCGTAAACCCAAGGTTTCCTGGGCGAGGCTAATCCTCCCAGGGTCAGTCGGGAGCTAAGGCGAGGCCGGAAGGCGTAGCCGATGCACAGCAGGTCGACATTCCTGCACCCCCGAACGGGCGCTATCACCGATGGGGCGACGGAGAAGGGTAGCTGGACGGGGTTCTGGACGTCCCCGCGATGGCACGTAGGCCGAGGGGTAGTGAAACGCGCCCCTCGCGACGGCTGAGGTGCCGGACGAAGCGACTGAGCGAAGCCAGTGAGCCCATGCTTCCAAGAAAACCCCCTAGGGAGCCCGCAGGGGCCCGTACCGCAAACCGACACAGGTGGGTGGGTAGAGCATACCAAGGCGATCGGGAGAACCATGGTTAAGGAACTCGGCAAAATCGCCCCGTAACTTCGGGAGAAGGGGCGCCGCCTCGGGTGGAGGGACTCGCTCCCCGAGCCCAGGGCGGCCACAGCAAATGGGCCCAAGCGACTGTTTATCAAAAACACAGGACTCTGCTGAAGTCGTAAGACGACGTATAGGGTCTGACGCCTGCCCGGTGCCGGAAGGTCACGAGGAGCCGTCAGCGCGAGCGAAGCGGCGAATCCAAGCCCCGGTAAACGGCGGCCGTAACTATAACGGTCCTAAGGTAGCGAAATTCCTTGTCGGGTAAGTTCCGACCTGCACGAAAGGCGTAACGATTTGGGCGCTGTCTCAACCATGGACCCGGTGAAATTGCACTAGTCGTGAAGATGCGACTTACCCGCGGAAGGACGGAAAGACCCCGTGAACCTTTACTGCAGCTTGACATTGGCTGCCGGTTCGTCGTGTAGAGGATAGGTGGGAGACGCTGAACCAGGGACGCCAGTCTCTGGGGAGTCGCCCTTGGAATACCACCCTCGACGTTCTGGCATCCTAACCCGCGACCGTCACCCGGCGTGGGGACCGTGTCAGGTGGGTAGTTTGACTGGGGCGGTCGCCTCCTAAAGAGTAACGGAGGCGCACGTAAGGTCTGCTCAGGACGGTCGGCAACCGTCCCTTTGAGTGCAAGAGCATAAGCAGGCTTGACTGCGAGACGGACAGGTCGAGCAGATGGGAAACCAGGTTCTAGTGATCCGGCGGCTCAGCGTGGTATGGCCGTCGCTCAACGGATAAAAGGTACTCCGGGGATAACAGGCTGATCTTCCCCAAGAGTCCACATCGACGGGAAGGTTTGGCACCTCGATGTCGGCTCATCGCATCCTGGGGCTGGAGCAGGTCCCAAGGGTATGGCTGTTCGCCATTTAAAGCGGTACGCGAGCTGGGTTCAGAACGTCGTGAGACAGTTCGGTCCCTATCCTCCGTGGGCGTAGGAGAACTGAGGGAGGCTGCCCCTAGTACGAGAGGACCGGGGTGGACGGACCTCCGGTGTACGGGTTGTCGACCAACGGCACTGCCCGGTAGCTGAGTCCGGTTCGGATAACCGCTGAAAGCATCTAAGCGGGAAGCCAGTCCCGAGATGAGTTCTCCCTTCGGTAAGGCCACTCGTAGACTACGAGTTCGATAGGCCGCAGGTGTAAGCCCCGCGAGGGGTTGAGCCGAGCGGTACTAATCGGCCGAGCTCTTCTCTTCGTTTCCTGTCAGGCGGTCGTCTGCGGGGAGCCTTCGTCGCGCTGTGCGGCCCCCAGGGCACGGCGGGAGCCCGCCCCTGACAGCAGAATGCCCCTTGTTGGTCAGCGACCATGGCAGGGGAGGCACACCCGGTCCCATTCCGAACCCGGAAGTTAAGCCCCCGAGCGCCGATGGTACTGCGGAGTCAGTCCGTGGGAGAGCAGGACGTCGCTGACCAACAAGGGGCATTTTCCTGTGGCGGGG
>NZ_NFIU01000005.1 GCF_002159535.1 Olsenella sp. An290 | reverse complement strand
CGACACCACGGCCCTCGAGGCCTCGATCGCCGCGGCCGAGGCGGCCGACACCGAGGGCAAGACGGCGGAGTCCGTCGCCGCCCTCGAGGAGGCGCTCGACGCCGCCCGCGCCGCCCTCGCCGACCCCGAGGCCACCCAGGCCACGGTCGACGCCGCGGCCTCCGCGCTCGACGCCGCCGTCGCCGGCCTCACGGACGAGGTCGTGGAGCCGGAGCCGGTCGAGAAGGGCGAGCTCCAGAGTGCGGCCGACGCGGCCTCCGGCCTCGCCGAGTCCGACTACACCGCCGAGAGCTGGGGGCCCTTCGCCGAGGCGCTCGACCAGGCGCAGGCGGTCCTTTCCGATCCCGACGCCACCCAGGACGAGGTCGACGCCGCGCTCGCGGCCCTCACCGCCGCGCGTGACGCGCTCGTGAGGGCGGACGCGGGCGAGGAGCCCGGCGGCTCGACCCAGCCTGGCGGTGGCGAGGAGCCCGGCGGCTCCACCCAGCCGGGTGGCGGTGAGGAGCCCGGCGGCTCCACCCAGCCGGGTGGCGGTGAGGAGCCCGGCGGCTCGACCCAGCCCGGGTCTGGCACCGGCACGGGCTCTGGGTCCGACGACGCCGTGCTGCCCGAGACCGGTGGCCCGGGTCTCGCCGCGGGCGGCCTTGCCGGCCTGGGTGCGGCCCTCTCCTCGCTGGGCGCCTTCATCGCCCGCTGCAGGAAGCGCATGGAGTAGCGAGTCTCATCGCATCATCTCGGCGGGGCCGTCGCGGACACGTTCCGCGGCGGCCCCGCCCCTTTGGGGCGCGCTGACGTCCGAGATCGCGACCTTCCGCCCCGGTCTGCGATACCGATGCCATATCGGGCGTTTTACCAGCCCTCATAACTCATTGAACGTTAGCGCGGGGACTTGTCGGTCGCTTGTCGGTCAAGACATGAAAAAAGAGCCGGTCAGAAAGCGAAACAGCCTCCTGACCGGCGGTTTTGTTGGTGGGCCCAGCAGGATTCGAACCTGCAACCTAAGGATTATGAGTCCTCTGCGCTAACCGTTGCGCCATGAGCCCGTTAGAAAAAAGGGCGGCGACCGAAGCCGCCGCCCAAGGGTTTCTGGTGGAGATAAGGGGGTTCGAACCCCTGACCTCGTGACTGCCAGTCACGCGCTCTCCCAACTGAGCTATATCCCCGAACTGGTGCGAAGAGAACTATACCAGACTGAGCGCGGGGGTCAACCGACTTTTTCAAGAAAGTTCGGACGCCTTGCGCGCGCCTGGGCCGCGGGCACGGCGAGGCCGCCCCGCAAGGGCGTCAGCGCGCGGCGGGGGCGGCCCAGATCATCTCTGGGGTAACGTCGGCCGTCGTGGCCGCCCCGCACATCTCCATGACGTCGGTAAGCTCGCAGCGCAGCTCGTCAAGGTAGGAGCGGACGCCGTCCGCTCCCCCGCCGAAGGCGGCCACCACGAAGGGACGGCACACGAGGCACGCCCGGGCGCCAAGCGCGAGCGCGCGGAAGACGTCGAGCCCGCTGCGCACGCCCCCGTCGACGAGCACCTCCACGTCCCCTCCCACGGCCGCCGCAATCGACGGCAGCACCTCGGCCGTTGCCGGCGTGCCGTCGAGGACGCGCCCTCCGTGGTTGGAGACCACGATGGCGTCAACGCCCGCCTCGGCCGCCCGCTCGGCGGCGGAGGCGGTCATGACGCCCTTGAGGACAAACGGCACCCCCGCCTCGTGGCAGCGCGCGGCGACCTCGGAGATCTCCGCGGGGGACTTGGCCCCGGCGGGAGGCTCCTGCCCCCGCAGGAAGGGCAGCCCCGCCGCGTCGATGTCCATGGCCACGGCCGCAGGGCGCGCGGCGAGCGCCTCCTCGAGCTTTCCGTCGAGCGTGCGGGCGTCCCAGGGCTTCACTGTGGGGATGCCGCGCCCGTCCAGCTCCCCGATGAGCGCGCACGCCTCGGACATGATTGAGGCGTCCAGCCCGTCGCCGGTGAGGGCGAGCGTCCCCTCTCCCGCTGCCGCCTCGAGCACGCAACGGTTGTAGGAGGCCGTGTCGTACTTCTCGCCATAGTGGCGCTGGACGTCGCCCACCGGGCCCACCAGCACGGGCAGGGAGAGCGTACGCCCCAGCACCGTCGCGCGCGTGTCGGCCAAGAAGGAGCCGTGCAGGGTGTCCATGTTCACGCGGAGGGCCTGCCATGCCTCCCAGTTGCGGCCAGCGACGCGCCCGGTGCCCTTGTCGCCCGGGCCTGGGATGACGCCCGCGCAGGCGCGCCCGTCGCAGACGGGGCAGGCGCGGCAGTGGGGGCCGATCTGCCCGCGCGCCGCGGCGGCCAAGTCACGATAGCTCATGCGTTCTTCCCTCGAGCGTGCAAAAGTGCCTGTCCCCTTTCCACATCAGGCGCGGGCGGGGACGACGCGCTCGGTGAGCCAGGAGACGAGCTCGTCCATCGGCACGTCGAGGCGCTCGCCGGTCTCGCGGACCTTGACCTCTGCCATGCCGCCCGTCACGCCGCGCTTGCCCAGGATCACCTGGTACGGGACGCCGATGAGGTCGGCGTCCGCAAACTTCACGCCCGGGCGCTCCTTGCGGTCGTCGAGCAGGACCTCGAGGTCGGCGGCGGCGAGCTCGTCCACGACGCGCTCGGCGACCGGCGCGACCACGTCGTCACCCACCGCGAGCGGCACGACCTCGACCTCGTAGGGGGCCACGCAGACGGGCCAGGAGATGCCGTGCTCGTCGTTGTGCTGCTCCACGACGGCCGCCAGCGTGCGGGAGACGCCGATGCCGTAGCAGCCCATGAGGAAGGGCCGCTCCACGCCGGCCTCGTCCGCGAAGGTGGCGCCCATGGCCTCGGAGTACTTGGTGCCGAGCTGGAAGACCTGGGAGATCTCGATGCCGCGGGCGCTCTTGAGCGCGGCCCCGCAGTGCGGGCAGGGGTCGCCGGCCTTCACGCTCACGAGGTCGGCCCACTCGTCGACCTCAAAGTCGCGGCCCGGGCAGGCGCCCGTGAAGTGGTAGTCGACCTCGTTGGCGCCGCAGGCCCAGGACGTGCTCTCGCGCAGGGACTCGTCGCAGACGAGACGCACGCCCTCGGGCAGGCCCACGGGCCCGATGAAGCCCTTGTGCAGGCCGCACGCCTCGAGCTCCTCGTCCGTCATGAGGTGATAGGCGCCGAAGAGCCTCGTCGCCTTGATCTCGTTGAGCTCGTGGTCGCCGGGGACGATGGCCACGACGTTCGTGCCGTCCTCGGCCACGAGCGCGAGCGACTTGCGCGTGCCGTTCTCCGGGAAGCCGAAGAACTCCGCCACGGCCTCGATGGTGCCGAGGCCCGGCGTGTGGACCCTCTCGAGCGTGCCGTCGCCGGGGCCCTCGGTCACGGGCACCTTGGTCGCGGCGGCCTCGACGTCGGCGGCAAAGCCGCAGTCGCAGTACACGAGCTCGGCCTCGCCGGAGTCGGCGAGCGCCATGAACTCCACGGAGGTGTCGCCGCCGATCTGGCCGGAGTCGGCAACCACGGGCAGCGCCCGGATGCCGCACCGCTCGGCGATGCGCGCGTAGGCGGCCTTCTGCTGGTCGTAGCACTCCTGGAGCGACTCCTGCGTGGCGGAGAAGCTGTAGGCGTCCTTCATGATGAACTCGCGGCCGCGCATGAGGCCAAAGCGCGGTCGCATCTCGTCGCGGAACTTGTCCTGGATCTGGTAGAGCGTGCAGGGCAGCTGCTTGTAGGAGCGCAGCTCGTTCTTCACGAGGTCCGTGAACGTCTCCTCGTGCGTGGGGCCAAGCGCGAACTCGCGGCCGTGGCGGTCGGCGATGCGCATGAGCTCGGGGCCGTAGGCGTCCCAGCGGCCGGACTCGTGCCAGAGCTCGGCCGGCGTGAGGATCGGCACCATCATCTCCTGGGCGCCGATGGCCTCCATCTCGTCGCGGATGACGGCCTCGATCTTGCGGATCGAGCGCCACGCGAGCGGCAGGTAGCTGTAGAGGCCGGCCGCGGTCTTGCGGATCATGCCCGCGCGCAGGAGCAGGCGGTGGCTCGCGAGCTCGGCCTCCGCCGGGTCCTCCTTGAGCGTGGGGGCGTAGAGCTGGGACATCTTCTGGTAGCGCTTCACGTGCGTTCCCTTTCTGCGTCGAATGTAACGCTCACGATTCTACGACATACGGGCGAGAAGAACGGTCGGGGTGGCAACTCGACCTCCGCTGCCCCGGCGGGGCCCACCTCCGGCGCTCAGACAGCTTGGCGCAGAGGGCGCGCCAAGAACTCGCGGCGGAGGTGGGCCCCGCCGGGGCAGCGGCCATGACGTTACGCCGTCGACAGAATCCGCAACGTGGCCGCAGGCCCTGCGCCGGCCCGGGCAACTCCCGCCGCGAGTTCTGCAGCCGCGTCCTTTGCGGCGAAGCTGTCTGAGCGCCGGGGGTTGCCCGGCCCGGCGCAGGGCCGGACGATCTAGACGAAGCGGCGCTCGATCTCGGCGAAGAGCTCGTCGACGGCGTCTGCCTCGTCGACGGTGCGGATCTTCTCGCCCCCCGCAAAGAGCACGGCCTTGCCGCGACCGCCCGCAAGGCCGATGTCGGCGCCCCTGGCCTCGCCGGGGCCGTTCACCACGCAGCCCATGACGGCCACGGTGATGGGGGCGCGCACGGCGGCAAGGCGGCGCTCCACCTCGGCGGCGACGCCCATGAGGTCCCACTGGCAGCGGCCGCACGTGGGGCAGCTCACGAGCTCGGGGCGCAGCCGGCGCAGCCCCACGGCCGAGAGCAGGTCCCAGGCCACGTTGACCTCCTCCACGGGGTCCGCGGTGAGCGAGAGGCGGACCGTGTCGCCGATGCCCTCCATGAGCAGGGCGCCTATCGCGGCGGCGTTCTTGACGGTCCCCTGCCGGAGGGTCCCGGCCTCGGTCACCCCGATGTGCAGCGGGACGTCGGGAAGCTCGCGCGAGAGGGCGCGGTTCACCTCGACGGTGGTCACCACGCCGTGGGCCTTCGCGGAGAGCACGATGTCGGCAAAGCCCCGGGCGCGGAAGTGCTCGACGAAGGAGGTGGCCGACCCCACGAGCTTCTCGACGTGCGTGAGGTCCTCGCGCTCGGCGAAGGCGGGGTCGAGCGAGCCGGCGTTCACGCCGATGCGTATGGGGACGCCGGCGGCGCCCGCCTCGTCGATCACGGCGTCCACGCGCTCCCAGCTGCCGATGTTGCCGGGGTTCACGCGCAGCGCCGAGGCGCCGCGACGGCAGGCCCCGATGGCGAGCGCGTGGTCAAAGTGGATGTCGGCCACGACGGGAAGCGGCGAGGCCGCGCAGACCTCGGCAAAGCCGTCCAGGGCGGCCGCCGTCGGAACCGCCACGCGCACGATCTCGCACCCGGCCTCGGCGAGCCGGCCGATCTGGGCGAGCGTGGCCGGGACGTCTGCGGTGTCGGTCGTGCACATGGACTGGACGGAGACCGGCGCCCCACCGCCCACCTGGACGGGGCCCACCTGGACGGGACGCGTGAGGGCGCGCGCGGGGGTGCGCGCGAGGACGTCTGGCATGACGATCACCTACCCGATGACAAAGCGCACGATGTCGTTCTTGAGCACGAAGAGGAAGACGAACGCAAAGAAGGCGAGGCCAACGTAGCTCAGGCCGTTCTGGACGCGAGCGGAGAGCGGCCGCCTGATGACGAGCTGGATGAGCTCGACGAGGACCTTGCCGCCGTCAAGCGGCGGGATGGGCAGGAGGTTCATGAAGCCGAGCGACATGGAGAGGGCCGCCGCCACGAGGGCGAGCTCGTAGGGGCCGGACGAGGCCGCCTCGGAGGCCATGACGGAGATGCCGACGACCGAGGACGATTGGTCGAGGACCTCCATGGTGTGCTGCGGCTGGATGAGCTGGGCCACGTAGGACGCGACCTGCCCGGTGTAGGCGAGCGTGGCCTGGGCCGCCTCGGGGAGGCTGGGGTGGTACGTCGCCGTCTGCGCGAGGACCCCCAGAAGCTCGGTGGGCTCGCCGTCGGGAAGGTCGATCGAGACGTCGTGCTCGGAGCCGTCGCGCTCGTAGGTGAGGGTGAAGTCCCTCCCCTCCTCGAGGAGCGGCGCAAGCGCGGCGCTCATGGCCTCCCAGGTGTCGACGGCGGTGCCGTCCACCGCGGTGATGGTGTCGCCCGCCTTAAGCCCCGCCGCCTCGGCGACGGAGCCCTCCTCGACGCCGCCTATCGTGGTGACGTTGGGCACGTAGTCGACGCCGCGGGCCATGAGGGCGCACGTGACGATGAGGAAGGCGAGAAGGACGTTGACCGCCGGGCCCGCCACGAGCATGGCCAGGCGCTTCGGGAGCGACGTCCCGAGGTAGGTCCGCGCCCGCTCATGCGCGAGGAGCTCCTCGGGCGGCAGGTCCACGGCGCGGGGCTCGCCCGCGGCGGTGGCGCCGGGGCGCGAGAAGTCGTTGCCGCGGTCGTACTGCGTGAGCAGGGAGGCGTCGCGCGCGGGGGCCTGGAAGGCGGCCGGGTAGGTCTTCTGGCTCGGCTCCTCGCCGAGCTCGGGGTCGTAGTAGGGCTCGACGGAGGCCCAGTCGCTCAGCGTCGCCATGAGGCCGTAGGCGCGGTCGACGTCGCAGCCAAGCTCGCGCGCGAGGTCCTCGACGCGGACGCGCCCGCGTTCCGTCACGAGCGCGAGTGCGGGCGCCAGAAGCTCGTCCTCGGTGCCCTCCATGCCGCAGATGCGCGTGTAGCCGCCGAGGAGCAGCGGCGTGACGCCGAACTCGGTCCCGACCTTGCGGCTCCTGCGGGAGAGGTGCCAGCGGCAGGGCAGGCCGAGGAAGAACTCGGTCGCCCTCACGTGGAAGGCGCGCGCCGCGAGGTAGTGGCCGCCCTCGTGGACGAAGACGAGGACGGACAGGACGAGGACGCCCCAGAAGACGATGGAGACGAGGGAGAGTAGGCTGCTCAACGGGTGACCTCCGAGAGACGTGACGTGGCGAGCGCGCGCGAGCGCGCGTCGACCTCGACGAGCGCCTCGAGGCTCTCGACGGGCTCGACGCGCGTGGCGTCCATGACGGCGGAGACGACGCGCTCGATGTCGAGGAAGCCGCAGGCGCCGCGGCGGAAGGCCTCGTTGGCGACCTCGTTGGCCGCGTTCATGGCGCAGGGCAGGGTGCCGCCCGCGCGCCCCGCCGCACGGGCGAGCGCGAGGCAGCCAAAGGTCCCCTCGTCGGCCTCGGCAAAGGTGAAGGGGTCGGCGCGGCACCAGTCGACGGGGTCGACCGAGGCCTCCCAGCGCTCGGGGTAGCTGAGCGCGTACTGGATGGGGGCGCGCATGTCCGAGCCGCCGAGCTGCGCCTTCACGACTCCGTCGACGAACTCGACCATCGAGTGGATCTTGCTCTCGCGGTGGACGAGCACGCGGACGGCGTCGATAGGCTGCTGGAAGAGGTGGTGGGCCTCGATGACCTCGAGGCCCTTGTTCATGAGCGTCGCGGAGTCCACGGTGATCTTCTCGCCCATCGACCAGGTGGGGTGGGCGAGCGCGTCGGCCGCGGTGACGGAGGCGAGCTCGGCGCGGGACCTCCCGAAGAAGGGGCCGCCGGAGCAGGTGAGCCAGAGGCGCCGCACGCTCTCGGGGCGCTCCCCCACCAGGCACTGGTAGATGGCGCTGTGCTCGGAGTCCACGGGAAGGAGCTGGCCGGGGGCCACGAGCGGCATCATGAGGTCTCCGCCAACGACGATCGACTCCTTGTTGGCGTAGGCAAGGACCTTGCCGGCCGAGAGCGCCGCGAACCCCGCGTGGATGCCCGCAAAGCCGACGAGCGCGTTGACGACAAGGTCGACGTCGGGAAGCGTCGCGAGCGCGGTCACGGCCTCGGGCCCGCAGGCGAGCTCGCAGCCGGCCGGCAGCTCGGAGAGGACCGGGTCGCCCGCGCGCCCGCCGTTTGCCACGGCCACGTGGGCCGCGCCGAACGCGCGCGCCGCCGACACGAGGGCCGCCGTGCTCGTGTCGACGCTCAGGGCCGTGACCCTGACGCGGTCGGCGTGGCGGCGGCAGACGTCGAGCGTCTGGGTGCCGATGGAGCCCGAGCAGCCGAGCACGGCCACCCGAAGCGGCCGCGGGCGCCCCGCGCGCGGGGCACAGTCCTCGAAGATCGTCACAGGATGCCTCCAAAGAGCAGCAGGAAGTAGGCGGCCATGCTGGCAAAGAGCATGGAGTCCGAGCGGTCGAGCAGCCCGCCGTGCCCCGGGATGAGGTTGCCGGAGTCCTTCACGCCGACGCCGCGCTTGAGGCGCGACTCGAAGAGGTCGCCGATGACGCCCGCCGCCCCCACGATGAGGCCGCAGGCCACGGCCATGCCGGGATCGAGCGAGCGCACCACGGCGAGGGAGAGGACGAGCCACACGAGCACCGAGCCCACAAGTCCGCCGAAGAAGCCCTCGACGCTCTTGCTCGGCGAGATGCGCGGCGCGAGCTTGTGGGAGCCGATGGCGGACCCGACGAAGTAGGCGAAGGCGTCGTTGGCCCAGACGGAGAACATGACGGCCAGGGTGAGGGCCGCGCCGGCAAGGCCGGCGTCCGACATCCTGATGAGCACGATGCTCGAGAACGCGAGCGAGGTGTAGAGGGGTCCCAGGGCCGTCACGGCGACGTCGGCGACGTTGGCGCGCGGCGTGAAGACGTACCAGCACGCGCAGGCCATGAGCAGGACAAAGATGACGAGCGTGAGGGCGAGCAGGCCGTGCCAGAGCGCGGCGAGCGGGAAGAGCAGCGCAGCGAACAGGCCAATGACCTCGTTGGGCATGCGCCCGCCCATGCGGCAGATGCGGAAGAACTCCGAGCAGCACAGCCACGCCTCGGCCGCGATGAGCACGGTCGTGGGGATGGGGCCGGCAAAGATGCAGACGAGGGTCACGATGGCGTAGATGGCGCCCGAGGTGGTGCGCGTGAGCAGGCGCTCGGCCGAGGTGCGCGCCCGCTGGCCGGTGAGGTCCCCGGCGGCGCGTCGCTCCTCCTTCGAGGCCCTGCGGTCCTCGAGGCGCGCTATCTGGCGGTCGAGGCCCGCGGTCTCGCGAGAAGGACCGTCCGCGCGGCGGTCGGTCATTTCCCCACCACCCCTCCGAAGCGCCGCGAGCGGCCCTGGAAGGAGGCGATGGCGCGCAGGAAGTCCCAACGGGTGAAGTCGGGCCAGAGGGTCGGGGTGACGTAGAACTCCGTGTAGGCGAGCTGCCAGAGGAGGTAGTTGGAGAGCCTGAGCTCCCCCGAGGTGCGGATGAGGAGGTCCGGGTCGGGCATGCCCGTCGTGTAGAGGCGCGCGGCGAGGGCGTCCTCGTTGACCTGGTCGGGCGTGAGCCTGCCCGCGGCGACGTCCTCGGCGAGCAGGCGCGCGGCGCGCGCTATCTCGGCGCGCGATCCGTAGTTCACGGCGAGCGCGAAGGTCATGCCCGTGTGGTCGGCCGTCTCGTCGAGACCCTGCTGGAAGACCTCCTGGGTGGCCTCGGGCAGGGCGGTGAGGTCGCCGAGGAAGCGCAGGCGGACGTTCTCCTGGTGGAAGAGCGGCAGCTCATGCACGAGGGTCGTGGCAAAGAGGTGCATGAGGAGGTTGACCTCTCGCTGGGGCCGCCTCCAGTTCTCCGTGGAGAAGGCGTAGACGGAGAGCGCGTCGAGGCCGAGCCTCACGCTCGTGGTCACCGCCTCGCGAAGCGCGTCGACCCCCGCGACGTGCCCCTGGGAGCGGTCGAGCCCGCGCGCCTCGGCCCAGCGCCCGTTTCCGTCCATGATGATGGAGACGTGCGCGGGAACGCGCCCGAGGTCGACGTCGTCAAGGGCGATGTCCTCGGGCGCGTCAGAGAAGTACGCGCGGAGCTGGTCTGTGTCGATGCGCACCCCTAGATCTCCATCACTTCCGCGCTCTTGGCCTTGAGGAGCTCCTCGATCTGGGCCACGAAGGAGTCCGTGACCTTCTGGATGGCCTTCTTCTCGCGGCTCATCTCGTCGTCGGAGAGCTCCTCGTCGCGCTCGATTTTGCCGTTGACGTCACGACGGACGTTGCGGATGGCGATGCGGGCCTCCTCGGCGAGCTCCTTGCACTCCTTGACGAGCTCGCGGCGGCGCTCCTCGGTGGGCTTGGGGAACGGCAGGCGGATGCAGACGCCGTCGTTGGAGGGCGTGATGCCGAGGTCGGAGCTCTCGATGGCCTTCTCGATGGAGCGCAGGGCGCTCTTGTCCCAGGGCTCGACGACGAGCATGGAGGCCTCGGGGACCTTCACGCCCGCGAGCTGGGTGATCGGCGTGGGCTGGCCGTAGTAGTCGACCATGATCGGCTCGAGGATGGCGGCGGAGGCGCGACCGGTGCGCACGCGCGCGAAGTTGGACTTCAGGGTGTCCAGGCACTTGCGCATGTTCTTCTCGGCCTTCTCGGTGTACTGGCTCATGTCTAGTCCTCCTCGACGACGGTGGTGCCCACGTGCTCGCCGCTGATGGCCTGCATGAACACGCCGGGCTGGTTGATGTCAAAGACCATGATGGGCATCTTGTTGTCATGGCAGAGCGCCGTGGCGGTGGCGTCCATGACCTTGAGGTCGCGGGAGAGGACCTCGCGGTAGGTGATGGTGTCGAAGCGGCGCGCGGACGGGTCCTTCTTGGGGTCGGCGTCGTAGATGCCGTCCACGTTGGTGGCCTTCATGAGGACCTCGGCGTTGATCTCGCAGGCGCGCAGAGCGGCGGCCGTGTCCGTGGTGAAGTAGGGGTTGCCGGTGCCGGCCGCATAGATGGTGATGCGCCCCTTCTCGAGGTGGCGGATCGCGCGGCGCCGGATGTAGGGCTCGGCGATCTGGCGCATGTCGATCGCGCTCATGACGCGGCAGTCCATGCCGTTTCGCTCGAAGCAGTCCTGAAGGGAGAGCGAGTTGATGACCGTGGCGAGCATGCCCATGTTGTCGCCCTGCGCGCGGTCCATCCCGGCCGCGGCGCCGGACAGGCCGCGGAAGATGTTGCCGCCGCCCACGACGATGGCCACCTGGACGCCCGCCTCCCAGACGGGCTTGATCTCCTCTGCGAGCCGCTGGGGCACGGCCGGGTCGATGCCGAAGGACCTCTCGCCCATCAGCGCCTCGCCGGAGAGCTTGAGCAGGACGCGCTTGTACTTCATCTCGGACAAGCCAACCTCCACTCGATAGTGATTCATGGTCGCCGGGCGACCGTCTCATCCTGTGATTCTAGCAGAGCGCCGCGCGCTCGCCCCCTCCCGGGGCGGCGAGCGCCCATGACGCACATATGAGCGGGCCCGGCAATCGCTTGCCGGGCCCGCCAGGAAGTGCTTGGTCGTGCGGCTACTCGCCGAACGTGTAGCGAACGAAGCTCATGACCTCGATCTGGTCGTCGACGGACTTCGAGACGTTCTTGGCGAGCTGGCCGATGGTGAGGGAGGAGTCCTTGACGAACTCCTGCTCGGTGAGGACGCTCTCCTTGAAGTACTTCTCGAGACGACCCTGGGCCATCTTCTCCTGGATGGCCTCCGGCTTGCCGGACTCGGCGGCCTGGGCCTTGTAGATGCTGAGCTCGTGCTCGATCACGTCGGCGGGGACGTCGTCGCGGCGGGCGGCGACGGGCGCGGCGGCGGCGACCTGCATGGCCACGTCGTGCGCGAAGGCCTTGAACTCGTCGTTGGAGGCGGTCTCGGCCTTGCCGAAGGCGAAGGTCACGATGTCGGCGAGCTTGCCGCCGAGGTGGATGTAGCTGCCGAGGGCGCCGTTCTCGGCGACGACGCGGTCGAAGCGGGCAATCTTCATGTTCTCGCCGATGACGTGGATCATCTCGGTGAGCTCGGCCTCGACGGTGGACTCACCCATGGCGCAGGACTTGAGAGCCTCGGCGTCGGCCGGGTCGTTCTCGGCGACGACCTTGGCGAGCTCGGCGGCAAAGCCGCAGAACTTGGGGTTGGTGCCCACGAAGTCGGTCTCGCAGGTGAGCTCGAGGATGGCGCCGACCTTGCCGTCCTCGGAGATGTAGGTGGCGATGGTGCCCTCGTTGGTGTCGCGGCCGGCGCGCTTGACGGCCTTGGCGATGCCCATGGTGCGGAGGATGTCGACGGCCTTCTCGATGTCGCCGTCAGCCTCGACGAGGGCCTTCTTGCACTCCATCATCGGGGAGTCGGTCATCTCGCGGAGCTGCTTGACGAGAGCGGCGGTAACCTGTGCCATGGTTGTTCTCCTCTTCTCGAAAGGGATGACTACTCGGCCGCGACGGCCTCGGCCGCGGGCTCGGCGTCGGTCTGGGCGGGGGCGGCCATCTCCTCGGCCGTGATCTGCTCCTTGCCGGAGCCGGCGAGCACGGCGTCGGCCGCGAGCTCGCACATGAGGGAGACGGAGCGGATGGCGTCGTCGTTGGCGGGGACGCCGTAGTCGACCACGTCGGGGTCGGAGTTGGTGTCGAGCAGGCTCACGACGGGGATGTGCAGGCGGTTGGCCTCGCGCACGGCGATCTCCTCGCGCTTGGAGTCAACGACGAAGATGGCCTGCGGGAGGGCCGTCATGGTGCGGGCGCCGCCGAGGTTGGCCTGGAGCTTGTCGAGCTCCTTGGAGAGCACGGCCTGCTCCTTCTTGGGGAGAAGGGCCATGCGGCCGTCTTCGACCATGGCCTCGAGCTCCTCCATGCGCTGGATGCGGGAGCGGATGGTCACGAAGTTGGTGAGCATGCCGCCGAGCCAGCGCTGGTTGATGTAGGGCATGCCGCAGCGCTCGGCCTGGGCCGCGATGGGCTCCTGGGCCTGCTTCTTGGTGCCCACGAACAGCACGGTGCCGCCCTTGGACGCGGTCTCCTTGAGGAAGGTGTAGGCCTTGTCCGCCCCGAGCATGGTCTGCTTGAGGTCGAGGATGTAGATGCCGTTGCGCTCGCCGAAGATGTAGGGCTTCATCTTGGGGTTCCAGCGGCGGGTCTGGTGGCCGTAGTGGCAGCCGGCGTCGAGCAGGGTCTGGATAGTGATCTTAGCCATGGTAACCTCCTGTGGTTGGTCCTCCGCGCGAGTCATCCCCGAGACGCCACCCGAGGCCTGGCTAAAAGCCCCGGGCACCACGGCGGGCGGGTCATCGCGCGTGCGAGATGGTGCCGCGCTGGTACGCGACATGCCGTGCGTGTGCACAACGGGTTGGAAGTATAGCGCCTTTCCCCGTCCCTGTCGAGGCCCCCGGGCGTCTCCACAGGCGCTCTACGAGCGGGGATGCGCCCGACGGGCGGCGTCTCTCAGCCGCTCGACCGAGAGGTGCGTGTAGACCTGGGTCGTCTGGAGGCTCTCGTGGCCGAGGAGCTCCTGGACACTGCGCAGGTCCGCCCCGCCCGAGAGGAGCTCGGTGGCGAAGGTGTGGCGCATCGCGTGGGGCGTGAGGCGCGGGTCGAGCCCCGCGAGCGCCACGTGGCGCTCGAAGACGGTCCTCAGCGCGTCGGCGGACATGGGGTTGCCGCGCGTGGAGACGAAGAGCGCGCCGTGGTCGGCCCGGCCCGCGAGGAGGCGCGGGCGCGCCTCGGAGAGGTAGCGGGAGACCCACGCGAGCGCGGAGTCGTAGACCGGCACGATGCGCTCCTTGGACCCCTTGCCGAAGAGGCGCGCCTGGGAGCGCTCCGGGTCGAGGTCCCCCACGCGCAGGCCGGCCGCCTCCGAGACGCGCGCGCCGGTGGCGTAGAGGAGCTCGAGGAAGGCCCGGTCCCTGAGCCCGTCGGGATGGGACGCGTCGCAGGTGCCCAGGAGGGCCGTCACGTCGGCGTCGGACATCGTGCGCGGCAGGTCGCGCGCCGTCTTGGGGCTCGCGAGCGCCGAGGCCGCCTCAGAGGTCACGACGCCCTCCCTGAGCATCCAGCGGTAGAGGCCGCGCAGGGCCGAGAGCCGCCGGTTCACGGTGCGCGCGGCGTAGCCGGCGCGGGCGAGCTCGCCGAGGTAGCGCCTGAGCTCGCGGTGGGTGACCGTGAGCGGGCGGACGCCCTCCCTGCGGCACCAGTCCACGAACGAGCCCAGGTCCGCGCGATAGGCGCGGACCGTGTTGGGCGAGAAGTTCCTCACCTCCGCGAGGTGGCGGCAGAACGCGTCGACGAGCTCGGCGAGCCCCTCGGCGTCGTCTGTGCGCCCCGCGGGCGCCGCCCGCCCGCTCACGCGCGCGGGGCCGGGAAGAGCTCGGGCCTGCCGGCGAGGTAGGCGTCGAGGTCGCGCCGGGCGCGCTCGGCGAGCGCGGCGCGCTTCTCGGCCTTCCTTCGGGGCGGGTTCTCGAGCGGCGGCACGATGCCGTAGTTGACGTGCATGGGCTGGTAGTCGGTCGTGGCGGGGTCGGTCGCCCAGGCGACGAGCGAGCCCAGGGCGCCCGTGCGGGGCAGGGCCACGGTCGGGGCCTCGATGAGCTCGGCGTAGGTGTTGAGCGCGGCGAGCAGCCCCGAGGCGACGGCCTCGACGTAGCCCTCCGTGCCCGTGATCTGCCCCGCGAGGCGCGCGGAGGTGCCGGGGATCTTGAAGGTCGCGTCGAGCGCGCGGGGGGCGTCCACGAAGGAGTTGCGGTGCATGACGCCGTAGCGCAGGAACTCGGCCTCGGCGAGGCCCGGGATCATCCGGAACACGCGGCGCTGCTCGGGCCAGGTGAGGTTGGTCTGGAAGCCGACGAGGTTGTAGGCCGCGGCGTCGGCGGTCTCCGCGCGCAGCTGCACTGCCGCCCACGGGCGCCGCCCCGTCCTGGGGTCGGTGAGCCCGACCGGCTTGAGCGCGCCGAAGCGCAGCGAGTCGTGGCCGGTGCGGGCCACCTCCTCAACGGGCTGGCAGGCGCAGAAGAGGTCGGCCTGCTCGAAGTCGCGCGCGATGACGCGCTCGGCGCCGAGGAGCGCCTCCATGAAGGCGTCGTACTCCGCCCGGTCGAGGGGGCAGTTGAGGTAGTCGCCGCCCCGGCCCTCCTCGTAGCGCGACTGCGCGAACGCGACCGAGCGGTCGACGGACTCGGCGTCGACGATGGGCGCCGCCGCGTCGAAGAAGCTCATGCTCTCGCCCCCGACCGCCTTCGCGACCGCCGCGAAGAGCGCGTCGGAGCAGAGCGGCCCGGCAGCGATCACGCTCGGCCCCTCGGGGATCGAGGTCGCCTCCGCGCGCACCACCTCGATGAGGGGGTGCGCCTCGACGCGGCGGGTGACCTCGCGGGAGAACGCCTCGCGGTCGACGGCGAGGGCCCCGCCCGCCGGCACCGCCGCCGCGCGGGCGATGGGCAAGAGCTCGCAGCCCATGCGGTCGAGCTCGTGCTTGAGCAGGCCCGCCGCGGTCTCGGGCCGGGTGGACTTGAGCGAGTTGGAGCAGACGAGCTCGGCGAAGCCGTCGGTGTGGTGCGCGGGCGACCTTCTCTCGGGGCGCTGCTCCACGAGGCGCACGCACACCCCCCTGCGGGCGAGCTGGAGCGCGCACTCGCTGCCCGCGAGACCCGCGCCGACGACCGTCACGAACCCTTCCATGCCTGCTCCTTCCCGGCGACGCGCGCCGTCATGTCCTCGGCCCACCATTGTGACCCAAGAGGAGGGCCCGCGTCGGCGAGTATCTCCCGTCCGGCAGCCGCTCCACGATTCCTCTGGCCTCGTAGTCGGAGAGGGTCCTGAGGACGGTGAGGACGCTCTCGTTGAGGCGCTCGGCGAGCTCGTCGGGCCGGGCGGGCGAGGCGATGAGGGCCGCCGCCACCGGTCCCTCCCCTCCCTCGCGCCCGCCCGTGGCAAAGCGCGCGACGCCGTAGTCGAGGGCGAGCGAGACCTCGAGCGCCCGCTCGTCGGGGATGACGCGCGCCCCCTCGGCGATGAGGAGGTTCGTGCCCGCCGAGCCCGGGGAGAAGATCGACCCCGGGACGGCGTAGACCGTCCGGCCCAGGGCCGCCGCGGCCTCGGCGGTGGACATCGTGCCGGAGCGCAGCCCCGCCTCCGTCACGACGAGCACCTCGGAGAGGGCCGCGATGACGGCGTTCCTCTTGGGAAACGCCCAGCGTCGGGGCCCCTGGCCCCAGCGCTCCAGAGAGACGACGGCCCCGCCCGCCGCAAGCGCCGCGTCGAAGAGGTCGGCAGAGGCCGCCGGGTAGGTGAGGTCGGCCCCGCAGCCCGAGACCACGACGGTCCTGCCCCGGGCGCGCAGCGCCGCGAGCCCCGCGGCGCGGTCGCAGCCCATCGCGCCCCCCGAGACCACGGTCACGCCGCACTCCGCGGCCACGCGGGCCGCCATCTCCGCGACGGCGAGCCCGTAGGGGGTCGCGCGCCGCGCTCCGACCACCGAGACGCACGGTCCCGCGAGGGCCTCGGGGTCGCCCCGGCCGTAGAGGACCTCGGGAGGGCGCTCCAGATCGAGAAGGGCGGCCGGGTAGCGCGCGTCGTCGCGCCCGAGCTCCCAGCGCCCCTCGCCCGCCGCGCTCACGAGGCATCCCTCGAGCGGAAGCCGAGCGCCTCGACCACGTCGTCGACGCCGACGAGCTCGCGCGCGCCGAGGTCGGCGATCGTGCGCGCGACGCGGGCGACACGCACGATGGAGCGCCCGCCGAGCGAGAGGCGCTCGGCCATCCCCTCGAAGGCCGCAAGCGCCGCGGGGTCGAGGTGGGCCGCGGCGACGGCGCCCCCGGCCGCCTCCCCCTCGCGGCCCGCGCGCCACGCGGCAAACTCGCGGGCGGCCATGACCTGGTCGCGCATCTGCGAGGAGCCCGTCCCGGCCTGAGAGCGGATGACCTTGGAGCCGGACGGCCGCGCCACGTCCACGACGACGTCGATCCGGTCGAGGAGCGGCCCGCCGATTTTCGCCTGGTACGAGAGGACGCGGCCGGGCGGGCAGACGCACTCGTGGCCCGGGTCCCCGAGGTGGCCGCAGGGGCAGGGGTTGGCGGCCGCGACGAGCTGGAAGTCGCAGGGGAAGACGTAGGTCCCGTCGACCCGCCCGATGCGCACCTCGTGCTCCTCGAGGGGCTGCCTCAGCGCCTGGAGCGCCACGCGGGAGAACTCGGGGAGCTCGTCGAGGAAGAGCACCCCCCTGTGCGCGAGCGACACCTCCCCGGGCAGGACGGGCCTGCCTCCCCCGACAAGGCCGCCGAGCGAGATCGAGTGGTGGGGAGCGCGGAAGGGCCGCTCCCCACGGGCGAGCGCCTCGATCGGCTGGCCGGCGACGGAGTGGACGAGCATGGCCTCGGCGGCCTCGCGCTCGTCGAGCGGCGGAAGGATGGTCGGCAGGCACCGCGCGAGCATGGTCTTGCCGGCGCCGGGCGGGCCGATCATGAGCACGCCGTGGGAGCCCGCCGCGGCGATGACCATGGCCCGCTTGGCGAGCTCCTGGTCGACGACGTCGGCGAAGTCGAGGGCGGGCGCGCATGCGGCGGGGACGGCGGCCTCCGCCTCGAGCGCGGGCAGCGCGTCGACCCCGCCCCGCATCTGCGCGAGGTGGCTGATGCCCCGCGCGCCCGCGCCCCAGGCGCCCGGCAGCGGCTGCTGCGCGGGCGCCACGAGGGTGAGCCCGCGCTCCGCGGCGAGCGCGGCGTAGGCGGCCGCTCCGCGGACCGGGCAGACCGAGCCGTCGAGCGCGAGCTCCCCCACGAGCAGGCAGCCGTCGGCGACCCGGGGAGGGAGCTGGTGGGTGGCCGCGAGAATGGCCACGGCGATGGGAAGGTCAAAGCCCGTGCCGGACTTCCTGAGCTCGCCCGGGGCGAGGCTCACGGTCACGTGCAGGCGCGGCAGGGTGAACCCACACCCCCTGAGGGCGCAGCGCACGCGCGAGCGCGCCTCGAGGACGGCGGTGTCGGGCATGCCCACGATGTCGATGCCCGGCAGGCCGCCAAGCGCGCTCACCTCGACGTCGACGACGCGCGCGTCCGTCCCGAAGAGCGTGGCCGTCGTCACGACGGCGCCTCCGGCCTCCATCAGCTGTCCAGGCTGAACGCGCCCGAGAGGTGGCGGAGCCGCGCGCCGCCCTCCCTGACCACGTTGATCGCGATGACGTCAAAGCGCACGGTCTCGACCTCGGGGTGCGCGACCACGTAGCAGAGCGCGAGCATCCGGTAGCGGTCGCGCTTGGCCCGGTCGACGGCCAGCTCAGGCATGACGTCGGCCCGCTCGCCAAGCGCAAGGCGCGTCTTGACCTCGAGAAGGACCACGTCGCTCCCCCTGCCGTCCTCGCGCGCGACGATGTCGACCTCGCCGAAGTCGCAGCGCCAGTTGCGCTCGAGCACGGCCCAGCCGTGGCGCTCGAGGTAGGCGGCGGCGATGTCCTCGCCCCGCATCCCAAGCTCGCGCGGCGTGAGCTCGCTGACAGGCGTCGCCTCCCGTGGCCTCTCGGTCGCCTCGCCCTCGCATGCGCGCTCGTGCTCGTTCGTGTCCAGCATCGCAGCCTCCTCGCTCTCGCCTGTGGTGGGTGGCAGCGTGCCACGAGGCGCTGACGCGAGGGTTCCGCCGCACGCGCGCGGGACGTGCGCGCGGGTTCCGGGTCAGATCGGGCGCCGGGCGACGGCGCAGGGAGGGGCCGCGCGGACGTGACGGGAGCGGCGCGCGGTCAGAAGGGGCCGATCAGAAGAGGGCGGGCGTCTCGAGAAAGTTTCCACAAAAGGAGCGGCGGTGGATCGGGGTGAGGCCGCGCTCGCGGATGGCTGCGATGTGCTCCGCCGAGCCGTAGCCCTTCGACTCGGCGAGGTGGTAGCCCGGCCACTCGTCGTCGTAGGAGACCATGAGGGCGTCACGGGCGACCTTGGCCACGATGGAGGCCGCCGCGATGCAGGCCACGCGGGCGTCCCCCTTGACGAGGCACCGCTCGCGCTCGTGCACGTGGACGGGGTTGCCGTCAATGAGGACCGTCGCGGGCTCCACCCCCGCGTCCGCGATCGCGCGCGCCATGGCGCGCCTGAGGGCGCAGGCCATCCCCACGGCATCGATGGCCTCGGGCTCCACGTGAGCGATCCCCACGGCAAGGGCGACCTCCGCGACGCGCGCGGCGAGCGCCTCGCGCCGTGCGGGGGCAAGCCGCTTCGAGTCGTTGAGGCCCCAGATGACGGGCTCGTCGGGCAGGGCGACGGCGGCGACGGTGAGAGGGCCCGCGAGCGCGCCGCGGCCCACCTCGTCGACGCCGAGGACGAGCCCCTCCCCGCCCTCGGAGCGCATGAGGGAGTACATGGCAAGCACGCGCTCGCGCTCGGCCTCCTCGCGCGCGATGCGCCTCTGCGCGACCTCGACGGCGTGGCGGACCTGCTTGCGGGGGTCGTCGGCGTAGCGCTCCACGAGCGTGCGCGCCTCCTCGAGCGGTGCGTCGGCTATGGTGGCGACGACCTCGCGGGCCGTCACGGGACGGGGCGTCGTGTCCATGGCTCACCTCCATACAAGAAGGCCGCCCCCGAGGGGGCGGCCGAAGGCACGTCTGTGCGTGGGGCTAGTCGCGCTTCTCGCGAATGCGGGCGGCCTTGCCGACGCGGTCGCGGAGGTAGTAGAGCTTGGCGCGACGGACGTCACCGTGACGGACGACCTCAAGCTTGGCGATCTTGGGGCTGTGGAGCGGGAAGGTGCGCTCGACGCCCACGGAGAAGCTGATCTTGCGGACGGTGAAGGTCTCGCGGGCGCCCTCGCCGCTCATGCGGATGACGTCGCCCTCGAAGACCTGCTCGCGGGTGCGGTCGCCCTCGGTGATGCGGTAGTGCACCTTGACGTGGTCGCCAACGCGGACGGCGGGGATGTCCTCGCGAATCTGCTGGCGCTCGATAGCGCGGATGTAGTCCATGTTCTTTCCTTGTCTCTCTAGAGGTGCCGACGCACGCGAACGGCACATAGGCTTACACACAGCGGTTGATTATATGACAGCGAGCCCGTTTGGACAAGATGCACACAACTCAGATACAGACGCCCACGACGACGCCCGCCGGAACGCTCGCCTCGCTGAGAGACGACGGGAAGCCCGAGGACATGACCTGGTAGAAGTAGCGGGTCGCGGAGTCGCGGTAGGTGTAGGGCACGGCGGTGCGGTACCACCAGGCGCAGGAGGCGCCGCGCAGGGAGAGCCCGAGCACGTGGGAGGGGTCGGAGTCGCTCGTGACGCCGGACTCGGCGAAGTAGGCGTACTGCGAGCCCTCCGCGGAGAGCAGCGCGTCGTAGCGCGTGACGTCAACGTACTCGGTGTAGGCGCCGTACTCGTCGGCGTTCCAGGAGATGGGGCCGCAGACCTCGGCGACGGAGAAGGGCCAGAGGGTGTCGGTCGTTGCCGTGGGGGCCGCGTCCTCGGCCAGCTCGCCGTAGACGCTCACGGCGTTCACGGTGAGCTTGGTCACGGGCACGGCGACGGCGGCGAGCTCGTCGGGCAGAAGCTCGGCGCCCTCCCCCGCGAGCCAGGCCCGCAGCTCCGAGGTCTCCCAGCCGCCGGTGTCCTCGTCGCCGGAGTTGATGGGCTCGAGGGAGATCGGCGAGAGCATGAGCGTGATGCCGGCCGGGCCGGAGCCGTCGGCGCGCTGGTCGTGGCGGATGCCGACGACGCGGGCCTCCACCGTGGTGCCGTCGTCGAGCGCGAGGAGCCGGGCGTCGCCCACGCCCACGTTCCAGTCTGCCGCCACGGAGCGCCCCTCCTCGTCGGTGGGCGCCTCGGCGATGAGGGCGGAGACGCGGGAGAGCTCCTCCCACGTGTACTCGTCGAAGGGCCGGGGCTCAAGCTCGTCTGTGGCCTCCACGATCGCCTGCGGCCCCGCGCCGTTGGTCGCGACGAGCAGCACGAGCCCCGCGCCGACGGCCACCACCATGAGCGAGAGCACGAGCGCGACCGCCGTGAGGCAGCCTCCCTTGCCGCGTCCAGCCAACGTCTCCCCCTTCGTCCGATGCCTTCAGGGGAATGGTAGCAGAGGGTCGCCCGCGAGCTAGCGCCAGGAGCGGGGAATCATGAGGTCCTCGAAGACGCGGACGGCGTAGCGGTCGGTCATGCCGGCCACGAAGTCGGCGACCTGCACGTCGGGGGCGTCGCCGTCGTGGATGCGGTACTCGGACGGGACCTCGTCGAGGTGCGTCACGAAGTGCTCGAAGAGCGCCACGAGCAGCTCGTAGGCCTTCGGCTCCTCGGACTTGGCGTCGCCGTGCGAGTAGAGGTTCCTGAAGAGGAAGGACCTGAGCGACATCATGGCGCCCCAGAGCGGCGCCGACATCTTGACATCGCCCGCGGCCGAGCTCATGGTGACCACGTCGCGCACCATCCGCTCGATGCGCTCCGAGGAGCTGCGGCCCAGGATGTCGCAGGGCGCCTGGGGCAGGTCGGACTCGCGCAGGAGCCCCGCCCGCTCCGCGTCGTCGATGTCGTGGCAGACGTAGGCGATCCGGTCGGAGAGCGCCACGATCCGCCCCTCGGGCGTGAGGGCACGGGCCCCGCCGGAGTGGCTTCGGATGCCGTCGACGACCTCGCGGGTGAGGTTGAGGCCGCACCCGTCGCGCTCGAGGAGCTCGACGATGCGCGCGCCCTGCTCGCTGTGCGAGAAGAGCCGAAGCGAGGACGGTGCGTCCGGGTCGAGCCCGCGGTGGCGGGCGATGGCGTATGAGAGCGCCCGCTCGCCCACGTGCCCAAAGGGGGTGTGGCCAAGGTCGTGTCCGAGGGCGATGGCCTCGGTGAGGTCCTCGTTGAGGCCGAGGGGGCGGGCGATGGAGCGCGCCACCTGGGCGACCTCGAGCGTGTGGATGAGCCGCGTCCGGTAGTGGTCCCCCTCTGGGGCGAGAAAGACCTGGGTCTTGTGGGCGAGCCTGCGAAAGCTCTTCGAGTGGAGGATGCGGTCGCGGTCGCACTGGAAGCACGTGCGCAGCGGGTCGGCGGGCTCGGGCGCGCGCCGACCGCGAGAGGCGTCGGCGAAGGTCGCGTCGGGCGAGAGGCGCTCGTGCTCGGCGCGCTCGAGGTCCTCCCTCCGGGTCACTCTCATGGCTTCCCTCCCTCTACGAGAAAGGGAGGGAAGGGGAATCGCTCCCCTTCCCTCCCCGACACGGGTCGTCCGTGAGGCTAGGCGAGCTTCTGCGCGCCGCCGTTGGACTTGATCTTGGCCTGGGCCGCCGCGAGGCGCGCGATGGGCACGCGGTACGGCGAGCAGGAGACGTAGTCGAGGCCGAGGTCATAGTACATCTGGATGGAGTCCGGGTCACCGCCGGTCTCGCCGCAGACG
Organism: Olsenella sp. An290; assembly: GCF_002159535.1. Classification (GTDB taxonomy): domain Bacteria; phylum Actinomycetota; class Coriobacteriia; order Coriobacteriales; family Atopobiaceae; genus Thermophilibacter. Next base: position 102,367 of record NZ_NFIU01000005.1, on the reverse strand, counting down.
CCGCAGATGATCTTGTCGTTGGCCTGGTGGCCGCCCTCGACGCCGAGCTTCACGAGCTTGGCGACGCCGGCGTCGAGCGTCTCGAACGGGTTGGTCTTGAGGATCTTCTTGCTGAGGTACAGCGGGATGAAGGCGCTCTCGACGTCGTCACGGGAGAAGCCGAAGCCCATCTGCGTGAGGTCGTTGGTGCCGAAGGAGAAGAAGTCGGCGTACTTGCCGATCTCGTCGGCGGTCACCGCGGCACGCGGGATCTCGATCATGCAGCCCACCGGGATGGAGAGCTCCACGCCGGTCTTCTCGGCGACGGAGGCCACGACGGACTCGATCTGCTCGCGGACCACCTTGAGCTCCTCGACCGTGGAGACCAGGGGAACCATGATCTCGGGCTTGGGGTCGAGACCGCGCTTCTTGAGCGTGGCGGTGGCGTTGGCGATGGCGCGGACCTGCATCTCGGTCAGCTCGGGGTACACGATGCCGAGGCGGCAGCCGCGCAGGCCGAGCATGGGGTTGGCCTCCTGGAAGGAGTCGAGGCGGGCAAGCAGGTCGCGACGGGCCTTGAGCTGGACGTCGGACTCACCGCGGTCCTCGGCGTGCGCGAGCTCGACGGCGTAGGAGCGCGGGTCGTCGAGGAACTCGTGCAGGGGCGGGTCGAGCAGGCGGACGATGACGGCGTTGCCGTCCATGGCCTCGAACATGCCGAGGAAGTCCTCGGTCTGGACCTTGAGGAGCTTGCCGAGGGCCTGCTGCTTGGCGCCGGGCTCGTCGGCCAGGATGAAGGACTGGATGATCTCCTTGCGGTCACCGAGGAACATGTGCTCGGTGCGGTCGAGGCCGATGCCCTCGGCGCCGAAGTCGCGGGAGAGCTTGGCGTCCTCGGGGTTGTCGGCGTTGGCGCGCACGCCGATGATGCGGCCGCGGGAGGCGTCGGCGCGCACGGCGTCGGCCCACTCGAGGATGGTCTCGAGGTCGCCGGTGAGCTCGGGGCGAACGAGGGGCACGGCGCCCAGGATGACGTCGCCGGTGGTGCCGTTGATGGAGATGACGTCGCCCTCGTGGAGCACCACGTCGGTGCCGGAGACCACGACCTCCTTGTTCTTGGCGTCGATCTTCAGGGCCTCGGCGCCGCAGACGCACGGCGCGCCCATGCCGCGGGCGATGACGGCCGCGTGGCTCGTCTTGCCGCCGTGGCTCGTGAGGATGCCCTCGGCCGCGACCATGCCCTTGAGGTCGTCCGGGGTGGTCTCCCAGCGGACGAGGATGCAGGGCTGGTCCTTGTTGGCGCAGTGGACGGCGTCGTCGGCGGAGAAGACGACCTTGCCCACGGCGGCGCCCGGCGAGGCGTTCATGCCCTTGGTGAGGACCTTGAAGTCGGCCTTGGGGTCGAACTGCGGGTGCAGGAGCTGGTCGAGCTGCTCGGGCGCCACGCGCATGACCGCCTCCTCCTTGGAGATGCGGCCCTCGTGCTCGAACTGCATGGCGATGGCGAGCGCGGCCATGGCGGTGCGCTTGCCCACGCGGGTCTGGAGCATCCAGAGCTTGCCCTGCTCGATGGTGAACTCGATGTCCATCATGTCGCGGTAGTGCTCCTCGAGGAGCAGGAAGATCTCCTCGAGCTGCTTGCCGGCCTCCTCGAGGCCCGGGACCTTCTTGAGGTCGGAGATCGGCTCGGTGTTGCGGATGCCGGCCACGACGTCCTCGCCCTGGGCGTTGACCAGGAAGTCACCGTAGAACTCCTTGGTGCCGTCGGCGGGGTTGCGCGTGAAGGCGACGCCGGTCGCGGAGGTCTCGCCCTTGTTGCCGAAGACCATGACCTGGACGTTGACGGCGGTGCCGAGGTCGTCGGAGATCTTGTTCTGCTTGCGGTAGATGATGGCGCGCTCGTTCATCCAGCTGCCGAAGACCGCCTCGATGGCAAGGCGCAGCTGCAGCCTCGGGTCCTGCGGGAAGGCGGCGCGGCCGTCGACGGTGACCTCGGGGTGCGCCTGGGAGTCGACGTTCACGGCGAAGATGTTCTTGAAGGTGTTGGTGAGGTCCTCGAGGTCCTCGGCGGTGAGCTCGGTGTCGAGCTTGACGCCCTTCTCCTCCTTCTTGGCGGTGATGGCGTCCTCGAAGAGCTGGCCCTCGACGCCCATGACGACGCTCGAGAACATCTGGACGAAGCGGCGGTAGGAGTCCCAGCCGAAGCGCGGGTTGCCGGTCTGCTCGATGATGCCGTGGACGGAGACGTCGTTGAGGCCGAGGTTCAGGACCGTGTCCATCATGCCCGGCATGGAGAACGGCGCGCCGGAGCGCACGGAGACGAGCAGCGGGTCGTTGGGATCGCCGAGCTTCTTGCCCATGCGGCCCTCGAGGTCCTCGCGGGCGGCGTCAATCTCGTCCAGCACACCCTCGGGCCAGACGTTGCCGGCGGTAGAGTACGCGACGCAGGTCTGGCAGGTGACGGAGAATCCGGGAGGAACCGGAAGGCCCATCTTAGCCATCTCGGCGAGGTTGGCGCCCTTGCCGCCGACGATCCACTTGGAAACGTCGACGGAATCGCCGGCGGTCTCCGTGACGTCGACGCCGTCGATGCCGGCGCCGAAGCGGTACACGTGCTTTTCAGCCATACTGTCCCCTTGCTTCTTGAGTCCTCGCGCTCCCCCGTGGGGTCGCGCACCTACTACGGGGCCGTGCGCGAAGGCGCGCTCCGCGCGGCACTCAGTCATGGTAGCAACGCCCCGCTGCGCGGCAAGGGTGTTTCGGGCGTCCGGCTGGTGTGGGTAGGTGAGCGGTGACATGGCACAGAATGTGGGGTCGAGCCCTACGGCCCGACCCCACTGGTAGTAACATGGGATGCGATTTGCCCTTACTTGGGCGCGCTCTCATCGTTGTTGTAGACGGCGCCGATCTCGCGCGTGGGCTCCTCGCCCGTGAGCGTGGAGATGACGGTGACCGCCGGACCGAGCAGGTCGATCGAGGGGATGCCCCGGCGGTCGAGCTCGCGGCGAATCTCGCGGCGCAGGGTCGCGTTGGCGAAGGTGTGGAACACGGCGCAGGGGCGGTCGGCGTCGAAGTGCTCGTCAAAGTAGGAGCGCACGGTCTCGACGTCCTTGACGTTGGAGAGGCGCTCGATCTCGACGGAGCCGTCGCCGAACTGCGCCGCCGCGGCCATGACGACGGTGTTGGCCGTCTCGCCGCGCGCGTCGGAAAGAACGTAGATGAGCGGGACAACCTGACCGAAGAGGTCGTCGTCCAGGTCGAGCTTGGCCATGTCTGTCCTCCTGTACCCTTGTGAGCGGAGCCGGGTCGTGCCCGGCCCCAGCCTAGCCTACTTCTTTCGGGTGAGCGCGCTGATGTCGGCAACCCCCACGAAGACTTCAACGAAGCGGTTGAGGAGCCTCAGGCGGTTCTCCCTTACCGCAGTATCCTCGTCCATGACAAGGACGTCGTCGAAGAATCGGTCGATGGGGGCCTTGAGGTCGGCGAGAGCGCCGAGCGCCCCCGCGAAGTCGTCGGCCGCGAGCGCGCCCGCGACGCGCGCGGCGCCCTCGTCGCAGGCGGCGAGAAGGGCCCGCTCGGCGTCGCCGAGGAGCGTCTCGTCCACCGCGGTCCCGAGCGAGGGGTCGCTCAGGTGCGCGGCGCGGGCGTAGGCCTGCGCGAGGTCGTCGAAGACGGAGGCCTCGGCGCGGCGCGCGTCCTCGAGGGCGTGGGCGCGGGCGAAGAAGGCGCGCGGGTCGACGACGCCCACGGCCGAGACGGCCTCGATCGTGTCCGGGGAGACGCCCTCCTCGCGCGCGATGGAGGCGAGGCGGCCCTGGAAGAAGGTGCGGACCGCGGCCTCGGTCTCGGCTCGGTCGAACTCGATGCCCTGCTCGGCAAGGGCGTCGAGCGAGGTGGCGACGAGCTCGCCGAGGGCGTCGTAGGCGGCGCCACGCAGCATCGCGATGACGCCGATCGCGCTGCGGCGGACGGCGAAGGGGTCGGAGGAGCCGGTGGGCGGCTGCCCGATGGCGAACATGCCGCAGATGGTGTCGAGCTTGTCGGCCACCGCCACGGCGACGCCGACCGGGCCCGCGGGCGGCTCGTCGCCGGCGAAGCGCGGGTGGTAGTGGTCGCGGATGGCCTCGGCGACCTCGGCGTCCTCGCCCGAGGCGAGCGCGTAGTAGCCGCCCATGACGCCCTGCTGGCTCGTGAACTCGACGACGGCCTGGGTCACGAGGTCGGCCTTGGCGAGCAGGGCCGCCCGCCCGGCGAGGCGGGCGCGCCCGTCGTCGAGGCCGAGGGAGGCCGTGGCCACGACCGGGGCGAGGCGCTCCATGCGGCGCGCCTTGTCGAGCACGGTGCCCAGGCGCTCCTGGAAGGTGACCTCGGCCAGGCGCGGCAGGTAGTCCTCGAGGGGACGCCTGAGGTCCTCCTCGTAGAAGAACTTGGCGTCGTCGAGGCGGGCGCGGACCACGCGCTCGTTGCCGTCGACCACGCGCGCGGCGTTCTCGGGGCGGGTGTTCATGACCACGACGAACTCGCGGGTGAGGTCGCCCTTGGCGTCGTAGATCGGGAAGTAGCGCTGGTTGGAGAGCATCGACTCGCAGATGATCTCATGCGGCACCTCGAGGAACTCCTCGTCGAAGGTGCCCACGACGACGGTCGGCCACTCGCAGAGGTTCACGACCTCGTCGAGGACGCGCCGCGGCGTGTCGACGCGGGCTCCCCCGCGCTCGGCCTCGACCTCGGCGATGCCGGCGGCGATGCGCTCGCGCCTGCGCTCCTCGGAGAGGACGCCCGCGGCCTCGAGGACGCCCTCGTAGGCGGCGGGCTCGGCGACGACGTGCTCGCCGGGGCCCAGGACGCGGTGGCCGCGGGTCACGTTGGAGCTCGTGACGTCGGCGTAGCGCACCGGGACGACCTCGCTGCCCAGGAGCGCGCAGATCCAGCGGATCGGGCGGACGAAGGTCTGGTGCTCGGAGCCCCAGCGCTGGCTGCGGTAGTTGGGCCACTCGAGCGAGCCGATGACGCGCTCCGAGAGCTCGGAGAGGATGGGGAGGGCGGGCCTGGAGTCCTCGCTGCGCTCGGCGAAGACGTACTCGCGGCCGTCGGCGTCAACGCGACGGACGAGCGCGGAGGCGTCGACCCCGCACTTGCGGGCGAAGCCCTCCGCCGCGCGCGTGGGGGCGCCGGCCTCGTCGAAGGCGATGCTCGCCGCCGGGCCGCGCCTGACCTCGCGCACGGCCTCAGTCTGGCACGCGACGCCCTCGACGATCGCGGCGAGGCGGCGCGGGGTGGACAGGACGCGGACCGCGCCGTGCGCGAGCCCCGCCTCGTCAAGGCCGCGCTCGACGAGCGGTCCGAGCTGCTTGACGGCGTTGATGAGCGGCGCCGAGGGCATCTCCTCGCAGCCGATCTCCAGCAGGAAGTCTCGGGTCTCGGCCATCTAGGCCACCTCCCCCTTCGTGTTCTTCTCGTCCGCCTGGCCGGCGACCTCGGCGAGGTAGGCCTCGCAGCAGGCCTTGGCGACGGCGCGGACGCGCAGGATGTAGTTGGCGCGCTCGACGGCGGAGAGGGCCCCGCGCGCGTCGAGCAGGTTAAAGGCGTGGCTGCACTTCATGACGCAGTCGTAGGCGGGAAGCGGCAGGCGCGCCTCGAGGCACGCGTGGCACTCGCGCTCGTAGTCGTCGAACTTCTGGCGCATCATCTCGACGTTGGCGACCTCGAAGTTGTAGGCGGAGAACTCGCGCTCGTTCTCGAGGAAGACGTCGCCGTAGGTCATGGGCGTGCCGTCGGGCAGGTAGCTCCACACGAGGTCGTAGACCGAGTCGACGCCCTGGATGTACATGGCGATGCGCTCGAGGCCGTAGGTGATCTCCACCGGCACCGGGTCGACCTCGATGCCGCCCACCTGCTGGAAGTAGGTGTACTGCGTGACCTCCATGCCGTTCAGCCACACCTCCCAGCCAAGGCCCCAGGCGCCGAGCGTGGGGCTCTCCCAGTCGTCCTCGACGAAGCGCACGTCGTGCTCGGCGGGGTCGATGCCGATCGCCTTGAGCGAGCCGAGGTAGAGGTCCTGGGAGTCCACCGGCGAGGGCTTGAGCAGGACCTGGAACTGGTAGTAGTGCTGCATGCGGTTGGGGTTCTCGCCGTAGCGGCCGTCTGCCGGGCGGCGGCACGGCTGCGGGTAGCAGGTGCGCCACGGCTTGGGGCCGAGGGAGCGCAGGGTGGTGGCGGTGTGGAAGGTGCCCGCGCCCACCTCGGAGTCGTAGGGCTGCATGATGGTGCAGCCCGCCCCGGCCCAGTAGCGCTCGAGGGCGAGGATCATGTCCTGGAACGTCAGCGCGTTTTCGCTCATAACCGTTCTTCTCCTTGCGTCGCGGGGCTACAGGAGCCCGATGTTCTGGGGCGGCCAGTAGATGAACGCCGCCCTCGATGTTACGTCATCCACGCTCACGGGGCCGAAGTAGCGCGAGTCGCGGGAGTTGGTCCGGTTGTCGCCCATGACCCAGACGCACCCCTCGGGCACGGTGTAGGGGTAGGCGATGCCGGCCGAGCCCGCGAGGTCCGAGAGCGAGTAGGAGGGCCTGCCGAGGGTGTAGGGCTCGTCGAGGGCCTCGCCGTCCACGAAGACGGCGCCGTCCCTGAGGTCGACGGTCTGGCCGCCCACCGCGATGACGCGCTTGATGAGGGTCTCGCCGTCAAGCGGGCTCACAAAGGTCACGACGTCGCCCTGCTCGGGCGGCCTCCATGCGAGCGAGGCCTTCTCCCCTATGAGCAGGTCGCCCTCGTGAATCGTGTCGAGCATGGACCCCGTGGGGACGTAGTAGGGCATCGCGACGAAGGTCCTGATGCCCCAGGCGAGCGCCGCGGCGGCCGCGAGCGCTCCGACGACCCAGCCGTAGCGCGAGGCGACCGTGCGCCCGCCCGAGCCCTCGGGCGGGGGGCCGGGCGTGAGCTCGTCCCTCTCAGGCATCGCTGCCTCCCTTCCCGCGCGCCATGACCTCGAGGGCGCGCGTGCGCTCCTCCGGGGTGAGGCGGGCGCTCTCGATGAGGTCGGGCCGCCAGAGCGCGGTGCGCTCGATGGCGCTCTGGCGCCGCCAGGCGTCCACGCGGGCGTGGTCGCCCGAGAGGAGCACCTCGGGGACGTCCATGCCGCGATAGCTCGCCGGGCGGGTGTACTGCGCGTACTCGAGGAGCCCGTCGAACGAGAAGGACTCGTCGACGGCGCTCATCTCGTCGCCGAGCGCGCCGGGCAGGAGCCGCACGGTGGCGTCGATGACCGCGAGCGCGGCGAGCTCGCCGCCGGTCAGCACGAAGTCCCCAAGGGAGACGACGTCGTCGGCGAGGGCGTAGGCCCGCTCGTCCATCCCCTCGTAGCGGCCGCACACCAGAAGGACGCGCTCGCGGCGCGAGAGCTCCATGGCGACGCCCTGGTCGAAGCGCCGGCCGCAGGGCGAGAAGAACACCACGTGGGGCGCAGGCCCGCGCCGGGAGAGGTCGTCGACGGCCTCGAAGATCGGCGCGGGCTTCATGAGCATCCCCTGGCCGCCCCCGAAGGGGGCGTCGTCGACGGTGCGATGGCGGTCGTGCGTCCAGTCGCGGAGGTCGTGGGCGTGAAACTCGAAGACCCCCGCGCGCCGCGCGCGGCCCATGATCGAGGCGTCGAGGTAGGGCCCGAACACCTCCGGGAAGACCGAGAGCGTCTCGAAGATCATGCGTCACTCCCCTCCTCGCCCGGCCAGCCAAGGCCCCGCGGCACGCGCACCGGGACGGGGCCCGTCTCGGGCACCTCCCGCACCACGTCGTCAACGACGGGCAGCAGCACCTCGCGCCCCCGTACCTCCACGGCCCAGACGTCGTTGGCGGGGCCGCGCATGACCTCGACGATCGGGCCCTCGAGCCCGTCCGCGACGTTCCTCACAAGACGTCCCACGAGCCGCTCCGCGTCGTGGAGGGCGAGGTCGGCGGGAAGGTCCTTCTCGCGCGCGAGAAGGACGCGCCCCACGAGCCGCTCCGCGGAGGCGAGGTCGTCGACGCCCGAGAGCGAGACGAGCTGCCCCGAGCGGTCGTCCGAGGAGCAGGCGCGCACCTCGTGCCAGCGGTCCCCCGTGAGCTCGGGCGGCAGCACCGCCACGCGCAGGCCTTTTGTCACAAGCGAGGGAAGGCCGTGAACGGGCTCCGTCACGACCTCCCCTCTTCTCCCGTGGGCCTTCGCCACGCGGGCTATGGTTCTGTAGCGCTCTCGCATGCGGTCTAACCCACGACCTCGACCTCGACGGCCGTCCCGACGCGCTGTCCGAGCGCGCGGGCGAGCGTGCGGATGGCCTTGATCGTGCGGCCCTTGCGACCGATGACGCGACCGGCGTCCTGCTCGGAGCAGGTGACCTCGATGAGGGCCCCCTCCTCGCCGTCCGTCACGTCGAGCGAGACCGCACCCTCGTCGTCGACGAGCCCGCAGACGATGTACTCCACGAGGTCCGCGACCCTGTCGGAGGGCAGCTCCTGCCCCTCGGTCTCGACGACGCTGCCAGTGGCCTCCATGGGAGGCCTACTCGGCGTCGGCCTCGGCCTCAGCGGCAGCCTCGGCGGCAGCGGCGGCCTTGGCAGCGGCCTTCTTGGAGAGCTTGGCCTTCTTCTCGACGGCGGGCTGGCCGTTGCGGGCGATCTCGATGAGGTGGGAGACCGCGTTGGTGGGCTGGGCGCCCTTGCCGATCCACTCGTCGACCTTCTCGATGTTGATGTCGATCACCTTGGGGGTGGTCAGCGGGTTGTAGCGGCCGACCTCCTCGATGTAGCGTCCGTCACGCGGCATGCGGCCGTCGGCGACGACGACGCGGTAGTACGGGCGCTTCTTGGCACCGTGACGGGCCAGGCGAATCTTGACTGCCAATGGAAACTCCTCCAAACGGGCGGTGCGCGTAGCAGATGGATTGGCCGCACCGCATAGCCACAAAACGACTTGTTATTCTACCGTTCTTCCCTTACGTCGCAAGGTGCAGTTTTTGTGAACGGGACAAAGGAGCCCACGTGAGCGGGGAGGATTCAGAAGAATTTCAGCGCCGATGGGTAGGATAGCAGCGGTAAATGACGCGCAGTGCGCGAGCGAGAGGAGACCCCATGAACGTTCTGGTTGTCGAGGACGAGCGAAACCTCGCCGACGCCATCGCGCGCATCCTCACCGATGCCTCCTACCACGCGGAGACGGCCTACGACGGCAAGGCCGGGCTGTCCCTGGCCCTTGCCGGCGGCTACGACGCCGTCGTGCTCGACGTGATGCTGCCCGGCATGGACGGCTGCGAGGTGGTGCACGAGATGCGCCGCCAGGGCGTCTCGACCCCGGTCCTCATGCTCACGGCCCGCACCACCACCGAGGACAAGGTCGAGGGCCTCGACGCGGGCGCGGACGACTACATGACCAAGCCCTTCGAGGCGCCCGAGCTCCTCGCCCGCCTGCGCGCGCTCACCCGCCGCCGCGGCGACGTCATGCTCGACCAGGTGGAGTTTGCCGACCTCGTCCTGGACCTCACCACGCACGACCTCTCCTGCGGGGACGCGAGCGTGCACCTGTCCGGCAAGGAGTTCGAGGTCATGCGCACCCTCATGTCCTCGAGCGCCCGCGTCGTCTCCAAGCAGGACCTCCTGCGCCGCGTGTGGGGCGACGACGAGGCCTCGGAGAACTCCGTGGAGGCCTACGTCTCGTTCCTGCGCAAGAAGCTCGCCCACGTGGGCTCCACCGTCCAGATCACCACCCTTCGGATGCTCGGCTACCGGCTCGAGGTCTTCGGCTCGTAGCGCGGCGGGTGCCGGATGCTCGCGCGCCTTCGCAGGGAGTTCGTCGCCATAACGATGGCCCTCGTGGGCCTCGTCCTCATCGCCGCCCTCGGCTCGACGCTCGTCTCGTCGATGACCACGCAGGACGCGGTGACGAACGCGCTTCTCAGGCGGGCGCTCGCCGGCGAGGGCTGGGCCGTGGCCCAGATCGGCGACGAGACGGGCCAGCAGAGCGCCGACATCATGCTCGCGGTCACGGTGGACGTCACCTTTGACGGCTCGGTCCTCGACCGGAGCTCCTCGCCCGTCTCCATCCCCGAGCGGACGCTCTACGACGTCATCGGCGAGGCCCTCTCGACCTCGGCCACGCAGGGCAAGAGCGCCGACTACCCCATCGCCTGGATGCGCGCCGGCACCACGGAGGGCTGGCGGATCGCGCTCGTGGACACCTACTCGCGCGACGCCGCCCTGCGCTCCCAGGCCATGACGGACCTCGTCGTCTTTGCCGTGGCGATGGGCGCGCTCTTCGTGGCGGTGAGCCAGCTCTCGCGCTGGGTCCTGCGGCCGGTCGAGGAGGCCTGGGAGCGGCAGCGTCGCTTCATCTCCGACGCCTCCCACGAGCTCAAGACCCCGCTCGCCGTCATCATTGCCAACACGCAGATCCTCTCCGCCGACGAGGGGCTCGCCGACGACGCCCGCCGCTGGGTCGAGAGCACCTCCGAGGAGGCGGGCCACATGAAGGGGCTCGTGGAGGACCTCCTCACCCTCGCCCGCGCCGACGAGCAGCGCGCCGAGGGCGGCCAGGGGCTGCCCCGCTCCGAGGACGTGGACCTCACGGCGCTCGTCTCCGGCTGCGCCCTCGAGTTCGACGCCGTCGCCTTTGAGCGCGGCTGCCGGATCGAGTGCGAGCTCGCGCCGGGCGTCCACGTGACGGGCGACCCCGACCAGCTCGGCCGCGTGGTGCGGACCCTCCTCGACAACGCCACCAAGTACGCGCGCCGCGACACCGCCGTGCGCGTGGGCCTGGCCCCCGAGGGCCGCCGCTCCCTTCTTCGGGTGAGCAACCAGGGCGAGCCGATCGCGCCCGAGGACCTGGGGCGGCTCTTCGACCGCTTCTACCGCACCGACCGCGCCCGCGAGCGCCAGGCCCAGGGCGGGTTTGGGCTCGGGCTCGCCATCGCCAAGAGCATCGTCGAGGCGCACGGCGGGCGGATCTGGGCCGAGTCGGACGCCGAGAGCGGCACGACCTTCTCCGTCCTGCTCTAGCCCGCACGCTATAATCCCCTCATGGAAGGGACGAGACGCACAGACGGGCCCGCGGCCGAGCCCCCGTTCGAGTGGCGGGGCCCTGCCGTGGGCCTGCTCGACCTCGACGCCTTCTTCGCCTCCGTCGAGCAGCTCGACCACCCCGAGTGGCGCGGCCTGCCCGTCATCGTGGGCGGCAGCCCCGACCGGCGCGGCGTGGTCTCGACGGCCTCCTACGAGGCGCGGCGCTTCGGCGTCCACTCCGCCATGCCCGCGGCCACGGCCGCGCGCCTGTGCCCCGACGCCATCTGGACCCGCGGCAACTTTGCCCGCTACCGCGAGATGAGCGCGGCCGTCATGGGCATCCTGCTCGACGAGACCCCGCTCGTGGAGCAGGTCTCCATCGACGAGGCCTTCTTCGACGTCACGCCGGGGCGCTTCTCGCGCGAGAGCCCCGTCGCGATCTGCCGGCGGGTGCAGGGGCGGGTGGCCGAGCTCGGGGTGACCTGCTCGATCGGGCTGGGGGTCAACAAGACCGTGGCCAAGATCGCCTCGGAGCGCGAGAAGCCCCGGGGGCTCACCGTGGTCTTTCCGGGGACCGAGCGCGCCTTCCTCGCGCCGCTCCCCGTGGGCGCGCTGAGCGGCGTCGGCCCCGCCACGGAGGCGCGCCTGCGCGAGATGGGCGTGCGCACCCTGGGCGAGCTCTCGCGCCAGGACCCGCGCTCGCTCCGGGCCGCCCTCGGGGTCACGGGCCCGCGCCTGGCGCTCCGCGCGGCGGGCCTCGAGCGCGGCGAGGTGGCCGAGGCCGCGGCGCCCGAGGAGGTGAAGTCGGTCTCCAACGAGCGGACCTTCGGGCAGGACCTCACCGACCCGGGGGAGGTGCGGGCGGCGGTGCGCCACGTGGCCTCCGTCGTGGGGCGCCGGCTCAGGGCGAAGGGGCTGCGGGGCTCCACCGTGACCCTCAAGGTCAAGTACGACGCGCGCCACGCGAGGACGGCCCAGCGCGCGCTCGGCGCGCCGACCGACGACGAGCGCGTCTTCGGCGAGGCCGCGGTGGGGCTTCTCGACGGGCTCTGGTCCCCGGGCCAGCACGTGCGCCTCGTCGGCGTGGGGGTCTCGGGCTTCGGGGAGGCCCCGGCAGAGCAGCTCGCGCTCTTTTCGGACCGGCAGGGCGGGCAGGCCGCGCCAGCGCGCCCCTCGCTCGGCCGCGTCACGGACGCCGTGCGCGAGCGCTTCGGCGAGGACGCGGTGAGCCTGGGGCGCGACCTCAGGTTCAGGGGGAGGACCTCGGACACCGCGCCCCTGCACAAGGACGCGGGGGCGCCGGGCTAGAGCTCCACGCGCGGGGCGTCGCCCCAGAGGTTCTCGAGCCGGTAGTACTCGCGCGTCTCGGGACGGAAGACGTGCACCACGACGCAGCCGTAGTCAATGAGCACCCAGGAGAGCGACTCCCTGCCCTCGCAGGAGAGCGGCGAGATGCCGCAGTTCTTCGAGACCTTCTCGCGGACCTCGTCCACGATGGCGTCGACCTGGCGAGCGTTGGCGCCGGTGCAGATGAGGAAGTAGTCGCAGACGTCGGTCTTGGAGGAGAGGTCAAGAAGGACGAGGTCCTCGGCCTTCTTGTCGTCCGCCGCACCGGCGGCGACGCGGGCGATCTCGAGCGGGGTGAGCGGCATGCGGTCTCCTAACGGGTCTCGTTCGTGTGGCCCGCGCGCCTGAGCGCGAGCGCGTTGTACACCTCTATGGTACCCGGATAGAGGTAGCGGGAGCCCTCGAGGACGTAGACGATTCCACCCACGAAGGACTCCCAGAAGAGCTCGTCGAGCGGGAGCTTTCCCACAAGGGAGCGCGTGCGCTCTATCCCGGGCGTCGCCGGGCGCAGGGGCTCGATCCCGTCCGCGACAAAGAGGACCTCGTCGAGCGGCGTCATGTCCGCGGCGGCCGTCGTGTGGACCTCGATCGCGCGCCATACGGCGGCGGGAAGCTCGGGGTAGCGCCCCGGGAGCACGCGGGCGGCCACGATGCCGTGCAGAAGCGGCCGGACGAGGTCGAGGTCCACCCCCAGGTCGACCCCGAGCGCGCGGGCGTGGGCGACGAGCTCGCGGGCGGGCGTGGCCTTCTCCCAGTCGTGGAGGACCCCCGCGGCGCGCGCGAGGAAGGGGTCGACGTCGTAGGCGAGCGCGAGCCGCTCGGCGGTCCGCGCGACGGAGAGGGAGTGCGCGAGCCGCTTGGGCTTGGCGGCGAGCTGGAGGGAGAGGTCGGCCTCGAGGCGCTCGATGAGGGCGGCCTCGGCCGGCCCGTAGGTGACGGTGCGCTCCCCCATCACGCCACCTCCTCGCCGGTCTGGCCGTAGCGGTTGCGCGTCGCGCCGTAGAGCCCGTGCTTGTGCAGGTAGCCCGTCACCTGGTCGGGCGTGAGGTAGCGCAGGCTCTGGCCGGCCTCCACGCGCTCGCGCAGGTAGCTCGAGGAGATGGCGAGCGCGGGCACGGAGAGGTAGGTGACGTCGAACGCGAGCCCCGAGGCGTCGATGGTGTCCCAGGCGCGGTCGAGGTCGTAGCCGGGCCGCGTCGCGGCCACAAGGTGCGCGAGCCGAGCGATGTCGGCGGCGTCGCGCCAGGCCACGATCTCCGCGATGGCGTCGGCGCCGGTGATGAAGTAGAACTCGACGTTGTCCGGGTAGAGCCCGCGCAGCAGGCGCAGGGTGTCGGCGGTGTAGGTCACGCCCTCCCGGCTGATCTCGAAGCGGGAGACCACGAAGTGGGGGTTGTCCGCCGTGGCGAGAAGCGTCATCGCGAAGCGGTCCTCCGCCGAGCTGACCTGGGCGTCCAGCTTGAAGGCGGGCCGCCCGGCGGGCATGAAGACCACGAGGTCGAGCCCAAGGTCGTCAAAGGCCTGCTCGGCGGCGACGAGGTGCCCGTAGTGGATCGGGTCGAAGGTGCCGCCCATGATGCCGAGCCGGTAGGCCCGCCCGGGGTCGGAGCCGAGCAGGGGAAGGTCGTGCGCGGCGAGCGCGGCGGCGTCGAAGCTCATCGCGTCTGCCCGTCCCCTCGCACGACGTACTTCGTCGTGGTGAGCGCGCCCGCCCCCATGGGGCCGCGCGCGTGGAGCTTCTGGGTGGAGATGCCGATCTCGGCGCCGAGGCCAAAGACCCCGCCGTCCGTGAAGCGCGTCGAGGCGTTGGCGTAGACCGCCGCCGCGTCGACCCCGGCGAGAAACGCCTCGCAGGCGGCGAAGGACTCGCTCACGATGGCCTCGGAGTGGCCCGTGCCGTAGCGGTTCACGTGCGCGACGGCCGCGTCGACGCCGTCCACGCAGCGCACGCTCATCTTGAGGTCGAGGTACTCCGTGCCCCAGTCGGCCTCGGTCGCCTCCCCCATGGAGACGCCCGCCGCCGCGGCGACCGAGCGCGCCCGCTCGTCGCCGACGAGCTCGACCCCGCGCTCGGCTAGGGCGAGAAGGACGGGCGGGAGAAGGCGCTCGGCCGCCGCGGCGTCGACGAGCAGCGACTCGGCGGCGTTGCAGACGCCCGGGCGGGAGCACTTGGCGTTCACGACGATGGCAAGGGCCTTGTCGGGGTCCGCCTGCTCGTGGAGGTAGACGTGGCAGTTGCCGGTGCCCGTCTCGATGGTGGGGACGGTCGCGTTCTCCACGCAGAAGCGGATGAGGGAGGCGCCACCGCGCGGGATGAGCACGTCGACGAGGCCCGTGGCCTGCGCGAGCTCGCGGGTCGCCTCGTGAGAGGCGTCGTCCTCGACGTACTGGAGGGCGTTCTCGGGAAGCCCTGCCGCCGCGAGCGCGGAGCGGCAGGCGGCCGCGAGCGCCGCGCAGGACTCGCTCGCGGCGGAGCCGCCCTTGAGCACGCACGCGTTGCCCGAGCGGACGCAGAGCGCAAAGGCGTCGGCGGTCACGTTGGGCCGCGCCTCGTAGACGATGGCGACGACGCCGAGGGGGACCCTCACGCGCGTCACGCGCACGCCCGCGTCGAGGGTGCGCCCGCCCACGACCTCGCCGATCGGGTCGTCCTGGAGCGCCACCTGGCGCAGCGACGCCGCGATGGCCTCGAGCCTCGGCTCGTCGAGCAGGAGGCGGTCCTGGAGCGGCGCGGGCATGCCGGCCGCGCGGGCGCGGGCAAGGTCGCGCGCGTTGGCGGCGCAGATGTCGGCGGAGGCTGCGAGGATCCGCTCGGCGGCGAGCTCGATGGCGCGCGAGCGAGCGGCGGCCGGAGCGGCGCCGAGCGCGGGCGCGGCCGCGCGGGCGAGCGACGCCTTCGTACGTGCCTCGGTCATGATGGCTCCCTTCCTTGAGGCCTTTCTAGAGGACGAGCAGGTCGTCGCGGTGCACGGCGGGCTGGGCGGCCTCCTCGCCGAGGAAGCGCGCGATGACGTCGAGCTTGAGCCCGCGCACGCGCGCCATGTCCTCGGAGGAGTACCTCACGACGCCGCGCCCGATCACGTCATGGGCGGGCCCCGTCACGGTGACGACGTCGCCGGCCGAGAAGGACCCCTCGACGCCCTGGACCCCGACGGGCAGGATCGAGGCGCCCCGCTCCGTGACGGCGAGGGCGGCGCCCTCGTCAAGGACGAGCGTGCCCCGCGGGACCTCGGCGAGCCCGATCCAGAGCTTTCGGCCGCCCTCGTGCCCCGCTCCCGAGGCGGGCTCGAAGCGCGTGCCCACCTCGGCGCCGGACGCCACCTCGAGCAGGACGTCGGGCCGGCGGCCCTGGCAGATGACGGTGGGGATGCCCGCGGCGAGCATCGCGCGGGCGGCCCTCAGCTTGGAGGCCATGCCGCCCGTGCCGTAGCTGCTGCCGGCGCCGCCCGCCATGGCGCTGACGGAGGCGTCGACCTCGCGGACGAGCCTGACGAGGCGGGCGGAGGGGTCATCCTGGGGGTTTGCCGTGTAGAGCCCCTCCACGTCGGAGCAGATCACATAGAGGTCGGCGCCCACGAGCGCGGCGACGATGGCGCCGAGCATGTCGTTGTCGCCGAAGGCGAACTCGGCCACCGAGACCGTGTCGTTCTCGTTCACCACGGGCACGACCCCGAGGTCGAGCAGGCGCCCGAGGGTCCGCCGCGCGTTGAGGTAGCCGTCGCGGTCCACGACGTCGCGGCGGGTCAGAAGGACCTGGCCGCAGACGATCCCGTGGTCGCGCAGGACGTCGGCGTAGGCCTGGGTCAGGCGCGCCTGGCCGGCGGCGGCGCAGGCCTGGAGGGTCGCGATGTCACGCGGGCGCTCGGTCAGGCCCAGGACCTCGCGGCCCGCCGCCGCGGCGCCGGAGGAGACGAGGATGACGCGGGTGCCGCCGCGCACGAGGCGCGCGACCTGGTCGCAGAGGGCCTCGATGAAGGCGCCGTCGACGGCGCCTTCGGCGTCGACGAGCGTGGAGGAGCCGACCTTGGCGACGACGAGCGAGGGCGCGCTCACGAGCGCTCGCCGTCCCCGGTCCCGTCCTCGACGACGTCCTCGGGGGCGAGGTCCTTCTCGTCCGCCGCGGGGGCCGGCTCGTCGCGGCGGTCGCCCTCGAAGGTGAAGGCGAGCTCGAGAATGCGGATCTCGTCGCCGTTCACGGCGCCCGCGCGCGCGAGCGCGTCGTCGAGGCCGGAGCGAGCGAAGCGGTGCTGGAGGTAGGCCACGGCCTCGTCGTTGTCCCAGTCCGTCTGGATGACCATGCGCTCCACGTTGGCGCCGCTGACGCGCCAGGCGTGGCGCTCCTCGCGGGCGATGGAGAAGGCGCGCTCGCGGCGCTGGCGCTCGAGCTCCCAGCGCTCGGAGAGGTCCTGAGGCGCGGCCTCGGCCTCCTGGGCGGCCTCGGCCCTGAGGCGGGCCACCTCGGCCGCGCACGAGGTCACGAGCGCGTCGAGGCCGGTGCCCGTGGCAGCCGAGACGGCGAAGAAGGCATGGCCGTCCGCCTCGGCGACGGCGCGCAGGCGCTCAACGGCCTCCTCGGTGCCCGGCAGGTCGCACTTGTTGGCCACGACGATCTGCGGCCGGGAGGCGAGCTCGCTGGCGTAGGCGGCGAGCTCGGCGTTGATGGTGCGGTAGTCATCCACGGCGTCCCTGCCCTCGTAGCCGCCCGTGACGTCGACGACGTGGAGGATGAGCGCCGTGCGCTCGATGTGGCGCAGGAACTGGTGGCCGAGCCCTTTGCCCTCGCTCGCGCCCTCGATGAGGCCGGGGACGTCGGCCAGGACGAAGGACTGGCCGCTCGCGGCGCGCGCGACGCCCAGGTTGGGGACGAGCGTGGTGAATGGGTAGTCGGCGACCTTGGGGCGGGCCGCGCTCACGCGCGCGATGATCGAGCTCTTCCCCACCGACGGCATGCCCACGAGGGCCGCGTCGGCCATGAGCTTCATCTCAAGCTCGATCCAGTGGTCGCGCGCGGGCTCGCCCTTCTCGGCGAAGGCGGGGGCCCGGCGCACGGAGGTGACGAAGTGGATGTTGCCGCGCCCCCCGGCGCCCCCCGGCGCCACCACGACGCGCTCGCCGGGATGCGTGAGGTCGGCGATGTCGTAGAGGGGGGTCTGCGTGGCGGGGTCGAGCTCGCGGACCACCGTGCCCACGGGCACGCGCAGCACGAGGTCGGCGCCGTCGCGCCCGTGGCGACGGGCGCCCTGGCCATGGGTGCCGCGCTCGGCCTTGAAGTGGTGCTTGTAGCGGTAGTCGATGAGCGAGGAGAGCTGGGGGTCGGCCTCGACGACGACGTCGCCGCCGCGCCCGCCGTCGCCGCCGTCCGGCCCGCCCTTGGGGACGAAGGCCTCTCGGCGGAAGGACATGCAGCCCGCCCCTCCGTCGCCGCCGCGCACGTTGATGTGAGATAGGTCGGTGAACGTGTTCTCCACGAGTGTCTCCTTTGGTCGGACCCCCATGGTACGGCAACCGAACGGGCACGTCCAACGCGGGCCGCGCCGCCCCGGGCACGGACGCGGTGGATGACCTTACGGCGCGTCCGCGCCTGGTGCGGGCGCCGCCCCGGGTACGTACACTTGTGGCGGTTACGTACACTTCTTTCGGTTACGTACACGAAAAGTGGTCCTTCTCGCCCGTCCTTTTTGCGTTTCCGCAGGTAGAGACGTTGCGACTGAGTGTACGTAACCAGTCAGAGTGTACGTACCCGTCCGGATCGTACGCACCCGCTGCGAGCGGACGTGCCTGGCCACCCGAGGCGCATGCCCAAGGCGTCCCACGCGCACGAAAAAGGGCCCCGACCAAACGGTCAGGGCCCTTGGGACTCGAGTGAGCCGGGGTCTTACGCCTCGCGGACGTGCACGCGACGCTTGACGCCCTTGGTGAACTCAACGGTGCCGGCGGTGAGGGCGAAGAGCGTGTCGTCCTTGCCGATGCCGACGTTGTCACCGGGGTGGATGTGGGTGCCGCGCTGACGGACGAGAATCTCGCCGGCCTTCACGAACTGGCCGCCGTAGCGCTTGGTGCCGAGGCGCTGGGCGTTGGAGTCACGGCCGTTGCGGGAGGAGCCGAGGCCTTTCTTGTGTGCCATGGGAGTACCTGCCTTCTAAAACCGAGGAGAGACTTACGCGGGGATCTCGACGACCTTGAGCTTCGTCAGGTTCTGACGGTGACCCTTGACGCGGTGATAGCGCTTGCGCTTCTTGAGCTTGAAGATGAGGACCTTCTCGCCCTTGAACTGCTCGACGACCTCGGCGGTGACCTTCTTGTCCTGAAGCGGGGCAGAGCCAACGATGGTCTTGGCGCCGTCGTTCAGGAGAAGGACGGGGAGCTCGACCTTGTCGCCAGGCTGCGCGTCGAGCTTCTCGACGTCGATGACGTCGCCCTCGGCAACCTTATACTGCTTGCCACCAGTTGCTACGATTGCGTACATGTGCGAAACCCTTCATTGCTGGCGTGAATGCAACAGTTGCTTATATTACTAGCACCGTCCGGGCTCGTCAACGAAGAGTTGCCGTGACCTGCGGATACCGTAAGGGAAAAGACGGCAGCGCACGCCGTGCCACGTCGATGCGACCTGACTCAGGATACTGGTGTGTCGCCGTCCGCGCAAAAGGGCCCGAAAGGTTCCACAAGACGCCCACTTTCCTCGTGGAGCTGGCGCGTCCTCCTCACGCGCAGGCCCTCCGGGGCGGGACGGCCCATCTCGGCGAAGGCCGCGTCGAGAAGGACCTGGGGCCGGAGCGCGCCGCCGGGGCCGGAGCGGGTGTCAAGGCCGACCGTCAGGCCGCCGGCCTCGTCCTCGCCCACCTCGTAGCCGCCGAGCGTCCGCGTGAGGTCGACGACCTTCTCCTTCTCCCCGCGCAGGTAGCGGAGCTCCCCTCGGCGCGCCACCTCGCGGATGGCCTCGAGGAGCTCGTCTGCCGGGCACGCGGGCCCGAGCTCCACGGACCACTCCGCGCGGTTGAGCCAGGCCTCCAGGGCGGGCAGGCGGCCGTCCACGTAGGCCGCGCGGTAGGGCGCGAGCGCCGCGGGCGTGGCCGCGCGCAGGGCGGCGAGCGCCTCCTCGGCGTCCACGCGCTCGACGAGACGCAGGTCAAAGAGCTCGCAGTCCGAGGCGGCGCCGACGGGAAGGGCGCTCGAGAACTGGATGCGCATGCGCCGGGCGAAGCCGTTGCCAATGGAGAAGGGCAGCCCCGATCGGCGCACGCAGCGCTCGACGGTGGAGATGAGGTCAAGGTGCCCCAGGTAGGCGAGGCGGCGGTCCTTGACGTAGGCCACCCGCAGGCGGGCGAGGTCGGCCTTCACGGGGAGGTCCTGGGGACGGCCCTCGTAGGGCTGGCTCGCAAGGCGGGTCATGCGCGCACCTCCTGGATCTTGTTCTGGACGCCGAGGGTCGGGCAGACGCCGCAGCCCGTGCAGCTCGCCCGGGTGCAGTCGGGGGTCGTGACGCCCTCGGCCGCGCGCCGCCACTCGCGCTGGAGGTAGCCCGTCGAGACGCCGGGCGAGGTGTGCTCCCAGGGGAGCCGTGCCGTGAGCGGGAACCGCTCGCAGGCCACGTCGACGAGGTCGAGCCCGCACGCCTCGGCGGCGCGCTCCCAGACGTCGATGGAGAACTCGCTCGTCCAGGCGTCAAAGCGCGCGCCGCGCTCCCATGCGGCCCGCACGAGGCCAAAGCCCGCGCGGCCCATCTTGGAGAGGGCGCCCTCCACGAGCGAGACGGACGCCCCGTGGTAGGAGACGCGGATGGCGCGATCGCGGACCTCGGAGAGGAGGAGCTGCTGGCGGCGGCGCACCTCGTCCGGGGCGAGCTGCCCCTCCCACTGGAAGGGGGTGAACGCCTTGGGCACGAGCACGGCCACGGAGATGGAGACCGAGACGCCGCTCTTGGCGCCGCGGCCCACGACCTCGCGCCCGATCTCGAGGACGCGCTCGGCGAGCCGCGCGATCCCCACGACGTCCTCGTCGGTCTCGGTGGGCAGGCCCATCATGAAGTAGAGCTTCATGCGGCGCCATCCCTGCTCGAAGGCGTTTCTCGCCGCGCGCTCGAGGTCCTCCTCGGTCACGTTCTTGTTGATCACGTCGCGCAGGCGCTGGCTGCCGGCCTCAGGGGCAAACGTGAGGCCCCCGCGCTTGCCGCCCGCCACGGCGGCCGCCATCTCGACGCCAAAGGAGTCGAGGCGCTGCGAGGGGATCGAGATGCGGATGCCCCTCCCCTCGAGCCGCCCGTTCATCTCGTTCAGGATGCGGGCGCACTGGGAGTGGTCGGTCGTCGAGAGCGAGGTGAGGGACACCTCGTTGTGCCCGCTGGCGAGAAGCCCCTCGACGCCGCAGGAGACGACCTGCTCGGCCGGGCGCTCGCGGACGGGGCGGTAGGTCATGCCGGCCTGGCAGAAGCGGCAGCCGCGGGCGCACCCGCGCAGCACCTCGAGCGAGAGCCGGTCCTGGACGATGCCCATGTAGGGGACGATGCGCTGGGCCACCGCGGGCGTCTCGGAGAGGTCGGGGATGCAGCGCTTGAGCACGACCTCGGGCGCCCCCTCCCCCGCCCGCGGCACCGCGCGCCCCCAGCGGGTGGTGGTCTCGTCAACGACGACCTCGTAGAGCGAGGGGACGTAGGTGCCCGGGGCGCGGGCGAGGCGCCGCAGGAGCTCCGCGCGGGGGACCCCCTCGGCGCGGGCGTCGCGGATGCAGGCGCAGACCTCGACGATGGACTCCTCCCCGTCGCCCAGGAGCACCGCGTCGAAGACGGCGGCGACGGGCTCGCAGTTCCAGGCCGAGGGCCCGCCGGCCAGGACGATGGGGTCGTCCTCGTCGCGCTCCTCAGCGGTGAGGGCGATTCCGGCAAGGTCGAGCGTCTCGAGGACGTTGGTGGCGATGAGCTCGTGGGCGAGCGTGAAGCCGATGGCGTCGAAGGAGGCCAGGGGCGCGGCGCCCTCGAGGGAGAGCAGCGGCACGCCGTGGGCGCGCATGAGGCCCGCCATGTCCTTCCAGGGCAGGTAGCAGCGCTCGCAGCTCATGCCCTCCTCGGCGTTCACGCGCTCGTAGAGGATCGAGACGCCGAGGTTGGGCTGGCCCACCTCGTAGACGTCTGCGTAGACCATGCAGAGGTGGAAGGGCCCCTCCTGGTCCTGGCAGGACCCCCACTCGTGATCGAGGTAGCGGGCGGGGTGCTCAACGTGGGGAAGCAGCGGCTCGAGCAGGTGGAAGAGGTTCTCGCGACGGGCCCTCACGCGACATCGCCCCCAATGGTCACGTAGCCGTCCGCCGCGGGCATGGCGGCGGCGGACGGGCGCGCGGCCATGCCGCCGCGCGGGCGCGGGGCGTCCTGCGCCTCGAGGCGGGCCCTCAGGGCCCGGCCGCACGCGAGGGTCCCCCCAAAGCCCACGCCGGCCCTGACGAGGCCGCCGAGCCCCGGGACGAGCCCGAGCGCGGCGCGGGCGAGCGCGCGCCAGGCAAATCCCGCGCCGACGACCCCCGCCACCTCGGCGACGCGCTCGAGGTCGGTGGGGCGGCCGTAGGCGCAGGCGATGTCGAGCGCGAGCTTGGACTGGTTGGCGCACATGATCGGGAGGTCCGAGCCCGGGATGAGGGCCACGGCGCCGACGACCGCGTTCTCGGCGGCCGAGCGCGCGATCAGCTCGTCGGTGACGGCGCGCCGGCAGAAGGGGAAGTTGGCGGCAAGGGCGATGGCGCGCGGCGCGTGGCCCGCCAGCCAGCCCGCGAGCCGCGCGGGCACGTCCGTCGGCTCCGAGACGGCCAGGACGCCCACGAGGTCGCGCGCCCCCTCGGGGAGCTCGGGCTCGGGCGCGTCGAGGGCGCCCTCCACGACCACGCAGACGGGGACGCCGGCGCGGGCGTAGGAGCCCACGAGCCCGCCGCAGTCCCCCCGCCCCGCGAGCACGACGACGGCGTCGGGCGCCTCGCCGTGGTCGTCGGTCGCGTCCCGAACCTCCACGACGCCCCCCGCGCGCTCGGCGACGAGGGCGTCGCGCACCGCGAGCGCCACGGCGCGCGGGCAGTCCGCGTCCACGTGCACCCGCACGCAGACGCGGGCGTCGCGGTCGCGCCGGGCCTCGAGCGCGGAGGAGAGCACCTCGAGCACGCGGCCGGCCGATACCTTGCTTGCTGACATCTCAATCTCCCAACGGGACGGGCCCTCGGGCCTAGGCGACCTTCTGGCGGTGCCGCCACACGGACTGGACGATTCCCACGGCGGCGAGCTGGGAGATCATCGACGAGGAGCCGTAGCTCATGAAGGGCAGCGGGATGCCCGTGATGGGCATGATGCCGATGCACATGCCCACGTTCTCGAGCACCTGGAAGAGCCACATCGCGGCACAGCCCACGAGCAGGAGCTTGGAGAAGGGCGACTCCACGCGCATGGCGAGAAAGACCGTGGCCAGGATCATCCACGTGAACAGGGCGAGCAGGCCCACCGACCCGAGAAAGCCGAACTCCTCCGCGAAGGTCGCGAAGATGAAGTCGGTGTGGGCCTCGGGGAGAAACCCGGTGAGCATCTGCGAGGCGTTCCCGATTCCCTTGCCCAGAAGCCCGCCCGAGCCGATGGCGATCTTGGCCTGGAGGAGGTTGTACCCGTCGTCGGTGGTGGCGCCCTCGGGGTCGATGAAGACCGTGAGGCGCTTGAGCTGGTAGGGCTGCAGGACGTGCGGGAGCCCCTCGATGGACGACGTCACCACGACGAGCGCCGCGATGCCCACGATGAGCGCTATGGTGACCAAGATCCACGTGCGGGGCGCGCCGCTGCAGATGATGATGGTGGCGCCCGCGAAGAAGATCATGAGGCCGGTCCCGAGGTCCGTGATCATGATGAGCAGGAGCGGGACGAGGAGCGTCCCGCAGAGCTTCACGTAGTCGCGCAGGGACTCGATCTTGCCGTTGTACTGGGCGCAGGCCGACGCCATGAGAAGGATGACCACGAGCTTGCCGGGCTCGGAGGGCTGGAAGCGCAGCGGCCCGATCTTGACCCAGCCGACCATGCCGAGCCCGCCCTCCCAGCCGAGGCCCGGAACCTTGGGCAGGAGCATGAGGACGCAGGCCAGGACGAAGAGGGCCGTCGTCATGCCGGAGAGGGCCCGCGTGTCGTAGCGCCAGATGACAAAGGCGACCGCAAGGCCCAGGCCGATGCCGGCGAGGTGGCTCACGAAGTTGGCGTCCTCGAGCGCGAGGGAGCAGGACCACATGGTGACCACGCTCACGATGAGGATGAGCAGGGTCGGGATGAGCTGCGAGAGGTAGAGGCCCGAGAGCGGGCCCTGGCGCTGCCCCACGCGCTTGCCCTCGGAGGAGCCCCTGCCGCCGCGGCGGGCGACAAGCGCGCCGAGGGGGCCCCGCTCGGCCCCGGGTCCGGTGATGTCTGCGGCCATGGCGAGCCTCCCTAGTCGATTCCCGCGACGGGCACGGTCGAGGTGTCGGGCTGCCCGTAGATCTGCCCGAAGACGTCGCGTACCACGAGCATGGCCGTGGCGCCGCCGCCCGATCCGCCGTCGACGTTGGAGAAGACGACGTACCTGGGGTCCTCGGCGGGCGCGTAGGCGCCGAACCAGCAGACGGAGCGGTCCGACGCGGTCTGCTCGGCCGTGCCCGTCTTTCCTCGGACCGTGACGTCGAGGTTGGTCCAGTGGGAGGTCTGCGCGGGGTCCTCCTCGTAGACGACGCCCTGCATGCCGGTGGCCACCACGTCGCGGAAGCCCGCGTCCTCCTCCACGTCGGCGAGCTGCTCGCAGCGGTACTCGGAGACGAGCCCGTCGCCGATGCGGGAGCGCACGCCCCTCATGAGGTGCGGACGCCAGACGGGGCCGCCGTTGGCGATGCCGCAGTAGGCGGTGGCCATCTGGAGGCTCGTCACGAGCAGGTCGCCCTGCCCGATGGCGAGGTTGGCGTTCTCGCCCCCCTGCCAGGTGCAGTCCTCGTCGGAGTAGCCCATGCTCTTGTAGTGGTCCCACTTCCACTGGGCGTCCGGGACGCGCCCGACCTCCTCGCCGGGCAGATCGATGCCCGTCGCCGAGCCGAGCCCGTAGCGGCGGAAGGTCTCCTGCATGCCCTCCGGGTCGCTCTCCGAGTAGTAGAAGCCCTTGCCGATCTCGTAGAAGACCACGTCGCAGGAGTAGGTGATGCCACCGGAGAGCCCGATGGCGCCGTGCCCGCTGCGCTTCCAGCAGCGCATGCCCGCGGTGTCGGACTGGTTGCCCGACCAGGTCCACCAGCCGGTGCAGTACCAGCTCGACTGCGGGGTCGCGATGCCCTTGTCGAGCGCCGCGAACGAGGTGAGCGGCTTGATGACCGAGCCGGGCGCGTACTGTCCCGCGATGGCCCGGTTGAGCATGGGGTAGTTGGAGCCCTCGGCCTGGAGGGCGTCCCAGTCGGCCGTGGAGATGCCGCCGACGAAGGAGCTCGGCGAGAAGGTCGGCGCGCTCGCCATGGCGAGGACCTCGCCGTTGGTGCAGTCGAGCACCACGACCGAGCCGCCCACGGCCGCCCGCCCGCTCGCGCGCTGCTCCTCGAGGATGCGCGCGAGGGACTCCTCCGCCGTCTTCTGAACGTTGACGTCGATGGTCAGGACGAGGTCCGAGCCGCTCTGCGGCGCGATGCTCGTGGACTCACCCAGCACGTTGCCGTGGGCGTCCACGTAGACGACCTGCTCCCCCCGGACGCCCTGCAGGACGCTCTCGTACTCGTACTCGATGCCGGTCTGGCCCACCACGTCGCCGGAGCGGTAGGCGACCGTGCCCTCCCCGCCCTCGGCGCTCGCCTTGAGCTGGTCGTCGGTGACGGTGCCGGTGTAGCCGACCACGTGGGCCGCGAGGGTCCCGAAGGGGTAGGAGCGCTGCGTGCGCTCCTGGACCCGCACGCCGGGAAAGACCTCGGGGTGCTCGCCCACGTAGGCGACGACCCGGCGAGAGACGTCCACCGAGATCGTGCGCAGGCTCTGGTAGCCCTCGGTGGTGTCCTGGAGCTTGCGGCGCACGGCCTGCGCGGGCATGCCGATGAGGTTGGCGAGGAGGGTGACCTCGACCTCGTCGTCAAGGACCTCGGAGCTCGCGGCGACGGTGAGGCTCGGGCGGTTCCCCACGAGCTCCACGCCGTTGCGGTCCAGGATGCGCCCGCGCGGGGCCTGGGTGTAGACCGTGCTGGTGCGGTTGGACTCGGCCTGCTCGGCGTACTGCTCGCTCGAGACGAGCTGCATCGACCAGAGGCGGGCCACGAGCGTGGCGAAGACGCCGCCCACCACGACGGCGAGCCCGACGAGGCGCGAGGAGAGGGTCTTCTCGGGGGAGGCGTCGGAGCCGCCCGAGGCGCGCGGAGACGAGCCGCCGATGTCGAGCGTGAAGGCCTGCTCCCCTCGGCCAAAGACGAGGAAGACCACGATGAGCGCCACGGCGAGCACCGCGCACGCGATGATGATCACAAGGGAGAGGTCCATCCGCGCCCCTTAGCGGCCCCGTCGCGAGAGGCGACCCGCGCCGAGCTCGGGCCCGGAGGCGCGCAGGCGCGAGTAGTAGTAGGCGAAGGGCAGGAAGGAGACCACGGTGAGCGCCCAGGTGGGAAGCGTCCTGAAGACGACGACGTCGATCAGCGACCCGGCCTGGCCCACGAGGAGCATGGCGAGGTGGTAGACGAGCGAGACGCCGAGGCTGACGGCGGCGAAGTGGGCCATCGTGGAGGAGAGCTCGCCGGCCATGCGGTCGCGGACCTCGATGCCGAGGGCGTAGCAGGCCACGGTGAGGCAGAAGGCCATGAGGCCGATGGGGCCGGTCGTCGAGAGGTCGAAGAAGAGGCCCGAGAGAAAGCCCGTGACGACGCCCCTGCGGCCGCCGTGACGCAGGGCGACGCAGGCCGCGAAGACGAGGGCGAAGTTGGCGCGCCCGTTGCCGATGCCCACGTTGGGCGCCACGGCGAGCTGGAGAACCGCGCAGGCGACGGCGAGAAGGACCGTCCCCCTGACGTCGCGCGTCCTGTCTGCGACCTGCATCCGCGCCTCCCCTACTCCGTCGTGTCCTGCTGCTGGTCCCCGGAGGACGCCGCACCCGTCTCCTGGGCGTCGGCCGCCGCGATGTCCTCGGCCGTGGCCTGCTGCTCCTCGGTGAGCGAGGTGATGACGAGGACCTCCTCCGAGCTCTCGGCGCGGGCGAAGGGCTCGACGGTGACGTCGAGGTAGAGCGCGCCGGGGGTCTCCTCGACGCTCGTGACCTCGCCGAGGGGCAGGCCCTTGGGGAAGACGCCGCCAAGGCCGCTCGTCACCACCACGTCACCGATGGCAACCTGCTGGCCGGAGCGTATGAGGGAGAGCTGCACCTGGCCCGTGACCGTGCCCTCGAGCATCCCCTGGGCGCGGCTCGACTGGACCATGGCCGAGACCGAGGAGTTCTCGTCGGTGATGAGGCGCACGGTGGAGGTGACGGGGCCGCACGCCACGATCTGGCCGATGACGCCGCTCGACGCGGTGACGGGCATGCCCACGGTGAGGCCCGAGGAGGTGCCCTTGTCGATGGTCACGGTCGTGGACCAGGAGTCGGAGGGGCCGGAGATGATCCGGGCCGCCGTGGACTGGAGGTTGTTCGCGTCGCGCAGGTCGAGCAGCCCCTGGAGGCGCTCGGCGGTCCTGGCGTCCTCCTCGAGCGCGACGTTGCGGGCGCGCAGCTCGTCGTTCTCCTGCCTGAGCTCGGAGAGGGTCGCCTGGTCCGCGGTGAGGTTGGTGACCACGTTGCCGAGCCCCTGGAAGGGGGCCGCTATGGTGGCGCCGAGGTAGCGGACCGGGTAGGTGGCGGCCTGGAAGCCGCCCCTCACGAGGGCGAGCGGGCCCTCGTCACCGAGCCTGCAGCTCACGGTGAAGAGGGCCACCGAGAGGAGGGCGCACACGACGAGGGCGCGCCCGCCCGTTGACTGTCTGCTGTTGCCGATGGTCGGCCGCTGGGGCCGACGGGACCCGGAAAGAGGCACGCCTACTGGCCCGCGGACTGGACGAAGCCGCCCGAGAGCGCGTTGGCCTCGAGGACCTTGGCGCACCCGTTGACGACGTTCTCGAGCGCCGTGGGGCTCACGTTGACGGGCACTCCGGTCTCCTCGCGCAGGCGCTGGTCGAGGCCGCGGAGAAGCCCGCCGCCGCCGGTGAGGAGGATGCCGTAGTACATGAGGTCGGAGGCAAGGTCGGGCGGGGTCACGTCGAGCGCGTCCTTGACGGCCTTGGTGACCTCGTCGAGCGGGCGGTCGAGCGCGCGGCGGATCTCCTCGCTCTCGATCCGGACGCTCTTGGGCAGGCCGCTCATCACGTCGCGGCCGTTGACCTCGACGTCGAGCTCCTCGGCGAGCGGGGCCGCGGAGCCGACCTTGATCTTGATGTCCTCGGCCGTGCGCTCGCCGATGGAGAGGTTGTAGGCGTCGCGGACGTGCTGGAGGATCGTCTGGTCGAACTCGTCGCCCGCCGTCCGGATGGACTGGGAGACGACGATGCCGCCCATGGAGATGACGGCGACCTCGGTGGTGCCGCCGCCGATGTCGACGACCATGGAGCCCGTCGGGTCCTCGATGGGGAGGTCGGCGCCGATGGCCGCGGCCATCGGCTCCTCGATGAGGTAGGCCTGGCGGGCGCCTGCCGAGATGGTGGCCTCGAAGACCGCGCGCTTCTCGACGGAGGTGACGCCCGAGGGGACGCAGACCACGACGCGCGGGCGCGGGGACCACGGGTAGTGCGTCCCGCGCGCCTTCTCGATGAAGTAGCGGAGCATGACCTCGGTGACGTCGAAGTCGGCGATGACGCCGTCCTTGAGCGGGCGCTCGGCGATGATCGAGCCCGGCGTGCGGCCAATCATGCGCTTGGCGTCGGCGCCCACGGCGAGCACGCGGCTCTCGCTCTTGTCGATGGCGACGACCGAGGGCTCGTTGATGACGATGCCCTGGCCGCGCACGGCCACGAGCGTGTTGGCGGTGCCCAGGTCGATGGCGAGGTCGCCGCTGTACTCTCCGAAGAGTCGGTCGAAAAGTGACATGCTACCGCCTAGTCCTCGTTCGCATTGGAGGCGTACTCGGGGGTGACCTGCGAGACCTTCCAGCCGACGCCGTCGCGAAGCATCTCGATGGCGTAGCGCTGCTCGCCGCCCTGCGAGGTGGTGGCGACGACGTGGACGGTCGAGGAGGTCATGGAGCGGTCGACGCCGTCCACGGTGACGGTGGCGCCGGCGGGCAGGACGTCGGAGACCTCCTGCACCTGGGAGGTGGGCGTGCCGCTCGTCATGAACTGGGCGATGTCGGAGCCCGAGGTCTTGGCGTCGAAGAGCTGCTCGGCGACGGACTCCTGGGTGGGCCAGCCATAGCCCCTGAAGTACAGGAAGCCGGCCGCGGCGCCCGCGAGGATGAGCAGGACCAGGATGACGATGAAGACCTTGAGGCCGGTGTGGCGGTGCTTGCGGCGGACCTTGCGCTGCTCGGCGTCGGCGGCCATGAGGTCCTCCTCGGTGACCGAGAAGAACCCGGTGTCCTCGGGGGAGGGCATGAGCGCGTCGGAGGCGCCGCTCGGGTCGAGCGGGTCGTAGCCGCCGCCGTAGCCGGCCGCGGCGAGGAAGGCGTCGGTCTCGGAGGGGCGGCGCTCGTCGAGGGCGGCCACGGCACGGCGTGCCGCGTCGTAGGACGTCTGGGCCTCCGGGGAGAGCGCGAACGTGCCGTCGGCGGTGGCGTGGCCGAAGGCGTCGACGGCCTCGGACATGCGGTTGGCGGCCACGTAGGCGAGCGCGAGGTCGCACCAGATGCGGTTCTGGTCCTCGAGCGGGGTCGTGAAGTCGAGCGCGGTGCGGTAGGCCTCGACGGCGTCGACGGCACGGCCGAGGCGCATGAAGCAGCCGCCCAGGCTCGAGAGCGCGACGGACGGGGACGGGTTGGACTCGTCGATCGCGGCGCTGCGGTAGGCGATGCCGGCGTTGCGGACGTCGCCGAGGCGCTCGTAGGCGGAGCCGAGGGCCATGTAGGCCTTGTAGGGCGTCGCGTAGGAGGAGTCGGCGACGGCGTCGGTCAGCGCGGCGACGGCCTCCTGGGCGCGACCGGCGGCGAGCAGGGCGCGGCCGCGGTTGCAGCTGAGGGCCCCGCGCTTGCCGTAGGCGTCGTCGGCGAGGGCGGCCTCGTAGGCGCCGGCCGCCGAGTCGAACTGGCCGAGCTTCATGTAGGCGTTGCCGCGCAGGTGGTTGACCTCACCGGAGACCTCGCCGGGCTCGAGGGCGTCGGAGAGGCGGGTGACCGCGCCGAGCCAATCGGCGTTCTGATAGGCGAGCTTGCCTGATTCGTAAGCCTGCTGATTCACGGAAAACCTCCAAGTTCAGGCGCCGGCTAGGCGCGCTCGTGCTCGATCCTCACGGCGTTGATGACGTCTCCCTGGCGCAGCTCGCCGATGACGTCTCCCCCCTCGACGGTCTGGCCGAAGACCGTGTAGCCGGAGTCAAGGCCGTGCTGGGGGCCAAGGCAGAAGTAGAACTGCGAGCCCGCCGAGTTGGGGTCCATGGAGCGGGCCATGGCCAGCGCGCGGTCCTCGTGCGAGTTGCGCGGGTTGGTGCTGTACTCCTCGCGGATGCGGTAGCCGGGGCCGCCCGTGCCGGGGCGCCCCGTGGGGCCCACGCGGCCGGCGGCGACGTCCTCGGGGGACATCTCGCGCGTGTTGGGGCAGCCGCCCTGGATGACAAATCCCGGGACGTAGCGGTGGAACTTCAACCCGTCGTAGAACCCGCCCGTGGCGAGCTCGCAGAAGTTGGCCACGTGAACGGGCGCGCCGTCGCCGTCAAGGCGGACGCGGATGGTGCCCCGGGAGGTGTCGAAGACGGCGACCTCGTCGCCGATGACCTCGTAGGTGGGCGTGTAGAGCGGGTCTTGGATGAAGCCCATGTCCCCTCCTGTGCGAACGTGCCGCGGCACGGCTCTAGGTACTTCCAGCTCACTAATTCTAGCAGGAAGCGACTTCTTTCACAGATTCGGCAGAGAAGCCGGGGCTAGGACCACGCCTCGAAGTTCTCCTCGAAGAGGCGCGCGTAGTCCGCGCCCGCCTCGGCGCGCGCGAGGATGCGCTCGGAGTCCGCCTCCGGGTCATCGGAGGCGGACGAGAGCTCCCAGGCGGCGCTCAGGGCGTCGCAGCGGTTGCGCAGCCAGCTCGAGAGGGTCTTCAGGTGCTCGACGTCCTCGGCGTGGTCGGAGTCGCTCGTGCCGAGGGCGTCGATCTTGGTGATGAGGTTGGAGACGTCGATGGCCACGCCGCGGGCGGCGTCGAGGCCCGCGGCGCGCTCCTCCGCGGTGCCGGAGACGCCCGTCGACGAGAGGTCCTTCTCGCACGCGTCGGCACGGGCGGAGAGCTCGGAGAGGGCCTCGAACTTCTCGGCGATCACCTCCTCGGCCGTCTGAGCCGAGGAGGGGTCGGCCTTGCTCACGTCCTGCCCCCTGAGGCTCTCCACGAAGCCCGGGAAGCCCTGCATGGAGGTGTCGGCCGGGACCTCGGCGGAGATTCTCGTGGCGCTGGGGTCCCAGGGGTGCGTGATGTAGAGGGCGACGCCGCCCACCACGACCAGGGCGAGAAGGGCGGCGAACGCAAAGGCGCGGGGGCGCGGGATGCGGTCGCGCAGGGCGCCCGGGGTCGCGGCGTCGTCGGCGGAGGGGATGGCGCTCTCGATCTGCGGGACGGCCGTGAGGTCGAGGGCGTCGGTGTTGCCGATCTCGGGGAGGTCGAGGTCGCGCACGGGCCGGCCGGGGCCGGACGGCGCGACGGTGGTGCCGCACTTGGGGCACACCTCGACCCCGGGGCCGACGAGGGCCCCGCAGCCGGGGCACCAGGTGGCGCCGTCGAGCGAGAGGCTCTGGGTGGTGTCCTGGGGCGCGTGGCACATCGGGCAGACGTGCGAGCCGTCAGGGATGCGAGAACCGCAGGTGGAGCAGATCATGTGCGCGGCAGCCCCCTTTACGCCGAGCGCAGGACGTCAAGAACGTAAGGGAGGATACCACCCTTTGCGAGGAAGGCGCCCTCCATCGGGGTGTCGATGCGCACAACGCACTCGAAGCTGAAGGAGGTGCCGTCGGGCCTGGTGGCGACGACGCGGGTGCGCGGGCTCGCGGGCAGGCCCCCCGTGAGGTCCACGGGCGCGACGTCGAAGGTCTCGTCGCCCCGGATGCCGAGCGACTCGGCGCCCTCCCCCTCCGCGAACTGGAGCGGCAGCACGCCCATCTGGACGAGGTTGGAGCGGTGGATCCGCTCGAAGCTCTCCGCGATGACCGCGCGCACGCCGAGGAGCAGCGGCCCCTTGCCCGCCCAGTCGCGGCTCGAGCCGGAGCCGTAGAGCTTGCCGGCCACCACGACGAGCGGCACGCCCGCCGTGCGGTAGGCCTCGGCGGCGTCGAAGATCGGCTG
The DNA here is from genome assembly GCF_002159535.1 of Olsenella sp. An290. Lineage (GTDB taxonomy): Bacteria > Actinomycetota > Coriobacteriia > Coriobacteriales > Atopobiaceae > Thermophilibacter. The sequence continues at coordinate 70,593 of NZ_NFIU01000005.1, read as the reverse complement.
GAGCTCGCCGGTGAGCAGGTTCTTGGTCCAGCCGCCCACGCGCCCGTCGGCGAGCGCGTTTCTGAGCTTGACGTTGGCGAAGGTCCCGCGCGCCATGACCTCGTGGTTGCCGCGGCGGGCGCCGTAGGTGTTGAAGTCCTGGCGCTCGACGCCGTGGGCCTCGAGGTAGCGGGCCGCCGGGGAGTCCGCGGCGATGGAGCCCGCGGGCGAGATGTGGTCGGTCGTGACGAAGTCGCCGAGCAGCGCGAGCGCGCGGGCGCCCGCCACCTCGACCACGTCCTGGGCGCGGGCGATGTCGAAGTAGGGCGCGCGACGGACGTAGGTGGAGTCGGGGTCCCACGGGAAGGTCGCGGACTGGGAGGACTCGATGGCGCGCCAGGCGGGCGAGCCCTCCATGAGGCCCGCGGACGCCTCGGCGAACAGGCCCGCGTCGAGGTTCGCCGCGAGGGCGGAGGCGACCTCCTCGTCGGTCGGCATGACGTCGGCGAGCATGACCGGCCGGCCGTCCGCGTCCATGCCGAGCGGCTCGCGCGTGAGGTCCACGTCCATGGTGCCCGCGATCGAGTAGGCCACCACGAGCGCGGGCGCGCAGAGGTAGTTCTGGCTCACGTCCGGCGAGATGCGGCCCTCGAAGTTGCGGTTGCCGGAGAGCACGCTCGTGAGCTCCATCTCGGCGGCGTGGGGCGCGAGGCACGCCTTGATGTCGCCGGAGTTGCCGATGCAGCTCATGCAGCCAAAGCCGCAGGTGAAGAAGCCTAGCTCGCGAAGGGGCCGGGTGAGGCCGCAGCGCTCGAGCAGAAGCTCGGTGGCCTGGCTGCCCGGGGCGAGGATCTTCTTGACCCAGGGCCGCGGCGCGAGGCCGCGCTCGCGGGCGTGGCGCGCGAGGAGCCCGGCCGCGACCATCATGGCCGGGTCGGTCGCCGTGGTGCAGCTCGTGATGGCGGCGATGGCGATGGCACCGTGGGAGAGCTCGCCCGCCCCCTCGACCTCGAAGGTGGCGGAGAGGTCGCGGCCCGCCGCGCGCGCGGCGGACTCGAAGCGCTCGCGGACGCCGGAGACGCCCACGCGGTCGTGCGGGCGCGAGGGGCCGGCGAGCGACGGCTCGACGGAGGCGAGGTCGAGCTCGATGGTGCGGGCGTAGACGCGGCCGCCGGCGTCGCCGAGGACGCCCTGCGCCTCGAGGTAGGTGCGCGCAAAGGCGAGCTCGCCGGCGTCGCGCCCGGTGAGGGCGAGGTAGCCCAGGGTGACGTCGTCCACGGGGAAGAGCGTGACCGTGGCGCCGTACTCCGGCGTCATGTTGGAGACGCAGGCGCGCTGCGTCGCGGAGAGCTCGGACGCGCCCGGGCCCGTGACCTCGACGAAGGAGCCGACGACGCCCTCGGCGCGCAGGCGCTCGGCCACGGTGAGCGCGACGTCCATGCCGGAGACGCCCGCCGAGAGCGCGCCCGTGAGGCGCAGCTCCACCACGGGCGGGACGAGCATGGAGACGGGCTGGCCGAGCGCGGCGGCCTCGGCCTCGATGCCGCCGACGCCCCAGCCGAGGACGCCCGCGCCGTTGGCGGTCGGCGTGTGCGAGTCGGTGCCCACGAGCGTGTCGAAGCAGGCCATGGGGGTCTCGGAGCGGCAGAGCGCGTCGGTCGTCACGACGCTCGCGAAGCGTTCGATGTTGAGCTGGTGGCAGATGCCGCCGCCGGGCGGCACGATCTCGACGTTCTGGAAGGAGCGGCTCGCCCACTTGAGGAAGGCGAAGCGCTCGCGGTTGCGGGCGGCCTCGGTCTCCTGGTTTGACTCGACGGCGCCCGCGCACTCGGCGTCGTCGGCGATGACGGAGTGGTCCACCACGAGCGTGCAGGGGATCTGCGGGTTCACGCGCAGCGGGTCCCCGCCGAGCTCGACCATCGCGTCGCGCATGGCGGCAAAGTCGACGAAGACGGGCACCCCCGTGAAGTCCTGGAAGAGCACGCGGGCGGGCATGAACTCGATCTCGTCGCCGGCCGTGCCCGCAAGGCCCGCCGAGACCACGGCCTCGGCCATGCGGACGGCGTCGTCGTCGCTGGCGGCGCGGCGCACGACGTTCTCGAGAAGGACGACGAGGGAGCGGGGCAGCCGCTCGGCGCCGGGGATGCCGGACACCACGTGCGCGTGCCGCTCGATGCCGCCGGCCTCGAGGGTGACGGGGCGGCGCGCCGCGCGCACCGCGGCCGCAAGGTTGCTAGTTGCTGTCATTTCTGCCCTCCACCTTTCTCACGAACTCAAGGAAGCGCTCGCTCGAGCCGAGCCTGGCGAGCGAGCGGTCGTACAGCCAGCAGAAGAAGGCCACGGCGACGATCCCCGCCGCGACGATCACCGCTCCCATGCTACCCGTAAAGTCCACGATCTCGAAGAACGGGGCCAGGAGCGTACACCCAAGCGCAACAATGGCGATGATGACGGCGAGCAGCGCCGCGCGCAGGGGCGTCATCGGCTGGGAGATGCGCCAGACGAGGGCGACCCCCACAAAGGCCACGAGCACGGTGCAGACCGACGAGATCTCCCCGAAGGAGTGGCCGAGCGCGCGCCCGCAGACGAGCTCGGCGAGAAGCGCGCAGACGATGGCGGCCGAGGCGGGAAGCGAGCGCGCGAGCACGTTGACGAGGAAGTTGCCCCGCACGAGCTCGTGGTTGGGCTCGAGCGCCAGGACGAAGGACGGAATGCCGATCACCGCCGTGGAGAGCAGCGACATCTGGATGGGGATGAAGGGGTAGGGCGGCATCACGATGCAGACGAGCGCGAGCACGGCCGTGAAGACGGTCTTCACGAGGAAGAGCGAGGCCGAGCGCTGGAGGTTGTTGATCGAGCGGCGGCCCTCCGCCACGACCTCGGGCATGTGGGCGAAGTCGTTGTCGGCGAGCACGATCTCGGAGACGTTTCTCGCCGCGGCCGAGCCCGAGGCCATGGCCACCGAGCAGTCCGCCTCGCGCAGCGCGAGCACGTCGTTCACGCCGTCGCCCGTCATGGCCACCGTGCGCCCGCGGCGGTGGAGCGCCCGCACGAGGTCACGCTTCTGCTGCGGCGTCACCCGGCCGAAGACGCGCGCCTCGTCGACCGCCGCGTCGAGCTTCTCGGGGGTGTCGAGCGTCGTGGCGTCCACGTAGCGCCCGGCCTCGGGAACGCCCGCCCGCTCGGCGATGGCGGCCACGGTGCGCGGGTCGTCGCCGGAGATGACGCGCAGCTCCACGCCCTGCTCGAGGAAGAAGCGCATCGTCTCGCCCGCGGTCGCGCGGATCTCGTCGCGGATGGCCACGCACCCGAGCAGGCGCACCTCGCCCACGATCTCGCCCTCGTCCGAGAAGGACGCGCACTCCCCCACCACGAGCACACGCTCGGTGGCGTCGAAGGCCCTCGCCAGCGCGTCGGCCTCGCCCGTGCGCCCCCGCCCGAGCACGAAGGAGGCCGCGCCCATGACGAGCGCGCGGCCGTCCGCGGTGACGCAGCCGGAGTACTTGCGGGCCGAGGAGAAGGGCACGGCGCGGCGGGCGGGCTCCGGCGCGAGGTCCTTCTCGGCCGCGTGCCGCAGCAGTGCGCGCGAGGTCTCGTTGGCGTCCGCCTCGTTGGCCCGCGCGATCCGGGCGAGGGCGTCCTCGACGTCGCCCTCGCAGGCCCCCGGGGCGGCCACGACGCTTCCGACCTCCATCTCGCCCGTCGTGATGGTGCCGGTCTTGTCGAGGCAGAGCGTGTCCACGCGCGCGAGCGTCTCCACGCAGTAGGCCTGCTGGACGAGGACCATGCGCCGGCCCAGGCGGAAGGTCGCGATGGCGAGGACCGAAGAGGTGAGCAGGACGAGCCCCTGCGGGATCATGCCGATGACGGCGGCCACGGAGGTGAGGACCGCGTCCTCGAGCGCGGCCCCGTCCATGAGGCGGGTGCGCAGGAACAGGCCCAGGCCCAGCGGCACGAGGACCGCCGTGCCGAGCCGGATGATCGCGCGGAGCGTGTCCTGGATCTCCGAGCGGACGGCCTTGACGTACTTGGCCTCCGCGTTGATGCGCGCCGCGTAGCCCTCGGCGCCCACGCGCGTCACGCGCGCGAGGAGGCTGCCCGCGTCCACGAAGCTGCCCGAGAGCAGCTCGTCGCCCGGCCCCTTGGAGACCGGCTTTGACTCGCCCGTGAGCAGGCTCTCGTTCATGGAGACGAAGCCCTCCACGATGACGGCGTCGGCGGGCACCTGGTCGCCGTGGGCAAGGCGCACGAGGTCGTCGGCCACGAGCTCGGCGGGAGGCAGCGTCCGCTCGCCCCCGGCGCGCACGACCGTCACCTCCTTCTGCGTGAGGATGGTGAGCCGGTCGACCATGCGCTTGGCGCGGACCTCCTGGACGACGCCGATGAGCAGGTTCGCCGCGACCACGCACATGAAGAGCATGTTGCGGTACTGGCCGGTGAGGAGGACGAGCACCGCGAGCAGGAGGTTCACGGCGTTGAAGAGCGTGAGGGCGTGCTCGGCCACGATCTGCCCCACGGACTTGGTGCGCACGTCGGTGTTGGCGTTGGTGCGCCCGTCGGCCACGCGGGCCGCCACCTCCTCGTCGGTGAGGCCACGGGCGGCCGGGCTCTGCCTGGTCTGGTTGGTCTGGGCCATCTCTCCCCTCTCGCTCCGGGTGCGGACCATTGTGCCACGCCCTTGGGGCGCCCACCGAAAGCCTACGAAAGGGAGGGCCGCGCCCGCCCGGGACGTGGGCGGCGCGCGCACTTGGGACAACCTCGCGCCCGCCGCGCCGGAAATCCGCTATACTGGCCCCTGCGCGCGCCCATAGCTCAGTGGATGAGAGCGTCTGCCTCCGGAGCAGAAGGTCGTGGGTTCGAATCCCCCTGGGCGCACCACGCAGAGCCCGCCCGGGTCCCGTAAGGGGCCCGGGCTTCTTTTGTGCGCCCCGATGGGACGAGGTCCTTCTCGCCCCTCTTGCCGGCGCGCCCCGGCCCTCATTCCCGGTGGGTTACGTACACTCCCGCCGGGTACGTACACTTCCAACGGTTACGTACACCCAGGCTGGTTACGTACACTCCTCAGCAAGCTCTCTACCTGCAGAAATAAAGAACGGCGTTGCGAGAAGGACCTCATTTCGTGTACGTACCCGCAAAAAGTGTACGTATCCGCCGCAAGCGTACGTACCCGGCGGGACCGTGCCCGACGGGACCGTACGCACCCGCCGCGCAGCCCCCGCGCCCGGGCGCGCCGTAACCTGGCGGTCACACGCCCGTGGTATCATCGCGACCACTTTTGGCCACGAGTGCAGGAGAGCACATGATCGCAGTAGTCAGGGAGACCGCGAGCGCCGAGCAGCTCGACCAGTTCGTTCGCTGGATCGAGGACCGGGGCTTTCGCACCAACGTGTCGCAGGGCGCCAACGAGACCATCGTGGGCATCATCGGCGACACCACCCAGATCGACCCCTTCCTCCTGGAGAGCATGGACATCGTCGACCGCGTCCAGCGCGTCTCCGAGCCCTTCAAGCTCGCCAACAGGAAGTTCCACCCCGAGGACACCGTCGTCGACTGCGGCCACGGCGTGCTCGTGGGCGGTGGCCACTTCCAGGTGATCGCCGGCCCGTGCTCGGTCGAGGGGGACAACCTCATCGGCATCGCCCGCGCGTGCAAGGAGGCCGGCGCCACGATGCTGCGCGGCGGCGCCTACAAGCCCCGCACCTCCCCCTACGCCTACCAGGGCATGGGCGAGCGCGGGCTCGACCTGCTCATGGAGGCGGGCGCCGAGCTCGACATGCCCGTCGTGACCGAGATCATGGACCCGCGCGACGTGGGCGCCTTCCTTGACCGCGGCGTCGACGTCCTCCAGGTCGGCGCGCGCAACGCCCAGAACTTCACCCTGCTCAAGGAGGTGGGCAAGACCCAGGTGCCGGTCCTGCTCAAGCGCGGCATGTCGGAGACGATCGACGAGCTCGTCATGGGCGCCGAGTACATCATGAGCGAGGGCAACCTCAACGTCATGCTCTGCGAGCGCGGCATCCGCACCTTCGAGACGCGCACCCGCAACACCTTCGACGTGAACGCGATCCCGGTGCTCCACCACCTCACGCACCTGCCCGTCATCGGCGACCCGAGCCACGCCACGGGCTACACGCGCTACGTGCGCCCGGCCGCCTACGCCGCCTGCGCCGCGGGCGCCGACGGCCTTGAGATCGAGGTCCACGACTGCCCTTCCAAGGCGTGGTCGGACGGCGCCCAGGCGCTCACCCCGTCCCAGTTCGCCGACGCCATGCGCCGCCTCGCCCTCATCCGCGAGGCCGTCACGGCCGACGTAGAGGAGGCCTAGGTGGCGGCGCGGACGCTCGCGCCCGAGGTCGTCCCCGGGCGCGTGGGCATCGTCGGGCTCGGGCTCATGGGCGGCTCCTTCGCCAAGGCCTTCGCCGCCGCCGGCGCCAAGGCCTTCGCCTGGAACCGCACGCGCGCCACGCTCGAGCTCGCCCTCATCGACACCCTCGCCGGCGAGCTCGACGAGACGACCATCCCCACCTGCGAGCTCGTCATCCTCGCCGGCTACCCCGCCTCAGCCGTGGCGTGGCTCGAGGAGCACGCCCCGCTCCTCTCGGCCGGCGCCATCGTGATCGACGCCGTGGGCGTGAAGCGCGCGGTCTGCGAGCGCTGCGAGGCCATCAGCGCCGGCCGGCCCTTCACCTTCGTGGGCTGCCACCCCATGGCCGGCACGCAGTACTCCGGCTACGCGCACGCGCGCGCCACGATGTTCCGCGGCGCCCCCATGGTCGTGGTGCCGCCCCAGATGGACGAGTTCGAGCGGGCCGACGTGCTCGAGCGCCTGAAGGAGCTCCTCGAGCCCTGCGGCTTTGGCAGCTTCACCCTTGCCACCGCCGCCGAGCACGACCGCATCATCGCCTTCACCTCCCAGCTCGCCCACGTGGTCTCGAACGCCTACGTGAAGAGCCCGACAGCCCGCGAGCACCACGGCTTCTCGGCCGGCTCCTACCGCGACCTCACCCGCGTGGCGCGCCTCAACGCCCCCATGTGGACCGAGCTCTTCCTCGACAACGCCGACTACCTCTCCGAGGAGCTCGGCGGCATCATCGAGGCCCTGTCCGCCTACAAGCGCGCCCTCGACGCGCGCGACGCCGAGGGCCTCGAGGCGCTGCTCGCCGAGGGCGACCGGATCAAGAGGGAGATCGAGGGCCGATGACGCAGACGAGCGATAAGAGCGAGAAGAACCCGGACGCCCTCGAGACCGTCCCGGTGCGGACGTCCACGGGCGTCTACGAGGTCCACGTGGGCCCGGGCGCGCTCGGCCGCCTGGGCGAGGTCGCCCGGGGCGCGTGCGCCGGGAGCCGCTGCTGCGTCATCTCCGACGAGACCGTGGCCGCCCTCTACGCCGACGTCGCCGAGGCCTCGCTCGCCGAGGCGGGCTTCGAGGTGGCCGGGAGGCTGACCTTCCCGGCCGGCGAGGCCTCAAAGAACCTCGCCACCCTCTCCGAGCTGCTCGAGGGGCTCGCCGCGCGCGAGCTCTGCCGCGACGACCTCGTCGTGGCCCTGGGCGGCGGCGTCACGGGCGACATCGCCGGCCTTGCGGCGGCCCTCTACCTGAGGGGCTGCGCCGTCGTGCAGGTGCCCACCTCGCTTCTCGCGATGGTGGACTCCTCCGTGGGGGGCAAGACCGCCGTCGACCTCGCGGCCGGCAAGAACCTCGCCGGCGCGTTCTGGCGGCCCGCCGCCGTCGTGGCCGACGTGCGCTGCCTCGCGACGGTCCCGCCCGAGCTCTTCCGCGACTCCTGCGGCGAGGTGGTCAAGCACGCCGTCCTCGCCGACCCGTCGCTCCTTGACGAGCTCGCCGCGCGCCCGCTCACCCAGAGCAGGCTTGACGAGGGCCGGCTCACGCGCGTGGTGGCCCGTAACGTCCAGATCAAGCGCGACGTCGTCGAGGCGGACGAGCGCGAGCGCGGCCTGCGGCAGACCCTCAACCTCGGGCACACCATCGGCCACGCCATCGAGTCGGCGAGCGAGCTCTCCCTCGGGCACGGCTCGTGCGTCGCCGCCGGGCTCTGCATGGTCGCCCGCGCGTCCGAGGCGAGGGGGTGGTGCTCGGCCGACGCGCGCCGGCGCATCGAGCGCTGCGTTGCGGCCCACGGCCTCCCCACCACGAGCGACCTGCCGGCGGAGACCCTCGTGCGCTACCTGGCGCACGACAAGAAGCGGCACGGCGACGGCGTGAACCTCGTCGTGCCGGAGGATATCGGACGCGTCACGGTGCGGCGCGTCTCCCTTGACGAGCTCGCCCGCATCGTCGAGGACGGACGAGGCGAGGTGCGCCCATGAACGTGACCATCCTGCCCGGGACGCTGACCGGCGAGGTGCGCGCCCCCTCCTCAAAGTCCGAGGCCCATCGCCTGCTCATCTGCGCCGCGCTCGCGCCCGGCGTGACGGACATAGACTGCACCACCACCTCCGAGGACATCGAGGCCACGGTGCGCTGCCTCGAGGCGCTCGGCGCGCGCGTTGCCCGGACCTCCCGCGGCTTCCGCGTGCGCCCGGTCCCGGGGACCTCGGCCTCCGACAACCTGCCCGAGGCGCGACGGGGCGCGCTTCTCGACTGCGGCGAGTCGGGCTCGACGCTGCGGTTCCTCCTGCCCGTCGTGGCGGCACTCGGCTGCGAGGCGCGCCTCACCGGCAGAGGGAGGCTCCCCCAGCGCCCGCTCTCCCCCCTCTACGAGGAGCTCGTCGCCCATGGCTCTGTGCTCTCGCCCCAGGGCGAGATGCCGCTCCTGGTGGGCGGCAGGCTCCGGGCCGGCAGCTTCTCCCTGCCCGGCGACGTGTCCTCGCAGTACGTGAGCGGCCTGCTCATGGCGGCCCCGCTCCTGCGCGCGCCCGTGGAGGTCGTGGTCACCGAGCCCGTCGAGTCGCGCCCCTACATCGACCTCACCATCCGCGCGCTCGAGCGCTTCGGCGCGGAGGTCTCGGAGTCCCGGGCCGAGTCCGGGGGGCGCCCGGCGCGCGCCTTCGTCGCGAGCGCGCCGGCGGGCCTCTCCTCCCCCGGCTCCGTCACCGTGGGCGGCGACTGGTCCAACGCCGCCTTCTGGCTCGCGGCGGGCGCCCTCGCCGCCCCCGGCACCGCCGGCGTGGCCGTCCGCGGCGTCGACCTCGCGAGCACGCAGGGCGACCGTCAGGTCCTGGCCGCCCTCGCCCTGCTCGGCGCCCGCGTCCTGCGCGGGTCGGACGGCGCGGCCTGCGCGCCCGACCGTCTCGCGGGCCGCGTCATCGACGTCGAGTCGTGCCCCGACCTCGTCCCGCCCCTCGCCGCCGTGGCCGCCCTCGCCGAGGGGACCACGCAGATCACGGGGGCCGCGCGCCTGCGCCTCAAGGAGTCCGACCGCCTCGAGACGGTCTCCGCCGCGATCTGTGCCCTTGGCGGCACGGCGCGCGTCATGGACGACGGCCTCGTCATCGAGGGGGCGGGCGAGCTCGCCGGAGGCGTCGTGGACGCCGCGAACGACCACCGCATCGCGATGATGGCCGCGGTGCTCGCCACGCGCTGCGCGGGCCCCACCACCATCCTCGGCGCCGAGTGCGTCAACAAGTCCTACCCCGCCTTCTTCGAGGACTTCGCCGCGCTCGGCGGGTCCGTCCAGGGAAAGGAGAGCTGATGCCCTCGTCCTTTGGCACCGCGCTCAGGGTCACCGTCTTCGGCCAGTCCCACTCCCCCGCCGTCGGCTGCGTGGTGGAGGGGCTCCCCGCCGGCATGCACGTCGACCAGGAGGCGCTCGCCGCCTTCGTGGCGCGGCGGGCGCCCGGCAACGACCCGTGGGGCACGCCGCGGCGCGAGCCCGACCTTCCGCGCATCGTCTCGGGCCTCAACCCTGACGGCGAGACCTGCGGGGCCCCGCTCGCCGCCGTCATCGAGAACACCAACACGCGCTCGCGGGACTACAACAACCTCCTCGAGGTGCCGCGCCCCGGGCACGCCGACTTCACGGCCTGGGCCAAGTGGCACGGCGCCCAGGACGTCCCCGGCGGCGGCCACTTCTCCGGCAGGCTCACGGGCCCCCTCTGCGTGGCGGGCGGGCTCGCCCTCCAGTGGCTCGCCGGGCGGGGCGTGCGCGTCTGCGCCCACGTGGCCGAGCTCGCCGGCATCCCCGACGAGCCCTTCTGCGCCTACGACAACTCCCCCGCCGGGCTCGCGCGCCTCGCGGGGCAGGTCGAGGCCGTGACCGACGGGAGGCGCATGCCCACCGTGGACGCCGACGCCGGCCGGCGCATGGTCGAGGCCGTCATGGACGCGCGCTCCCGCAAGGACACCGTGGGCGGCGTCGTCGAGTGCGTGGCCCTGGGCCTTCCCGCGGGAGCGGGCTCGCCCATGTTCGACGGCGTGGAGAACGTCATGGCGCGCGCCCTCTTTGGCATCCCCGCCGTCAAGGGCGTGGAGTTCGGGCGCGGCTTCGGGGCCGCGCGCCTCACGGGGACCCAGAACAACGACCCGTACGAGGTGCGCGACGGAGCCTGCGCGCCCGTCACCAACAACGCGGGCGGCATCCTCGGCGGTATCACCACCGGCGCCCCCGTCCTCGTGCGCTGCGCCTTCAAGCCCATCTCGAGCGTGATGGTGGAGCAGGACTCCGTGGACCTCTCGCGCATGGAGCCCGCGCGGCTCAAGGTCCACGGGCGCCACGACACCACCGCCGTCATCCGCGCCGTCCCGGTGGTCGAGGCCGTCTGCGCCCTCGCCCTCGCCGACGTCCTTCTCGCCTGGCCCGCCGAGTGACGCCCGTGCCCACCCCCGAGGAAGAAAGGCAGCCCATGCCCGAGCTCTCCGACCTCAGACGCGAAATCGACCGCATCGACTCAGAGATCTTCCGCCTCTTCTCAGAGCGCGCCGAGGTCTCGGAGGGGGTCGCGGCCTACAAGCGCGCGCACGGGATGCGCGTCTTCGACCCCACGCGAGAGCGCGCCAAGGTGGCCGACGCCGCCTCGCGCGCGCCCGAGGACCTGCGCACCTACGCCCAGGTGCTCATGGAGCTCCTCATGGAGGCCTCGCGCTCGCGCCAGCACGCCCTGCTCGGCGACGCGGGCGACGACGAGCTGCTCGGGCGCATCGAGGCCGCGCGCCGGGCGACCCCCGAGCTCTTCCCGCCCTCCGCGCGCGTGGCCTGCCAGGGCACCGAGGGCGCCTACTCCCAGATCGCCGCCGAGCGGATCTTCCGACGGCCGCTCATCGCTTTCGCCCCGACCTTCGACGCGGTCTTCCGCAACGTCGAGGCGGGCCTGGCCGACTACGGCGTGCTCCCGGTGGAGAACTCCACCGCCGGCTCTGTGAACCAGGTCTTCGACCTCATGATGGAGCACGACTTCTACGTCGTGCGCACGGCGCGCGTGAAGGTCGACCACAGCCTCCTCGCCCTCCCGGGCGCCACGCTCGCCGGCATCCGCGACATCTACAGCCACGAGCAGGCCATCAGCCAGTGCGCCGAGTTCCTCTCGGGCCTGCCCGACGTCCGCGTCCACGTCTGCGAGAACACCGCCGTCGCGGCGCGTCGCGTCGCCGAGTCCGGCCGGGCCGACGCGGCCGCCCTCTCCTCGCGCTCCTGCGCCGCCCTCTACGGCCTTGCGCCCCTCTCGGAGGGGGTCCAGGACACGGACAACAACTACACGCGCTTCGCGTGCATCTCCAAGCGCCTCGAGGTCTACCCGGGCGCCGACCGCGCCTCGCTCATGATCGTGCTCAGCCACGAGCCGGGCGCGCTCTACAAGCTCCTCGCCAAGTTCTACGCGCTCGACATCAACCTCCTCAAGCTCGAGAGCCGCCCCATCCCGGGCCGCGACTTCGAGTTCATGTTCTACTTCGACGTCGCCTGCCCCGTGGCCTCCCCCGAGTTCGCCTCGCTCGTGTCCACGATCGGCGGGCTCTGCCAGGAGTTCCGCTTTCTCGGAAGCTATGCGGAGGTGGTCTAGTGCCCGGCGAGAAGAACCTCGGGGGGGCGCCCTTCGGGCTGCTCGGCCGCACGCTCGGCCACAGCTGGTCGCGCGAGATCCACGCTCGCCTGGGCTCGGCGCCCTACGCGCTCCTCGAGCTCGAGCCCGAGGAGGTCGCGCCCTTCGTCCGCGAGGGCGCCTGGCGCGGCCTCAACGTGACCATCCCCTACAAGCGGCTCGCCGCCGAGCTCGCCGACGTCCGCTCCCCGGCCGTCGAGCGCCTCGGCGTGGCCAACACGCTCGTGCGCGGGAGCGACGGCTCCGTCCTGGCCGAGAACACCGACGTCCTCGGCTTTGCCTGGATGCTCGAGCGCTTCTGCCGCGAGCGCCTCGGGCGGGACGCTCGGGGCGCGCTCGAGGGGAGGAAGGTCCTCGTCCTGGGCAGCGGCGGCGCGAGCCAGGCCGTGTCGGACGCGCTCGAGCACGCCGCCGGCGCGCGGGTCGTCGTGGTCTCGCGCTCGGGGGAGAACACCTACGAGACCCTCGCCGAGCGCCACGCCGACGCCGTCCTGCTCGTCAACACGACGCCCGTGGGCATGTACCCGAACTGCCCTGCCTCCCCCGTCGACGAGGCGACGCTCGGTGCGCTCGGAGGGCTCAGGGGCGTGCTCGACGTGGTCTACAACCCCGCCCGCACCGGGATCTGCCTGGCCGCCGAGCGGCTGGGCCTCCCCTTCGAGAGCGGCCTTGCCATGCTCGTCGCGCAGGCGCTCTACGCGAGCGAGCGCTTCCAGGGGCGCAGGCTCGACGACGCCCTCGTGGGGCTCATCGAGCGCGAGCTCTCCTCGCAGACGGAAAACGTCGTGCTCATCGGGATGCCCGGGGCCGGCAAGACGAGCTGCGGCCGAAGGCTCGCCCGGGCGCTCGGCCGTCCCTTCGTCGACATCGACGAGGCCATCGCCGCCGAGTGCGGGCGCGACGCCGCCCAGATCATCCGCGAGGACGGCGAGGACGCGTTCCGCGCCATCGAGACGCGCGTCACGGGCTCCTACGCGGCGCGCTCCGGCCTCGTCATCGCCTGCGGCGGCGGCGTCGTCACGCGCCCGGAGAACCGCGACCTCCTGAGGCAGAACGGGCGCGTGGTCCTTCTCGACCGCCCGCTCGCCGAGCTCTCGACGGAGGGGCGCCCCGTCTCGCAGGCGCGGGGCGTCGAGCAGGTGGCGCAAGAGCGCATGGGGCTCTACCGGGCCTGGTCAGACGTCACGGTGGCGTGCACGGGCTCGCCCGCGGGCGACGCGGAGCGCGTCTGCGAGCTCCTGGGGCTCTCGGGGGCCGCGGGCTGAGGTTTGTGGCGTTTTTCTCGAAAGCGGTACCGCCCGCCGAGTCGCTCGCCGGTCAGGGCGACGCCCCCCGAGGGGCCACGTATACTGTCCCTCGCAAGACAACGCACGCTAGCGTAGAGGTGAGTGGAGACGGGGCTCTGACTCGCGGTTCTACGACGGGAAGGATCGCGAAGTGGACAGGCAACAGATCGCTGAGGAGGTCCTTGCGGCCGTGGGCGGCAAGGAAAACGTCGTCGCCAACGACATCTGCATGACGCGCCTCAGGCTTCTCACCCAGGACCCCACGCTCGTCGACACCGAGCAGCTCTCCGCCGCCCGCGGCGTCCTCGGATTTGTCAAGCGGGGCGCGAGCGGCATCGAGGTCGTCTTTGGCCCCGGCAAGGTCGAGGCCGTGCATGACGCCATCGCGCGCATCACCGGCATCGACTCCTCCGAGGGCGTCTTCGAGCGGCCGGACGCGCCGGGCGCCGAGGCGCTTCACGTCCACATCACGCCCAACCCCCTGCGCGACGCCGCGCTCACCCAGTCCGACGTGGAGCCGCTCGACGAGCCGCTCGAGGACGACGGGGAGGACGGCGAGACCTCCGTGGACGAGCTCGTGAGCCTGCTCGACGACCTCGGGGACGACGTCGAGGGCGGCCTCGACGAGTCGGACGCGCGCGTGCTCGTCATCAACGGGCCCAACATCAACATGCTCGGCATCCGCGAGCCCGACATCTACGGCTCCGAGAGCTACCAGGAGCTCCTGCGCATCTGCCACGACGCCGCGCGCGAGGCGGGCTTCAGCGAGTGCACCTGCTTCCAGTCAAACCACGAGGGCGACCTCATCGACGCCATCCAGGACGCCTACGGCTCCTACGACGGCATCGTCATCAACCCGGGCGCCTACACCCACACCTCCATCGCGATCCTCGACGCCGCCAAGGCGGTGGGGCTGCCCATGGTCGAGCTCCACATCTCCAAGGTTGAGGAGCGCGAGGACTTCCGGCAGGTGTCCTACATCCGCGCGGCCTGCTTCGAGACCGTAATGGGCATGGGGGTCGCGGGCTACCGCAAGGCCATCCACGACCTCGCGGAGCACATCGGGCTCTAGCGCCGGCGCGGGGCCGCGCGCTCGCTCAGCGGTCGCGGCAGCTCCAGACGGAGCCCTCCGTGGCTATGAAGTCCATCGGGACGTCGTGGGGGTCGGTCGGCAGCGGGTTCGAGGAGAGCTGCGTGGCTCGCGCGAGGCCCACCTTGTCACCGGGATAGAAGGCGAGGAAGCGGTCGTAGTAGCCGCCGCCGTAGCCCACGCGGTGCCCCGCGCCGTCAAAGACGAGGCCCGGGACCAGGCAGATGGAGCCCACGAGCTCGGCCGGGTCCGTGAGGGCCGGCGCGTCGGCGGCGGGCTCCAGGATGCGCATGGTACGGGGCTCGAGCTCGTCCAGCGAGAAGATCTCATGGAAGGACATGCGGTGCGCCTCGAGGTCGACCCGCGGCACGGCCACGCGCCGTCCGCGCGCGAGGAGCGCCTCGATGAGGTCGCGGGTGTCGACCTCGCCCGCGCGCGACACGTAGGTGAGGACGAGCGGGGCCTCCGCAAAGAGCGGGAAGGCCTCGAGCGCCGAGCGGATGGAGGCGTCGGACTCGATCCGGGAGCGCGCGGGGACGTGCCGGCGCGCCATGAGGTAGTTGCTCCGCAGGGAGCTCTTGTCGGCGTCCGTACCGTATGAACTCGGCAACGCTCCCCCTCTCTGCAGGACCTACCCGACCATTCTAGCAGGCTTTCGCCGCGACCCGTCCCTCGGGCGCGAGGATGACGTACCATAGATGGCCGGACAAGAGCACGGGCGCGCGGTGCGCGCGCGAGGATTGGAGGCACCATGCCGAACGAGGGCAGCTACGAGGCGGCCAAGCGCAGGAGCGACGAGGTCCACGCCGACCTTCTCGTCCACCCCGAGAACTACACCATGCTCACGGGCGACCGCCCGACGGGCCGGCTTCACCTGGGCCACTACTTCGGCACGCTCGTGGACCGCGTGCGCCTGCAGGAGATGGGCGTCCGCACCAACGTCATCATCGCCGACTACCAGGTCATCACCGACCGCGACACCACCGAGCACATCCGCGACAACGTCTACAACATGGTGATCGACTACCTGGCGTGCGGCCTCGACCCCGAGAAGACGATGATCTTCACGCACTCCGCCGTGCCGGAGCTCAACCAGCTCATGCTCCCCTTCCTCTCCCTCGTGACCGAGGCCGAGATGGAGCGCAACCCCACGGTCAAGGCCGAGCAGGAGGCCTCCGGTCACGCGCTCACGGGGCTCCTCCTCACCTACCCTGTCCACCAGGCCTGCGACATCCTCTTCTGCAAGGGCAACATCGTGCCGGTGGGCCGCGACCAGCTGCCGCACATCGAGATCACCTCCAAGATCGCCCGCCGCTTCAACGAGCGCTACGGCCGGGTCTTTCCCGAGGTGACGGGGCTTCTCACCTCGACGCCGCTGCTGCCGGGCCTCGACGGGCGCAAGATGAGCAAGTCCTACGGCAACGCGATCTCCATCTCCATGACCGCCGAGGAGACGGCGCGCCTCATCAAGAAGTCCAGGAGCGACTCCGAGCGCATGATCACCTTTGACCCCGAGGGGCGCCCCGAGGTCTCGGGGCTTCTCACCACGGCCGGCATCTGCACTGGCCGCGACCCGCGCGAGATCGCCGAGGAGATTGGCATGGGCGGCGCCGGCCAGCTCAAGCGCGTGGTCACGGAGGCCGTGAACGGCTACTTCGCCCCCATCCGCGAGCGCCGCGAGAAGATCGCCCAGGACATGGGCTACGTGGCCGACGTCCTGCACGAGGGCAACCGCCGCGCCCGCGAGATCGCCGCGGCGACCCTCGACGAGGTGCGCGAGGCCATGGGCATGGTCTACTAGCGCCGCGGGACGAGGTTCTTCTCGGCTGTCTTCTCTCTGGGTCGTAGTCCTTCTCGGCCATCCCCTCTTTTCGGGCATCCTGTAGTGCAGGACAAAAACGACGTCGGGTGTACGCGGTATGGCGCGCACCCGACGTTCTTCTCGTCCGTTCGGACAAGAAACGCGTTCCGTGCGCGCCTTGGTGCGCGCACTCGACCCATTTTTGCTCCCGGCCCAAGGACTCAACGGCGGTTGCAAAGGTTCACGGGTCGTGGCGGTGGTCCATGAAGTGCGGGCCCAGGAATCGCGTCGAGTGCGCGTGCCCGTCGAGGGATATGCGCGCACCCGACGTTCTTCTCGTCCGTTCGGACACAAACGGCTCCCGGTGCGCGCCTCGAAACGCGCACCGGGAGCCGTTTGTGACGGCAGGGCACCACTCCGCCCGGCCTGGGACGCCCTCACGCGAGGCCCTGACGCTCACCAGCGCATCTGCGGCGGGAGCAGCTGCCCCATGAGAACCCTGCGTGCGGCGCGAACGGCGGGGTCGTTGAGCAGCCGCCGGGCCTTTCGTCTGAATGCGGCGCCCTCGTACGGGGCGATCACCTCGAAGAGCTGCGAGAGGACCGCCTGCACGTCCGGCTCCTTGAGCGAGTCCCGCTTCGTGAGGGGCAGATAGTGGATGTCGCAGAGCTCGTAGTCCCGCGCCCTTCGGCTGTCCTCGGCAAGCGAGGCCTCGTCGGTGTGGTCCCCGCCCTGGTACTCGCAGGCGGTCCGGTATCGCGGCCAGTGGAAGTCCGGGCGCATCAGCTCGTGCGCCGCCAGCTCGGGCACGCCCCTCGGCCACACAAGGGCCTCGTTCTGGAGCGGTCGCTCTAGGTGGACGCCCCCCAGGCGCGGCGGCAGGCAGAAGAGGGCGTACCAGAGGGTCTCCATGACGGAGCCCGAGCCGTCGTTGGCAAGCGAGAGGGCGTGCCGCGCCCGCGCGACGCCCCTCCACCCGTGAAGCGCCGACAGGAGGGCGCAGGCGTCCGCCACGCGCCCGATCGGCTCCAGGTCATGCGCCACGGTTCCCGCAAGCGGACTGACGGGGTCGCGCGCGTATATGCCGCAGAGCTCCATGGCGAGCCCGACCAGCCTGACGAGGGCGCCGTTCCGCGAGACCCGACCAGACGCCGTTTCGGCTGCGAGCACGGCGCCCGCGCTCGCGAGCGCAAGGCCAGGGGACTCTACGAAGACGTGCGCCAAAGTCCCGCGAAGCAGGCCAAGCGGGTTTCCCGAGCGGGTGCGGACCTCAAGGAAGCCCGCGTCCGGCACGCGGCGCAGCCCCGAGCGCGCTCGCACGAGCGAGCAGCGGCTCCGCGCGGGAGCGTCGTCAAAGCGCAGCAGAACGGGGCGCGCGCTCGGCTCGAACACCTCGCCGGGCAGCGCGGCGAGAAGGACCTCGGGGTCGATGCGCTCCTCAGCGTCGCGAAGCGCCCGGCCTCCCGCGGGGACAAGCGTCAGCCCGTCGCTCCTCCGGGCGTGGCGCAGCATTCGCAGTGCGTCGTCGCCCGCCAGGCAGATTCTCCTCTCGTCCATGGACGCCTCCCTTCCATGGACAAGGTAGCAGGGAGGGCATGCGCCGCGCTTCCGTCGCGCGGGCGCCGTTCTCCCCACCCGTGGACGCGCCTCTTCCGGCCCGGCCCGAACCCGCAGAGGGGAGGGCGCGTAACGGGCGCATCGGCCGCGACGGCCCGTTGGTGCGACTCCGCAAGCGACCTCAGGACGTCCACGACCTGTGCGCTCGGACGAGGGGGCTCGCGTGCCGCGCGGTTCTTCTCGCCTGCCTTGCCAGAAAACTTTTCGTCTGCCTTGCCAGAAAATGCCTTGCCAGAAAACCCGTCGTATGCGCGCTCGAAAACGCGCAGCGGACAAATATCTTGTCCGTCCGGACACAATTCGCGCCGAGTGCGCGCCGACAGACCGTCCTCGGCGCGCACTCGGCGCAATATGTGGAGCCCCCGCACTCGGCGCAATATATGGAACTCTCTCGCGCACATCAGCGGCCCCGCCCTCCGCGGGAGCCCTCCGCGCGCGGCCCCGCCGCCTGCTAGCGCAGCGTGGCGAGCATCACGGCCTTGATCGAGTGCAGGCGGTTCTCGGCCTCCTCAAAGACGCGCGAGCGCGGCCCCTCGAAGACCTCGTCGGTCACCTCGAGCTCCGCGAGGCCGAACTTCTGGTAGACCTCCTCGCCGACCGTGGTGTTGCGGTCGTGGAAGCTCGGCAGGCAGTGCATGAAGATCGCGTCAGGCTCGGCCATGGCCATGAGCTCGGCGTTCACCTGGTAGGGGGAGAGCAGGCGGATGCGCTCGCCCCAGAGGTCGGCCGACTCGCCCATGGAGACCCAGATGTCGGTGTAGATGACGCTCGCGCCGCGCGCGCCCTCGGCCACGTCGTCCGTGAGGGCGATCGCGGAGCCGGTCTCAGCCGCGATCGCGCGGCACGTCTCCACGAGCTCCGCCGAGGGCATCTGCTCGGCCGGCCCGCACGCGCAGAAGTCGATGCCCATCTTGGCGCACACGACCATGAGCGAGTTGCCCACGTTGTTGCCCGCGTCGCCCATGAAGGTCACCTTGCGCCCGCGCATGCCGTCGCGGCCGAACTCCTCCTCCATCGTGAGGACGTCGGCGAGCATCTGCGTGGGGTGGAACTCGGTGGTGAGGCCGTTCCACACGGGCACGCCCGCGCACTCCGCGAGCTCTTCCACGCGCTCCTGGCCGAAGCCGCGGTACTCGATGCCGTCGAACATGCGCCCCAGCACGCGCGCGGTGTCCGCGATGGACTCCTTCTTGCCGATCTGGGAGGCCGAGGGGTCCAGGTAGACCGCGTGCATGCCGAGGTCCGCCGCGCCCACCTCAAAGGCGCAGCGCGTGCGCGTGGAGGTCTTCTCAAAGATGAGGGCGACGTTCTTGCCCTCCAGGTAGCGGTGGGGCTCCCCCGCGCGCTTCTTGGCCTTGAGCTCGGCCGAGAGGTCGATGAGGTGGCGGATCTCCTCGGGCGTGAAGTCGAGGAGCTTGAGGAAGCTGCGACCGGAGAGGCAGGGGGTCATGGCGGTCTCCCTTCAGACGTGTCCCAAACGCGATTTCTTTGCACAACGATAACGCAGTCGAGGCACCGTGGCCGTACCCCGCCTGAGCTATGATGGTACACGGTTAGATGCGGCCCCGAGAGGGGCCCGAGCGAAGGGAAATACGATGGCAAAGGCCGCGGGCGAGAAGAACGAGAGGCTCGAGAAGGGCCCCAGGGCGGAGAGGGGCGAAAAGGGCGCCAAGGCCCCCGAGCGCGACTTCTCCTACACCCAGAACCGAGAGATCAGCTGGCTGCGCTTTGACGACCGCATCCTCGACGAGGCCTACGACCCGGCCGTGCCGATCTTCGAGCGCCTCAAGTTCTGCGAGATCGTCGAGTCCAACATGGACGAGTGGTTCATGATCCGCGTGGGCGGCCTCTCCGACCTCGCCTCCCTCAAGAACCAGCCCAAGGACAACAAGTCCAACGAGACGCCCGCCGAGCAGCTCGACGCCATCTTCGAGGCGCTGCCTCCCCTCGCGGAGCGCCACGAGCGCGCGCTCGCCGAGGTCGAGGCCGCGCTCGCCCAGTGCGGGCTCCAGCGCGTCTCCCCTGCCGACTACACCGACGCGGACCGCGCCGCCGTGGAGCGCCACTTCGACCGGCGCCTGGCCCCCATCATCTCCCCCCTCATCGTGGACCCGCGCCACCCCTTCCCCAACCTGAGGAACGGCCGGCTCTTCGTGGCGTGCTCGCTCGACGGCGAGGACGAGTCGGGCCTGCTCGGCATCATCGAGGTCCCCGCCACCGAGCAGCGCGTGGTGCCGCTGCCCTCCTCGCCCAAGGCCTGGCGCTACACGCTCCTCGAGGACGTGCTCGAGACCTGCCTCGACCAGTGCTTCGGCGAGTACGTCCCCAAGCGCTCGGCCGTCCTGCGCGTCACGCGCAACGCCGACATCGACCCGGACGGCGAGGGCGTCGAGGAGGAGGAGGACTACCGCCAGCACATGAAGAAGGTCCTCAAGCTCCGCCAGCGCCTCCAGCCCGTGCGCCTTGAGATCCGCGGCAAGCTCGGCAAGACGCTCGAGGGGCTCATCGCCGACGAGCTCTCCCTGGAGCCGCGCCGCATCTTCCGCTTCTCGCGCCCGATCGGGCTGGGCTACGTCTACGGGCTCGAGTCCCACATCCCCGACCACGTGCACTCGAGCTGCGTCTTCAGGCCCTTCGAGCCGCAGATCTCGCCCATGGTCGACCTCTCGCGCCCCATGCGCGGCCAGGTCGAGGACCACGACGTCCTGCTCACCTACCCGTACGAGTCCATGACGCCGCTCCTGCGCCTCGTGCGCGAGGCCTCGGCCGACGACGCCTGCATCTCCATCAAGATCACGCTCTACCGCGTCGCCAAGAGCTCGCACCTCTGCGAGAGCCTCATCTCGGCCGCCGAGGCGGGCAAGGACGTGACCGTCCTCATGGAGCTGCGCGCCCGCTTTGACGAGGCCAACAACATCGCCTGGGCCGAGCGCCTCGAGGACGCCGGGTGCACCGTCATCTACGGCTCCGAGGGCTTCAAGTGCCACTCCAAGATCTGCCAGATCACCTATCACGACCGCGACGGCATCAGCCGGATCACGTGCCTCGGCACGGGCAACTTCAACGAGAAGACGGCCAAGCTCTACTCCGACTTCATGCTGCTCACGGCCGACGAGGGAATCGGCGCGGACGGCAACACCTTCTTCCGCAACCTCTCCCTCGGCAACCTCCGCGGCACCTACCGCCACCTTGGCGTGGCGCCCGTGAGCCTGAAGCCGCTCGTGATGCGCGGCCTTGACCGCGAGATCTCCCGCGCCCGCGAGGGCGCCCCGGCGCGCGTCTTCCTCAAGATGAACTCCCTCACCGACCGCGACGTCATCGACAAGATCTCCGAGGCCTGCGAGGCCGGCGTCAAGGTCGTCATGATCGTGCGCGGCATCTGCTGCATCAAGGCCGGCGTCCCCGGCAGGACCGACGGGCTCGTCGTGCGCCAGATCGCCGGCCGCTTCCTCGAGCACGCGCGCATCTACGCCTTCGGCGAGTACATGGACACGATCTACCTCTCGAGCGCCGACATGATGACGAGAAACACGGAGCGCCGCGTGGAGATCGCCTACCCCGTGCGCGACCCCGCGTGCTCCGAGATCGTCCGCCACTTCATCCGCCTCCAGCTCTCCGACAACGTGAAGGCGCGCCAGCTCACCGCCGAGGGGACCTGGGTCCCCCTCGACCCCCCCGACGACGCGCCGCGCATCAACTGCCAGGAGGTGCTCCTGCGCGAGGCCTACGAGCGCGCCCGCGCCGCCGAGTCCGAGCGCGCCGCCGCGCGGCACGAGGACCGGCCCGCCCCCGAGCCCGAGGCGGCCCCCGACCTCGCGAGCGTCGAGCCGCCCGCCCCTGCCGAGCCGAGCGAGCCTACGGGCGAGAAGAACGAGGGCGCGCCGGCGCCCGACGGCCAGGCCGGGACGTCCGGGGCCCCTCGGGCCGCAGGCGTCGCCGGCGAGGAGCCGACGGACGCTCCCGTCTCCCCTGCCGGGGCGGCCGCTGCCCCCACGAGGCCCGCGCCCGCCCCGACATCCGACCGTCGCGGCCGGATCGCCCGCGCTCTCGATCTCTTTGGCCAGGCGTTCGGCGCCCTCTTCGGGGGTGACGGCCGGTGATCGGGCGCGAGGTCGAGGTCGACGTCGAGCGCATGTCCTACGGGCCCGACGCGGTCGGGCGCGACGCCGACGGCAAGACCGTCTTCGTGAGCGGCGCCGTCGCCGGCGACCGCGTCCGCGCCGTCGTTGACCGCGAGGAGGAGCGCTGGGCGCACGCGCGCGCGAGCGAGGTCCTTCTCGCCTCGCCCGACCGCGTGACGCCCCCCTGCCCCTTCGCCTCCGTCTGCGGGGGCTGCCCCTGGGCGGCGCTCTCCTACCCCGCGCAGGCGAGCGCCAAGCGCGCGGGGGTCGTCGACGCGCTCGCGCGCATCGGGCGGCTGGGCGCCGAGACGGCCGAGGGGCTCGTTGCCCCCATCGTCTCCCCGAGCGAGCCCTGGGGCTACCGCAACAAGGTGGAGCTCGCCGTGGCCCGCACGGGGGACAGGCTCGCCCTGGGCATGCACGGCGCGGGCGAGGGGGACGTCGTGCGCGTCAAGAGCTGCATGCTGCTCGACAAGGCGCACGCGGGTGCGGTGAGGTCCGTCGCCGGCGCGCTCTCCTTCATCGCCAACGGCCACGGGCTCGAGCTCGAGCGGGTGGGAATCCGCGTCTCGCGCCGGACCAAGGAGCTCGAGGTAGCTCTCTGGGACCGGCCGGGCCCCTTCCCGCGCGCCCAGGTCGCCAAGGTCCTCGCCGACGCGCTGCGCCCCACCTCCGTGGTGCGCGTCATGCAGAAGGGCCCCGCCAAGGCCCGCAAGATCGCGGGCGTCGAGTGCCTCTCGGGCGCAGGGTCCTGGGGCGAGGCCGTGGGCGACGAGCGCATGCGCGTGTCCGCCCCCTCGTTCTTCCAGGTGAACACCAAGGGGGCCGAGAAGCTCGTGGAGCTCGTGCTCGAGGCGCTGCGCCCGGAGCCCCACGAGGAGGCGATGGACCTCTACTGCGGCGCGGGCACCTTCACGCTGCCGCTCGCGCGGCACGCGGGGTTCGTGAGCGCCGTCGAGTCCTACGGGCCCGCTGTTCGCGACCTGCGCCGCAACCTCGAGAAGGCCGGCCTCGACAACGTGGACCCCATCGGCGGCGACGCGGGCCGCGAGTTCCCCGACACCGACGCCGACGTCATCGTGGTGGACCCGCCGCGCGCGGGGCTCGCCGCGGACGTGGTGCGCCGCCTCTCCGAGCAGCCCGCACGCGCGATCGCCTACGTGAGCTGCGACCCGGCGACGCTCGCGCGCGACCTCGCGCGCTTTGCCGAGGCCGGCACGTTCCGCCCCGTTCGCGTCACGCCCGTGGACCTCTTCCCGCAGACCTTCCACGTGGAGACGGTGACGCTGCTCGAGCGCGCGTAGGCGCACTCCCCGCCGCGCTTCTCGCCAGCTCGCTCTAAGTCACGTTATGGGCGCCCGTTCCGTGAGTTTGTGTGAGTCAGCACCACAAGCTCGCGCATAGTCACGCCTCGGCGGTCGATTTCGTGACTTTGCGCGAGCTATTCTCGCTAGCTCACACAAAGTCACGCCCTGGGCGCCAGTTCCATGACTTTGTGTGAGCTGCTCTGGTTAGCTCACCAGAAGTCACGCTTCGTCCGAAAAAGCGATACTTTGAGCGAGCTTGCCCCTCAAGCTCATCGGAAGTCACGCTTTTCCGCCCAGAATCGTGACATCGAGCGAGTTTGCGAGAAACGCGCCCTGCGCCCAGACGCGCGCCGGCGTCGGCGCGGTGTTTCCCGCTGCGAAATCCCCCATCGACGCTAGGAATAAACCCGCAGCTCAAGGCGGGCGTATGCCAATTTGGACCGTATAGCCGTGACGGTTGCGCGCCAGGCGCGAAACGTGTAAAAACAGAATGAACTTGGGCAGGGGGCCCAGGCAAGAGAGAGGAATCAACATGAAGGCTACCGTTAACGAGGAGTGCATCGGCTGCGGGCTCTGCGAGGGCACCTGCCCTGACGTCTTCTCCATCTCCGACGACGGCGTTGCCGTTGCCATCGAGGAGGACGTTCCCGAGGACGCCGAGGACGCCGCCCAGGAGGCTGCGGACAACTGCCCCGTCTCCGCCATCGTGGTCGAGTAGCTCGGCGCACGTCATCGCACGCCTGGCGGGAGCCGCTCCGGCTCCCGCCTTTTTTCTATAGGGAGGGACCATGATACTTGCCTCGCAGTCGCCCCGGCGCCGCGAGCTCCTCGCCCAGGCCGGCTTTGCGCTCGAGGTCGTCCCCGCCGACATCGACGAGACGCGCACGCCCGGCGAGACCCCCGTCGAGCTCGTGGGGCGCCTCGCCCGCGAGAAGGCCGAGGCCGTGCGCGCCACGCTCGACCGCGCGCCCGCAGACGGCCTGCTCGTTGCGGCCGACACGATCGTCTGGATGGGCGACGAGGCGCTCGGCAAGCCCGTGGACGACGAGGACGCGGCGGCGATGCTGCGCTCGCTCTCCGGGCGCACCCACCACGTCTCAACGGGCGTGTGCGCGCTCCTGCTCGGGGAGGGTGCCTGCCGGCAGGCGGAGGCCTCCTTCGTGGAGACCACCGACGTCACCTTCTGGGAGCTCACTGAGGACCAGGTCAGGGCCTATGTCGCCACGGGCGAGCCGTGCGACAAGGCGGGCGCCTACGGCATCCAGGGGACGGGGCGCCTGCTCGTGCGTGGCATCGCCGGCGACTACGCCAACGTCGTCGGACTGCCCGTCGCCCGACTCGTCCGCGAGCTCTCGGCCCTGGCACCGGACCGCGGCGACCTCGTCGCAAACGCCATCAGGATCGGAGGTCCCCATGCCTAGCCTCCCCACCGTCACCGATCGCCCGGGCGAGAAAAACCCCGTTGAGAGCGTTACCCAGATTCCCGGCGTCTTTGCAGGCCACGCCACCAACGAGGCGGCCGGCACGGGCTGCACGGTCATCTGCTGCCCCGCGGGCTGCACGGGCGCCGTGGACGTCCGGGGAGGCGCCCCGGCCACGCGCGAGACGGACCTCCTGCGACCCGAGGAGACCGTGGAGGTCCTCCACGCCGTCGTCCTCTCGGGCGGAAGCGCCTTTGGACTCGCGGCGGCATGCGGCGTCGCGGAGGAGCTCGAGCGGCGCGGCGTTGGCCTCGACGTGGGCGTCGCGCGCGTGCCCATCGTGTCGGGCGCGTGCCTGTTCGACCTGGCCTGCGGGGAGGCAGGCGTGAGGCCGACCGCCGAGGACGGCCGCGCCGCCACGTGCGCCGCGCTCGACCGGCCGGGCGCCCCCCTCGCCCGCGGCAACGTGGGCGCCGGCACGGGGGCCACCGTGGGCAAGCTCGCCGGTCCCGGGCGCGCCATGAAGGGCGGCCTCGGCGAGGACGTCGAACGGGCGGGAGAGCTCGTCTGCGCCGCCGTCGCGGCCGTGAACGCCTGCGGCGACGTCCGCGACCCTGACACCGGGCTTCCTGTCGCCGGCCTCCTCGCAGAGGGCGGGCGCGCCCTCGCGAGCAGCGTCGAGGCGCTGGTCGAGGGTGCGGCGCAGATGCCGCTCGAGCGCACCAACACCACGATCTCGTGCGTCGTCACCAACGCCCGGCTCACCAAGGCGCAGGCCACCAAGGTCGCTCAGATGGCATCGGACGCCTACGCCCACGCCATCTCCCCCACCCACACGACAAACGACGGCGACACCGTCTTCGTCATGGCCACCGGAGCGGTCGAGGCTCCCGTCGACACGGTCGGCGCCCTCGCCACGCGCGCCCTTGGCCGCGCCATCGTCGACGGCGCGCTCTGCGCGACGAGCGCCTACGGCTACCCCGCCGCCCGCGACCTCTAGCCCCCGCACAACCTCCTGGCAGTAAAGTCCCCGGCGGTGTGAGACGGCGTCGCAACCTGAAGCGCCCCCGCCCCTCTCGTCCAGCGACTTCTGCGCAAAGCGCAGTGAGCGGGACGAGGGGGGCGGGGGCGCTTCCCTACGGGATAGTCGCTAGTTGAACTTCACTAGCTTCTGCGCGGCGCGATAGCCCGCCAGCGTGAGGGCGCGGCCCACCGTGCCGGGCAGGTTCGTGGCAAGCCCCACCACGCCGTGTCGGGCGCGCCGGTACATGCGCCTGTCGTAGGCCTTGAGCTCGTCCCAGAGCTTCTGCAGCTCGTCCATCGCGTCGGGCCGGTCGCTCTTCTTCGAGAAGACCGAGCAGATCGCCATGATGATGGTGAAGTAGTTCATCATGTAGCTGCGGAGCTTGGCCACGCCGATCTCGTCGTAGACGTGATAGGCGTGCATCATGATGCGCGCGACGCGCCAGTAGTGGTCGATGCGGCTCGTGAGCACGCGGTCGTTCACGGACTGGTCCTCGCGCCCGATGAAGTAGCGGTAGACGTCGGCGTCGAGGTAATAGATGCTGTGGCACTTGGGGAACGGCACGTAGGCGTAGATGTTGTCTACGTAGAAGGTGTGCGGGGGCATCTGGAGGTTGGCCGCGCGCAGGACGTCGACGCGGTACGTGAGGGCGTGCATGAGCAGGTACTGCCACATCATGAAGTGCCCGATGTCAGACCAGTCGAAGACGCGGCCGCGCGGCAGCACGTGGCGATAGTCCACGACGTTGCGCGTGTCGTCCTCGACGTGCTCGTAGACGTAGTTGGTGATGACAAGGTCCACGCGCTCGCCGAGGGAGATGAAGCGGCGGAGCGTCTCGAGGAGCTCTCGCACGGCGTCGGCGTCGACCCAGTCGTCCGAGTCGATGTTCTTGAAGTAGACGCCCTCGGCGTGCGAGACGGCCTGCATGACCGCGGCGCCATGGCCGCCGTTCTCCTGGTGGACGGCCTTCACGATCGAGGGGTAGCGCGCCTCCCACTCGTCGGCCTTGGCCGGCGTCTCGTCCTTGGTGGAGCCATCGTCCACGATGATGATCTGGACGTCGTCGGCATAGCCCGTTCCCTCGAGGATTGAGGAGACGCAGTGGTCCATGTACGCGGCCGAGTTGTAGCAGGGAATGCCAAACGTGACGGTCTTCTTCATCAAGGGCCCTTCGTGCCAAGCGGGCGGGCCGCGACGGCCCGCCCGCAGATGAGGTGCTTGGCTAGTTGTGCTGGGAGATGATCTCGTCGGACAGCTCGAGCGCGGAGGCCACGACGCCGTCCATGTCGTAGTAGCGGTACTCAGCGAGACGGCCCACGCAGTGGAAGTTCACGAGGCCGGAGACGCGCTCGCGGTAGCGGCGATAGAGCTCGAGGTTCTCGTCCTCGATGATTGCGTAGTAGGGGGTCTCGTCGGAGCCGGGCGTGAAGGCCTTGGAGTACTCCTTCATGATGGTGGTCCTGCCCGGCACCACCTGGCCCGTCATGTTCTTGAACTCGGTGATGCGGGTGAAGTCCTCGCTCGTGGTGTAGTTCACCGTGCCCACGGGCTGGAACTGGTCGACGTCGAGGGTCTCGAAGACCATGTCGAGCGTGCGGTACGGCAGCGCGCCGAGGTCGAGCCCGAAGAGCTCGTCGAGGGGGCCGGTATAGATGACCTCGCCGCCGTAGGGACGGCCGCAGACAGACACGCTCGTCTCGCTCACGCGCAGGATGTCGCGGGCGTCGACGTTCAGGAAGACGGAGATGAGGTCGTGCTCGAGCATGTGCTCGAAGAGCGCCGTGTACCCCTCGGCCGGCATGCCCTGGAAGCGGGCGCCGGGGAAGTAGCGGTCGTCGTCTCCCACGAAGACGGGGACGCGGCCGGTAATGGCGGGGTTGATCTGGTCCGGGGTCTGGCCCCACTGCTTCATGGTGTAGTGGAGGAAGACGTTCTCGAAGACGTAGTCGGCGACCTCAGCGAGCTCCGGGTCGTTCTTCTCGCGAAGCTCCATGATGGGGACCTTCTTGTTCTCGCCGAAGGTGGCCACGAGCTTCTGGTAGAGGCGCTCGCCCTTCTCCTCGCCAAAGGCGAGCTTGAGGGAGTGGTGGTTGAAGGGCACCGGCATGAGCGTGCCGTGGATGTTGGCGAGCACCTTGTGCTGGTAGTCGGTCCACTCGGTGAAGCGCGAGAGGAACTGGTTCACGCGCTCGCTCATGGTGTGGTAGATGTGGGGGCCGTACTTGTGCACGAGAATGCCGGCCTCGTCGGTGTAGTCGTAGGCGTTGCCGGCGATGTGGTCGCGGCGCTCGAGGATGGCGACCTTGAAGCCGCACGTCTCGGCGAGGCGGCGGGCGCAGACCGCCCCCGCATAGCCCGCGCCCACGACGATGGCGTCATAGCACTCCGGGTTGAAGCCTGCAGGCAGTCCGTTCTCGATACCCATACGCGTCCTCTCGATGATCCAACAGGGGCCGCCACGGCGGCGCGGGCGAGAAGAGCGTGCGCTCGCCCATTCGTGCGAACGATTCTAGCACCTCGGCCCTATAATGGTCCCGTGTGGAGCCCCTCTCCCGCCGTATGGGCACAAAAGCAGGGCCGGGCGCCGGGCAATGTTGCGGTTTCGGAAGAATCGAGAGGAAAAGATGAGCGAGTTTCTTGACCGGATGAAGGCCGCCGCGAAGGCCTACAAGAAGACGATCGTCCTGCCCGAGGGCGAGGACCCGCGCACCATCGAGGCCGCGCGCAAGATCGTGGCCGAGGACCTGGCCGACCTCGTCATCCTGGGCGACCCGGCCAAGATCGACGTCGAGGGCGTGACCGTGATCGACCCGACCTCGCCCACCGCCCCCAGGCACGAGGCCTACGCGCAGAAGTTCGCGGAGCTGCGCGCCAAGAAGGGCGTGACCATCGAGCAGGCCCGCGCGCAGATGATGGACGCCACCTACTACGGCACCATGATGGTCAAGATGGGCGACGCCGATGGCCTGGTTTCCGGCGCCTGCCACTCCACCGCCAACACGCTGCGCCCCGCGCTCCAGATCCTCAAGACGGCACCGGGCACCAAGCTCGTCTCGGCCTTCATGGTCATGTGCACCCAGACCCCGGAGTTCGGCGTCAACGGCACGCTCGTCTTTGCGGACTGCGGCCTTAACATCGCGCCGACCTCCGACGAGCTCTCCGAGATCGCCATCGCCTCGGCCAACTCTTTCAGCACGTTCATGGACGGCGTTGAGCCCAGGGTCGCCATGCTCTCCTACTCCACGATGGGCTCGGCCGGCGGCGACACCGCCAAGAAGGTCCAGGAGGCGACCAAGTTTGCCAAGGAGAAGGCGCCGGAGCTCGCCATCGACGGCGACCTTCAGCTCGACGCCGCGATCGTGCCCGAGGTGGCCGCGCTCAAGGCCCCTGAGAGCCAGGTGGCGGGCAAGGCCAACGTGCTCGTCTTCCCCAACCTCGAGTGCGGCAACATCGGCTACAAGCTCGTCCAGCGCTTTGGTCGTGCCGAGGCCTACGGCCCCATCCTCCAGGGCATCGCCAAGCCGGTGAACGACCTCTCCCGCGGCTGCTCCGCCGACGACATCGTGGGCGTCGTCGCCATCACGTCCGTCCAGGCCCAGATGGCCGAGTAGCGCTCGGGGCGCTGGGAAAGAAATAAAGCGCAACGTTGGCCCGGCAGCTCGAGCTGCCGGGCCTTCTTGTTAACGCCCCGTTTGTCCCGGTGGGCACAGGTCCGTTCTGCGGACGGGGTCCTCCTTCCAAACACGGCAACGCGCGAAGCCCCGGGCTTTCCGCCCGGGGCTTCGTGCTCTTAGGTGATGGTGCGCGACAGGGCGGACCCAGGCCGCGTGGGCCGGCGTCCGCCGTCGCAGGTTATAGCTCTCCCTACTTCCCCATGATGGGCTTGGGGCCGGCGGCGCGGACCTCGGGGGCCATCGTCTTGAGGCGCTTCTCGGCGTTGTCGACGAACATCTGGGCGAGCTTCTCGGCCATCTCGTCGTAGGCCGTGCGGTCCTCCCAGGTGTTGCGGGCGTTGAGGAGCTCGGAGGGCACGCCCGGGCAGGTGGTGGGCACGTCGAGGTTGAAGCGCTCGTCGTGGACGAACTCGCAGTCGTCGATGATGCCGGACTGCGCCGCCTCGACCATCTTGCGGGTGTAGGAGAGCTTCATGCGCTTGCCGGTGCCGTAGGGTCCGCCGGTCCAGCCGGTGTTGATGAGGTAGACGCGCACGCCGCCGGCGTCGATCTTCTCGCCGAGCATCTGGGCGTAGACGTTGGGGTCAAGCGGCATGAACGGCTCGCCAAAGAGCGAGGAGAACGTGGGCTGGGGCTCCTTGATGCCGCGCTCGGTGCCGGCGACCTTGGAGGTGAAGCCGGTCATGAAGTGGTACATGGCGGCGTCGCGATCGAGCTTGGAGATCGGGGGCAGCACGCCGAAGGCGTCGGCCGTGAGGAAGATCACGACGTCGGGGGTGCGCTTGGCGCGGCCCTTGGCAACGGCGCCCGGCACGAACTCGACGGGGTAGGCGACGCGGCCGTTCTCGGTGAGCGAGGTGTCAAAGTAGTCGGCCACGCGCGTGTCGTCGTCGATCACCACGTTCTCGCACATGGAGCCAAAGCGGATGGCGTTCCAGATCTGGGGCTCCGTCTCGGGCGTGATGTCGATGGTCTTGGCGTAGCAGCCGCCCTCGATGTTGAAGACCTTGTCCTCGGCCCAGCCGTGCTCGTCGTCGCCGATGAGCAGGCGGTCCTCGGCGGCCGAGAGCGTGGTCTTGCCGGTGCCGGAGAGGCCAAAGAAGACCGTGGTGCCGTGGGAGCGCGGGTTCATGTTGCAGGAGCAGTGCATGGGGAGCACGTGGTCCTCAACGGGCAGGAGGTAGTTCATGACCGAGAAGATCGACTTCTTGATCTCGCCGGAGTACTGGGTGCCCACCACGAGGATCGTCTTCTCCTGGAAGTTGATGAGGACGGCGGCCTCGGAGTGGGTGCCGTGGACCTCGGGGTCGAGCTTGAGCGTGGGCGCGGCCATCACGACGAAGTCGGCCTCGCCGAAGTCGCGCAGCTCCTTCTCGTCCGGGCGCACGAGCATCTGGTGGACGAAGAGCGCCTGGCTCGCAAGCTCGCAGACGGCGCAAATCTTGCGGGAGTAGCGCCGGTCGGCGCCGGCAAGGCCGTGCACCACGAAGAGACGACGCTCGGAGAGGTGGCCGATGACCTCGCTCTTGATCTTCTGGTAGCTCTCAACGGAGAAGGGCACGTTGACGCTGCCCCAGGCGATCTTGTCGTGGACGTCGGGCGTGTCCACGATGAAGCGGTCCTTGGGCGAGCGACCGGTGTACTGCCCGGTGATGACGGAGAGGGAGCCGGTGCTCGTGAGCTCGCCCTCGCCACGCTCGACGGCGGTCTCGATAAGGACGGCCGGGGACGCGTCGATGACGGTCTTCTCCTCCGTGTGGGCAATGCCGTAGCGCTGCAGTTCCTCGATGATCATGCCAACCTCCTCCGGGCGGACGGGCCGCCGCGATGTGACAGACAACCGTTCGGCGCGGCCTTGCGCGCCCACTAGATTGTTCCCCAAACAGCCGCGGGCTCGGCCAAAGTTAACAAAGACCGAACCAATTTCATATTGCGCCGCCGCTCATCGGAGTATCTTGTCCGTTCACGTGCGAGAGTGACGATGTGGTTTGGATGTGGGCTAAGATTATGAGTATCTGGGATTTGGAGATAGGAGAAACATGTCGGAGCTCACCAGCATCTCGGACGGCACCCTTGCCGCCACCGTCGACTCCGCCGGCGCTCAGCTCATGAGCCTCACGCTCGGAGGCGCCGAGTACCTCTGGCAGGGGGACCCGGCCTTCTGGCCGCGTCGCGCCCCCGTCCTCTTCCCCATCGTCGGATGCCTCAGGGGCGGGCGAGCGAGCTCGGCGCAGGGCGAGGTCACGCTCGGCCGCCACGGCATCGCGCGCCTCTTCGAGCACGAGCTCGTGGCCAGGACCGAGTCGAGCATCACCTACGAGCTCCGCTCGAGCGAGGAGACCCGTTCCGCCTATCCCTTCGACTTCACCCTCAACATGACCTACGCGATCGAGGCCGGCGCGCTTCGCCAGACCTTCGCCGTCACCAACACCGGCTCGGTCGACCTTCCCTTCACGCTGGGCGGCCACCCCGCGTTCAACGTTCCCGCGCCCGGCTGCGAGGGGGAGGCCTTCGACGACTACGAGCTCGTCTTCGCGCGTCCCTGGACCGCCGAGGTGCCCGCGATCGACGCCGACGGCCTCCAGGACTTCCAGCACATGACCGAGGTGATGCGCGACTCCGACCGCCTGCCGCTCTCGCACGAGCTTTTCGAGCGGCTGCTCACCGTGGTTCTTCTTGACGTCCCCGAGCGCCGGGCCACGCTTTGCGGGCCGGCCGGGCACGGCGTGGAGCTCTCCTTTAACGGCTTTGACTACCTCGGGGTCTGGACGGCGAGCGCCGAGGCGCCCTTCGTCGCCGTGGAGCCCTGGGTGGGCTGCGCGACCGCCCATGACGAGTCGGACGTCTTCGAGGAGAAGCGCGGCACCATCACGCTCGCGCCCGGCGCATCCTGCGAGCGGTCCTTCACCATGAGGCCCTTCTAGGATGTCGCCGATTAGGCTCGCGACCGCAGACGACCTCGACGCCGTCTGCGCCATCTACGACGCGGCGCGCGCCTTCATGCGGGCGCAGGGCAACATGACCCAATGGACGGGCGGCTACCCCGGGAGGACGAGCGCGGAGCGCGACCTTGCCGGCGGCTGGCTCTGGGTGTGGGACGAGGGGTCGGGCCCCGTTGCCTGCATGAGCGTCATGTCCGGGCCGGACCGCACCTACGCCGCCATCGAGGGCGCGCCCTGGCTCTCGGACGACCCCTACTGGGTCATGCACCGCCTCGCCGTGGCCACACCGGGCCGTGGCGTCGGCGGCGCGCTGCTCGCGTTTCTCTGCTCCGAGCACGACAACGTCCGTGCGGACACCCATGAGGACAACGCTCCCATGCGCCGCGTCCTCGAGCGGGCGGGCTTCGTCCGACGGGGCGTCATCACCTGCGACGACGGGACGCCGCGCATCGCCTACCACTACCTCGCCCGCTAGGGCGACCGCACGCCGCGAGGTCCTTCTCGCCTGCCGCCCGCCGCGGCCGCGCTCTCGCCGGGTACGTGCATCCCCACCGGCTACGTACACCAAATCCGGTTACGTACACTTATGCCGGTTACGTACACGAAATGGCGCCGCCTCAGCGGTCAAGGTCTTCGTCTCTGCAGGTAAACAGGCTGGCATGGCTTGTACGTAACGAGCCGGAGTGTACGTAACCGGATTTGGCGTACGTAACCGGCGAAAGTGTACGTAACCGCGGCGCACAACCGCGGCCGGAAGGCCCGCTCGGGGGCCAGTCCGCCGTGCCGTCAGCACGTCTGGGCGCAGGCCTCGACGAAGGCGCGCCAGAGCGCGAGGTCGGACGCCACCGTGCGCCAGGTGTACTCGGGGTGCCACTGGACGCCGAGCGCGAAGCGATGCCCCTCGACCTCGATCGCCTCGGGCACGCCGTCGGTCGCCCGGCCGCAGAGCCGCACGCCCTCGCCGAGCCGCTCCACGCAGCAGTGGTGACTCGAGTTTGCCTGCACGAGCGCGGACCCGCCCACCGCGCTCCAGAGGAGGCTCCCCTCCTCCACCTCGACCGGGTGCACGGGATCGTGAAGGACGGCCTGGTGGCGCCAGAGGGCCATCCCCTCGCGCGGCTCAAGGCCGGCCACGTTCATGCAGAGGCTCCCGCCAAGGGCGACGTTCATGACCTGGGTCCCGCGGCAGGTGGTGAAGAGCGGGAGGTCAAGCTCGAGAGCCCGACGGACAAGGCGCACCTCGAAGGCGTCGCGCGGGGGGCACAGGAGCGCCTGGTCGTAGGGACGCTCGTCGCCCCAGAGCCGCGGGTCGACGTCCTGGCCGCCGGGAATCGCCACGCCGTCGGCCAGGCCGAGATAGCAATCGAGCACGGCGTCGTCATCGGTGAGGGCCATGAGCAGCGGCACGCCGCCCGCCGCCATGATGGCGTCGACGAAGCAGTCCGCGATCGCCTCCTCGGGGGCGAGGGGCTCGGGCATGCAGATGCTGCGGGGCAGCTCCGTGAGACGCGGGGCGATAAGGACGAGGGGTCGCTCGTTGCGCTTTGCCATGTCTAGTGCCCCCTGATGGAGTCGAGGAAGTCCCGGGCGCGCTGGGTCCGAGGATGGTCGAAGAAGGCGTCAGGCGCGCCCTCCTCCATGATCTGGCCGTCGGCCATGAAGACCACGCGGTCGGCTACGCGCCGGGCGAAGCTCATCTCGTGCGTGACCACGACCATCGTCATGCCGCCGCGGGCGAGCTCCACCATGACGTCGAGGACCTCGTTGATCATCTCGGGGTCGAGCGCCGAGGTGGGCTCGTCGAACATCATGGCCTTGGGGCGCATGGCCAGGGAGCGGGCGATCGCGGCGCGCTGCTGCTGGCCTCCGGAGAGCTGCGCCGGGACCTTGTGGGCCTGCTCGGCCACGCCCACGCGGGCGAGAAGCTCCATCGCGCGGGACTCGGCCTCCTCGCGGCTGAGCCCAAGGACGTCGCGCGGCCCCAGGGTGACGTTGTCGAGGACGCTCATGTGCGAGAAGAGGTTGAACTGCTGAAAGACCATGCCGAGCTCGGCCCGCATGCGGGCGAGCTCGCGGCCCTCCTGGGGCAGGGGCTCGCCCTCGATGAGGATCTCGCCGGAGTCGATGGTCTCAAGGCGGTTGATGGCACGGCACATCGTGGACTTACCGGAGCCTGAGGGTCCGATCACCACGACGACCTCGCCGCGATGGACGGACAGGCTCACGTCACGCAGAACGTGAAGGTCTCCGAAGTGCTTCTCGACGTGACGAAGCTCAATGACCGGGGTCTCGCCGGAACGGGACCCCTCGGTTGTTCTCTGGCTCATGGGCTCCGTCCTTTCTAGCGGATGATCTTGACGCCGGTCCTCTGGGCAACGTAGACCGAGGCCTTGTTGATGGCGTAGTTGATAAGGATGTAGATGAGCGCGATGACGAGGTACATGGAGACGAGCGCGTCATAGCTCGTGATGAGGACGCGGGCGTTCTGCATGAGGTCGGGATAGCTCACCACGTAGGCGACCGTCGTGTCCTTGACCACCACGACGAGCTGCGCGATGAGCGAGGGGATGACGTAGCGCACCGCCTGCGGGAGCACGATCTTGAACATGGTGCGGGCGGGCGAGAGGCCAAGGGAGAGCGCCGCCTCGACCTGGCCCTTGGGCACCGCGTTCACGCCCGCGCGAAAGACCTCCGCGAGCACGCCCGCGGCGGCCAGCGCCACCGGGAGCGTGAGCATCCAGAAGGCGGGCATCTTGACGCCGTACTGCGGGACCACCAGGAAGAAGAAGTAGATGAGCAGGAGGCTCGGGACCCCGCGGAAGAAGTCGGTGACCACGCGGCAGACGGCCGAGAGCGGCCGCACGCCGCTCGTCCGGCCCAGCATGAGGACCAGGCCGAGCACGAGCGCGATGGCGCCCGCCGTGAGGGCCACCTCGAGGGTGCCGACGAAGCCCTGGGCCAGGAAGCGCCAGGTGGTCCACTCAAGGAAGAACGACCAGTAGCGCGCGTCGAGCTGGCCGGTGACGTAGAACTGCCGAACGACGACGGCAAGCCCCAGGGCCACGAGGAGGGCGGAGACCGCCGTGCCTACGACGATCTTTCGCCTCATGCGGGGGCCGGGCGCCTCGAAGAGGGCGTCGCGCACGGAGGGTGCGGAGACTGCTCTGGCACTCATCGTAGGATCCTCACCCTCCGGTCGACGCGGTTGCCCACGAAGCTGATGACAAAGGCGGTCAGGGCATACCCAAGCGCCGAGATGAGAAACGCGAGGATGCCGCCCGTGGAGCGCGTGTTGACGTAGGAGACGACGCCGGTGAGCTCCTGCGGGTCAAGCGGCACCTGCGAGCCAAGCGCCGTGGTGAGCATGACCGCGATGAGGAGGTTCGTCATGGGAAGCACCGTGGTCCGCAGCGCCTGCGGAATCACCACGCGCCGCAGGATCTGGCCAAAGGTGAGCCCGAGCGAGCGGGCCGCCTCGATCTGCCCGACGCTGATGGTGTTGATGCCGCTCATGAAGTTCTCCGAGCCAAAGGCCGACCCCAGAAGGATGGTGGTCACGATCACGCAGGTACGCCACTCGAGGACGACCCGTAGGCTCGGCAGCGCGTAGGCGATGATGATGAGCAGGGCCACGCCCGGGATGTTGCGGAACACCTGCACGTAGAGGTCGCCCGCCGCGCGCAGAGGCGCGAGGGGCGACACGCGCATCACGGTGACGAGCACGGCGAGCGCCATCACGAAGACGAAGGAGACGGCCGTCATCCCCCACGTGGTCAGAAGGCCGTCAAGATAGTTCTGGCCGTAGGTCCCAAGAAGCTCGCTCAGCCCCATGCTTCCTCCTCCGGCGAGCGGGGACGCGCGCCCATCATCACGCCTCGATCGCGGGCGGGGCGGGGACCTCCTCGATGCCGGCGCGGTCGCCGATGCAGATCTTCCAGAGGTCCTCCCAGACGCCCTCGTCCTCGATCGACCTGAGCCAGTCGTTCACAAAGGCGACGCCGTCGGAGTCGAGCGGCAGGCCGATGCCGTAGGCGTCCACCGGGCCAAAGGGCTCGCCGGCGAGGCGGTAGCGACCGGGGTTGCGCGTCATCGAGCCCATCTGCATGGTGGTGTCGATGACGTAGGCGTCGACGCGGCCCTGCGAGAGGGCGCTCCTCGCCTCCTCGTCCGTCTTGAACTCCTGGACCTTGGCCTCGGGCGCGACCTCCTCGAGGATGCCCGGGCCCGTGGAGCCGGACTGGGCGGCCACGTTCCTGCCGGCGAGGTCCTCGATGGAGTTGATGTCGGTGTTGTCCGCCATGACGAGGATAGACTGCTGGGTGGTGTAGTAGGGGCCGGCGAAGGAGATGACCTTCTTGCGGTCGTCGTTGATCGAGTAGGTGGCAAAGACGGCGTCGACCTGGTCGTTCTGAAGGACGGACTCGCGGGTGTCAGAGGTCACCTGCGTGATCTCCTGCTTGGACTCGTCGCCGAGGACGTAGCGCGTGAGGAGCTGGGAGAGGCCGGCGTCAAAGCCGCGGGTCTTCCCGTCCTTCTCGTTGAGGAGGCTGAAGAGCATGGACGTCTGGACGCCGCCGACGCGCAGGGTGCCCTCCTCCTTGACCTTGCTCGCCCACATCGAGGCGGCGATCTGCTCGTCGGTGGCGACGGAGCCCGCGGCGATCAGGGCGTCGTAGGCCTCCGCGTCGATCTGGGTCTCCTCGGAGGCCTCCTCGCCGCCGGGGGCGGGAGCGGGGGCGTCGGAGGAGTCGCAGGCGGCGAGGCCCAGGGAGGCAAGGGCGGCGGCGCCGAGGCCGAGGGCCTGGCGACGGTTGATCATGAGGTCATCGAGGGCCATGGTGGATTCCTTTCCGTAAGTGGCCGTTGTGACCCCCTAATTGTACCCACCGAGCTAGGATTTCTATTCCGTGCGCCGCCACCCTTTAATCAAGAGCTAACCATTGTCAGGCCCATCAAAAGGGGGCCCGGGCGGTGCCCGAGCCCCCTTGCAGGACATCGAGAAGAACTAGCCGAGCAGCTCCTGAACGTCGAGGGCGATCATGTACTCCTCGTTGGTGGGAACCACCAGGACCGTGATGGCGGAGTCGGGCGTGGAGATCACGCGCGGCTCGTCGGAGCGGACCTTGTTGAGCTCCGGGTCGAGCTTGACGCCCATCCACGCAAGGCGCGCGGCCACGCCGGCGCGCATCTCGTCGGAGTTCTCGCCGATTCCGGCGGTGAAGGCCATGGTGTCCACGCCCTCCATGGAGGCGGCCATCTCCGCGAAGAGCTGCGCGGTGCGGTAGTAGAACATCTCGAGCGCCATCTCGCAGTTCTTGTCGCCGCCGTGCGCGCCCTCCTCGATGTCGCGGGAGTCGGAGGAGACGCCGGAGACGGCGAGGAGGCCGGACTGCTTGTTCATCATGGTGTCGATGTCGTCGATGCTCATGTCGGCGACGCGGTTGAGGTAGAAGACCGTGGCCGGGTCGAGCGTGCCGCAGCGGGTGCCCATGATGAGGCCGTCGAGCGGCGTGAGGCCCATCGTCGTGTCCATGCACTGCCCGTCCTCGATGGCGCACAGAGACGCGCCGGAGCCGAGGTGGCAGCTCACGAGCTTGTGGGTCTTCTCGCCCATGAGCTCATGGACGGTGCGCCAGATGAAGCGGTGGCTCGTGCCGTGGGCGCCGTACTTGCGGACGTGGTAGGCGTCCACGACGTCGCGCGGAAGGGCGTAGCGCCAGGCGTGCTCGGGCATGTTGTAGTGGAAGGCGGTGTCGGGCACGATGACGTTGCCGAGCTCGGGGAACATCTCACGGCAGATCTCGATGACGTCGGCCTCGGCGTAGTTGTGAAGCGGCGCGAGGGGGGCGACCTCGCGGACCCAGGCGAGCGTCTCGTCGGTCACGACGGCGGACTTGGGGAAGTACCAGCCGCCCTGGACCACGCGGTGGCCGATGCCCCCGATGGGCTTGTCGACGGTCTTGAGGATGTCGAAGACGTACCGGATGGCCGTCTTGTGGTCGGGAAGCGCGACCTCGAGCTTCTGCTTCTCCCCGCCCATCTCCTGATGGCCGACGAAGGAGCCGTCGATGCCGATGCGCTCGCAGTTGCCCTTCGCGTAGACCTCGCGCGTGTCGACGTCGAGGAGCTGATACTTGAGCGACGAGCTACCAGCATTGATGACAAGAACGTTCATGGCTCTCCTCTCGTGGGGACTCCCCCACCCTCTGCATACGAACACACCCCTATCATACGCCGACGGGGACGGAGTGCCGGGGACGTTCCCGGCCGGGGGCCTAGGCGGGCAGCAGGCCCTCGCCGAGCGGCCGGCCGCCGAGGACGTGCAGGTGGAGGTGCATGACGGTCTGCCCGGCCGCGGCACCCGTGTTCATGATGCAGCGAAAGCCGGACTCCGCGACGCCGGTGCGCTCGGCCACGGCGCGGACGGCCTCCTCCATTGAGGCGAGGGTCTCGGCGGGCACGCCGTCGATGAAGTTCTCGTGGTGGGCCTTGGGGACCACGAGCACGTGGACGGGCGCCTGGGGGTTGAGGTCGCGGAAGGCGACGACGCGGTCGTCCTCGTAGAGGAACTCGCTCGGAATCTCGCCGTTGGCAATCTTGCAGAAGATGCAGTCGGACATGGGGGTCTCCCTTCGCGCGCCGGAGGGGCGCTACTCGTTGAGGTAGGCGGTCGAGGGGGCCGAGGCCGTGTCGGTGGTGGCGGCGTCCTCGTCCGTAGCGTCCACGAGCACGCGGACGCGCTGCTCGGCGCTCGCAAGGCGCTCGCGCAGGCTCCGCAGGAGCTCGACACCGCGGCCGTAGCGCTCGAGGGAGTCCTCGAGCTCGAGGTCGCCCGCCTCGAGCGACCGGACGATCTGCTCGAGCTCGATGGAAGCCTCCTTGAAGGTCATCTCGTCGACGTCACGATACGCGTTCTCTGCCATGTCGCTTCCCTTCCGGCGCCGAGGCGCCCATCGAACCGGTGCTGATGTCTGTCACGCACGCGGAGACCGAGCCCGTCCCGAGAAGGACGGAGAGCTCGTCGCCCACGGCAAGCTCGCGCGCGTCCTTGACGACGCGCCCGCCCGCGTCGCGCGCGATCGCGTAGCCGCGGGCGAGGACGGAGAGCGGGGAGAGCGCGTCGAGCGAGGCGGCGAGGCGCGCGAGCGTGGTCTCGGCGGGCCTCACGAGCCGGGGGCCGAGCGAGGCGAGACGTGACGCGCGCACCGCGAGCTCGTCCCGCCGGCGCGCGACGGAGCGCGGGAGGGCCTCCGCGAGGCGCTCCTCGGTCTGGTTGAGGTCTGAGAGGCGGTCCCTCACGGGCGCGAAGGGGTCCGTGAGGCAGCGCCGGCTGCCCAGGGCCTCGAGAGCCACGCCCCTGCGCGCGAGGTCGGCCTCGACGGCGCGCGCCATGAGCCGGGCCGCGGCGTCGGCGCGCTGGCGGCGCACCTCGAGCGCGGCGGACATGGCGCGGCCAAGCCTGACCTGCCGCTGGAGCATCTGGCGCTCCACGTCGTCGATGGCGGGGGCCACCGACTCCGCGGCCGCGGTGGGCGTGGAGGCGCGCCGGTCCGCGACCATGTCCGCGATGGAGGTGTCCGGCTCGTGCCCGATGCCGGTCACCACCGGGACGGGGCAGGAGGCGATCGCGCGCGCGACGGACTCGTCGTTGAAGCACATGAGGTCCTCGAAGGAGCCTCCGCCGCGCACGAGGAGGATGGCGTCCGGCCGCGCGGCGGCGGCCACGCGGAGCGCCCGGACGATGGTGGGCGGCGCCGCGGCCCCCTGGACGGAGCAGCCCACCACGTCGACCTCGACGAGGGGGTTCCTGCGCGCGAGGGTGCGCTTGACGTCGTCGATGACGCTGCCGGAGAGCGACGTCACCACGCAGACGCGCGAGCAGAACGCCGGTATCCTGCGCTTGCGCTCTGGGGCCA
Organism: Olsenella sp. An290; assembly: GCF_002159535.1. Classification (GTDB taxonomy): domain Bacteria; phylum Actinomycetota; class Coriobacteriia; order Coriobacteriales; family Atopobiaceae; genus Thermophilibacter. The sequence goes on along the minus strand of NZ_NFIU01000005.1, from coordinate 30,418 downwards.
TGAGGCCCTCGCGCTCGAGGGCGCGCGCGAGCTCGGCGACCTGCTGGCGCAGGAGCCCCTCGCCCGCGGCCTCGACCGCGCTCGCCACGAAGGAGAGCCGGCCCGAGGCCTGGTAGACGTCGAACTTGCCCGTCAGCTGCACGGTGAGCCCGTCGCGAAGCTCAAAGCCCATCTTGGCCGCGGTCCCCCGCCACACGATGACGCTCATCGAGGCGCCGTCGTCCTTGACGTCGAAGTAGCAGTGCCCCGAGCGTGCGTTGGGGCCGCGGAAGCCCGACACCTCGCCCGTGACCACGAGTCGGGGCCATGCGGAGACGGCGCCCTTGGCAAGGGCGACGGCGTCGGAGACGGAGAGCGGCGCGCGCTCGGAGGACTCGGCGGACACGGCTACTCCTCCCCGCGGCCGCCGTAGCGGCCCAGGAGGTAGAGGAGCTGCACGATGGAGGTGAGCGCGCCGGCCACGTAGGTGAGGGCCGCGGCGACGAGCACCTCGCGCGCGCCCTTCTCGTCAAGCCCCGAGCCGCGGGCGGAGAGGTAGGCCACGGCCCTGCGGGAGGCGTCGATCTCCACGGGCAGGGTCACGAGCTGGAAGACCACGGAGACGGCGAAGAGCACGATCGCCGCCTGGACGAGCCCCGCGAAGTTGAGCACCACGCCGAGGAGCAGGATGAGGGTCCAGGAGCCCTGGGCAAAGTTCACCGCCGGGACGAGCGCCGTGCGCAGGCGGTAGAACCAGAAGCCGCGCGCGGCCTGGACGGCGTGGCCCGCCTCGTGGCAGGCCACGGCGACCGACGCCACCGAGGCGCCGCGGTAGTTGTCGTCGGAGAGGTGCAGGCGGTTGTCGCGCGGGTCGTAGTGGTCCGTGAGGGTGCCCGCGACCCTCGTGATCCCCACCTGCGAGGCGCCGCCCTCGTCGAGCATGCGCCGGGCGACGTCGGCGCCCGTGCCGGGGACGTGGGCGTCCACCTGGGACCACTTGCGGTAGGTGCTTCTGATGTAGGCCTGCGTGAGGCCGCCGAGCGCGAGGGCCACGAGCACGACGATGAGATAGCCCGTGTCAAACCCGTAGAACCCGTAGTATGGGTACAGCATCCCTGACTCCCTCCTGAGCGGACGAGTCCATTCTACCCACCTGACCGGACACAAATTCGCGCGTCGCCCCCGGGGCGCGGAACGGGCCTAGAGCAGCTCGATCCGGCCCTCCTTGACGGTGAGGCCGACCTCCCCGTCCAGGAGCCGACCCAGGGGGATTCCGGCGAGCTCGTGGCGCCAGGACCGCGAGAGGCGCGAGGCCGGGCGGTCCTGGAGGAAGTCCATGAGGTCGTCGCGGGTCGCGATGAGCTGGGCGGCAACGCCGCTGCGCTCGGACACGAGGCGCAGCACCGCGTTCATGAGGTCGACGACCCCCTCGGTCTCGGCCGAGGGGCGCGCGTGCCTCGTCACGCGCGGGCACTCGTCGGCCGGGCAGGCGCGCCCGGCCTCGACCGCCTCGAGCAGCGTCGCGGCGTCGCGCTCCCCGAGCTGCTCGGTCCCCCGGACGCGGCGCAGGCGCTCCGGGGAGGTGGGCGCGCGCTTGCAGACCTCCACGACCACCTCGTCGGAGAGCACCCACTTGCGCGGCACGTCCCGGCGCGCCGCCACGGCCTCGCGCCAGGCGCAGACCTCGCGCGCCACCGCGAGCTGCCGGCGCGTGAGCGAGCCCGAGCGCTTGAGGCGCAGGTAGGCCTCTCGCGGGTCCCGGCGCACGCGGGAGGGGTCGGCGAGCGCCGCCATCTCCGGCACGACCCAGGAGAGGCGGTCTGCCTCGACGAGCTGCGACATCATGCGCTCGTAGATCCCCGGGAGGTAGCGGACGTCGTCCTCGGCGTAGGCGAGCTGCTCGGGGTCGAGCGGCCGGCGCGACCAGTCCGTGAGCGACTCGGCCTTGGGCAGGCGCACCCCGCAGTAGGCCTCCACGAGCGAGCCGTAGCTCACCTGCTGGCGCATCCCCAGGAAGGCGGCGGCGAGCTGCGTGTCGAAGACGGGGGCGCAGGCGCACCCCATGCCGTCGAGAAGAACCTCGACGTCCTGGGTGCACGCGTGGAGGACCTTGGTCACGGACGGGTCCTCGAGCAGGGCCGCCAGGGGCGAGAGGTCCTCGATGAGGATGGGGTCGACGGCCGCCACGTGCTCGCCGGCCGCCACCTGCACGAGGCAGAGGCGCGGGTAGTAGGTCTTCTCGCGAAGGAACTCGGTGTCGACGGCGAGGACCTTGGCGTCTGAGGCGAGCTCGCAGAAGGCCTCAAGCTCGGATTGGGTGGAGAGGTACACGGCGCTCGATTCTGTCGGCGGGGATTGGGTAACATGGGGTCTGGCCGGCAGCCCCGCGGCTCGGCCAACGAAACATGATACCCAAACGACGGCGGGGCCCTGGGAGGACAGCGGTGCGCACCCTCATCATCCACAATCCGAGGTCGGGCTTTGGCTCCGACGCGGTGTTCCAGTTCGAGCGCGCGCTCGTCCACGGCGGGGACGAGTGCGTCCTGCGCATGCTCTCCGAGGAGTTCGACGCGCGGGCGGCCTGCGCGGACGTCGCCGACTTTGACATGGTGGTCGTCTCGGGCGGTGACGGCACCGTGGCGTCCCTGCTCTACGCCCTGCGCGGGACGGGCACGCCCGTCTGCGTCTTCCCCTCCGGCACGGCCAACCTCCTCGCCGCGAACATCGGCAACGCCCCCGAGCCCTCGGCGCTCGCGCGCGCCTGCCGCGTGGGAAAGACCGACGACCTCGACCTGGGCGAGGTCTCCTGGGACGACGAGCGCGGCCAGCGCCACACGCGCGGCTTCGCCCTCATGTCCGGCACCGGCTTCGACGCGCAGATCATGCAGGCGGCGCTTCCCAGGAAGGCCGTGATGGGCCAGGCCGCCTACTTCGCCGCGGCGATCGCGCACCCGCGCCCCGCCGTCGAGCGCTTCACGATCACCGTCGACGGCGTCACGCACGAGCGCGAGGGCATCACGTGCCTCGTGGCCAACAACGCGATGATCCAGGCGGACATCGAGCTCGTCCCCGGGTGCCGCATGGACGACGGCCTGCTCGACGTCATCATGGTCAAGACCTCGGACGCCGCCCACCTCCTTGCCCCGCTCGCCCTCGGCCTCGTGGACCGAACGGGCCGCGCCCTCGGCCGGCCGCACCTCGAGGCCTTCACCGGGCGCGAGATACGCGTCGAGGTGAGCGAGCCCGTGCCCTTTGAGGTCGACGGCGACGTGGTCCCGGGCCTCGTGCGCGCCTACGAGGCCCGGGTGCTCCCGGGCGCGGCGCGGATCGTGGTGGACGCCATGAGCCCCTACGGCTCGGAGGACGACGGCTCGAGCCGCTTCGGCGACTCCGACGTCATCGCCTACCCCCGCTAGGGGGCGAGCCCCGGACAGCCCCCCAACGCGGCCCTGCGGCCACCGACGGCGGCGCCGACGCGGCTAGATCGCCCCGAGCAGCGCGAACGAGGCCATCCCCGCAAGGGCGCACCAGATGAGCGAGCCCGTCCTGCGCGCGACGAGCACCACCGCCGCCGCCGAGACGAGCGCGGGGACCGAGACCCCTGCGGCCGGGTCGAAGAGGTCGTTTGCCACGAGCGCCGAAAACGCCGCGGCCGGGATGAGGCCGAGCGCCTCGCCCACGCGCGGCGAGAGGGGCCGGCCCCTCAGAGCGAGCATCGGCACGCAGCGACAGGCCAGGATCGACGCGAGCACGCAGCCGTAGAAGACGGCGAGGTCCGACCCGCTCATCGCTTCCCACCCCCTGCCCCAAGCGGCAGCGCCATGCCGCCCGCCACGCCCGCGAGCGCGCCGAGAAGAACCGCGAGCGACCCCGCGCCCGCGAGCTTGAGGGTGACGACCCCGCACGCCGCGACGCCGGCCGCGACGGCGGCCCGGGGCGTCCAGCGCTGCGTGGCGAGCAGGCAGATGAAGATGGAGGTCATGGCAAAGGACATGACCTCCGTGGGCAGGGAGAGCGCGGGGCCGACCGCGGCGCCGAGCGCGTTGGCGGCGGCCCACGAGAGCATGCACGACAGGTTCACGGCCGTGGCGCGCCCGGGCGTCCACGAGCGGTCGGAGACGAGGCGCTCGAGGTTCACGCCGAAGCTCTCGTCGGTCACCGTGGCGGCGAAGAGCGCAGCGAGGGGGCGCGGGGCGCGCTCGAGGTAGGGCGCGAGCGCGGCCGAGTACAGCAGCTGGCGCGTTCCCACGAGGGCCACGCTCGCCACCATCGCCGCAAGCGGCGTCCCCGAGAGGGCAAGCGAGGCCATCATGAACTGCCCAGCGCCCGAGTAGTAGGTCGCCGATATGAGGAACGCCCAGGGCGCGGACACGCCCGCCTCGGCGGACAGCACGCCGCAGGGGATGCCAATGGCAACGTAGCCGAGCATGACGGGAAGGGCGACGGGGAGCGCCGCCCGGAGGTCTTCGAGGGCCCTCATGCGCGCCCCTCGTCGGCCGGGAACCTCACGCCGATCTGACGGCGGATCTCGTCCATGACGCGAAGCGACGCCAGGGTGACCCCCTCGAGGCGCTCCCTCAGCGCGACGGCGGCGGGGACCCCGCGCACCGCGTCCACGAAGTCGCGGACCTCGCAGGCCATGTCGTCGGCGGGCTCCTCGACTGGGAGCTCGACGGGGGCGCCCGTCTCGGGCCGGAAGGCGAGCCCGCCCGTCCCCTCGTGGGCGCACACGCGCAGGCGCGCGGGGCAGGAGACGTGGTCCCAGAGCAGGGTCGCGCGCTCCCCCTGCACCTCGCAGGGGGCAAGGTCGTCGCTCGTCTTCCCGAAGGAGAGGCTCACCACCTTGTCCCCATAGCCGAGCAGGGCCTCCCCTGCCAGGTCGACGGGCGCGCCGCACCCGGGGGCGGGCACCGTCACGGCAAGCGCGCGCACCTCGTCGGGCGCGCCGAAGAGCGCGACGGCGGGCTCCACGCAGTAGACGCCGATGTCCATGAGGGCGCCGCCCGCGAGCTCGGGGTCGAAGACGTTGACCCGCTCCCCGGCGCGCAGGCGCGCCATGCGCGAGGTCACCTTTGAGAAGCGCAGCGTGACGAGCCGGACCGCGCCGAGTTCCTCGGCGACGACCCGCTCGATGGCGGAGAAGGCAGGGACGTGGAGGCTGCGGAGCCCCTCGAGGACGACGACGCCCCGGCGGCGGGCGGCCGAGAAGACCTCCCGCGCCTCGCGCTCGTTGGCGGCGAGCGGCTTCTCAACGAGGACGTGCTTGCCGGCCTCCACGAGCTCGAGCGCCTGGGCGGCGTGAAGGCCGTTGGGCGTGGCGAGGTAGACGGCGTCGACCTCGTCGCAGCGGGCGAGGTCGCGGAGGCTGGCGAACGAGAGCACGGCGCCGCTCCTCGCCGCGAGCGCGCGGGCGCGCTCGATGGAGCGCGAGCAGGCCGCGACGTGACGGGCGTCCGGAAGCGTGGCGAGCGCCTCGAGGAACCGCTCGCAGATGGCGCTCGTCCCCACGGTCGCAAACCTCAGCTCGCCCACGGCTCCCCCTCTCGCCCGACATCGTCTCTCGATTGTAGCGCCGTGCTTTTCTCGTGGGTGAGCGCGAGAAGCTGCTAAGGTCTTGTCTGGTGCGTTGCGCGCAGGGTCGCGGCGGAGGCCAGATGTCCGCCCCGCCACCTTGTCCACGGAAAACGTGACAGCTTGCCCTGTCACCTTTGTCAGCCTTTGTCATCAGAGCGGGGTGGGGATGTACGCGTTCGACTCGAGGGTGCGCTACAGCGAGTGCGACGGCTCCGGCCGTCTGTCGCTCGTCTCCCTGATCGACTACTTCCAGGACTGCTCGACCTTCCAGTCGCAGGAGCTCGGCCGCGGCCTCGCCTCGCTTTCGCCCCGCGGCCTCGCCTGGGCGCTCACCTCCTGGCACATCGAGGTCGACGAGCTTCCCGCCTTCGGCACGCCCGTCACCGTCTCCACGTGGTGCTACGAGATGACCCGGGCGCACGCCTGCCGGAACTTCCGGCTCGCGACCGCCGAGGGGCGCACCCTCGCGCGTGCCGACTCGCGCTGGGCGGTCTTCGACACCGCCCGCGGCCGCGCCGTCCGCGTCCCCGCTGACCAGCTCGTCTACTGCACGGGCGAGGAGCCGCTCGACCTCGGCGCGCCCGAGCGCCGGCTGCGCCCTGAGGGCACGGGCACGCCCTGCCCCGAGCTCGTGGTCCGCGCGCAGAGCATCGACACCAACGGACACGTCAACAACGCGCAGTACGTCCTCTTCGCCGAGCTCGCCCTCGAGGCCCTCGGCCTGCGCGTCCCCACGGGCCGCGTCGACGTGAGCTACCGCGCCATGGCGCGGCTCGGCGACGCCATCGCGCCCGTCGTCTACCCGGACGGCCCCGGATGGGTCGTCGACCTTGCGGCGCCCGACGGCGCGAGCTTTGCGCTCGTCAGGCTCCGGGACAGATAGGAGCAGCACATGGATTCAGCAAGAAGAACGGTCCACGTGGCGGCGGGCATCGTCCACCGGGACGGCCGCGTCCTCGCGGCGCATCGCGCGGACGGCGCCTACGAGGGCGGCTGGGAGCTGCCCGGCGGAAAGGTCGAGGAGGGCGAGGCGCCCGTCGAGGCCCTGCGCCGCGAGCTCTCCGAGGAGCTCGGCTGCGAGCTTGGCTCCGCCTGGCTCTACGACACCGTCGAGCACGACTACCCCGACTTCCACCTCACCATGGACTGCTTCGTGACGAGGCTCGGCGCGGGCGCCGAGCCCGCCTGCCGCCCGGGCGTGCACGACGAGCTCCGCTGGCTCTCGCGCGACGAGCTCATGGACGTCGCGTGGCTGCCCGCAGACGTCGAGCTCGCGCGCGGCCTCGTCTACTACTGGGACGAGGCGCTCGCCGACCAGCTCCTCTAGCGCCGCACACACGTCAGAAAGGACCCCCATGAGCAGGGCCGACGACCTTTTCATCTCCATGTGCACCGACATCATCGAGCACGGCACCACCACCGAGGGCCAGAAGGTCCGCCCGCGCTGGGAGGACGGCACCCCCGCCTACACGATCAAGCGCTTTGGCGTGTGCAACCGCTACGACCTGCGCGAGGAGTTCCCGGCGCTCACGCTTCGGCGCACGGCGCTCAAGTCCGCGATGGACGAGGTCCTCTGGATCTACCAGCGCAAGTCGAACAACGTCCATGACCTGAAGCCCCACATCTGGGACGAGTGGGCCGACGAGACGGGCTCGATCGGCAAGGCCTACGGCTACCAGGTGGGCCAGGTCTCGCACTACCCCGACGGCGACTTCGACCAGATGGACCGCGTCCTCAAGGACCTGCGCGAGAACCCCTACTCGCGCCGCATCATGACGAACCTCTACACTTTTGCCGACCTCTCCGAGATGAACCTCTACCCCTGCGCCTACAACGCGATCTACAACGTGACGCAGGAGCCGGGCGAGGAGCGCCCCACGCTCAACATGGTGCTCGTCCAGCGCAGCCAGGACGTGCTCGCGGCCAACAACTGGAACGTGTGCCAGTACGCGATCTTGCTCATGATGGTGGCGCAGGTCAGCAACATGAACGCCGGCGAGCTCGTCCACATGATCGCCGACGCCCACATCTACGACCGCCACGTGGACGTCATTCGCGAGCTCATCTCGCGCCCCACGTTCCCGGCACCGACGGTGCGCCTCAACCCCGAGGTCACGAACTTCTACGACTTCACGACCGACGACCTGATCGTCGAGAACTACGAGCACGGCCCGCAGGTGAAGAACATCCCGATCGCGGTGTGACCGTCCGGCGGGTGGGCGAGAAGGTCGGGGGTAATGCCCCGTGCTCAAACAGCTTCGGCGCAAAGAGCGCGCCTGCAGAACTGCGCGGGGCAATGCGCCGAGCCCTGGCCGTGCGGAAAGGAATGACAGATGAGCTGCAAGCTGAGTGCGATCGTGGCGGTGTGCGACGACTGGGGAATTGGACTTGACGGCGGGATGGTCGTCGAGAACCGCGAAGACATGCGGCACTTTGTGGCCTGCACGACGGGGCATCCCGTCATCATGGGGCGCCGGACGCTCGAGAGCTTTCCGGGGGGCCGTCCGCTCAGGAACCGGCGCAACATCGTGCTCACGCGCGACGCGTCCTTCTCGCCCGAGGGCGTGGAGGTCGTCCACACGCTGGAGGAGGCGCTGGCCGCGGTTGCGGGCGAGGACGAGGTCTGGGTCATCGGCGGCGGGCAGGTCTACGAGCAGCTTCTCCCCCATTGCGCCGAGGCCGTCGTCACGCGCAACCACTGCGTGCGGCCCTGCGACACGCGCTTCCCCGACCTCGACGCGGACCCGGAGTGGGAGGTCGCCGAGGTGCGCCCCGGCGGAGTCACGCCCGAGGGTGTCTCGTTTGACTTCGTGACCTATCGGCGTCGCGCCTAAAGGGTCGGCACCGCCACGCTCGTGCCGCCGTAGAGCGCCGAGAAGAACGCCTCGTCGTCGGCCACCTGGGGCGCCCAGGAGCCGTCGTCCCCCTTCTCGCACCTTACCTGGACCGTGGTCGTCACGGGGCTCTCGTCGGCGTCGAGGCGCGCGTAGACGTAGCTCACGAGCTGAGCGAAGAGGGCGGCCTTCCCGCCCGCGGCATAGGCGTCCTCCGCCTCCTGGGTCTCCGACCAGGCCGCGTAGTCCTGACCGGCCCCCTCGAGCGCGGTCGCAAGGCAGGCGTTGGTGAGGTTGGCGGCGACGGAGGCCTCGCCCGTCTCCTCGTCGACCGTGCCCTCGCCGACCTCAAAGGTGAAGTGAGCGAAGCAGTGGCGGTGCCACTCGTCCGGATTGACGGCGTAGGTCTCGAGCCGCTCCATGGTCTCGGCGTCACCGTAGTCCGCGGCGGGCCACGTGCTCTCGGGGGCGTCCTCGGCCCCCTCCTCGGCGGGGACCACGTAGGAGGTGAGAAGCGCCCTCACGGCCTCGGCCGCCCGAGAGCCCTCGGAGGCGCACCCCACGAGCCCCACCGGCATCGCGAGCGCCGCCACGGCGCCGGCCGAAAGCCTCAGAAACGTGCGTCTGTCCATGGGCACTCCCCCGCTCGATGTTCTTCTCGCCTAGCTTAGCGCAGGGCGCCGGGACGGAAAAGGGCCCGCCAACCTTGGTTGACGGGCCCAGGACGTCACGTCCGCGGTCGCGGCGCTAGTCAGTGTCGACGGCGGCGTCCACCTGGCTGCGGAGGAACTCCTCGGCGTCCTTGCGGTTGCGGGAGAGCTCGGCGGCGGCCATGACGGGCACCCAGTAGTGCACCTTCTGCTTGGCGACGTCGGCCTTCTTGGAGAAGAGGTCGAGATAGCCCTCGGCGTGACCCGGGTGATACATCTTGAAGAGGATGTAGGTCATCGCAGCGTCGGCCTCGGGGAGGCCACGGGTGACGTGGGTCCAGTCACACGCGTAGAGCGTGCCGTCCTCGGTCACGATCACGTTGGAGGGGTTGAAGTCGCAGTGGCAGATCGCGCGGCCCGGGGCCATGCGGTCGGCGCGCATCTGGAGGTCGTAGCGCACGGACGGGTCAAGGTCCTTGACCTTGCCCACCATGCCGGCGATCTTGGTCTTCTGGTCCTTCAGCAGCTCCGGGGCGGGCGTGTTCTGGACCTCGATCTGGAAGTCGACGAACTGCTCGAGCAGCTTGTCGTACTCAGGGGTGCCCTCGGCGGCGTCCATGAGCGAGCGCATGGTGACGCCCGGGACGTACTCCGTCGAGAGGGCCCAGGAACCGTCGGCGACCTGGGAGACCTCGAGGACCTTGGGAACGCGCACGCCGGCCTCGATGACGCGGGCGATGTTCAGCGCCTCGTTGAAGATGTCGGAGGCCGGCTTCTCGGCCTTGAACACCTTCACGATGCGGTCGCCGTCCACGTAGACGACCTTGTTGTGACGCTCGACGATGACCTGCTTGCTGTCAGAGAGTTCCATTGCTGCCTCCTTCGGCAACGAGAAGAACGTTTCCTGTGCTGACTAGTCCTCGTAGGAGCTGGCCTCGCGACCATAGAAGGCGTCGAGGTAGAGCTCCTTGATCTCGGAGATGAGCGGGTAGCGCGGGTTGGCGCCGGTGCACTGGTCGTTGAACGCGTTCTCGGACATCTCGTCGATGGTGGCGAGGAAGTCCTCCTCGGTGACGCCAAAGCCGGCGATCGTCTCGGGCACGCCCACGTGAGCCTTGAGCTCCTCGATGCGCTTCACGAAGTTCTCGAAGACCTCGCGGTCGTCCTTGCCCTGGATGCCGCAGAAGCGGCCGGCCTCGGCGTAGCGAGCCAGGGTCTTGGGGTGGTCGTACTGCGGGAAGGTGCCCATCTTGACCGGACGCTCGGCCGCGTTGTAGCGCATGACGCGGGTGAGGATGACGGCGTTGGCCAGGCCGTGCGCGATGTGGTGGTAGGCGCCGAGCTTGTGGGCCATGGAGTGGTTCACGCCGAGGAAGGCGTTGGCGAAGGCCATGCCGGCGAGGCAGGACGCGTTGGCCATGTGGTCACGGGCCTCGACGTCGGTACCGTCGTCATAGGCGCGCTCAAGATAGGTGAGCACGAGCTTCATGGCGCGCAGCGCAAGGCCGTCGGTGTAGTCGGACGCCATGATGGAGACGTAGGCCTCGAGGGCGTGCGTGAGCACGTCGACGCCGGAGGCGGCGGTCAGGCCCTTGGGCTGGGTCATCATGTTGTCGGTGTCGACGATGGCCATGTTGGGCAGGAGCTGGTAGTCGGCGATCGGCCACTTGGTGCCGGTGGTGGCGTCGGTGATGATCGAGAACGGCGTCACCTCGGAGCCCGTGCCCGAGGAGGTCGGGATGGCCACGAAGAAGGCCTTCTGGCCCATCTCGGGGAACGTGTAGATGCGCTTGCGGATGTCCATGAAGTCCATGGCCATGTCCTCGAACTTGGCCTCGGGGTGCTCGTACATCATCCACATAATCTTGCCGGCGTCCATCGCGGAGCCTCCGCCGATGGCGATGATGCAGTCGGGCTCGAAGGCCTTGACCTGCTCGAGGCCGCGCTCGCAGTCCTGGAGCTTGGGGTCAGGGGAGATCGACCAGAAGCTGGAGTAGCAGATGCCCTGCTCGTCGAGGGACTCCTCGATCTTCTTGGTGAAGCCGCTCTTGTAGAGGAAGGAGTCGGTGACGATGAAGGCGCGCTTCTTGCCGTAGACCTCGGAGAGCTCGCGCAGGGCAACGGGCATGCAGCCCTTCTTGAAGAAGACCTTCTCGGGCACACGGAACCACAGCATGTTCTCACGCCTCTCTGCGACGGACTTGATGTTCAGCAGGTGCTGGGGGCCAACGTTGCCGGAGACGGAGTTGCCGCCCCAGGAGCCGCAGCCAAGGGTGAGGGACGGGGCCATCTTGAAGTTGTAGATGTCGCCGATGCCGCCCTGGGCAGCCGGGGTGTTGATGAGGATGCGGCAGGTCTTCATGCGCTTGGCGTGCTCGGCCATCTTCTCGGTCTCGCGCGTGTCAATGAACAGCGAGCTCGTGTGGCCGTAGCCGCCGTCGGCGATGAGGCGCTCGGCCTTGGAGAGGGCGTCCTCCCAGTCCGTGGCGCGATACATGCCGAGGATGGTGGTGAGCTTCTCGTGGGCCCAGGGCTCGGAGGGCTCGACGGAGCTGACCTCGCCGATGAGCACCTTGGTGCTGGCGGGGACGGAGACGCCGGCGGCCTCGGCGATCTTGGGGGCGGGCTGGCCGACCATCTTGGCGTTGACGCCGCCGTTGATGATGACGGTGTTGCCGACCTTGGCGACCTCGTCGCCCTGGAGGAAGTAGCAGCCGCGCTTCTGGAACTCGGCCTTGACCTTGTCGTAGATCTTGTCGAGAACGATCACGTTCTGCTCGGTGGCGCAGATCATGCCGTTGTCGAAGGTCTTGGAGTGGATGATCGAGTTGACGGAGAGCTCAACGTCGGCGGTGTCATCGATGATGGCAGGGTTGTTGCCGGGGCCAACGCCCAGGGCGGGCTTGCCGGAGGAGTAGGCGGCGCTGACCATGCCGGGGCCACCGGTGGCCAGGATGATGTCGGCGGAGCGCATGAGCTCGTTGGTCATCTCGAGGGAGGGGGCGTCGATCCAGTCGATGATGCCCTTGGGGCAGCCGGCGGCCTCGGCGGCGTCACGGACGATGCGGGCGGCCTCGGCGGTGCACTCCTTGGCGCGGGGGTGCGGGGAAATGAGGATCGCGTTCCTGGTCTTCAGGCAGATGAGCGTCTTGAAGATGGCCGTCGACGTGGGGTTGGTCGTCGGGATGACGGCGGCCACGAGGCCGATGGGCTCGGCGACCTGCTTGTAGCCGAAGGCCTTGTCGTCAGAGATGACGTCGCAGGTCTTCATGTCCTTGTACTTGTTGTAGATGTACTCGGAGGCGTAGTGGTTCTTGATGACCTTGTCCTCCATGATGCCGTAGCCGGTCTCCTCGACGGCCATCTTGGCGAGCGGGATGCGCGCCTTGTTGGCGGCCATGGCGGCCGCGTAGAAGATCTTGTCCACCTGCTCCTGGGTGAACGTAGCGAACTCAGCCTGTGCGGCGCGCATCTCCTGGATGCGAGCCTGCAGCGCCTCGACGCTGTCGATCGTGGTCGGGACCTTCTTTGCCATGCGTTCCTCCTATTCCCTTAGGCCGCGCACCCGTCCGTTGGGGAGCGCGACCGTACAGAAGACACGTAACGCCTTGGTACAGGGTCGCACCAATCATTGGAAAGTATAGCAGACCAGATGAGGGCGCAAGGTCATGCGGGAAGTTAGCTGAAAGCAGGCCCGCAGGAGGCGCCCCCGTGACGGCAATCCTCACGTGCGGGCGCCCCCGGCGAGAAGAACCTCGAGCTCAAGGGCCTGCTCGCGAGCGTCGCGCCCATCGGCCTCCCAGAGGGCCCACTCCCCTGCCGGCGCCCCGGCCAGACGTAGCGCCACCCGCGGGCCGAAGCCGCTCTCGAGCGTGCCTGCGGCATGCTCGAAGTCGGGGTCCGCCCTGAGTCCCGGGTAGCGCACCGCGGCCACGCGCGGGTGGCAGGCGAGGTAGCACGCCACGGCCTGCGCGGCGTCGGAGACCGCCCGCCAGCGCGCATGGCCGAGCGCGCGCGAGAGGACCGCCAGGCCGTCAAGGGAGAGGGCGTCCGCAGCCTCAGCCGCGGACGCCCTCCGAAGGGTATGGTTCGTCTTGCCCACCGCTAGCGACGCTCGGCGATCTCGGCGCAGACGTCGGCGATGAAGTCGTCCAGCGAGCGGGATACGGTCTCGTTGGAGCGGTCGCGGACGGAGATGGTCCCGGCCTCGACCTCCTTCTCGCCGAGGATGAGCATGTAGGGAGGGCGGTCCACGGAGCGGGCCTCGCGGATCTTGTAGCCGATCTTCTCGTCACGCTCGTCGAGGACGGCGCGGATGCCGGCGGCCTCCAGGCGCTCGGTGACGGCGCGCGCGTAGTCGCGGCTCTTCTCGGAGACGGGCAGGACCTTCACCTGGCAGGGCGCGAGCCACGTGGGGAACTTGCCGGCGAAGTGCTCGATCAGGATGCCGATGAAGCGCTCGATGGAGCCAAAGCACACGCGGTGCAGCATGATCGGGCGCTTCTTGGAGCCGTCGGCGTCCGTGTACTCGAGGTCAAAGTTGAGCGGCATCTGGAAGTCCAGCTGCACCGTGCCGCACTGCCAGGTGCGACCGAGCGAGTCCTCCAGGTGGAAGTCGATCTTGGGGCCGTAGAAGGCACCGTCGCCCTCGTTGACCACGTAGTCCTTGCCGAGCTTCTCGAGGGCCACGCGCAGGGCGGACTCGGCGCGCTCCCAGTCCTCGTCAGAGCCCATGGAGTCGTCGGGGCGCGTGGAGAGCTCGAGGTGGTAGGTGAAGCCGAACTTCTCGTACACCGAGTCGATGAGGTTCACCACGCCCACGATCTCGTCCGTGAGCTGGTCCGGGCGCACGAAGAGGTGGGCGTCGTCCTGGTTGAAGCAGCGCACGCGGAAGAGGCCGTGCAGGGCGCCGCGCATCTCGTGGCGGTGGACCAGGCCGATCTCACCGGCGCGGATGGGGAGCTCGCGGTAGCTGTGAGGCTTGGAGGAGTACACGAGCACGCCGCCCGGGCAGTTCATGGGCTTCACGCAGTACTCCTCGTCGTCGATGATCGTGGAGTACATGTTGTCCTTGTAGTGATCCCAGTGGCCGGAGGTCTTCCAGAGCTCCTTGCTCATGATCATGGGCGTGGAGATCTCCACGTAGCCGGCGGCGCGGTGGATCTCGCGCCAGTAGCTGAGCAGCTCGTTCTTGAGCGTCATGCCGTTGGGCAGGAAGAACGGGAAGCCGGGGGCCTCGTCGCGCATCATGAAGATGTCCATCTCGCGGCCGATCCTGCGGTGGTCGCGCTTCTTGGCCTCCTCGAGCAGGCGCAGGTGCTCGTCGAGCTCGTCCTTGGTGGCAAACGCGGTGCCGTTCACGCGCGTGAGCATCTTGTTGGCCTTGTCGCCCTTCCAGTAGGCGCCGGAGACGCCCGTGAGCTTGAAGGCCTTGAGCGCCTTGGTGTAGGTGAGGTGCGGGCCCACGCACATGTCGATGTACTCGCCCTGCTGGTAGAAGGTGATGCGGGCGTCGGGGTCAAGGTCGCCGATGTGCTCGACCTTGTACTTCTCGCCGCGCTCCTCCATGAGCGCGATGGCCTCGGCGCGCGGGAGCTCGAAGACGGTGAACTTGAGGTTCTCCTTCACGATCTTCTTCATCTCCGCCTCGATGGCCGGGAAGTCCTCCTCGGAGATCTTCTGGCCCTCGGGCAGGTCGATGTCGTAGTAGAAGCCGTTGTCCGTGGCGGGGCCGTAGGCGAAGTCGGCCTCGGGGTAGAGGCGCTTCACGGCCTGCGCCATGATGTGGGCGGCGCTGTGACGGACGACGTGGGTGACCTCGTCGGCGGAGCACTCGTCGATGTGGCCGTCGTTGTACAGGACCTTCATGGGAATACCTTTCTCTGGCATGGTGTCCGAACATGAAAAACGCCCGCACGCCGCCATCTGGCAGCGTCGAGCGATATGCGGCGCCTGTCCGGGGCCTGCCGGCCCGGGGAAGGGACAGACGCCTAGATAGTCTGCGTTCGAGCGCTATGTGCAAGGATGCGCTGCATCAAGGACACGCCTTTCGTCATTGCCTGCCCATAGGTTTACCACAAGTGGGCCGCGTCTATGCACGGGGAAACAGATTCGCAGCATCTGCGCGCCCGCCAGACGAAAAAGGCCCCGCCTGGGCGGGGCCGTGCGTGCCGAGAAGAACCTGCGGGCCGCTACTGGATGCGGGTGCGGCAGTACGGGCACACCTTCCAGTCAGCGTTCAGCGGCCGGTGGCAGGTGGGGCAGACGTTCCTGACCTGCGTGTTGCAGATCGGGCAGACCACGAAGTCGCGGTCGATGGGCGCACCGCACTTGGGGCAGATGCCGTAGTGGGAGAGCTGGTGCTCGCGCAGGGCGATGTCGAGGTCCTGCTCCTCGCGGTCGATGAGGTAGGAGCTCGGGCGCAGGATGACGTAGGCGAGCAGGCCCACGATGGGGATGACGGAGATGATGGCCCACATCCACCAGGGCTCGGCGCCACGGCGCTGGGCGTCACGGATGACGTAGACGATCGAGAGGATGTAGAGCATGACGACGCAGACGACCATGAGGTAGAGGACCATGCGGACCTCGGGGGTGATGAGCTGGTCGAAGAGTTCTTGCATGGGGACTCCTTAGTAATCGCGCGTGTCTTGGCTGGGCCAGAGTCAGCGAACAATCATACCAAAAGCTAGCGCATGAGTGCCGAAAGCTCTCCGGCCAGTGTGATGGAACCGCAGGCGACGAAGGATTCTCCACACAATGAGGACGTCGCGGCCTCAACCGTCGGATACACCCCCACCACCTCGGACCCCTCGGCCTCAAACAGAGCGGCAAGCTCGGCCGCGGGAAGCGCCCGCGCGCTCGCCGTCTGCGTCACGGCCACGCGCGGGAAGGCGCCCGCGAGAAGCCCCACGATCCCGCGCACGTCCTTGTCAGCGAGCACCGCGGCAAGAAGGACCGGGCGCTCGGCGCGCGCCGGGGCCACGGCGTCGACGGCCGTGAGAAACGCGGCGACGGACTGCGGGTTGTGACAGGCGTCAATGAGCACGGGGGGCTCGGGGCGCAGCAGCTGGAAGCGGCCCGGCGTGGGGCAGCGCACGACGGAGGTGAAGAGGGCGTCCGCGTCGAGCGCGCGCCCGAGGTACGCCTCGGCAAGCGCGACCGCGCAGGCGATGTTGGCCGCCTGGTAGGCAGGCTTGAGCGCCGCGAGCTCGGGGTAGGTGGCGCGCGGGGTGCTCACGGTGAGCTCGAGCGGCCCTCCCAGGCGCTCGGGACGGCGGGTGATGCGATAGGACGCGCGGGGAAGCCCCGGATGCTCGCGGACCGTCCCCTCGTGCATCTCCCCCGCCGCGTCCGAGGGCACCTCCGGGCGCAAGAGCACCGGCTCGACGCCCGCCTCGCGCGCACGCGCAAGGAAGACGTCCTCCACGCTCGCCGGCGTGGCGGTGCCAACGCCGAGCACGCAGGCGCGCCCCGGGGCGATGATGGCGGCCTTCTCCCCCGCGATGGCCTCGAGCGTGTCCCCGAGTATGCGCGTGTGGTCGAGCCCAACGCCCGTCACGGCGACGGCGCGGATGGACTTGGCGGCAGACGTCGCGTCCCAGCGGCCGCCCAGGCCGCACTCGAGCACGGCCACGTCCACACCGGCCTCGGCAAAGACGACCATCGCGGCCACCGTGAGCGTGTCGAACTCAGTGACGTCATAGGGGCGCAGCCCCTCGGCGCGCCGGCGCGCGTTCACGCGCTCGCCGGCCACATGGGCCGCGGAGACGCCGCGCGCGAAGGCCTCCTCGGAGACGGGCGCGCCGCCCACCTCCATGCGCTCGGTGTAGCTCACGAGCTCAGGGGAGGTGTAGAGGGCAACGGAGAGCCCCTCGCCGGCGAGCGCGGCGGCGCAGAAGCGCGAGGTCGAGGTCTTTCCGTTGGTCCCCGCAATCTGGACGCAGTCGAAGGCGAGGTCGGGGTCACCGAGCTCGGCGAGCATGTCCTCGACGGTCTCGAGCAGGGGCTCGATCCCAAAGCGCAGGGCGCCGCGCACGATGGCGAGGGCCTCCTCATAGCTGATCGTAGGGACGGCGAAGGGCAACTGGTACATTCTTCTCGCTCCTTTGGGCGGGCGGCTCCTGGGTCGGCCTAGAGGCCGAGCAGACGCAGGGCCTCCTCGCGGGTCTTGAGGTCGCGCATGCAGCCGCGCACGGCCGAGGTGGTGGTGAGGGCGCCCGCGGCCCGGATGCCGCGCATGGTCATGCAGGTGTGCTCGGCCTCCATCACCACGAGGACGCCGAGCGGGTCGAGCTCGCGCACCATGGCGTCGGCCACCTGCGAGGTGAGGCGCTCCTGAACCTGGAGACGCCGCGCGTACCCCGAGACGCAGCGCGCGATCTTGGAGAGGCCCGTGATGCGGCCGTCGCGCGGGATGTAGCAGACGTGCGCCCTCCCGGTGAAGGGCAGGATGTGGTGCTCGCAGAGCGAGGAGAACGGGATGTCCTTGACGATCACCATCTCCTGGTTGCCGGGCTCGTGGAACTGGCGCCGCAGGTGCGCGCCCGGGTCCTCGCGCATCCCGCCCAGAACCTCCTCGCAGGCGCGGGCCACCCGGTCGGGCGTGCCCAGAAGGCCCGGGCGGTCGGGGTCCTCGCCGATCGCGAGCAGGAGCTCGCGCACGGCGGCCTCGACGCGGGGCTTGTCGATGGGCCCGAAGCCCTGGCCGTTCCTCTCGTCCGCCGATGACATGGGCTACTCCCTCCCGGCGCGGGCGCGCCCGTAGACGAACCAGTACGACACGCCCACGAGGAGCACGCCGCCCACGAGGTTGCCCAAGGTGGCGGCGGAGAGGTTGGAGAGGACGCCCGCCAGGTCGACCGACCCCGCAACGCGCCCGGACGCCTCGAGCATGAGCGCGTAGGGCAGGAAGAACATGTTGGCGACGCAGTGCTCGAAGCCGCTGGCCATGAACGCCATGACGGGCAGGAGCGCCGAGAAGAACTTGTCGGTGACCGAGGTGGCGGCGTGCCCCACCCAGACGGCAAGACACACGAGCACGTTGCAGAGGACCCCGCGGGCAAAGGCGACGCCCCAGTCGAGCGCGACCTTGCCCTCGGCCACGGTGAGGGCCGCCTGAGCCACGGCCCCGCCGTTGGCAGACCCCGCGTCGGCGGCAAAGATGAGCGCGGCCATGGCAAGCGACCCGAGCAGGTTGCCCGCGAGCACGATGCCCCAGCTCGCAAGGAGCCTCCCCCACGAGAAGCGCCCGGAGAGCGGGCCCAGCACCATGAGGCAGTTGCCGGTGAAGAGCTCGGCGCCCGCCGAGAGCACGAGGAAGAGGCCCACGCAGAACGAGAAGCCGCCCAGAAGCTGGGAGGCGGCAAAGGGGAGCGACCCGTCAGACTTCACGACGAGCATGAAGGTGGCCCCGAGCGAGATGAAGGCGCCGGCGAGAAGGGCCAGCACGAAGGCGCTCGCGGCGTCGGTCCCCGCCTTGGTCTCGGCCACGCGCTCGGTCTTGAGCTCCATGGAGGCGGGGGTCATTGCCCCGCTGTAGGAAGAGGACGGCTTCTCGGTCACCCTCATGGGCGGCTCCTCTCTGCGGCCTCGACGACGTGCCGGGCCAGGACGGCGGTGGTGATGGCGCCGATGCCGCCCGGCACCGGCGTGATGGCGCGGACGAGGGGGGCAACCTCGTCAAAGGCGACGTCGCCCACAAGGCGAGCGGCCTCCTCGTCCCAGTTGATGCCCACGTCGACGACGACCTGCCCCTCGCGGCAGCAGGCGGCGCCGACGGCGCCCGCGTGCCCCGCGGCGACCACGAGCACGTCGGCGCGCCGGCATGAGGCGGCGAGGTCGCGCGTGTGGGTGTGACAGGTCGTGACCGTGGCGTCGCGCGCAAGCAGCAGGGAGGCGACCGGCCGGCCGATCACGAGCGAGCGCCCGACGACCGTGGCCTCGGCGCCGTCGAGCGCGACGCCGTAGTGGTCGAGGAGGGCGACGACCGCCTCGGCCGTGCAGGGGGCAAAGCCCGCGCCGGCGCCCGAGAGCGTGGAGAGCAGCGAGGCGCCCGTCGCGGCGTCGACGTCTTTCTCGGGCGGGATGGCGGCGCAGGCGGCGGCCTCGTCGAGATGCGCCGGGAGCGGGCGGAAGAGCAGGACGGCATGCACGTCGGCACGCGCGCCGAGCTCCGAGAGCGCGCGCACGAGCTCCTCCTGACGGCAGGTGGCGGGCAGTCCGACGCGCTCCACGGCAAGCCCCGCCGCCAGGCAGCGCTTCTCGGCCGCGCGCTCGTAGGCGAGGTCGTCCTCGCGCTCGCCCACGCGCACGAGGGCGAGCCGGGGCGTCACCCCGCGCTCGGCGAGGGCGGCGACGCGCGGCGCGAGGGACGCGACGAGCTCGCGGGCCACGGGCGCCCCGCGCAGCAGCTCAGCCATGGGCCTCCTCCCCGCGGACACGGCCGACCATGCGAGCGGCCAGGCGCTCGGCGCGCGGGGAGAACTCCGAGAGGAGCTCCTCGGCCGTGGCCTCGATGCGCCCGGCGATCACGCGGTCGTCGAGCGCGGCGGTGTTGACGAAGACGTTGACGCTCGCGCACGCGAGCGCGCCCCCGACGAGCATCGCGCCCGACGCCACGTCGGACTCGAGCAGCCGGGAGCAGCGCTCCCCCATCTGCTCGAGAAGGACGATGGCCCGGCAGCACTCCCCCATCATCGCGAGCGGTGCCATGCAGGCGCCCTTGGTCGCGCGCTGGATCTGCTCGTGCCGGCGGGGGTCGTCGCGCGGGAGCGCGTAGGCCGCCGCGAGCGGCGCGAAGCCCTCGGCGTCCTCCTCGACGAGCTCGAGCAGGCGGTAGCGGACGTCGTCCGCGTCCTCGAGGATGCGGCGGACGTCATCGGCGACGTCGGCGAAGCGCGGGTTGCCGAGGGTGAAGTTGCCGGCCATGGAACACAGGGCGGCCGCGAGCGCGCCCGCAAGGGCGGCCGCCCCGCCGCCGCCCGGCACGCTCTCGCGGGCCGCGAGGCGCTCGGTGAACTCCTCGCACCCCAGCTCGGTAAGTCTCTCGTTCACGTGGGCCCCCCGCCGGCTAGAACAGGCCGACGATGCGGCCGTCGGGCGTGACGTCGATCTTCTCGGCGGCCGGGACCTTGGGAAGGCCCGGCATCGTCATGATGTCCCCCGTGAGGGCCACGATGAAGCCGACGCCGGCCGAGACGCGGAGGTTCCTCACCGTGATGCGGAAGCCCTCCGGGGCGCCGAGCCTGGTCTGGTCGTCGGTGAAGGAGTACTGGGTCTTGGCCATGCAGACGGGCAGCCCCCCGAAGCCCTGCTCCTCGAGCTGCGCGAGCTGGCGCCGCGCGGGGGCGGTGAGGTCGACGCCATCAGCATGGTAGACCCTCGTGGCGATGGCCTCGATCTTCTCGGCGATACCGCCGTCGAGCTCGTAGGCAAAGCGGAAGTCCGAGGGCTCGTCGCAGAGGCGGACGACCTCGCGGGCGAGCGCCTCCCCGCCCTCGCCGCCCTTGGCCCAGACCTCGGAGAGGGCCACGTTCACGCCGAGCTCGCGGACGCGGCGCTCCACGAGCTCGAGCTCGGCGGCGGTGTCCGTGGGGAAGGCGTTGATGGCCACGACGACGGGGAGGCCCCAGACGTCCTTGATGTTGGAGACGTGGCGCAGGAGGTTGGGCAGGCCCGCCTCGAGGGCCTCGAGGTTCTCGGAGGTGAGCTCGGCCTTGGGCACGCCGCCGTTGTACTTGAGCGCGCGCACCGTGGCCACGAGGACCACCGCGGCGGGCTCGATGCCCGTGGCGCGGCACTTGATGTCGAGGAACTTCTCCGCGCCGAGGTCGGCGCCAAAGCCCGCCTCGGTCACCACGTAGTCGGCGAGGCGCATGGCCGTGGTGGTGGCCATCACCGAGTTGCAGCCGTGCGCGATGTTGGCGAAGGGGCCGCCGTGCACGAAGGCGGGGTTGCCCTCGAGCGTCTGGACGAGGTTGGGCTTGATGGCGTCCTTGAGAAGCGCCGTCATGGCGCCCTCGGCATGGATGTCGGCCACGGTGACGGGGCGACGGTCGTAGGTGTAGGCGATCACCATGCGCGCGAGGCGCTCCTTGAGGTCGGCGAGGTCGGTGGCGAGGCAGAACACCGCCATGACCTCGGAGGCCACGGTGATGTCGAAGCCGTCCTGGCGGGGGCATCCGTCCGCGATGCCGCCAAGGCCGTCCACGACGTTTCTGAGCTGGCGGTCGTTCATGTCGACGCAGCGCTTCCAGACGATGCGGCGCGGGTCGATGCCAAGGGCGTTGCCCTGCTTGATGTGGTTGTCCAGCATGGCGGCGCAGAGGTTGTTGGCCGCGCCGATGGCATGGAAGTCGCCGGTGAAGTGAAGGTTGATGTCCTCCATGGGAACGACCTGGGCGTAGCCGCCGCCGGCCGCGCCGCCCTTGACGCCGAAGACCGGGCCCAGGGAGGGCTCGCGCAGGCAGAGCATCGTCTGGTGCCCCAGGCGGTTCATGGCGTCGGCAAGTCCCACGGACGTGGTGGTCTTGCCCTCGCCCGCGGGCGTGGGGTTGATGGCGGTCACGAGGACGACCTTGCCGCGCGCGGGGCGGTTGGCCAGGGCGTGGATGTCGACCTTCGCCTTGGTGCGGCCGTAGGGCTCGAGCAGGTCGGCGGAGATGCCGGCCCTCTCGGCGACCTCGACGATGGGCAGCATGCTCGCTTCCTGGGCGATCTCGATGTCGGACTTGTAGTCGGCCATGGGCAGCCATCCCCTCCACGGAGCTTCACGGACCTCTACTATACCGCGAGCCGGGAGGGCGGGTCGACGGGGTGCTCAGAGACGGGCGTCGCGCACGGAGTCGCGCTCCACGAGCGTGGGGGCGATCCGTATGCGCTCGGGACGATGCCCCGGCGCCGAGCCGAGAAGGGCCTGCTCGAAGGCGCGCCTCCCCCGCTCGAAGAGGTCAAAGCGCACCGTGGTGAGGCTGCTGAAGGGAAGGGTCTCGGCAAGGGAGTCGTCCACGCCGACCACGCTCACGTCCTCGGGAACCCGTCGTCCCGCGTCGCGCAGCGCCTCGATGACGCCCACGGCCATCTGGTCGTTGGCGGCGTAGACGGCCGTCATCTCGCGGTCGGAGGCGAGCCGGGCGCCGGCCTCGTAGCCGCTGCGCGCCGACCAGTCCCCGCGCAGGGGCTCGACCACGGGGATGCCATGCGCCTCGAGGGCGTCGCGCCACCCGCGCTCGCGGAAGATGGAGTCGACCACGTAGACGGGACCGCTCACAAACCTGATCTGCCGGTGCCCGCGGGAGAGCAGGTAATCCATGACGAGCTCCGAGCAGGCGTACTGGTCGGAGTCGACCGTCGTGCAGAGCGGGTGGTCGTACATGGTGAGCAGGACCGTGCTCAGGCGCGGGTGCGGGCGGAACTCGTCGAAGTCGCTCGCCCGGATGCTCATGCTCACGATGAGGCCGTCCACGGGAAGCCCCATCATCCGCCTCGTGACGTCGGCGAGCGAGACGGGCGCGTCGGTCCCGAGCTCCACGACGTTGATGGCGTAGTGATGCTCGCGCGCAGCGGAGAGGATGCCCTTGAACGTGGCGAGGTTGCCGTACTGCGCAACGTTGTAGAGCGAGAGGCCGATGGAGTTGTAGCGTCCGCACCTCAGGGCGCGGCCCGAGTAGTTTGGCCGAAAGCCGAGCTCGTCCATGGCGCGCCGGACGCGCTCTCGCGTGGCGTCGCGCACGTTGGGCAGGTCGTTGACCACACGGGAGACGGTCTGCTGCGAGACGCCGGCCGCCTTGGCCACCTCGGCCATGGAGACGGGCCGGGACGAGGGGCTGCGAAGCGTCGGAGCTCCCATGGGGCCACCTCCCTTCCGACCACTCGCATGGCATTTCCCGCCGATGACGGGAAACGCCGCGTTCTGACGAGCACCAGCAATGTGTACGTTAACATTATTTCTGCGCACGTTCGCCCACCGACGGCGAACGGCCGCGTTTCGTCCCGTCTACGAAAGGGAGGCACGCCGTGGTCGTGAAGGCTTCCTTTGGCAGCGCCCCGGGGGGCTCCGCCGTCAGCACCTATGCGCTCGAGGCGGGCGGTGCCCGCGTGTGCGTCACCGACTTCGGCGCGACGCTCCTGGGGGTCGAGGTCCCAGACCTCTGGGGCCGCACCGCCGACGTGGTCCTCGGCTTTGGCTCGCTTGCGGGCTACCTCGACGACCCCGCCTGCTACGGCGCCACCATCGGCCCCGTCGCCAACCGCACCGACCGCGCCGAGGTGCCCCTGGGGGGCACCGTCTGCCACCTCCCCGGAAACGACGGTCCCGACGGCCGAAACAACCTCCACTCGGACCTCGACCACGGCCTCCACAAGCGCGTCTGGGACGCCCAGGTCGACGAGGCCGCGTGCGCCGTCCTCATGACCACCACCCTTGCGGACGGCGAGCTCGGGCTTCCCGGCAACCGCACCTTCTCCGCCCGCTACGCGCTCGCGAGCCACGACGGCGCGGCAGAGCTCACCGTGGAGTACGGGTGCGAGACGGACGCCCCGACCTTTGTCAACATGACGAACCACAGCTACTTCAACCTCGAGGGCCACGACCGCGCCGTCGTGCTGAGCCAGGAGGCGCTCCTTGAGGCCGACCGCTTCATCCCGGTCCGTGCCGACTCCGTCTCCGAGGGCGACCCCGTTGCAGTTGCGGGCACGCCCTTCGACTTCCGCTCGCCAAAACGCCTCGGCACGGACATCCTCGCCGACGACGTGCAGCTCCACCGCGCCCGTGGCTACGACCACTGCTTCTGCGTCCGCGGCTTTGAGCCCGGCGGGGCCCCGCGCCTCGGCCTCTCGGCCTACGACCCCTCGAGCGGCCGCAGCCTCCAGATTCTCGTCACCACGCCCGGCGCGCACCTCTACACCGGCAACTGGCTCTCCGACGAGGACGCCAAGGACGGCGCCACGTACGGCCCGCGCCAGGGCTTTGCCTTCGAGCCCGAGTTCTACCCCGACTGCGTGCACCACCCCGACTGGCCGCAGCCCGTCTGCACGCCCGAGGTGCCCTACCGCTCGACGATCGTCTACCGCTTCGGCACGGGCCGCCCCTGGGAGTAGTCCCGCGGCAGCCAGCCCCCTCGCAAGCGCGCCCGGGCGGCGGCGAGAAGGACCCTCGCCCTTCTCGCCGCCGCCCGGGCCCTTTCATGCCAAGCGCCATCCCCGCGACGCATGGGAGCGGGGCCCTTGCCAGTGTGGCAAGGGCCCCGCGGGCGCCGTCCCTCCATGGGCTCTGCGGGAAAGACCCCGCCGTGTGCAACGAGGGAAAGGAAGGCTTGGGACGGCGCGGAGAAGCATGGGGGCCCTCCCGGGCGGGCGCCCGGGAGGGAGGGGGACTCGCGGCGACTACTTCTTCTGGATGTACTTGAGGCAGTCGAGCGTGACGGCGAGCAGGATGATGACGCCGGAGAAGACGAACTGGAGGTTCGTGTCGACGCCGAGGATGGTGAGCGAGTAGGTCAGCGCGGTGAAGATGAGCACGCCGATCGTGACGCCCGAGATCTTGCCGATGCCGCCCGTGAAGGAGACGCCGCCCACGACGCAGGCCGCGATGGCGTCGGTCTCCCAGCCCTGGCCGTAGGCGGCCGAGCCGGAACCGACCATGCGCATGCACTCGAGCCAGGAGCCGAAGCCGTAGAGGACGCCGGCCATCATGAACGTGGCGAGCATGACCCAGAAGACGTTGATGCCGGAGACGGCCGCGGCCTCCTGGTTGCCGCCGACGGCGTACATGTTCTTGCCGAAGGTGGTCTTGTTCCAGATGAACCAGACGACGGCGATCGCGGCGACGGCCCAGAGGATGATCGTCGGGAAGCCGTTGACCTTGGGGATGATCATGTTGGGAATCGCGGGCTCGATGGAGCCGAAGGAGACGCCCTTGGTCGCGTACGTCAGCAGGCCGAAGATGATCAGCATGTTGGCCATCGTGGAGATGAACCAGTGCATCTTGAACTTGGCCGTGAAGAAGCCGGCGATGGTGGCAAAGAAGACGCACAGGACCACGCAGACGAGCAGGGCCAGGATGATGCGGCCGACGATGGGCACGGAGGTGAAGTCAAAGGCGACGCCGAAGACGGTGCCGGTGTTGACGCCCTGGTGCATGATGATCGTGGAGGCGGTCATGCCCATGCCGACCATACGGCCGATCGAGAGGTCGGTGCCCGTCTGGAGGATGAGGCCGGCGACGCCGAGCGCGAGGAACATGCGCGGCGAGGCCTGCTGAAGGATGTTGAGGACGTTGGCGGGCGTGAGGAGCTGGGTGCCCTTCACGATCGGCGCCGCGATGCACAGCGCGATGAACACCGCGAGGATCGCGATGTAGAGGCCGTTGCGCAGCAGGAACTGACGGGTGTTGAAGGTGTACTTGTAGTTCTCCCAGCGCTGGGCCTGGGACTCGCCGAGGGTGAACTTGGAGAGGCGCAGCATGTCGATGAGGTGATAGCGGTAGCTGAACGCCTCGTGCTCGCGGTCCTTGGCCGCCTGGAGGTCCTTCTGGTACTCGACCTTGGCGTCGAAGCGACGGTTCTTGTAGACGTAGTTCTCGTCCTTGATCTCCGCGTGGTCCGTGAGGCCGGAGAGGTTGGACTGGTGCTCCTTCTCGAGGCGCGCGAGGTTCTTCTCGTACTTCTCCTTGGCGACCACGCGCTCCTGGGCGCAGGAGGCCTTCACGCGGGAGAGGTAGTCCTTGTCATAGTGGGCGCCAAGGTAGGTGACGGCATCCTTGATGAGCCCGTCGACCTGGGCCTTGTTCTTGGACTCGACGGCCTTGGCCTCGGAGAGCTCCTTCTGGTAGCCGGAGATGGCGCGGTCGCGCTCAGCCTTGGTCAGGATCTTGTCGCGCTTGGTGGCCTCGATCTCGCCCTGGAGGGCGACGACGCGGGTGGTGCCGTTCTCGCGGAGGGCGTCGACCTTGGCCTGGATGCCGCCGACGTAGTCGTCGATGGGCTTGCGCAGCGCCAGCTCCTCCTCAACGGTAAGAATTGCGTTAGGCATGTGTGATCCCCCTTACAGATACTTTGCGCTCAGGCGCAGGAGCTCTTCCTGGTTCGTCTCCTTGGTGTTGACGATGCCGGAGAGGCGGCCGTTGGACATGACGCCGATGCGGTTGGTGATGCCCAAGATCTCGGGCATCTCGGAGGAGACCACGATGATGGTCTTACCCTCCTTGGCCATCTTGATGATGAGCTCGTAGATCTCGTACTTGGCGCCGACGTCGATGCCGCGCGTGGGCTCGTCCATGAGGAAGACCTGCGGGCCGCGCTCGAGCCACTTGCCAAAGATGACCTTCTGCTGGTTGCCGCCCGAGAGAGACGAGATCAGGTCGTCGGGGCTCATGCACTTGGTGTGCATGGTCTTGATCTCGGAGTTGGTGGCGTTGACCATCTTGGGGCGCGAGAGCGAGGGGCCGGACTTGTACTGGCCCAGGTTGGTGATCGTGGTGTTGAACGTCAGGTCACCCTTGAGGAAGAGGCCGTTGGCCTTGCGCTCCTCGGTGATGAGGGCAAAGCCGTAGTCCATGGCCTCGCGGGCGTTCTTGAAGTTCATGAGGTGGTCGCGGAAGTAGACGCGGCCGGCCGCGCGCGTGCGGATGCCGAAGATCGTCTCGAGCAGCTCCGTGCGCCCGGCGCCCACCAGGCCGTAGAGGCCGAAGATCTCGCCCTTGCGAACGTCGAAGGTGATGTCCTGGAGGTTGGGCGCGTACTTGGTGGAGAGGTGCTGGATGGAGAGGATCGGCTCGCCGGGGGTGTTGTCGACCGGCGGGAAGCGGTTGTCGAGGGAGCGACCGACCATGGCCGAGATGAGCTCGTTCATGTTGGTGTCCTCGGTGCGCTTGGTCATGACGAGCTCGCCGTCGCGCAGCACCGAGATGTCGTCGCAGATCTCGAAGATCTCGTCCATCTTGTGGGAGATGTAGATGAGCGAGATCCCCTGGCTCTTGAGCATGCGCATCATCTCGAAGAGCTTGTCGACCTCCTGGCTCATGAGGGAGGAGGTGGGCTCGTCGAGGACGATGACCTTTGCGTTGTAGGAGATCGCCTTGGCGATTTCGCACATCTGGCGCTCGGAGACCGACATCTTGCGCATCGGCTGGGTGAGGTTCACCGTCATGCCGAGGCGACGGAAGAGGTCGGAGGCCTCCTTGCGCATGCGGCCCTCGTCGATGATGCCGAGCGCGTTGGTGGGAAAGCGGCCCAGGAACAGGTTGTCGACGACATTGCGGTCCAGGCACTGGTTGAGCTCCTGGTGAACCATCGCGATGCCGTTCTCGAGCGCGTCCTTGGGCCCGGAGAAGGCAACCTCGTGGCCGTCGAGGAGGATGGTGCCCTCGTCCTTCTGGTAGGTGCCGAACAGGCAGTTCATCATGGTCGACTTGCCGGCGCCGTTCTCGCCCATGAGGCCCATCACGGTGCCGCGGCGAACGTTGAGGTCGATGTGGTTGAGGACCCGGTTGCGTCCGAACGACTTGCTCATGCCTTGAATCGAGAGGATGATGTCGTCTTGCTTGTCAGCCAAATGTATCACCCCTTACTGCAAACGGAGGGGCGCGCAGCGGAAGAACCGCGCGACGCCGTAGGTACGTGACAGGAGGGAGGAGAAAAGCCTCCTCCCTCCTGCGAAGGCGTTCTGTCAGCGGATTGACCGCATCGGACGGCTTAGCCGAGCAGCGAGGTGTAGGACGCGCCGTTGTCCGTCTTCACCATGTTGATCGCGAAGGCGTCGTACTCGCCCGGGTTGCCGAGACGGTTGGTGATGTTGGACTCGGTCTGGCCGTCGCCGCCGATGTACTCCACCGTGAGGTTGAGCAGGTCGTCGTACTTCTCGAGAAGCGGCTGGTAGGTGGAGGACAGGAAGTTGTCCGCCGCGTTGTAGATGTCCAGCCAGACCTTCTTGTTGGGGCTCGAGGACTCGTCGAGCTGGCTCTGCGCGGTGGCGTAGAGGGTGGTGGAGTCCATGAAGTCCTGGTAGTTGTCGGCGGTGACCGCGAGGTTCATGGCGTAGTAGGAGCGCTCGTCCTCGCTGTAGACGTAGTCGTCGGCGGAGATGACGTTGCCCGCCTCGTCCTCGGTGGCGATGCCGGTGTTGATGTCGACGCCGTCGAGGATGTTGCGGATCAGGCGCAGCGTGAGGTAGGCCTGGACGGCCGGGTTCTGGGAGATCGTGCCGGCATAGCCCTCGGCGATGGCCGCGACGGCGTCGGAGTTGGCGTCGTAGCCGAAGGTCGGGACGTTGTTGTCCTTGGACCAGGCGTTGAACATGGACATGCCCATGCCGTCGTTGTTGGAGACGACGACGTCGATCTGGTCGCCGAAGGAGGAGGCCCAGGAGGTGAGGGCGTTGCCCGCCGTGGCGGCGTCCCACGTGGCGCCGGCCTGGTTCTTCATCTCCTGCGAGGCGAGCTCGCGGACCGTGTACTCCTTGCCGTCGTCAGCGGTAATCTTGGCGTCCTGGACGATGGTGGAGGAGCCGTCGGTGTTGGTGCCGACGGGCTCGGAGTTGATTGCGCCGTCGACCTCGACGCCGGTGCCCAGGGACTTGCGGGTGCCGCGGGTACGGGCGATGGAGTCGTTGTGGCCGATGTCACCGACGGCGAGGACGTAGCCGATGATGCCGTCGCCGTTGCGGTCGAGCTCGGCGGCGTGGGCCTTGATGTAGGTGAGGACCATCTCGCCCTGGAGGTCGCCGCCCTGCGTGGCGTCAAAGCCGACGTAGTAGGTGTTGTCGTTGTAGTTGAGCGTGGCCATGTCGAGCTCGCCCGTGGTGGAGTTGGACGGCTGACGGTTGAAGAAGATGACCGGCTTCTCGTTGTTGGCCGTGGGCTCGCTGGTGTTGGAGTCATCGGCCGGGGTCGTCTCACCGCCGTTGTCGCAGCCGGCGAGCACGCCCGCGCCCGCGACGCCCATGACACCAAGGCCGCAGACCTGCAGGAACTTACGACGTGACATATCCATGGTGCGGTATCCTTTCCCTATTTCGTACGCCGCGTGTCGGCGTACGCCCTTACCCTGATGAGTACGTTAACATCATGTCCCAACGCTGTTCCGCGCATCCGAGGCCGCTCCGCAAACGGTAGGGTTTGCCCGCATGAGCGGTTGCGCGAGGGAGCCGCCCGCGGGCGGCGTCAACCACCGGACGAGGAGGGCTCGATGGAGGGTCTTGACGAGGGGCGGGACAGGCCGGAGACGGCAAAGGACCGGCTGCGGCTCATCCTCGGCGACGAGGGGCTCGAGCGGCTCTCGGAGGCGCGCGTCGCCGTGATCGGCCTTGGCGGCGTGGGGTCGTCGTGCGCCGAGGCGCTCGCGCGCGGCGGCGTGGGGCACCTCGTGCTGCTCGACCGTGACGTGGTGGCGCCAAGCAACATCAACCGGCAGGCGCTCGCGTTCACGAGCACGCTCGGACGGCCCAAGGCCGAGGTCATGTGCGCCATGGCGCTCGACATCAACCCGGAGGCGGACGTCCGCGCCGTGACCGCGTTCCTGGACAAGGACGCGCTGCCCGAGCAGATGGAGGCGCTGGGGCCGCTCGACTACGTGGTGGACGCCATCGACACCGTGGCGCAGAAGCTCCGCCTTGCCGCCTGGTGCGCCGAGCGCGGCGTGCCCGAGCTCTCCGCAATGGGTGGCGCCAACAAGCTCGACCCGTGCCGCCTGCGGTTCGCGCACATCGAGGACACCATCAACTGCCCGCTCGCGCGCGTCATGCGCAAGGAGTGCCGGCGCCGCGGCATCCGTGGACTGCGGGTGCTCTTCTCGGACGAGGAGCCCATACGCATGGAGGCCATCTCCGACGAGCAGTGGTTGCGCGAGGGCTCGCTTCT
Organism: Olsenella sp. An290; assembly: GCF_002159535.1. GTDB lineage: Bacteria > Actinomycetota > Coriobacteriia > Coriobacteriales > Atopobiaceae > Thermophilibacter. The sequence continues at coordinate 527 of NZ_NFIU01000005.1, read as the reverse complement.
CGGGACGATGAGCTACCTGCCACCCATCATGGGCCAGATGCTCGCCAGCCGCGTGATTCGCGACCTCCTGGGGTGGGCGTGACGCAAGCCGCGTGCGACAGAACCCTCCGGGGCATCTGTCGCGCAGGGGCGTCCGCCACAAAATCACCGCTTACGCGCGACGTGGAAAGTTGGTAGGGTAGCTCCTCGCATTCGCCCGCCCTGCGGGTCCCGTCGAGAAAGGTCTGCCCCCATGCCCACCAACAAACGCGAGAGCCTCATCTTTACGATCATCATGTGCTTCTGCATGGTGCTCTGGATGTCCGTCTACAACGTCGCTCGCGTGCATGGCTGGAGCTTCGGCTCCGGAACGCTGGCCGACGCATGACTCGGCTTCCCGCCGGCCTACGTGGTGGCGATTCTGCTGGACGTTCTTCTCGCCAGCCGGTTTGCCAAGTGGTTTGCGTTCCGCTTCCTGGTGACGCCGGGCAAGAGCAGCCGCCTTGCCATCACGCTGGCCATCAGCACGATGATGGTCTTCCCGATGG
>NZ_NFIU01000042.1 GCF_002159535.1 Olsenella sp. An290 | reverse complement strand
CCCGACGCCGGCTACCTCGAGTACGTGGACTTTCGCACGCTCGGGCTGCTCTTCTGCCTCATGGCCACGATGGCAGGGCTCTCGCGCGCCGGCGTCTTCCAGGCGGCGGGCCGGGCGCTCGTGGCGCGCCTGCACTCGGGGACGGGCGTGGTGATGGGTCTCGTGCTGCTCCCCTTTGTGGCGAGCATGCTCGTCACCAACGACGTCTCGCTCATCGCCTTCGTGCCGTTTGCCCTTCTCGTCCTGCGCATGCTGGGGATCGCCGACGCCTCGGTCTTCACCGTGGTCATGATGACGGTGGCGGCAAACCTCGGCAGCATGCTCACGCCCATCGGCAACCCCCAGAACCTCTACCTCTACTCCGCCTCCGGGATGGGCGCCCTGGAGTTCGTGGGGCTCATGCTGCCCTACGCGCTGGTCTCGGCCGCGCTGCTGGTGGCGTGCGTCCTCGCCTACGGGGCGCGGCGGCACGGCCTGCCCGTGAGGGCCGAGGGAGGGAGGGCGCTGCCCGCCGCGGACGGGCTCGAGCCGGGCCGCGTGCGCGGGCGCGCCGTCGCCCCCTGGGCGGCGCTCTTTGCGCTGAGCCTGCTCGCCGTCGCGCGGGCGCTCCCCGTGCCGGCGCTCCTCGCCATCGTGGTGGCCGTCGCGCTGGCGGCGGACCGGGGG
>NZ_NFIU01000041.1 GCF_002159535.1 Olsenella sp. An290 | reverse complement strand
GGCGGCGATGGCCTCCTTCATGAACGCCTTGTGCTCGCTCGTGTTCATGTCATTGGAGTTAAGGGACATGAAGAGCACGCCGTTGTAGGTGAACCAGTAGTCGCCGGAGGCGGCACCCGTGGCATCAACGGCACCCCAATTGGAGCGGTTGGGCATGTTGTAGTTGTAGCTGTAGTGCTGGTTCTTGGCGCCAACCTCGTGGTTGCCGACGTTGGTGGCCAGCGTAATCCCGTGCAGGGCGTCGGGGGCAAAGAAGCCCTCGTACTCGCTCTCGACGGTCTGGGGCGCCGAGGCGTTGATCTGGTCACCGAGGGAGATCATGAAGTCGGTCTCCGGGAAGGCGGCCTCCATGGTGTTGAGGGTGTTCGTCCAGCCCTCGGTGTCGGCCTCAGCATCGCCGCTCGCACCGATCTGCGGGTCGCCCGCGAACATGAAGCTGAAGGAGGCGCCGTCGCCGAGGTCGCCCGTCTCGAAGGAGTAGGCGGCAGACCAGGCCTCGTCATTGCCCACGCGGTACACGTAGGAGGTGTTGGCCTCAAGCCCCTCAACGGTGGCCTTGCAGGAGTTCCAGCCCTCGAGCTCGCTCGCCTCCATGGAGGCGGTGGCGTAGGCAACAAGCTCGCCAGAGGCCGGGAAGTCATCACCGTTCTGCCAGCCCTCGGGCATGACGGCAACCTGAACATAGGACGTAGAGTCAGACGTGGAGAGCCAGTTGAAGTTGCGGGAGGTCTCGGTGGCGCCAATCTCAAGCGAGACGCGATCAACCTGATCTGACGAGGCTGCCTGCACAACCGCGGCCGGCTCGTCGGTAGCGTACGCCACCTGAGCGCTCAGAGGCGCAACAAGGCTGCCGGCAACAGCAAGCGCGGCAAAGATGGCCCCTACCCGTTTGGGACGAAATGTCATATAACCCCTCCTAAGGATTGGGCTCGGACGGGATGTCACGAGCCAGACGTTCCTTTTATAGGGGTCTAACCCACACACTCAGATAAACGGGAAATCAGGGTAGTTTCAGCAAGCGTAACGCCATGGTAAGCGAGAAAAAACGTCCCCGCCACAGGAAAATGCCCCTTGTTGGTCAGCGACGTCCTGCTCTCCCACGGACTGACTCCGCAGTACCATCGGCGCTCGGGGGCTTAACTTCCGGGTTCGGAA
>NZ_NFIU01000040.1 GCF_002159535.1 Olsenella sp. An290 | reverse complement strand
CGTACAAGCGGGTCGTCGCCGAGGGCGCGGGCACCGCGGGCGCGTACCTGCTGCGGTTCACGGTCGTGAACGCGGCGTTCCTCGCGGTTCTCGTGGGGCTGGCGGTGGCGCTGGGGTAGCGGGGCGGGAGTTACTCCTCGTTGGCCATCTGTTCAATCCACTCGCGGAGCTCACGGGCGAGATCGAGACTGTATCCGTCGCCCATCCTCTCGTATAGCTCCTCGGCCTTGGCGAGCTCCGATAGGGCACGATCGTAGTCTCCTTGGAGAGCTAAGAGCTCGGCGCGGTCCTGCAGGTCGTTCGCCGTCCCGAGGGCGTCCCCGGCCTCGCGGTGGAGCCCCTCGGCCTCCTCGAGCAGGGATTCTGCGTCGCCGAGCCTGCCCTGGCGCATGGCGAGCTCGGCGCGGGCCCTGAGGTCGTTCGCCGCCCCGAGGGCGTCCCCGGCCTCGCGGTGGAGCCCCTCGGCCTCCTCGAGCAGGGATTCTGCGTCGCCGAGGCTGCCCTGGCGCATGGCGAGCTGGGCGCTGATCGAGAGGTCGTTCGCCGCCCCGAGGGCGTCCCCGGCCTCGCGGTGGAGCCCCTCGGCCTCCTCGAGCAGGGATTCTGCGTCGCCGAGCCTGCCCTGGCGCATGGCGAGCTGGGCGCGGATCGAGAGGTCGTTCGCCGTCCCGAGGGCGTCCCCGGCCTCGCGGTGGAGCCCCTCGGCCTCCTCGAGCAGGGATTCTGCGTCGCCGAGCCTGCCCTGGCGCATGGCGAGCTGGGCGCGGTCCTGCAGGTCGTTCGCCGTCCCGAGGGCGTCCCCGGCCTCGCGGTGGAGCCCCTCGGCCTCCTCGAGCAGGGATTCTGCGTCGCCGAGGCTGCCCTGGCGCATGGCGAGCTGGGCGCGGGCCCTGAGGTCGTTGGCCGTCCCGAGGGCGTCCCCGGCCTCGCGGTGGAGCCCCTCGGCCTCCTCGAGCAGGGATTCTGCGTCGCCGAGCCTGCCCTGGCGCATGGCGAGCCGGGCGCGGGCCCTGAGGTCGTTGGCAGTCCCGAGGGCGTCCCCGGCCTCGCGGTGGAGCCCCTCGGCCTCCTCGAGCAGGGATTCTGCGTCGCCGAGGCTGCCCTGGAGCATGGCGAGCTGGGCGCGGATCGAGAGGTCGTTCGCCGTCCCGAGGGTGCTCCCGGCCTCGCGGTGGAGGCGCTCGGCCTCCTCGAGCAGGGATTCTGCGTCGCCGAG
>NZ_NFIU01000004.1 GCF_002159535.1 Olsenella sp. An290 | reverse complement strand
CCCCCCTGCTCGAGATCTCCCAGGTCGGCTTCCTCGACGACGGAACGCCCTTCGAGTTCTCCGTCGCACGCAGCAACGGCATGCGCTCCGAACTGCGCGACGTGAACGTCATATAGGCAGCAGGCAGGGACAGGAGAAGGACATGAAGAAGCTGGCGGTTCTCGACGTAGGCGGCTCCGCGATCAAGTACTGCACCATATGCGGTACGGATATCGAGGGTAAGGGGCAGGTGCCCACTCCCGACGGGGAAAGCCACGACCCCGAGGCATTCCTCGAGACCATCGAGGGCATCCTTGAGCGCATGGGAGACGTCGAGGGTCTGGCCCTCTCCATGCCGGGAGAGATCGACGCACGCCGAAAGTACATCCGAACGGGCGGCGCACTGCTCTACAACTACGACGTCGACGTAACGGAGTGGGAGAAGCGCTTCAGACTCCCAGTTGAGATCGAGAATGACGCGCGCTGCTCGGCAATCGCTGAGTTCTCCCGCGGTAACCTCCAGGGCGTTAACTGCGGCGTGGTTCTTGCCTTTGGGACGGGCATCGGCGGCGGTGTGGTCATCGACGGCAAGGTCCTGCGGGGAGCGCACCTCTTTGCGGGGGAGGCCTCGAAGGTCCTCACCTCCTGGCCCGAGAGGGTCTGCGACCCCATTGCGAACGACCGTCTCTGGTCGTCCGCCTGCTCGACCAAATCCCTATGCGAGCGCGTCGCCCGGGCAAAGGGAATCGACGGCTGCGACGGACGGCAACTCTTCGGCTGGCTCGAGGACGGGGACGAGGTCGTCGCCGGCGTGTTCCATCGGGTGTGCGACGAGATTGCCCTTCAGATCCACAACATCCAGTGCTGGCTCGACCCCGAGCGCGTCTGCCTCGGCGGCGGCATCAGCCAGAACCCGCTCTTCGTGGAGGGCGTGAGGGACGCACACCGGCGCTTCAACGCCGCGTTCGACAACGCATTCCCCGAGACGGACATCGTGGCGTGCCGGTTCTTCAACGATGCCAACCTCATCGGCGCCTACGAGCACTTCCTCGCCATGGAGCAATCGCGCTGACATGCGCGCATTATAGAAATGCATAGCGTCAGGGGGTGCGGACGAAAAGTTGGACCATCGGGTCCGGACTGGAGGTCCGCATGTACTCTAAGGACGACGTCGAGCTCGCCCTCCTCGTCGTCAGGGAGGGCATGAGCAGGGGGGAGGCCGCCGAGCTGGCGGGCTGCGGCGAGGCCGCGGTGCGCAACTGGGCGGCCGGCAGGCTCCCTCCGTCCGCCCCTCGCCTAGAATCGGGGGCGTGGGGCGGACGGAGGGAGCGCGCATGTGCCCGAGGGGCGTCTACGACCCGCCGGCGACGGGGCCGCTCGCCGGCCTGGAGCCGGCGCAGATGGAGAACATCCTGCTCAGGGCGGTGTTGGCCGACCTAAAAGCGGTCGGCTGGGGGCCGGGTTCGATCTCGAGCAGGAGCAAGTGCGAGCTCGGCGAGAGATTGAGGCTGGCGACCGGCCTGCCCCTCCGCTCGATCACCGGTTTCTTGAGGATATCGAGGAGCTCCTATGAGTGCCGCCGGGCGCGCCTTCGAGGCCGCCGAACCTGCCGCGCGAGCGCGCGGAGGCGAGGAGGGCGGCGGGCGAGGGCTACGCGCCCGACCACGACTTCTCCGCGGCGGCGCCCGGCGTGCTGGCCGTGACTGACGTCACCGAGCTCGCCATGGACGGCTACAAGTGCTACCTGAATCCCGTGGTCGACTGCTTCGACGGGATGCCGGCGGCGTGGTCCCTGTCGCTCCACCCCGACTCGGCCCTCTGTTCGTCGTCCCTGCGCTCCTGCCTCGACTCGCTGTCGTCCGGGTCGGCGCCGACCGCGCACACCGACGGCGGCGGGCCCTACCGCTCCGCGGGCTGGAAGGAGCTGTGCTCGGAGCGCGGCGTGACGCGGTCGATGTCGCGGCCGGGGCGAAGCGCCGACAACGCCCCGGCCGAGGGCTTCTTCGGCACGTTCAGGACCGAGTTCCTCGAGCCGCTCGACCGGGCGGGCGTCGGCCTCGGGGAGCTGGAGGGGGCAATCGGGGACTACATGGAGTGGTACGGGGACGGAAGGCTCAAGCGCTTCGAGAAGCCCGGCGGAGGGCGTCGCTACGAGACGATCTCGGGGAGGCGCAGGCGGCTGGGGGTCTCGCTGTAGGATGTATACAAGAAAATGTCCGCCCCCCCAAGTCACGTTCTCGCAGCTGAAAGCGTAACTTTGAGTGAGCTAGCTCCGCTCAACTCATTGAAAGCCACGCTTCGAGCGACGAAAACGTGACTTTGCATGAGTTTTCGCACAGCACGCGCGCGGCTCAGCGGCCCTTGCGCGCCACGGCGACGCAGGCGGTCATCCCGACGCGGCGCCAGCTCATCTCGGCGAACCAGGCGCCCAGGATATCCCTGAGCTCCGCCTCCGAGTAGATGCGCACGTCCCCCTCGCGCGAGCGCGGCAGCCACGCGTTCATGACGGCGCGCGCCGGCGCCGGTTGCCAGGCGTCGCCTATCACGAGCGCGCCGCCGGGCGCGAGCACGCGCCACGCCTGGAACGCCGCGCGCTCGGGGTCCGGGTAGTGGTGGAACGAGTCGTTGCACCAGGCCGCGTCGAAGCCCGCGTCGTGGAAGGGCAGGCGCTCAGCGTCGCCGAGAAGGACCTCGGCGCGCCCGGCCAGGCGCACACGCGCGGCCCCTGCCATGCGCGGCGACAGGTCAACGCACGTGAGGGTAGAGCCGGCGCGCGTGCTCGCCCTCCATCCCAGCGTCGTAGGTCGCGGCCTGCGCGTCGAAGGCCGCCCGGGTGCGCGCCTTGAGCTGCTCGGCGTTCTTCTCGTCCATCGTGGTTCCCTTCTGTTGAGCAATGTTCAATACAATTGGCAGAACGAAGCCCCGGCAACAGCCGGGGCAAGGTCCCTAGCTTGGCGACCCTCCCGCCCGAAACTCGGCGACAAGCGCGCGGAGGTAGCGCCGCGCCGCCGCGAGGGCCGCCTCGTCCGGCATGCCCGGGCCGGAGGCCAGGCCCACGCAGCCGTAGACCATGATGGCGGCGAGCTCGTCGGCGTCCTTCGCGGCGGCCCCCCGCTCCGCGGCGTCCACCTCGAGCGCGCGGCGCAGGTGCGGGCGGACCGCCTCGCACATCGCGAGCGAGAGCCGGTCGTGGAGCGCCCCGTGCCCCGCCGCGTGGAAGAAGTCCGCGTACGGGTAGCCGTCGTGGCGCGCGCCCGTCGCGAGCGCGCGGTCGAGCCGCTCATCCAGCGAGGGGCCCCGCTCGTCCAGCACGGCGCAGACCCCCTCGGCGCAGCGGCGCGCGTAGTCCTCGATGGCCTCCGCGAACAGGCGCTCCTTGGAGTCGAAGTAGTGGTACGCGAGCCCCGGCGCCACGTGCGCGGCGCGCGCGACCGCGCGGACGGACACGTTGTCGTAGCCATCCTCGGCGAAGAGCCGCATGGCGCAGGCGAGCAACTCGCGCCTGCGCTCCTCGGGGTCCCTCACGGTCCTGGGCATGCGGCATCACCTCCTCGGAGCCATCGTAACTCAGTGTTGAACATTGGTCAATAATTGGAGGGCAATCGCCCGTCCCACACGCCATCGGGACCTGTCCCGTTTGAGCTGCTCGTTTGAACCCGTCCCTTTTTTGCAGCCGTTAGGGCTTCGTTAGAAATGGGCCGCACCATGGAGGACGTCCACAAAAAAACCGAACGAAGGGACGTCCATGGAATACCTGCTCGAGACGCGCGGGCTCACCAAGCGCTTTGGCCGCAGCGCCGAGGTGCAGACGGCAGTGGCCAACGTGGGCCTCCACCTGCGCGAGGGCGAGGTCTACGGCCTGCTCGGCCCCAACGGCGCGGGCAAGTCCACCACGCTCAAGATGATCTGCGGGATGCTCCGCCCCACCGAGGGGCAGATCATCTTCGACGGCCATCCATGGCGCCGCGAGGACCTCTACGCCATCGGATCGCTCATCGAGGAGGCTCCGCTCTACCCCAACCTCACCGCCCGAGAGAACCTCCGCGTCCGCACGACGCTTCTCGGCCTGCCCGAGCGCCGCATCGACGAGGCGCTCGAGGCCGCGGGCCTTACCGACACCGGGCGCAAGCGGGCGGGACGATTCTCGATGGGCATGCGGCAGCGCCTGGGGATAGCGCTCGCCCTTCTCGCCCGGCCGCGCCTTTTGGTGCTGGACGAGCCCACCAACGGCCTCGACCCCATCGGCATCGAGGAGCTGCGCGACCAGATCCGCGGATTTGCGGCGGCGGGCACGACGGTCCTCGTCTCCAGCCACATCCTCTCCGAGGTGCAGCAGATGGCGGACACCATCGGCATCATCTACCGGGGGCGCCTCGCCTACGAGGACGCGCTGCGCCCGGGGCAGGACCTCGAGGAGCTCTTCATGGGCGTCTGCCGAGAAGGACGGCGCGGGCGCGGGGAGGTGGCGGCATGAGCGGCACGAAGAGCGGCCTGATCGCGGGCCTACGCGCCGAGGCGCTGAAGTCGCGCCACGCGGCGCCCGTGCGCCTGGCCGTGCTCATGGCGCTGCCGATGCCGCTGCTCGGCGCGATGCCCTACCAGGGCGTGCAGTCCTTCAGCGCGTGGAACTACTGGTACGCGCTCTTTTTGCCCGTGGCGCTCTCGCTCGTGGTGGCGTGCGTCGCGCAGGCGGACGCGCGAACGCGGATGCGGGGCATGCTGGGCCTGGGCTTTCCGCTCGGGCGCGCCTGGTGGGCCAAGGCGCTCTGGTGCCTGGCACTCTGCGCGCTCTCGAACCTCGTGGTCTTTGGCATCTACCTCGCGGGGTCGACGTTCTCCGCGCAGGGCCTCACGGCGGCCGGCACGCTCACGATGCTCTGCTGCGCGCTCGTGAACACGATGACCGCGGCGTGGATGATCCCGGCGGGGCTCTGGGCCACGGCGCGGCTCGGCATGCTCGCGGGGATCTTCTGTCCGCTTGCCGTGCAGCTCGTGGGCGGGTTCGCCTGGTCGCTGGTGCCGCTGCCGCAGCTCTTCCCGCCATCGGCGAGCATGGTCATCCCCACGAGCTTCATCCCCGTGCTGCCGAGCGGCGAGCCGCTCGCGGCGGACATGGCGCTCGGCGGGGCGCTCGCGGCGGACGGCATGCTCACGCTGGCCGGCCTTGCGGTCTGTGCGCTCGCGTTCGTCGCGCTCACGACGGCGGGCGCGGCCTGGTTCGCGCACTCCGAGGAGAGGTGATCGGCATGGCACAATTCACCGAAGCGACGCCGCGCATGACGCTCCCGCGGACCCTGCGCTCCGAGGCCCTGCGCCTGGCGCGCTCCCCGCTCGTGGCGGTGCACCTCGTCTGCGGCCTGGCCGCCGGCCTTGCCTGCGGCGAGTACTTCTCCGTGGCCCGATGGGACCCGGCACTGGGCGCGGACGCCTACGCCCAGTTCCTCGGCGCCCTCATGCCGCTCATGTCCGCCATCGTCTGCGGGCTCGCCGTGGACGAGGAGCGCGCCGCCGGGCGCCTCGCCAGCCTCACGGCGGTCCCCTCGCGCGGCCGCGCCGTCCTCGCCAAGTGGCTCGCCCTTGCGGCGCTCGGCGCGGGCGCGCTGGCCGTGGCGCTCGGCGTGTTCGGGGCCGTGCTCGCCGCGGCCGGCCGCCTGCCACTCGGGCCCGCTCCGCTCGCGGCAGCCTGGGAGGGCACCGTGCTGGGCAGCCTGCCGATCTACGCGCTTGGGCTCGGCGTGGCCCTGCGCCTCGGCCGCAACGCCGCCATTGGCGCCGGCGCGGCAGGCACGCTCCTCGCGTTCTTCTCGGTGGGAGGGCTTGCGCACGGCCTCATGACGGGCGAGCTCACCGGCGCCCTGACGACGCCTCTGAGCTGGGTGCCGTTTGCCTGGCCCGCGCGCCTGGGGTCGCTCGGGGTGGAGGCCTTCATCGACGTCGCGCGCGCGGCGGGACCGCTCGCCGCGACCGCACTCGCTGACGCCGTGCTCACCCTCGCGGCCGTCGTCGTTCTTCTCGCCTGGTTCCGCCGCTTCGAGGACGGGAGGGCAGATGCGTAGGAAGCCCCTCGTCGCCGCCATGCTCGCCCTTCTTGCCGTAGCGCTCGTCCTGGGCGGGAATTCCCTGCTCGAGGCCGGCTGGGGACCGGCCCTGCGCTCCGTCGCCGACCGTGTTCTGCCTAACCCGGAGGTCACCATGTGGGCGCCCGCGCCCGTGCCCGGAAGCCACACGAGCTCCTACGCCGACGCCACGGGCGCCGGCACCAACTACGTCTACCTTGTGGACGCGGCAGACGCCGACGGCAACGTCCGCGAGCTCCAGCTCATCTTCTTTGGGCGGGAGTCGGACGGCAGGGGCTGGCTCGAAATCGAGGCGTGCGGCGGATCTGGGGTGCGCTACCGGGCGCATGACCGGACGGACGTGCCCCCCAAGGCCCTCGACGCGCTGGGATAGATTGGTCGTCAGCGCATACCCCGACATTTTGGCTCAAATCTGGCCCAAAATGTCGGGGTATGCGACGTCGGCCGAAGTACCCTCGTTACACCTTCGTTAGAATTGGGCGCCAGACTGGTCTTGGACGAGTGAGGGGACGGGAGATGGCACGCATTCTGGCGATTGACGACGAGCGGACGATCCTGGACGCCCTCGCGCGCGTCCTGTCGCGCGACGGCCACGAGGTCGTGCGCGTCGCGGATCCCACGCAGGTCCCGGGCATGGACCTCACCCGCTTTGACCTCGTGCTCTGCGACGTCATGATGCCAGGGCTCGACGGCTTCGAGCTCATGCGGCAGATCCGCCCGGCCTTTGACGGGCCCATCCTCTTCCTCACCGCGCGCGTGACCGAGGAGGACGCCGTCACCGGCTACGGCCTGGGGGCCGACGACTACGTCCGCAAGCCCTTCGGCGCCGCCGAGCTGCGCGCCAAGGTTGCCGCCCACCTGCGCCGCGAGCGCCGGCCGCACGCGCATGCGCTCGCCTTCGGCGACGTGCGGCTCGACCTCGGGGCGCGCGAGCTCTCCGTGGGCGGAGCACCCGTGCCGCTCTCCCCCACCGAGTACGCGATCTGCGAGCTTTTGGCCCGCCGCCCCGGGCAGGTCATGAGCCGCGCGCAGATTCGCGAGGCCGTGCTCGGCTGGGAGAGCGACGCCGACGAGACGGCCATTTCCATGCAGGTCAGCCGTGCGCGCAAGAAGCTCGCCGCAGCCGGCGCCGACCCAATAGCAACCGTCTGGGGAATGGGGTACAAGTGGCAGCTCTAGGGACCGTGCAAAAGGGACAGGCACCTTTGCACGGCGGCCTGCCGCTCTCCTTCGTCATCGCGCGCTACTTCGCCTACGCATTCGCGGCGGTTGCCCTGGCGTGGCTCCTCGCGTTCATGGCGATTTTCTCGGCAATCAATCTGGGATGGGTCTACCAGGCGAGCTGGGGGCCCGCCAACGTGCGCGAGGTCGCGGCGCGCCTGGCGGACAAGAAGGACCTCGGAGCTGCGGACATCCCCACGGCGTACCACTACCTCGTCGTGGACGAAGCCGGCGGAGCGCTGACGACGGACCTCGAGGGCACGCGGCTCGAGGACGCGACGACCGCCGCCCTCGCGGCGCTCGCCGCCGAGCCGGGCTCGGTGGAGATCGACGGCGGCGGCTCGGGCCTCACCTACGCCGCGTTTCCGCTCGCAAACGGCGGCGCCTGCGCCCTCGTCTCCGAGTACCTGCCGCAGTGGGTCGCGCGCGAGGCGGCCGAGACCCTCCCCAACCCGCAGAACCTCATGCTCGCCGCCGGCGCGGCAGGCAGCGCGCTCGCGCTCGCGCTCGTGGCGCGCCGGGCGAGCCGCGTGATCTCCCGCAAGATGGCCCCGCTCACGGAGGCGGCCGCGCGCATCGGGCACGAGGAGCTCGACTTCTCCGTGGGCCGCACCAACGTGCGCGAGATGAACGATGTCCTCGACGCGATGGACGCCATGCGCGCCTCCCTCGCCGCGTCGCTCGAGGCTCGCTGGCAGGCCGAGCGCAGGCAGCGCGAGCAGGTGGCCTCGCTCGCCCACGACCTCAAGACCCCGCTCACGGTCCTGCGCGCCAACGCCGACTTTGTGGCGGAGGAGCTGGAGGGCGAGAAGGACGCGGACCTCGCGGCCGCCGCTCGCGACATCTCGGACGGCGCGGAGCGGCTCGACGGCTACGTGCGCCTGCTCATCGAGGCGTCGCGCGGGTCGGACGCCTCGGCAAAGGCGCCCACGCGCCCCGCCGAGCTCTGCGAGCAGGTCGTTGCCGAGGCGGCCCCCGTCGCGCGGGCGCACGGCGTGGAGCTCGTCGCGAACGTCGACCCTGCCGTCGCGGGCGCGCCCGAGGTCCCGCTCGACCGCACGGCCCTGGCGCGCGCCGCCGCCAACCTCGTTGCCAACGCCGCCGAGCACGCGCGCTCGCGCGTGGCGCTTACGTGCTCGATTTCAAACGAAGCGCTGGTCATCGAGGTCTCCGACGACGGCCCGGGCTTCTCGCCCGCCGCGCTCGAGCACGGATGCGAGCGCCTCTTCACCGACGACGCCTCCCGCACCGAGCGCGACGGCGAGCGTCACTACGGCCTCGGCCTCTCTGCGGCGGCGGAGGCTGCCCGCGCCCACGGCGGCACCGTCTCGCTTGCCAACAGCCCCTCGGGCGGCGCGGTGGCAATCATCGCGATCCCCCTGAGCGGGTCCTGACGACTCACGCCCCCTTCCGCGCGACCGCGACGCAGGCGGTCAGGCCCACGCGGCGCCACGTGACCTCACTGAACCAGGTGCCGAGGATGCGGCGCAGCTCGGCCTCGGAGTAGATGCGGACGTCGCCCTCGCGCGAGCGCGGCATCCACGCGTTCATGATCGCGCGGGCGGGCGCCGGCTGCCACGCCTCGCCCACGACGAGCGCGCCGCCGGGCGCGAGCACGCGCCACACCTGAAAGGCCGCCCGCTCGGGGTCCGGATAGTGGTGGAAGGAGTCGTTGCACCAGGCGGCGTCGAACGAGCCGTCGCGGAAGGGCAGGCGCTCGGCGTCGCAGAGCAGGACGTCGGCCCGCCCGCCCAGGCGCGCCCTCGCGGCCTCGGCCATCCTCGGCGACAGGTCCACGCAGCTGAGGCGCGCGCCCGGAACCCCCTCGAGCACCAGCGCAGCGAGAGCGCCTGTGCCGCAGCCCAGGTCGAGCAGGCGCGGGGCGGGCCTCCCCGCCACGGCGCGCCTCACCTCCGCGAGCACGTGCGGGTAGAGCCGGCGCGCGTGCTCGCCTTGCATGCTCTCGTCGTAGGTCGGCGCCTGCGCGTCGAAGGCGGCACGGGAGCGGGAGCGCAGCAGCTCGGCATTCTTCTCTTCCATCTTGTTCCCTTCTGTTGAGCAATGTTCAATACAATCGGCCGAAAAGAGCCCCGGCCGCAGCCGGGGCGGGATCCCTAGTCCGTGGCACTCCCCTTGCGGAACTCGGCGAGAAGGACGCGCAGGTAGCGCCGGGCGGCCGTAACTGCCGCCTCATCCGGCATGCCTGGGCCCGAGGCGAGTCCCACACAGGCGTAGACCATGATCGCCGCGAGCTCGTCGGCGCCGGACGGCGGCGCGCCCCGCTCCGCCGCGTCCGCCTCGAGCGCCGCACGCAGGTGCGGCCGCACCGCCTCGCACATGGCGAGCGAGAGCCTGTCGTGCAGCGCGCCATGCCCCTCGGCGTGGAAGAACGCGGCGTAGGGGTAGCCCCCGTGCCGCGCGCCGGCGGCAAGCGCGAGCTCGAGCCTCTCGTCCAGCGTGAGGTCCCTTCCGTCCAGGACCTCGCAGACGCCCTCGGCACAGCGGCGGGCATAGTCCTCGATTGCCTCGGCGAACAGGCGCTCCTTGGAGTCGAAGTAGTGATAGGCGAGCCCCGGCGCCACGCCGGCCGCACGCGCCACGGCGCGGACGGACACGTTGTCGTAGCCCTCCTCGGCGAAGAGCCTCATGGCGCACGCCAAAAGCTCGCGCCGGCGCTCCTCGGGGTCCATCACGGTTCTGGGCATCGCTCGCCACCTCCTTCACCGGTATCGTAGCCCTATATTGAACATTGGTCAATTAATGGGTGTCAAGAAGGACAGCTTGCGGTGTGGGCCCTCTTCAATCTTGGCGCCCTAGCTGTGGAAAGGCTAGTTTACGTCGTTGCCCGCCATTCAAAGAGGCAGGGTTCACCGCTCCGCAAGGTCGCTGGCGGAAGAGAGCCCGCTAGTGTCCCTGGCGCTTCCGCTTCGCCTTCTCCTGCCTCTGTTTGAAGCGCTGGCGCCTCTCCTCTTCTCGACGCTCCTTGACGCGGGCACCGGACTCCTGCGCCAGAGCCTCGCGCCGCTCGGCGAGCGCGACCTGGGCCCTCGTCGAGGGACCGCGCTGCTTCAGCTCGCGGGCGGCCTGGCGCTGGCGGCGCTTCGGGTTTCTCGCCATCGCCCGCCCCTCGCAGGCGACGGCAGGGCCGAGGGGGAGCCTCGCCCACTCCCTGAGCACGAAGTCGAGAACCTCCTCGTTCGAGGGCTCGGCGCCAAAGACGACGCGGCACGAGCTCAGGGCGCCGTCCTCGACGCGCTCCACGATCCCCACCCAGAACTGGCCGTCGAAGCACACGACGAGGGTGGAGGACACGGCTGTCTTCCGCATGGCGAATTCCTCCTTTATGTAGAGAGCCACGCGGAGAAGGGACAACCAAGGAGGCAGGTTACTGACGGGCGGCGCCCGCACCCCGACTACCCGACGGGGTCGTGTTTTCATCTCCGATGCGCCGATTATATCGCGCGGCGGGCCGCCCGTGGGGACTGTCTTTTGGGCTGCCGCCCGGAGAGGCGCCGCGCGGGCGCCCCTCCAGGCGGGGGCTCCCCGCGGGAAGCCTCTCGCCCGGCCGCTACCGCTCGCGGACGAGCCTTCCGCGCTTGAGGCGGAGCACCCGGTCCGCACGGCGGGTGAGGTCGCGCGAGTGCGTGACCGCGACCACGCATCGCCCCTCCTCGTGGGCGGCCCGCACGAGCAGGCCCGCGATCTCCTCCGCGGTGTCCTCGTCGAGGCTGCCCGTGGGCTCGTCGCACAGCAGCGCCCGCGCGTCGCTGCCCAGCGCCCGGGCGATGGCCACGCGCTGCTGCTGGCCGCCCGAGAGCGCGAGCACGCTGCGCCGCGCGTCCTCGGCCGAGATCCCCACCTTCTCGAGGAGCGGCAGCGCGGGCAGGCGCGTGGCGAGCGCCACGTTCTCCGCCGGCGTCAGGTAGTCGACGAGGTTGTAGCCCTGGAACACGAAGGCGACGTTCTCGCGTCGGTGCCGGGCGAGCCCTCCCCGCCCGAGCGGCGCGCCGCCGGCCGCGACCTCGCCCGAGACGGACACGTCGAGACCGCCCAGGAGCGAGAGCAGCGTGGACTTGCCGCAGCCCGACGGGCCCACGATCGCGTACATCACCCCCTCCTCGAACGAGGCGCTGACGCCGTTCAGTATCTTGAGCCGCGGGCGCGAGGCGTAGGCGTAGGTCACGTCCCTCAGCTCGAGCGCGGGGGCGCCGCGCCTTAGGGTCTCCGGGTTCTTCTCCATGGTCTTCCTCCCTAGCTGAGCGTGGACAGGATCTCGCGGGGCCCCATGCGCCTGAGCGGCAGGGAGGCGAGAAGGACCGCGCCGGCAGAGACGGCGAGCCCCACGCCGAAGAGCGCCGCGACGGACCCCGGCCCCACCTCGACCTCGATGTCGGTGAACGAGGCGCCGTCGACCTCGAAGGTCGGCGCGAAGGGGTCGCCCGAGACGGTGGACACGCCGTCGGCGGTGCTGACCCCTCCGTCGCCGCCGCCCGTCTGGACGCTCTCGGACGCCGAGCCCAGGAGGGCGTCCCCCATCGTTTGCGCCGCGAGCGAGCTCGCCGGCACGGCGAGGGCGAAGGCGACCGCCGCGACGAGCAGGACCTCGCAGAGGTACTGCCCCACCACCGAGGCACGCGTGAGGCCGAGCGAGAGCAGCACGCCGCTCTCGTGCAGGCGGTCGCGCACGCGCCCGGAGAGCACGAGGTAGAGGACCACGGCGCCCACGGCCACCGACGCCGCCGCGAGCGCGGTCACGAGGCGGTCCATGTTCTCGAGCGGGGCGCTCACCGCGTCGACGTCGGAGGTGTCGGCCGAGACGAGGTAGCCCTTGCCCGCGAGGGCGTCGAGCCCCTCGACCTCACCGGTGATGCGCCCGAGCTCGGCAGGGTCGTCCACCTGGAAGGTCACGCGGTCGTAGCCCTGCTCGGCGGTGCCCTCGCGGGCGTGGTCGAGCGTCGAGATGGTGCCGAAGATGGCGTTGTCCATCGACCAGCTGGAAAGGTCGGCCTGGGACTTGGCCGTGGGCTCGAAGACGCCGGCGACGCGCACCCGCGTGCGGGTGTCCTCCACGTCGATGCCGGCCATCTGCGCGTGGACGGTCGCCCGGCGCACGCTGAACTCGTCGCCGACGGCAAGTCCGTTCTTCTCGGCGAACTCCCGGCTCACGAGCACGCCGTCGCCGGAGTCCTCGGTGATGGGCTCGCCCTCGACGAGCTTGAGGTAGCCGTTGGCGAAGTAGGAGTCGAAGGCGCTGTCGCTCACGGCGTAGAACTGCACCGTGCGCCCGAAGTCGTCGCCCGCAAAGGCCGCGGCGAGCGAGGAGTCGCCGTCGGCGCCCTCCACGAGCTCGAGGGCCGCGGAACCGTCCGTGGTCTCGGGGATGAGCACGTTGGAGACGCTGCCCGAGCCGCCGCGCACGCCGTCCACCCCCTCCACGACCTCGCGCACGAAGTCGGCCGTGAGCGGCTCGCCCTGGAAGGTTATCTGGGAGCCCGTGCCCACGCTCGAGCTGCCCCAGTTGGCCGCGTTGGAGGAGTCGGGCTCCACGGTGAACGTGCCGCCGAGCGCCTGCCGGACGTTCAGCTGCGCCGTCTGGGCGGCGCCGCGTATCGACCAGCTCGTGAGAGCGAGAACTGCCACCACGAAGAGCAAGGCGAGAAGGGTGAGGGTCTTGCCCCTCTTGCGCGCGAGGTAGAGCAGGGCGCGTCTGGGAAACGGCATGGTGCCACCTTTCCGTCGGGTTCGGCGGCCGCGGCCGCCCGTGCGATCCCGATGGTGGTGTGTGCCCGTTCGCGCGCGGTCCTCGTTTGGTTAGTCTTCCGTTCGCACGGGCGCGGAGAGGCCGGAGAGGTCCGCCTCGAAGACGAAGCTTCCGTCCTCGCAGGAGAGCGAGAGCGGCGCGCCCAGGCGAGCGAGGGCCCGCGCGGCGAGGTGGAGCCCCAGGCCGGACCCGCCGCCGTCGCGCGAGCGCGAGGCGTCCGCGCGGAAGAAGGGCTCTGCGAGCCGGGCCACGACCTCGGGCGGCAGCGGCTCGCAGCGGTTCTCCACGCGCAGGCGCCCGCCCCCGAGCGAGACGGTCGCGTGGGTGCCGGGCGTGGCGTGGCGCGCGGCGTTGGAGACGGCGTTGAAGACGGCCAGCTCGAGCTGCGCGCGCTCGGCCACCACCGGGCAGGCCGCGCCGGGGAGCAGCGCGAGCTCCACGCCGCGCGACGCGGCGAGCTCCCGCGACGCCGCCACCGCCGAGGCCGCGACCTCGCGGGCGTCGAGGGCCTCGGGGGCCGCCGCGGGGCCGGACTCGGCCCGCGCCGCCGCGAGCATCTCGCACACGAGAGCGTCCATGCGGTCGAGGGCCGCGAGCGCCCGGGGCAGGTGGGCGCCGTGGTCGGCGAAGTCGCCGATGCCGAGCATCATCCCCTCAACCTGCGCCCGCGCCGCGGCGAGCGGGGTCTTGAGCTCGTGGGACGCCGCCGCCAGGAAGTCGCGGCGCTCGCGCTCCCGGGCGGTGGCCTCCTCGGCCTCGGAGCGCAGGCGCTCGTTGGTGCCGCGGAGCTCGCCGATGGTGCGCTCGAGGCGCGCCGCCATGGCGTTGAGGCTGCGCGCGAGCACGCCCACCTCGTCCGCGCGGCGCTCGTCACAGGACCACGTCATGTCGAGGCGCGACAGGCGCTCGGAGACGTCCGCGATCTCGACGACGGGGCGCGCCACGAGGCGGGCGCAGACCCACGCGCCGGCGGCGGAGACCGCGAGGATGAGGGCCGCGGCGGCCGGGAATAGGCGCAGGAGCGCGTCGGCGATGATCCCGAGCGACCCCGAGGAGTCGGTGATGGTGACGAGCTCGCTCGAGCCGTCGGCGAGCTCGACGGCGACGGAGACGGTGTAGGCGGAGCCCTCCGGCGCCCCCTCCCCGGCGGACGCGGCGCCGGGCTCGCCGGAGAGCGTCACCGAAGCCCCGTTCTCCGCGGCGAAGCGCTCGACGATGCCCGCCGCCTCCCCGGCGTCGGCCCCGGAGAGCTCGGCGGCAAGCGCGGAGGCTGCCTCCTCGGCTCGGGCGGCGGAGAGGGCGCGGTAGCCGCCCGGCAGCGCGAGGGCCACGGCGACGTAGAGGGCGAGGCACCCGACGGCGAGAAGCGCCGCCGTGAGCAGGAACACCTTCGCGGAGAGGCTACGGGCGATCGCGCGGCACACGGTAGCCCACCCCCCTCACGGTCTCGACGACGTCGGCGCCGAGCTTGCGGCGGATGTTCATGACGTGGAGCTTCACCGCCGACTCGCCGGCGGTGGGGTCCGCGGGGTCGGCCTGCCCGCCGGCCGAGGCGAGCTCGGCGCGGGAGAGCACCCTGCCCGGGCGCGACATGAGGACGAGAAGGACGTCGAACTCGGTCCTGGTGAGCCCGACCGGCGCGCCGGCCCGCACGGCCTCGCGCGAGGCGGGGTCGAGGACAACGTCGCGCCAGGCGACGACGCCCGCCGCCCCGACGCGCCCCGGGGCGGACCTCCTCAGCAGCGCGCGCACCCGCTCGAGGACCACGGGCAGCGAGAAGGGCTTGGGGACGAAGTCGTCGGCGAGGAGTGAGAAGGCGCGGAGCTGGTCGTCCTCCCCGTCGAGGGCGGTGAGGACCATGACGGGGACGTTGGAGGAGGACCTGATCGCCTCGCAGAGCGTGAAGCCGTCGATTTTGGGCATCATCACGTCCAACATGACGAGGTCGAAGGGCGCCGCCCCGAGCGCCGCCTGGAACGCGCGGAGGCCCGCGAGCCCGTCCTTCTCGCCCCGCGCCTCGTAGCCCGCGTGCGCGAGCAGCTGCACGAGCGCGTCCAGCACGTCGGGCTCGTCCTCGACCACGAGCACCCTCTCTGCCATGGTCGCCACCCCTTTCTCATCCGACCCCGCTGGAACCATACCGCGCGGGCGTTAGCTTACGGTTAGCTTCCCAGCTGAGGGCCGTCCCGGAGTCGCGATTCAAAAAAGTCGGAAATTACCCTTGCACTGTGTATAGGTGAGTATATGCTGTAGCTATCGGGTATATACGGTATATACCCGACGGGGCGGCGCGAAGACGTCCGCCGCCGCCAAGGGGGACGCCCCGCGGCGGCAACCCCCCGAGGGGACGCCCGAGGGGCGAGCAGGAAGGATCGGAATTTGGACATCATCATCTCAAACTCGAGCGGCAAGCCCATCTACGAGCAAATCACGGACCAGATCAAGGCCGCGATCGTGACGGGCCAGCTCAAGGAGGGCGAGCAGCTCCCCAGCATCCGGGCGCTGGCCAACAGCCTTCGCGTGAGCGCGATCACCACCAAGCGCGCCTACGCGGACCTGGAGGCCACGGGGCTCATAGAGACCGTGCAGGGCAAGGGAAGCTTCGTCGCCGGCGGAAACGCCGAGCTCATCCGCGAGGAGCAGCTGCGTGAGGTCGAGGGGCTTCTCGCCCGCGCCGTGGAGCGCGGCCGGGCCTGCGGCCTCACGAACGAGGAGCTCACAGAGATGCTCGCCCTCGTACTGGAGTGACGTGGAAAAGTGACAGGCACTTTTCCACATGAGGAAAGGAACTCACATGAGCGGCAGTCTCATCGAGGCCCGCGGGCTCACCAAGCACTACGACGGCTTCTCGCTTGAGGGCGTTGACCTCACCGTAAACGAAGGCGAGGTCGTGGGGTTTGTCGGCCAGAACGGCGCGGGCAAGTCCACCACCATCAAGGCGCTTCTCGGCCTCTTCCCCGTGGACGGCGGCGAGGCGCAGGTGCTCGGCACCCCGAGCGCCGAGCTCTCCCGTCCCTCCGGCGCGGCCACCAAGGAGCAGGTCGGCGTGGTGTTTGACGCGATCTCGCTGCCGGAGCACCTGCACGTGGCGGACGTGGGCCGCATCTACGAGCGCGCCTTTGCCACCTGGGACGCGCACCGCTTCTCTCGCCTGACCGCGGAGCTCGGCCTGGACGCGCGCAAGACCGTCAAGGAGCTCTCGCGCGGCATGGGCATGAAGCTCAGCCTGGCCTGCGCGTTCTCGCACGACGCGCGGCTGCTCATCCTGGACGAGGCCACGGCGGGCCTGGACCCGATGGCGCGCGACGAGGTGCTCGACCGCCTGCGCGACTTCGTGGCCGAGCCGGGCCGCGCCGTCCTCATGAGCAGCCACATCACGAGCGACCTGGAGCGCATCGCGGACCGGATCGTGTGCATCGACAATGGACGCATCGTCTTTGACCTGCCCAAGGACGCCATCACCGACGAGATGGGCATCGCGCGCTGCCGCGTGGCGGACCTCGAGCGCGTGGCGGCGAGCGGCGTCATCCCGGAGCGCGACCTGCGCTACCTGCGGCACGACTACGGCATCGACCTGCTGGTCCCCGACCGCTTTGCCTTTGCAGAGAGCTTCCCGGAGGTTCCGGTGGACCGCATGACCATCGACGACTACCTGGCACTCACGCTGAAGGGCGGTGTCCGATAATGAAGCGCGCATACCTCATTGAGATGACGATCTTCCGCGACTACGCGAAGCAGCTCCTGGGCCTGGGGCTCATCGTGAGTCTGTGCATCGGAGTGGGCATGCAGACGCCGCTCGCGATGCCGGCGACCCTCACCGTCATGTTCTTCATGATGGGCGCGATGGGCCTGGCCGCCTACGACGAGCTCAACCACTGGGGGCTCTTCCGCCTCACGCTGCCGCTCTCCCGGCGCGACGTGGTGCTCGGCCGTTATGGCGCCATCGTGACGCTGGGACTCATGGGCATGGTCGTGGGCCTTGTGGGCGCACTTATCGCCATCGGCGCGGTGAGTGCGCTGGGGATCGGCGGCGAGATAGGAGAGGCGTTCACCTTTGACGAGAGCCTCACGGGACCGACGGCCTTCGTCACCAGCTTCTGCCTGCTCATGGGTGCCGTGGTGGCAAGCGTGGTGACGCCGCTCTACTTCCGCCTGGGCCAGACGCGCGCCACGCAGCTCCTGCCCACGGTGATCGTGCTGCTCTTCGTGGTGCCGGTGGCGCTGCTGGGCAACAGTGGGATGCTCGACGGCGCGATCCCGGGACTGGACCTGCTGTCCGACCTGCTCACCGCGCTGGAGACGCCGGCGGGCATGGTCTGCGGCGTGGCGGCGTGCGTGGCGCTGGCCGCGGCGGCGCTGGCGATCTCCGCCGCGGCCTCCCTGCGCCTCTACGAGAAGCGCGAGCTCTAGGGACGGGCGAGAAGGACCTGACGGGGCGTCGCACCCACCTGATGGGGCGGCGCCCCACTCATGACGTGATGATTTCACTTTTTTATCCCTAGGAGCGCGCATGCGACGGGATTTCTGTCCGCGCGCTCGGCAGGGCGCCGCTCCCGTGGCGCATCGTCCGGTACGCTCCCGTGGCGCATCCTCCGATACGCTCCCGTGGCGCATCCTCCGATACGCTTCCGTGGCGCATCCTCCGGTATTGGGTGGCATTTTTTATGCACGGGGCAAAGCCGGCACCTCTCTGGGGCCGCCGAGCCCACGTTTCCGCAGGTCGTTTCTCTTGGCGCGCGCAGGCGAGCGCCCGGCGGGCGGCAACACATAAAACATGCCACCCAATACCGGAGGAAAAGGCCGCCGGCCCCCTAGGCGCGCGACCCCGCGCGCTGGCGCCACAGGTGGTCAACGGGACCTGAGCCGTGCCCCAGGTCCAGCCCGGCAGAAAGCGCGCCCGTGAGGTAGTCCTTCGCGCGCGCCACCGCCTCGGGCAGCTCGCGGCCCTCCGCCAGGCCGCAGGCGATCGCGCTCGAGAGCGTGCAGCCCGTGCCGTGAGTGTTCGCGGTCTCCACGCGCGGGGCGCGCAGCCACGTCACGCGCGGCGCGCCCTCGTCCTCGACGGCCGACTCCACCAGCACGTCGCTGGCGTCCGCCACGCCGTGCCCGCCCTTCACGAGCACCGCGCAGCCCAGGCGCCCGGCCAGCGCGAGCGCGGCGAGCTCCTGCTCGTCCTCGTTCCGCACCGGCTCGCCGAGAAGCGCCGACGCCTCGGGGATGTTGGGCGTGATCACGCGGGCGAGCGGCAGCAGGCGCGCCACGAGCGCCGATGCCGCATCGTCTCCCATGAGGCGCGCACCCGAGGTGGCTACCATCACCGGGTCCACGACCACGTTCCTCGCGCCCCAGCGCTCGAGCCGCGCGGCTATGGCCTCGGCGATCGCTGCGGAGGGCACCATGCCCACCTTGACCGCGGCGGGCGGGATGTCCTCGAAGACCGCGTCGATCTGCTCGGCCACCATCTCGGGCGTAGCCTCCATGACGTCGCGCACGCCGCAGGTGTTCTGCGCCGTGAGCGCGGTGATCGCGGTCTCGGCAAAGAGCCCGTGCGCGGAGATGGTCTTGATGTCCGCCTGGATGCCCGCGCCGCCGCTCGAGTCCGAGCCGGCGATCGCAAGCACCGCGGGAACGCTCCAGCCTCCCATGCCCATGAGACCCCCTATCTCGATCCCACGGCGGCCTCGGCAAGACGGCGCAGCTCGCGCGTCGCCGCCTCGATATCCCCGGCGGCAAAGATCGCCGAGACCACCGCCGCCCCATCCGCGCCCGTGCCGGCGAGCGAGGGCAGCGTGCGCGTGCTCACGCCCCCGATGGCCGTCACCGGGATATCCACGGCGGCGCAGATGCGCGCGAGGCCCTCAGGGGACACGGCCACGGTGTCGGGCTTGGTGGACGTTCCAAACAGCGCCCCCACGCCCAGGTAGTCGGCGCCGGCCGCCTGCGCGGCGAGCGCCTCCCCCACCGTGTGGGCGGAGACCCCCACGATGGCGTCCGGCCCGAGCGCCTCGCGCGCGGCGGCGCACGCCGTGTCAGACTGCCCCACGTGCACGCCGTCCGCGCCGCTGCGCCGGGCCGCCTCCACGTCGTCGTCGATCACAAAGGGCACGCCCGCCGCGCGGCAGACGGGGATGATCTCCAGCGCCTCCGCCACGATCTGGTCCGTCGCGAGGTCCTTCTCGCGCAGCTGGACGAAGGTGGCGCCGCCGGCGATGGCCTCCCGCACGCAGTCGGCGAGCGTCCGGCCAGCGAGCCAGGACCGATCCGTCACCGCATAGAGCAGCATGCCGTGCCGGATGGCCTCAGGCGAGAAGGACCCGCGGACGACGGGGCCCACTTCCGTGTGATTGACGTCCATGAGGGGTGTCTCCTTTCCTAGGCGCACGCCATTGCGCCGGACATGCGGACGGCACCGGCGGCGCCGGCGGCGCGGACGGCAAGCTCGGTGGCGTCGGTGATGCCGCCGAGGGCGAGCACAGGCACGTGGGCCGCAGCGATGACCTGCTCGAGAAACGCGACCCCGCGGCCCGGGAGCGGCTTGCACGACGGCGCAAAGACGGGGCTCGCCACAAGGTAGTCGGCGCCGAGCCCCTCGGCAGCCGCCACCTCGGCCACCTCGTGCACGTTGGTGCCGACGAGGTCGAACCCCTCCGGGCGACCAGCGAGCGCAAGCGCGGGCAGCGGCAGATGCAGGCGCGACACGCCGAGCTCGCGGGCGGCGGGCACGTGGCCGTGGGCGACAAAGGCGACGCCCGCGCGCCCGCAGGCCGCCATGACCTCACGGGCGAGCGCGACGTACGCGCCGTCGTCCAGGTCCTTCTCGCGCATGATGAGCGCGTCGTAGGCACCGGCGACCCGCGCCACCTGCTCGGGCAGCGGCCGCGCGCAGCGGCGCCGGTCCGTCATGGCAACGCGCAGGAAGCCTCCATCAAAGAGCGATCCCATGGGCGCCCTCACACCAGAACGTGGTCGTTCATGACCGGCTCGAGCCCCATGTCGCGCATGGCGGCGCACATCTCGGCCAGGCTGCGGCCGTCGTCGATCTCAAACTGGTCGTCGCCCTCCTCGGCCTGGTGCGCGTGCTCGCCGATGCCCGTGGACACGCCGGCCGAGACCTTGGTGGCCGTGATCGTGGCCACGTGGTCGCGGAAGCGCGCCGACTCGCGCGACGAGACCGTGACGCCGGCGAAGGGCATGAACAGGCGGTAGGCGCAGATAACCTGCAGGAGCTGCGCCTCGCTCACGTGCGGCCCGTTAGGCGTGACGGCGCCCGCGGCGGGACGCAGGCGCGGGCACGAGAAGGAGATCTCCGCGTGCGGGTAGGCCCGGCTCACGTAGTAGGCGTGCAGCGCGCAGGCGAGCGCGTCACGGCGAAACTCCGAGAGGCCAAGCAGCGGCGCGAAAGCCACGCCGCGCATGCCGCCCCTGAGCGCGCGCTCCTGCGCCTCGAAGCGGTAGGGCATGATGCGCTTGCGGCCGCGCAGGTGGAGCTTGGCGTAGCGCACCGGGTCATAGGTCTCCTGGAACACGGTCACGAAGTCCGCGCCGGCCTCGTGCAGGCGCGCGTAGTCGGCCACGTTGGCGGGGTACACCTCGACGCCAACATTCCTGAAGCGCGCGGCCGCGAGCTCGCAGGCGCGTGCGATGTAGTCCACGTCCGACGTCACCGGGTCCTCGCCGGTGAGCAGCAGGATCTCCTCCTGGCCCGTGGCGGCGATGGCGTCGAGCTCGGCGATGGTCTGCCCCTCGTCCAGGCGGGCGCGACGGATGCCGCTCTCGCAGTTGAAGCCGCAGTACACGCAGCGGTTCTCGCAGTAGTTTGCCAAGTAGAGCGGCGTGAAGAACTGGATGTTTGTGCCAAACCAGCGCACGCGCTCGGCCCGGGCCCGCTCGGCCATCTCCTCGAGGAAGGGCTCGGCCGCGGGCGACACGAGCACGCCGAAGTCGGCGGGCTCCACCACGTCGGCGTCGAGCACGCGGCGCACGTCGGCGGCGGTCACGGCGTCGGGGTCGTAGGCCTCCACGGCGTCGAGCACGCGGTCGAACATGCCGTTGTCCAGGACGTCCATGTCGGGCAGGAAGGTCATGGTGTCCAGGCCGTAGTCGGTGTGGATGGCGTGCGCCATGTCCTTCTCGTCCATGGAGACGATGCGCCGGCAGCGCTTGCCCACGGGTACGGTCTCAGGCCCCACTACCTGCACGTTCTTCTCGTCCGCGCTCATCTGGCCTCCTCCCCCAGAAATCCGGTGAGCGGGCTCGAGGCCTCGCCCGCGCCGTCGAGCACGCGACCGGGACCCGCAAGGAACGCCGCGCGACCGGCCCGCACCGCGTCGCCAAAGGCGCGCGCCATGAGCGGGATGTTGCCGGCGGTGGCCACGGCCGTGTTGGCCATGACGGCAGCCGCGCCCATCTCCATGGCCTCGCACGCCTGCGACGGGCGCCCGATGCCCGCGTCCACGATCACCGGCAGGTCAATCTCCTCTATGAGGATGCGGATGAAGTCCCGCGTCACCAAGCCGCGGTTGGAGCCGATGGGCGCGCCGAGAGGCATGACGGCGGCCGCGCCCGCGCTCACCAGGTCGCGCGCGACGTTGAGGTCGGGGTACATGTACGGCAGCACCGTGAAGCCCTCGCTCGCCAGCATGTCGGTGGCGCGGATGGTCTCTGCGTTGTCGGGCAGGAGGTAGCGCGCGTCGCGGATGACCTCGACCTTGACGAAGTCGCCGCAGCCGAGCTCACGCGCGAGGCGGGCGATGCGCACGGCCTCCTCGGCCGTGCGGGCGCCCGAGGTGTTGGGCAGAAGCGTCACGCCCTCGGGCACGGCATCGAGGATGCTCCCCTCCTGATTGGTGTTGGCGCGGCGAACAGCAAGGGTCACGATCTGCGCGCCCGCGTCCTCCACGGCCGCCCTGACCACGTCGAGCCTGAACTTACCCGACCCCAGGATGAAGCGCGACGCAAACTCCTTGCCGCCGAGGGTCCAGGTGTCCGCGCTGGGCGCGACGGCGCCCGATGCGATGTGCTCTGTCATGGTGCTTCCTTTCGTTGATGGGCGTCGCGGGCGCTGG
Source organism: Olsenella sp. An290 (assembly GCF_002159535.1). Classification (GTDB taxonomy): domain Bacteria; phylum Actinomycetota; class Coriobacteriia; order Coriobacteriales; family Atopobiaceae; genus Thermophilibacter. The sequence goes on along the minus strand of NZ_NFIU01000004.1, from coordinate 131,159 downwards.
GCCCCGCAAAACAGGTCGGCCCGCGGCGCGTTTGGTTGCCAGATAACCGGGGACGTCAGGAGCCCTCGAGCCCCAGGACGATCCTCACGGCGAGAAGAGCCTGCTGGGCGGCGCAGAGCGCGACGCGCGGGGCGAGAAGCGCCCCGGTCGCCCCGACGTCCGACGCGCCGTCGCCGCAGACGTAGAAGCGCCGGCTCACCCGCCTCGTGACGATCTCGCTCGCCGGGCCCGCGCCCGCCATGCCGTTGCCAGCGACGAGCACGGGACCCTCGGGCAGGGTGAGGAGCTCCTCGGCGAGAAGCGCCTTGGCCTCGGGGTCGTCGAAGGCCTCGCAGACGATGTCGCACCCCTCGAAGACCCCCCGGGCATTCTCGGGCGTGACGCGGGTGCGCAGCGCACGCACGCGCGTGCCCGAGCCGATGGCGAGGAGCTGCTCGGCGAGCGCCTCGACCTTGGGACGGCCCAGATGCTCGCGGAAGTAGTGCTGACGGTTGAGGTTGCCCTCATCAACCACGTCAAAGTCGGCGACAACGAGCTCGCCCACCCCGCTGCGCGCAAGCATGACGGCGATGTTGGAGCCGAGCCCGCCCGCCCCTGCGATCCCGATGCGCGCCGCGCGCAGGCGCTCCCGCGCCTCGTGCCCGATACGGCACTCGAGGGCGTCGGGGAGAGCGTCCCCCACGACGGCACCGCCCCTCTCGACGTCCCTCTCCCCCGCCATCAGCCGCCTCCCACGAAGCGGACGACCTCGAGCGCGTCCTCGGCCGTCAGCCGGCGGACATCGAACTCGGCGCGGGGAAGAATCTCCCCGTTGAGCTCGCACGCCACGCGGGCACGCTCGTATCCCATCTGCTCCAGCACCTCGGCGACGGTCCGGCCGTCGGCCTCGGGCGCGGTCCTGCCGTTTATCTGTGCCATGGCAGCCCCCTATTCCAGGTCGAGGTCGATCGTGGTGCCCTCGAAGACCTTGTTCACCGTGCGGACGGCGCACATCTTGCCGCACATGGTGCAGGTCCCCTCCGTCGAGGCGGGCGAGGCCTCGTGGCGCGCACGGGCCGTGTCCGGGTCGAGCGCATAGTCCCACATCTCGCCCCAGGCCAGGCGCCGCCGGGCGTCGCCCATGCGGTCGTCCGCCTCGCGCGCGCCGGGCACGCCCTTGGCGATGTCCGCCGCGTGCGCGGCAATCCGGGTGGCGATAAGACCGTCGAGCACGTCCTTTGCGTCGGGCAGGCAGAGGTGCTCGGCCGGCGTCACGTAGCAGAGGAAGTCTGCCCCGGCGCTCGCCGAGATGGCGCCGCCGATGGCCGCCGTGATGTGGTCGTAGCCCACGCCCACGTCCGTCACGAGCGGGCCGAGCACGTAGTACGGCGCGCCGTGGCAGAGGCGCTTCTCCATCGTCACGTTGGCGGCGATCTCGTTGATGGCCATGTGACCAGGGCCCTCGATCATGACCTGCACGCCCGCGTCCCAGGCGCGCTTCGTGAGCTTGCCGAGCTCGATCATCTCGGCCGTCTCGGCGGCGTCGTTGGCGTCGAAGAGGCAGCCCGGCCGGCACGAGTCGCCCAGCGAGATGGTCACGTCGTACTCGTGACAGATCTCGAGCACCTCGTCGTAGTGCTCGTAGAAGGGGTTCTCGTTGCCCGTGACCTCCATCCAGCCAAACAGCAGCGACCCGCCGCGGCTGACGATGTTCATGAGGCGCCCGGTCTCCTTGAAGGTCTCGATCACGCGGCGGTTGATGCCGCAATGGATGGTGAGGAAGTCCACGCCGTCCTCCGCGTGGGCGCGCACCGTGGCGAGAAGGTCCTCGGCAGTGAGCTCCACGAGCGGCTTCTCCATGTAGCCGATGGCGTCGTACATGGGGACGGTGCCCACCATGAGCGGCGTGCGCTCCACGAGCTGCTGCCGGAAGAAGCGGGTCTTGCCGGAGTTGGAAAGGTCCATGATGGCGTCCGCGCCGTACTTCTCGGCCGTGCCAACCTTCTCCCACTCCATGCTGGCGTCCGCCACGTCCCCGGAGATGCCGAGGTTGACGTTGACCTTGGTGGAGAGGCCCGCGCCCACACCGCGCGGCACGAGGCCCTTCTCGAGGTGGCGGACGTTGGCCGGGATGGCGATGCGCCCCGCCGCCACACCTGCGCGGACGAACTCCGGGTCTCGGCGCTCCGCCTCCGCCACGGCGCGCATCTCGGGCGTGATCTGCCCGGCGCGGGCATAGTCGAGCTGCGTGACGAGGTTCTTCTCGCCGCGCTGTGCCTGTCCGCCCAATTTCTCTACAGCTGTGCTCATGCGCAAAACTCCCTCCGTTGGCATTACCCATGTCAGGTTCCTCGGGTCGGGGCGGGCGCGCCCCCTCTCAGCCTGCCGTCCTGCAAGCTCCCCGCGCTATGCGATTGTTCCGGCGGCGCGAAGTCCGCCCGCGGCAAGTATAGCGCTCGCCCCGGGACTTGTGCTCGCACAGACAAAAGGTGGTTGTAGCGGGGCAAACGGCGTGTCGAGAAAAACTTTGCCCTTCTCGCTTGCACTGTGTATAGGTGTGTATATACTGTACTTACCGAGTATACACGGTGGGCTCGCGGGAGACGTCCTGGCGGGCCAGCACGGAAGGACGACGGCTTGGACATCATCATCTCAACCTCGAGCGGCAGGCCCATCTACGAGCAGATAACCGACCAGATCAAGTCGGCGATCGTGACGGGCCAGCTCGCGGAGGGCGAGCAGCTCCCCTCGATCCGGGCACTCGCCAACAGCCTGCGCGTGAGCGCGATCACCACCAAGCGCGCCTACGCGGACCTGGAGGCGGCAGGCCTGATCGAGACGGTGCAGGGCAAGGGCACCTACGTCGCCGGCGGAAACGCCGAGCTCATCCGCGAGGAGCAGATGAGGGAGGTCGAGGGGCTTCTCGCCAAGGCCGTGGAGCGCGGTCGGGTGATCGGCCTCACCGACGACGAGCTGTCCGAGATGTTCGCCCTGGTACTGGAGTGATGAAAAGGGACTGTCCCTTTTCGTCGGAAAGGACGTCACATGAGCGGCAGTCTCATCGAGGCCCGCGGGCTCGCCAAGCACTACAGCGCCTTCTCGCTGGAAGGCGTGGACCTCACCGTGAACGAGGGCGAGGTCGTGGGCTTCATCGGCCAGAACGGCGCCGGCAAGTCCACCACCATCAAGGCGCTTCTCGGCCTCTTCCCCACCGACGGCGGCGCCTCGAGCGTGCTCGGCGTGCCCAGCGACGAGCTCTCCCGCGCGTCGGGCGCGGCAACCAAGGAGCAGGTCGGCGTCGTCTTCGACGCGATCTCGCTTCCGGAGCACCTCAAGGTCGCGGACGTGGGGCGCATCTACCAGCGCACCTACGCCACGTGGGACGCGCACCGCTTCGGGCGCCTGGTCGACGAGTTTGGCTTGGACACCAAGAAGACCGTGAAGAGCCTCTCGCGCGGCATGGGCATGAAGCTCTCCCTGGCCTGCGCGCTCGCGCACGACGCGCGCCTGCTCATCCTCGACGAGGCCACCGCCGGCCTGGACCCGATGGCGCGCGACGAGGTGCTCGACCTGCTGCGCGACTTCGTGGCCGAGCCCGGCCGCGCGATCCTCATGAGCAGCCACATCACGAGCGACCTCGAGCGCATCGCGGACCGCATCGTGTGCATCGACGCCGGGCGCATCGTCTTTGACCTGCCCAAGGACGTCATCACCGACGAGATGGGCGTCGCGCGCTGTCGCGTGGCTGACCTCGAGAAGATCGCGGACGCGGGCGTCGTCCCGGACGCCGAGCTGCGCTACCTGCACCACGACTACGGCATCGACGTGCTCGTCCCCGACCGCTTTGCCTTTGCGGAGAACTTCCCGGAGATCCCGGTCGACCGCATGACCATAGACGACTACATGACCCTCACCCTGAAGGGCGGTGTCCGATAATGAAGCGCGCGTTCCTCCTCGAGATGACGATCTTCCGCGACTACGCACGGCAGCTCGTGGGACTGGGGCTTCTCGTGAGCCTGTGCATCGGCCTCGGCATGCAGACGCCGCTCGCGATGCCGGCAACGCTCACCTGCATGTTCTTCATGATGAGCGCGATGGGCCTGGCCGCCTACGACCAGCTCAACCACTGGGAGCTCTTCCGGCTCACGCTGCCGCTCTCCCGGCGCGACGTGGTGCTCGGCCGCTACGCTGCCATCGTGACGTTTGGCCTGCTCGGGATGGCCGTGGGCCTCGTGGCGGCGCTTGCGGCGACGGCCGTCGTCTCGGCGGTGGGCCTGCCCGGCGAGGTCGGAGAGGCCTTCGCCTTCGACCCCGGCATGCTCTCCGTCATGGCCGTCGTCACCTGCTTCACCCTGCTCATCGGTGCCGTCGTGGCGAGCGTGGTGACGCCGCTCTACTTCCGCCTGGGCCAGACGCGCGCCACGCAGATCCTGCCCACGGTTATTGTGCTGCTCTTCGTGGTGCCCGTGGTCGTACTCGGCAACAGCGGCATGCTCGACGGCGGTATCCCCGGCATGGAGCTTGTCTCCGCTGCGCTCGAGGCGCTCGACACGCCGACCGGCATGGTTGTGGGCTGTGTGGTCCTTATCGCCCTCTCGTCCGTAGCACTGGCGATCTCCGCCGCCATCTCCCTCAAGCTCTACGAGAGGCGCGAGCTCTAGGGCTAGCGAGAAGAATAGATGCGTTCCCAAGGTACGGGCTTCGTAAGCATAGCCCCGGCTGCCCCCGGCGCGCCGTGGCGCGTCCTAGACTGAGGGCGTTATCGCCAATTGGATTGGAACATGCATGCCCTTCTCGCCAGCAGACATCCTGGAAACCGCACGCCCATGGGTCGTCGCATGGGGTGTGCCCGTTGCCTACCTTGTCCTGTGCGTCATAATGAACCGTGTGGGCAAGCGGCTTAGGCCGCCGATTCCCGACGAAGTCCCCGCAACCTCCAACGTCCCCGAGCTGCACCCGGTGCTGCTCGGTGCGCTGCGCTGCCACGAGGAGAGCGAGCTCTCCAGCGAGAGAAACGCCTACGAGATCGCCCTCGCAGCGGTCGCTCGCATGCTGGGACACGGAGCCGCGACCTTCACGGCGCGCGGCCACGCAACGGGCATTGTTGCAACGTCCGACGAGGACGAGGGGCCCATTGTCACGAAAAAGCGCCACGAAGACCAACGCAACCTCAAGGAAAGGCTGATTCACTCATACGGCGCTCACCTGCGCCTTGCCGTGAAGACGGCTGGCCTGAGCCGCTACGACCTTGACGCACTCAAGCTCGTCATGCCCCCGGACGCCGCGAACTCAAGCGTGGAGGAGCTCTGCAGACACGCGAGAAGCGCCGATCAGTACCGTCGGCTCGGGCGTTTCCTCAAGGATTACGTTGGCGAGCTCTGCTCAGCTGGGCTCGCTCATAGGCCGAACCCACTTGTCTACCTTGTATTCAACCCTCTCGTCAGCATACTCGCCTGCCTCTGGTGCGTGTTCGGGCCGGCCGCCGCGCTCACCGACCCAAGCCCCGCAATCGCAGGCGTGTCGGTTGCGCTGATCGTTGCGGTCATGATCTTTCGTGTGGCCTTCGTTGACCTGGGGCTGAGGCTCACGCCGGCGGGCTGCCAGGTGCTCGCCCATGCGTCAGCGAACGTCAGCTGGGCCGCGACGGCGCGCAACGGCGACGCGTCCTTGGTACGGGAGCTCGCTGACGAGCAAGTTGCCGACCTGCTTGCGGTCCTTCTCGCCATGGGTCGCCGAGACCTGGCAGGCGACCTGGCCGATCAGCTCGTTTACGTGAAGGGGGAGGGCGATCCGGACGCGCGCGGCACGTCCATGGCAGCGAGCTTCTGCGCGCGGCGGCGCTACATAGACGCCTCAACTATGAGGCAGGACCTCTCCCCTGTCGACCTGCTGATCAAACAGACTGACGATATGGTCAACAGCATGAGCTAGCCCGCGGCGTCAGCGCGCGAGCGCCGCGCGGCCACAAAGCGTGGCCGCGAGCACATGCTCGAGCGCGCCGGAGCCGTGGAGCGGGGCACCGCAAGTCACGACCTCGCGGGCCAGCGCCGCGTCGGCGACCACGCTACCGGCAACGAGGTCCACGCCGGCTTCAAACACCGGCGCGCAGATCGTGGCCGACGGGCCCACCACACAGGTGAGCGCGCCGCGCGAAAGCTCCAGCAGCCGGGGCATGGTCTTGTTGGCGAGCGTCATGCCCGTCATGACAACGAGGTCCGCATCCGGCAGCAGATACTCGCACGCGGTGTCAGGCAGGTCGGTGTCCGCACGGGATGCGCGCTCCAGCACGGAGACGTTCGCATGCTCCGCGATGGCGCCGAGGTGTGGGAAGTGGCCGACCACCACCGCACGGGGCCGCGAGCCGTCGTTCTTCTCCGCCGCCATGCGCGCAGCGATCGGGGCGAGAAACACGAACGGGTCCGTGCTCTCAGCGTCCCTGATCAGGCCCAGCGCGTCCAGGCGCCCGAGCTGGTTGTGCCAGGCGTTGAGCGCCGCGACGCCCGTCGACGCCACCTCGAAGTCCCACGACTTGGCGCAGGTCGCAAGCTCACGTAAAGGACGCCCCACCCAGCCGCGCTCCATGCGCAGGCGCACGCCGCCGCGATGGAGCGCCGCCACGCCCGTCCCGCACTCGGCCTCGACAAGGCAGTGGTGAGCGCCCATGGACACGTGCCGCACGAGAACGTCCTCGGGAATCTGGGCGATCATCTGGTCGTAGAGCGACCACGCGTCTGTCATCATTTCCTCCAAGCGGGGTTGTTGGGAGGCGGCATGCTGTTCATTCTCACCGGAGACATCCGGACGGGCAAGACCACGTGGCTCGAGGCGCGGATGCGTGAGCTCGAGGCGGCAGGCGACCCCGTGTACGGCGTGCTCGCGCCCGGCGTGTGGCGCAATGGCGACAAGGTCGGCATCGAGAACGTGCTGTTGCCCTCGCACGAGCGCGTCCTTCTCGCCACACCTGCCGAGGATGGGTGCTCGACCGGCCTGGGCTGGGACTTTGACGCCGACGCGCTTGCCCGCGTGAACGCGCACCTTGCCGAGCTCGCAGCGGCCTCGGGCAACATGCGGGGCGGCCTTCTCGTGATCGACGAGATTGGCCCGCTCGAGCTGCGCTGCAGCGGCGGGCTCACCGCAGCGTTCGAGCTGCTGGATGCCGGGCCCACGCCCGCCTGGCCCCACGCCCTCGTGGTCGTGCGCTCGGCGCTCGCCGAGGACGCTCGCACGCGCTTTGCCCAGAGCTGGCGCTCCGGCGAGCTCCTCTTCCCCGATGAGTCGGGTGCCCGCCGGCTGCATGAGGCCCTTCCCTGACGCCTCCCGAAAAGGTTGGGTACTTTTTTGCTCACCCCCAAAGTAGCCGACAAATGTAACAAGCGTTTGAGCTGATAAAACGTCAAGGACGTGCGCGCTTGTACTCTGGACATGCACAAAAAAGTACCCAACCTTTTGCAACCGTGCGAGGGCCCCGCAAAACCGCAGGAAAGCGGTTGACAAACAGGCACCGCGGCTCCCCAACTCATTGTCTGGGTACTTTTTCTCGAGCACTCAAAGTAGTCAGGACAGCAGACAATGAGTTTGCGCAGCTCAAACCGCCATCGCTTCACAGCGATACTTGAGGGTGGGGCGAAAAAGTACCCAGACAATGAAATCTACTCCCGCACGGCGCCGCGCATCAGCGCGTCGTACTCCTCGTCCGTGAGGTCGTGGCCGTAGAAGAGCTGGTAGTACTCCCCCACCACGTCGCGCAGGTCGTCGTCGAAGCGGTCCGGGTAGCACAGGCGCGCGTACCACTGCAGGCCGATGATCTGGTTGACCGAGGCAGGCATGGAGATCCAGTTGTAAGGCTCGCTCGGCGCGCGGAAGTAGTTGCCGGACTTGATGGCGCTGAGCTCGGCCCAGGCCGGCTCGTCGCCCACGGTGTCAAAAATCGAGTCGCCTACGAAGACGATGAGCTCGGGGTCCCAGAGCGCAATTTGCTCGAGGCCGATCTCGTTGCCCTTGCCGCTAGACGACGGGTCGTCCACCACGACGACGTTCTCGGAGCACATGTCGATGATGCCGGACTGGAAGCCGCCGCGCGCCATCGCGTTGGTGCCGGTGTCGCCGAGCAGGTACGCCGCGTGCGGGCGCTCGTCCTCGGGGACCTCGGTCACGACGGACTCGACCTCGGCCACCGCATCGCGGCAGTAGTCCGCGAGCTCGGCGGCCTTCTCGGACTCCAGGATCTCCGCGAGCTGGTCATAGAGCTCGGCGTAGCTGTGGAGGTCGGTCGAGTCGATGTGCACGCACGGGATGCCGAGCTGCTCCTGCAGCGTGTCCAGCTCCTCGGCGAGCGAATCCTTGGCCTCGCCGATGTCGATGATCAGCTGCGGGTCCGCCGCGGCGACGGCCTCCTTATTGAAGTTGCCCTTGCCTCCGTAGATCTGGCCAAAGACGGGCAGGTCGGCAAGGTCCTCGCCGAGGTAGGCGAGCTGCTCGTCCGTGAGCTCGCCGGAGAGTCCGACCATCTTCTCGGGCGCCACCGTGAGCAGCACCTGCTGGGCCACGGGTCCGGACGCCGCGATGCGCTCGACCTCGGCCGGGATCTCCACCTCGCGCCCGAGCGAGTCCGTGACCACGCGCGTTGCGGCCTGCTCGGCTGCGGGCTGCTGGTCATCGGACTGCTGCGCCGCGGGCGCGCCGCCGCATGCCCCGAGCGACACCGCCACCGCAAGCGCCGCAACCGCCGACAGGAACGTTCTTCTCCTCATCTCACTGCCCTTCTATCTCGTCATATCCAGAGGCACGCAGGCGCGCGCCCGATCGCCGTGGAGCGAGCTGACCTCGACGGGCAGGCCGTAGAGCTCGCTCAGGAGCGGCCCGGTGATGACGTCAGCCGGACTGCCGCAGGCGCGGACGCGCCCGCCGTCGAGCGCGAGCACCGTGTCCGCGTAGAGATAGGCCAGGTCGGGCGCGTGCGTGGACGCAATCACCGAGAGCCCCTCGCTCGCGAGCCGCCGCACGACCGCCATCACGCGCGCCGTGTTGCCAAAGTCGAGCGCGCTCGTAGGCTCGTCCATCACGATCGAGCGCGCGTCCTGCGCGATGGCGCGGGCGATAAGGACGAGCTGCCTCTCCCCGCCCGAGACCTGCATGAAGCTCCGGTGCGCCAGGTGCGCCACGCCCACGCGCTCGAGCGCCTCCTCGGCGCGGGCGCGGTCGGCCGCGTCGGGCGCGCGCAGCGGACCCAGGCGCGACGCCGCGCTCATGAGCACCACGTCGAGCACCTCGTAGTCAAAGACCTGCGCGTGGCTCTGCGGGACGAAGGCCATCTCGCGGGCGCGCTCGGCCACCGTGAGCTCGCCGAGCGGCCGGCCGTTCACGAGGATGGTCCCCGCGCGCGGGCGCTCGAGGCCCAGGATGCAGCGGAAGAGCGTGGTCTTGCCCACGCCGTTGGGCCCGAGCACGCACGCGAGCTCGCCGTCCGCAACGGAGAGGTCCACGCCCTCGAGCACCGCGTGGTCGCCGTAGGAGAAGCTGAGGCCGGAGATCTCAAAGCTCATGTCAGCCGCGCCCCCTCTTCACGATGAGCCACAGGAAGAACGGCGCGCCCACCACGGACGTGAGGATGCCGATGGGGATCTCCGCCGTGAGCGCGAGACGCGCGATGTCGTCGACCACCAGGAGAAACGTCGCGCCCGCGAGCATGCTGGCCGGCAGGAGGTGCCGGTAGTCGCTACCCACCAGGCCGCGCGCGAGGTGCGGCACCACGAGCCCGACCCAGCCGATGAGGCCGGAGACCGCCACGCTCGCCGCGGTCACGAGCGCCGAGAAGAGCACGGCCACGGCACGCACGCGCGGGGCGTTCACGCCCATGGAGAGAGCCTCGTCGTCGGACATCGTGAGGACGTTGAGGCGCCAGCGCATGGCTATGAGGCCGGTGAGGCCGATCGCGATGGGCGCGGCCGCCAGCGCGAGGTCAGCCACCTTGGCGCCGTTGAACGAGCCGAGCAGCCAGAACGTGATGGCCTGCAGCTGGTTGGACGGGTCGGCCACGAGCTTGGTGTAGGAGACGCCGGCCTCGAAGAGCGACTTCACCATGATGCCGGCGAGCACGGTCACGAGGATCCGGTTGCCGCGCGCCCGACTGCTCACCAGCAGCACGATGCCCACCGCGGCGAGCGAGACGGCGAAGGCCGAGCCGGAGATCACGAGCGAGGTACCGCCCGCGAGGATGGCCCAGCACGCGCCGAACGCCGCGCCCTGCGACGCGCCGAGGAAGTCCGGCGAGACGAGCGGGTTCTGGAAGATGCCCTGAAAGGCGGCGCCTGCGGCCGAGAGGCTCGCACCCACGAGGATCACCAGCAGGATGCGCGGCAGGCGCACGTTGAAGAAGAGCGTCTCCTGCTGCGCGGAGAAGTCGCCGAGGCCGGGCGCCACGCGGGAGGCCAGGAGCTCGAGCGCGTCGGCCGGGCCGATGGGATAGCGGCCGAGCGCCAGCGACACGAGGACGATGGCCACGAGCAACGCGCCGAGAAGGGCAATGATCCGGCCGGGATGTCTGCGGGCGAGGGCCGTCATGCGCGCTCGCCCTTCCCCGGACCCTCGCCGCGGCGCTCGGCGCGCCGGCGGACGAGCTGCGCCACGATGGCGAGGGCAATCTCGGCGGGCGTGACGGCACCGATGGCGAGGCCGATCGGCATGGCCACGGCGTCGACGCGCTCCCGCGGCACGCCGGCGGCGACGAGGTGCTCGCGCGCGAGTGCGGCCTTGCGAGCGCTGCCGATGCAGCCCACGTAGGCGGGCTGGACGTCGCGGGAAAGCACGGCGAGAAGGACCGTCTCGTCGTAGGCGTGCCCGTGCGTGAGCACGACGACGGAGTCGCGCGGCCCGATGGCGGCGCTGGCGGCGAGCTCGTTGAATGCGCCGCAGGTCACGGTGGCTGCCTGCGGCAGGCGCTCGCTCGTGGCGAGCTCCGGTCGATCGTCGTAGACGTGCGCCTCGAAGCCCGCCGCGACGGACATGCCCACGAGCGCGGCGCCCACGTGCCCGGCACCAAAGACGTGCAGGCGGCTCGGGGCGGCGACGGGCTCGCGGTAGGTGGCCCGCGCGTCGTCCCAGGTCGGGGCGGAGAGGCGCGCGGCCGGGCCGACCTCGATCGTCGGCGCGGCGGCGTCCGCCCAGCGCTCCGACACGCAGACGGGCTCGTCACGCAGCAGCGCGTCGCGCACGGCGAGAAGAGCGGGCAGGTCGTCGGCCGTGAGCGCGCGCACCGCGAGCAGGGCGTCGCCGCCGCAGGCCATGGCGTCGCCCGTGTGGTACCACTCGAGGCTCGGAGCGCCACCGCCCTGCGCCGCGCGGGCGCGCTCGCTGGCCAGCTGCTCGATAGCGCCGCCGCCGACGGTCCCGATGAGCTCGCCATCTGCGAGGACCGCCAGGCGCGCTCCCTCGTGGCGCGGCATCGAGCCGCTCGTGGCGAGCAGGCTCGCCAGCCCCACGCGCCGTCCGGCCTCGAGCTCCGCCACGAGCGCGGAGACGAAGCCCTCGTCGGAAAGGGAGCCGTTGACAGGACGCGCGTTCTTCTCGGCCTGCTCGTCCTTCTCGCCCGAGAGCGCGAGGATCGCCTCGAGCACGCCGCCGCCCACGGCCAGTGCCTTGTCGGAGGCGCTCTCGATGTACTCCGGGTGGCAGCGCGGGTCCACGTCGCCGCACTTCATGCCCTTGTGCACGGGAACGCCCGCCTGCAGGAGCCCCCGCACCACGCCGTCGATCGTCGCGCGCATGGGCTCGCCGACCACCGTGGCGCAGACGTCACCGGCCGCGACCTGCGCGCCGACCTCCACACACGGCTCGAAGACGCCGTCCGCCGGCGCCCGCATCACGCGCTCGCCCGCGTAGCCGCCGATGAGTCCGGGCACCGCCGTGTTGGGGATCGGCGAGCCCTCGTAGTAGACGCGCCCCAGGTAGTGGCCGCGCATCGTCTCCACGGCAGCGTCGCAGTCCTCGCGCGCGGTGAAGCCGGGGCCCACGCCAATGACGACGGGCGCCAGGTCGCGCGTGGTGCCGAGGTTGCGCTTGGCGAGAATGGCATCCACCAGCGCGTCGGGTGCGAGGTCTCGCACGCAGGCGGCCTCGGGGTCAACGAGCACGGCGACGTCACCCGCCGCCGCGGCCGCACGCGCCGCCGCAGCGTCCGCGCACAGCACGCCGCGCACGCCCTCCACGCGCATCTCGCCCAGGCGGATGGCCTCCGAGAAGCACACGGTGCGCCGGATTGACGTGGGCACCGCAAGGTCGCACATCACGACCTGCATGCCCGCGCGATGCAGTCGCAGCGCGATGCCCGACGCGATGTCCCCCGCCCCGCGAATCACGACCAGCATGTCTTGATAACCTCCTCGTCAGCGTTATATTTTCAAAAACATAACGCTCTGCGCGACGTCGAATTCCTTCTAGTTAGTCTAGCTCACAAATAGTTTGCCTCTGCTGTCGACAGGGCGAGCGGCGCCAGTACGCTCCTGGGCGGCACCAGCATAACCATCGCGTCAGAACGGACAAAATCGGCCGGTTATATCGCTCGTTTTGGTCGTTTTGACGCGATGGTTGCCCGAAACGGCACGGCGAGAAGGACCTCAGCTCGCGGCGATCTCCCGCACGGCGGCCACGGCGGCGTCGATCTCGTCCTCCGTGTTGAACCAGCCGCAGCTCAGGCGCACGATGCCCTGGCGCTCCGTCCCCAGCGCACGGTGCATGAGCGGCGCGCAGTGGGCACCGGCGCGACACGCGATCCCCCAGCCGGCAGACAGCGCGTCGGCAACCTCCGCCGAGTCCAACCCATCCACGTTCAGTGCCACAATCGATCCGCAGCGCTCGGGCGCCACGGGCCAGCCGCCGTACACCGTCACGCCCGGCACGTCGCACACGCCCTCGTAGAGCCGCCGCGCCAGCGCGTGCTCGCGCGCGCCCACCGCCGCGGGCCCGCCGTTCTTCTCGATAAACGCAATGCCCGCCGCAAGACCGGCCAGACCGTGAGCGTTGAGCGTCCCCGCCTCCATCCGCGTGGGCCACTCCAGCGGGTGCCGACGCTCGAAGGAGTGCACGCCGGAGCCGCCCTCGGCCCACGGTCGCACGTCGACGCCCTCGGCCACCGCCATGCCGCCCGTGCCCTGCGGGCCCATGAGACCCTTGTGTCCGGTGAAGCATACCACGTCGATGCCCATGGCCTCCATGTCCAGGGGCACCGCCCCCGCCGTCTGCGACGCGTCCACCAGGCAGAGCGCGCCCGCGGCGTGCGCGAGCCGCGCCACGCGGGCCACGTCCACAAGGTTGCCCGTCACATTGGAGCCATGCGTCACCGCAACGAGACGCGTGCCCGGCGTGACCAGCCGCTCGAGCTCGTCCAGGTCGAGAAACCCGTGCGCGTCGCAGCCGGCGTAGGCGACCTCCACGCCCCGCTCGTCCGCCAGGCGCGCGAGCGGGCGCAGCACGGAGTTGTGCTCCAGCACCGTCGTGACCACGCGGTCGCCCGGACCCACCAGGCCGGACAGCGCGGCATTGAGCGCCGCCGTCGCATTGGCCGAGAAGCACACGTGGTCGGCGCGCGGGCAGCCCAGGAGCGTCGCCACCGCCTCGCGGGCGCGCAGCACCACGCGCCCGGCGTCGAGCGCGCCCGCGGACGCACCGCGCCCCGCGTTTCCGAGCGAGCCCATCGCCGCCACGACGGCGTCCACGACCTCCTGCGGCTTGTGCATCGTCGTTGCCGCGTTGTCCAGGTAGATCATCGGTCCCACGTCCTTCTCGCCTGCCACTCAGCGAAACTCCAAGAGCTCGATCACCGTCATGGCCTCGACGGGCACGCCGTCGGCGGCCAGCGCGGACGCGAGCTCCTCGCGTGCCTCCGGCGCGGTCTTCCACGCCAGGCCGCAGCCGGCCGCGACCTCGCCGGGCACCGGAATCATCCGTCCGCCCAGGCCGCGCCGCTGGCAACACTCCTCGCATGACATCGCCGCCGCCGTGGTGGGAAACGTCACCACCAGAGACGGCACCCGCACGCGCGCCATCGCCCGACGCCCCGCCGGACCCTACGGCCGCACCACGAGGCTCGCACCGGTCAGCCGCTGCGCGATCACGTACATGTTGGTGACCTCGCCCACGGCCAGCGTGTCCGCGATGCCGTAGTGGTCGAGGCAGGTCCCGCAGGTCAGCACCTCCACGCCGGAGGCCGCAAGGCCGCGCAGGTCCTCGAGCGCCGCAGAGCCCTCGCAGCTGAGGTGCGCGCCGCCGTTGTAGAGCAGCACGGTCGCCGGCAGCTCGTCGAGCTGCGTGAGCGAGTAGACGAAGCTCCCCATGAGCTTGCGTCCCAGCACGTCGTCGCCAGTGCCCATGCACTCGGAGGTGATGGCCACCACGACCTTGCGCGCCGCAGGCGCGGCCGCGGACGGCGCGCCCGGCGTCGGCACCTCGCACGTCGCCGACTCCGCCTCCGCGTCGCTCACGCCCAGCGCCACGTCCGTGGTCACGGTCACGCGCCATTCCTTCTCGCCCAGGCGCTCGCTCGCCACCGCGCAGCCCTTGCCCTCGCCCATGCGCGTGAGGTTCTGCACCGCGACCTCGTTGTCCACGAGGGTCTCCACGCTGCCCGGACCGGCCAGCGCCGCGAGCGCCTTCAGGGTCCGCACCACAGGGATGGGGCACGCCTCGCCCCGCGCGTCGATCGTGAGCACCGTGTCTGCCATGTTCTCTCCTCGCTCGTTTGCCGAAAAACGGTCTGCTAGCCAGAAAAATTGTAATAGGGCGTTGTATTTTGAAAACTACAATGCGGCGGACGGCAGCAATGCGTCGAGGAGGTGGGACATGGGCTTTGCGGAGGCTCTGGGCGTGAGGCCCGGCGTGACGTCGGTCATCGGCAGCGGCGGCAAGACGTCGCTTCTGGCGGCGCTCGCGCGCGAGCTGCCGGGCGCGGTCGTGCTCACCACCACGACGCACATCCTGCCATTCCCGAACGTACCGCTCGTGACCTCGGCCGACGCCGACAACGTGCGCACGGCCCTCGCGGGGTCGCGCGTCGTCTGCGTGGGCTCGCAGGCCGAGAAGAACGGCAAGCTCGTGACCCCCGAGCTGGGCATCGACGCGCTGGCGTCCCTCGCGGACCACGTGCTCGTGGAGGCCGACGGCGCCCGGCGCCTCCCCCTCAAGGCCCACGCCCCCTGGGAGCCCGTCATCCCCGCATGCTCGGACCGCACGATCCTCGTGCTCGGCGCCTCCGGCCTCGGCCATCCCGTGCGCGAGAAGGTCCACCGCCCGGAGCTCTTCTGCGAGCTCGCCGGCTGCGCGCCGGACGACCCCGCCACACCCGAGCTCGTCGCCCGCGCCGCCAACGCCGAGGCCCTGGCCGACGTCGCCCTCGTCAACCAGGCCGACGTCGCCCCCGACGCGGCCCGCGACCTCGCCGCCCTTCTCGCCATCCCAGCGTTCGTAGGCAGCGTCTTGCTACCCTCTTCCGGGTGTGCACAAGATTAAGCTATTGATAAGTTACCTAACGATTACAAACCCGCAGCTAGATGTCCCGCCGACAAGAACATCAGACTTGCAACTTCGTAGACACCCGGAAGGAAACCACCCAGCACCTGAGGACCAAAACGGCGGACGCCCGCCGCGCTTCTAAGCGAGAGTTCTGAGCGCAAAGCGCGAACACTCTCGCGTGAAGCGTGACGGGCCGTCCCCCGCGCGTGAGGCCCTGCCTACAGGTAAGCCACGGCCTTGATCTCGACCTTGGCGGCCTTGGGCAGCGCGGCCACCTCGAAGGCGGCGCGGCTGGGGTACGGCGCGGTGAAGAACTCGCCGTAGACCTCGTTCATGGCCGCGAAGTCGGCGATGTCGTCGAGAAGGACGGTGACCTCGGCGACGTCGGCCATGGAGGCGCCGGCGGCCTCGAGGATGTTCTTGATGTTGGTGAGGCTCTGGCGCGTCTGGGCCTGGATGTCCTCGCCGGCGAACTCGCCGGTGGCCGGGTCGATCGGCAGCTGGCCGGACACGTGGATGGCCTTGGTGGCCGGGGCGGCCACGGCGGCGGAGTAGGGGCCGAGCGCCGCAGGCGCCTTGTCGGTGACGATTGCCTCGATTGCCATGTTCTTCTCCTTTGCTTGAGGGGGATGTCCCCGCTTTACGACTGACTGGTGACTATCGTGCCACGTAGCGGCCGGGGGTGGGGCCGCAAGGTTCGCCGTCGCGGGCCACGAGCTCGCCGCCCACGTAGACGAGGTGCGCGCGACCGTGCGCCTCGAGGCCCTCCCACGGCGTGTAGTCCACGGCCTGGTGCTGGGTCGCGGCGCTGATGGTCCAGCGCGCCGACGGGTCCCACACGCAGACGTCGGCGGCGGCGCCCACGGCCAGGCGCCCGCGCTCCGGCCACAGGCCGAAGGTACGCGCCGGGCCCTCCGACAGCAGGCGGCAGAGCCCCTCGGGCCCGAGCTGACCCTCGAAGGTCGTGGCCATCACGGCCGGTCGGTGCTCGATGCCGGGACCGCCGTTGGGGATCTTGGTGAAGTCGCCGCGGCCGCGGTCCTTCTGGCCGTGCAGGTTGAACGAGCAGTGGTCCGTCGCGATGGAGTCCACCTCGCCGGCGAGCACCGCCTCGCGCAGGGCGCGCACATCACGCGGCTTACGCAGCGGCGGGCTCATCACGTACTTGGCGCCCGCGAAGCCGTCGTCACCGGCCTCGAGGTAGCGCGTGTCGTCCAGCGTGAGGTACTGCGGGCAGGTCTCCACGTAGATGCCCTGCTGGCCGCGGGCGCGGGCGGCGCGCACGGCGAGAAGGCCGAGCTCCGTGGACAGGTGCACCACGTTGACGCGCGCGCCCGCGATCTGGGCCAGGTAGAGCAGGCGGCTCACGGCGTCCGCCTCGGCCTCGGCCGGTCGGGAGAGCGGGTGCCCCTCCGGGCCCGTGATGCCCTCGGCGAGCACCTGACGCTGCAGCTCGTTCACCACGTCGCCGTTCTCGCAGTGCACGCAGAGCACGGCGTCCAGGTCGCGCACGACCTCCAGGCAGCGCAGCGTCTCCGCGTCGGAGAGCCGCAGGTGGTCGTAGGCGAGGTAGGTCTTGAAGCTCGAGACGCCCGCCTCGCGCATGCGGCGCATCTGCCCCGGCGAGTCCTCGCCCCACTCGGCGATCGCCATGTGGAAGCCGTAGTTTGCCGTGCAGCCGGCGCCGCCCTCGGCGCGCGCGTGCCACTCGGCCAGCGCCTCGTCCATCGTCACGCCGCGGTCGGCCGTGGCGTAGTCCACGATGCAGGTGGTGCCGCCGCAGGCAGCGGCGCGCGTCCCGGTCTCAAAGCTGTCGGCCGTCCAGTCCATGCCGGTCCAGCACTGCAGGTGGGTGTGCGCGTCGATGAAGCCGGGGAACACCCAGCAGCCGCTCACGTCCTCCACGACGTCCGTGAGCCCGGGCTCGATGTGCGCGGCAATCTCCGCGATCTTCTCGCCCTCCAGCGCGAGGTCGGCGCGACGCAGCCCCTCCGGCGTGACCAGCGTGCCGTTTGCCAGGATCCTCCTCATCGGCTCTCCCCTCTCTCGGCCAGCGCGCCCTCGAGGCGCGCCAGGTCCTCGGGCGTGTCCACGTCGGCGAGCTCCCACTCGTCGGCGGCCTCCACCAGGCGCACGCGACCCTCCAGCTCGGCATGGCCGTCGAGAAGGACGCGCCCTCCCGTGTCGCCCTCCAGCCGAGCCAGCGCGGCCAGCGTGTCGTTCGGCCAGAGCACCGGGTTCGCGGCGCGGCCGCGCCAGCCCAGGCGCACGATTGCCGTGGGCTCGCGGACGAGCTCCGCCACCATCGAGCGCACGCTCCTCTCGCTCAGGAGCGGCTGGTCGCCGGTCACGAAGAGGCAGCCGGCGCGATGCCCCAGCGCCTCCAGTCCCGCGCGCATCGTGTCGCTCTTGAGCGGACCGTCCGCGCGCACGCAGCGAACGCCGAGCCGCTCGCACAGCTCCTCGACCGCGTCCCAGCGCGTCACCACCACGACGTCCAGGAGATTCGCCGGCAGCGCGGCGAGCGTGCGCTCCAGCACGGCCGTGCCGGCCAGCGGCGCCACGAGCTTCTCGCCCGGCTCGCCGCCAAAGCGCGCGCCCTCGCCGGACGCCATGACCACGCAGCCCAGGCGGGCCACGTCGGCAAAACCCGAGAAGCACGTCTCGTAGGCGGCGGAGAGCGCCCAGCGGCTCGTGCGCTCGAACGCGCGGTAGCGCTCGATCAGCTCGCGCGCCTCGGCGGTAAGCTGCGAGCCGCCGCCCCCGGAGCCGCCCACGGTCCGCTCGGTGAGCGCGAAGCCAAAGGCCTGCTCGGCGTCGTGCACGAGGCGCGTGGCCTTGGTGTAGGCCATCCCCATGTCGATCGCGGCGGCGCGCAGGCTGCCCAGCTCGCCCACGCGCTCCAGCAGCTCGACCGGACCGGGCCCAAAGACCCGGTGCCCGTCGTCGCCCAGAAGATATGCCCTGAGGTCGGGTCTCATGCCGCGCGCCCCACCGTCCTTCTCGCCCGACGCGTCCTTGCTAGCCACGTACGATGGTACCCGTCTTGCCGGCGATTCCGTCGGCCGCCCGGTCGAGGAGCGTGATGAGCGACGAGCGGCCCTCGCCGGACTGCGCGAAGGCCAGCGCGGCCTCCACCTTGGGCAGCATCGAGCCGGGCGCGAACTGGCCCTCCTCGATGTAGCGCGCCGCAGTCTCGGGCGTGAGCTCGTCCAGCCACTGCTGGTCGGGCTTGCCAAAGTTCACGGCCACCTTCTCCACGGCCGTGAGGATCACCAGGAAGTCGGCGTCCAGCTGCTCGGCCAGGCGCGCCGCCGCGAAGTCCTTGTCGATGACCGCCGCGGCGCCCTTAAGGTGGTGGCCCTCGGTGTGGAAGACCGGGATGCCGCCGCCACCGCAGGCGATGACCACGTGGTTGGTCTCGACGAGCGAGCGGATGGTGTCCAGCTCCACGATGCCCACGGGCTTGGGCGAGGCCACCACGCGGCGGTACCCGCGCCCGGCGTCCTCGATCACGTCGTAGCCGCGCTCGGCGATCATGCGGTCGGCCTCCTCGCGCGTCATGAAGGCGCCGATCGGCTTGGTGGGGTTGGCGAACGCCGGGTCCTCCGGGTCCACCTCCACCTGCGTGAGCACCGTGGCGGCGCCCATCTCGATTCCGCGGTCCAGCATCTCCTCGCGCAGCGCGTTCTGCAGGTCGTAGCCGATGTAGCCCTGGCTCATGGCCACGCAGACCGACAGCGGGCACGGGATGTACTTCTCGGGGTCGGAGCGCGTGAGCTGCGTCATGGCCTCCTGGATCATGCCCACCTGCGGGCCGTTGCCGTGGGCCACCACGACCTCGTTGCCCTGCTCGATGAGGTCCACGATGGCGCGCGCCGTGTGCTTGACCGCCTCCATCTGCTCCGGCAGGTTCTTGCCCAGCGCGTTGCCGCCCAGGGCGATGACGATTCTCTTACCCATGGTTCCTCTCCTGAATAGAAAAGTTGCCTAGAAGGGGCGCTCCCCCTCTAGGCAACTCTGGGGAATCGAGCGACTAGGCCTGGTTCCAGCGGGGCTTGCCGGCCGCCTCGAGCGCGGCGAGCGTGGCCACGGGGTCCTTGACCTTCTGCAGGAAGATCATGGCCGCGATGGCGTACGGCTTGTAGCTGGCCTCCTTGTACATGCCCACGCGGTGCATGTCAAAGACGTCGGCCATGACCTCGCCGTGCTCGCAGGAGACGCCGGAGATGTCGGCGGGCAGCGGGTGCATGTAGATGGTGTCCTGGCCGTTGGCGGTCTTGGCCATGAGGTCGGTCGTGGAGCACCAGTCCTGGTGCGTGGCGTTCTGGGCGAGGAGCTCCTTCTCCAGCGCCTTGATGCCCTCGTCGTCGCCCGCGGCGTAGAGCTTGGTGCGCTGCTCCATGGCGGCGTAGGGCGCCCAGCTCTTGGGGATGACGATGTCGGCGCCCTCGAAGGCCTCCTCCATGGTGTTCACCTGCTTGAAGGTGCAGCCGGACTCGGCGGCGTAGGCCTTGGCGGCCTCCACGCGGTCGCCCATGAGGTCGTAGCCCTCGGGGTGGGCCAGCGTAACGTCCATGCCAAAGCGCGGAAGCAGCGAGATGAGCGACTGCGGGCAGGAGAGAGGCTTGCCGTAGCTCGGGGAGTACGCCCAGGTCACGGCCACCTTCTTACCGCGGAGGTTCTCCAGGCCGCCAAACTCCTCGATGAGGTAGAGCATGTCGGCGGAGGACTGGGTGGGGTGGTCGGAGTCGGACTGCAGCGAGATGAGCGTGGGACGGTGGTCGAGCACGCCGTCGGCGTAGGCCTCGGCGACGGACTCGGCGACCTCGGCCATGTAGGCGTCGCCGGCGCCGATGTACATGTCGTCGCGGATGCCGATGACGTCGGCCATGAAGGAGATCATCGTGGCGGTCTCGCGGACGGTCTCGCCGTGGGCGATCTGGGACTTCTTCTCGTCGAGGTCCTGGAGCTGGAGGCCCAGGAGGTTCGTGGCCTTGGAGAACGAGAAGCGCGTGCGCGTGGAGTTGTCACGGAAGAGCGAGACGGCGAGGCCGGAGTCGAAGATGCGCGGGGAGATGTTGCGCTCGCGGAGGTTGCGCAGGGCAGCGGCCACGGCGTAGAGCGCGCGCAGCTCGTCGGTGGTCTTGTCCCAGGTGTGCAGGAAGTCGGAGTCGTACATGCCGGAGAAGTCGTAGCCCTTGAGCTCGTCGAGGAGCGCGGAGAAGTCCTTGGCCATGGTTGTTTCCTTTCTGTGTGGGTCAGAGCGTCTACTGGATGTCGTTGTCGGTGGCGCCGGCGCGGAAGACGGTGACGTCGCCGGTCTTCTTGGAAGGGTCGTAGAGATTGAGCGCGGCGGTGTAGAGCGCGGCGCAGGTCACAAGGTCCTGCTTGTAGGTGACCTCGTTGGGCGCGTGCGCCTGGCTCTCGGCGCCGGGGCCAAAGCCCACGCACGGGATGCCGTAGCGGCCCTGGATGGACACGCAGTTGGTCGAGAAGGTCCACTTGTCCGTGAGCGGACGGCCGGCGCGCTTGTCCATGGACGGCTCGCAGCCGATGCGCTCCTCGCCGTAGAGCGCGTGGTGCGCGTCGACGAGGGCCTGGACGTGAGCGGCGCTCTCGGCGTTGATCCACGTGGGGAAGTAGGCCTCGGTCTCGTAGACGGTGCCCTTCCAGCTCGGGCGGTCGTACATGTACATGGAGACCTTGACGTCGTCGCCGTACTTCTTGACGGACGGCAGGTCGCGGATCTCCTGGAGGCAGGAGTCCCAGGTCTCGCCGGCGGTCATGCGGCGGTCGATGGAGATCGCGCAGCTGTCGGCCACGGCGCAGCGGCTGGGCGAGGTGTAGAAGATCTGCGACACGGTGCAGGTGCCGCGGCCCAGGAAGCGCGCGTCCTCAAAGTGCTCGGGGTTGTACTTGGGGTCGAGCATCTTGACGAGGCCCTTGATGTCGGTGGACTCGTCGCAGCCGTTGTTGTTGAGGGCGCGGACGTCGGCGATGATGTCGGCCATCTTGTAGATGGCGTTGTCGCCGCGGTCGGGAGCGGAGCCGTGGCAGGAGACGCCGTGCACGTCCACGCGAATCTCCATGCGGCCACGGTGACCACGGTAGATGCCGCCGTCGGTGGGCTCGGTGGAGATCACGAACTCGATCTTCTCGCGGGCGTCCTCGGGGCCGTCGAAGTACTTGTTGACGATGTACTGCCAGCACATGCCGTCGCAGTCCTCCTCCTGGACGGAGCCCACGACCATGATCTTGTAGCCCTCGGGGATGAGGCCCAGGTCCTTCATCATCTTCGCGGCGTAGGTCGCGGAGGCCATGCCGCCCTCCTGGTCGGAGCCACCGCGGCCGTAGATGAGCTCGTCGGTCTCGTAGCCCTCGTAGGGGTCGGCCTCCCAGTTATCGCGGTTGCCGATGCCCACGGTGTCGATGTGGGAGTCGATGGCGATGATCTTATCGCCTTCGCCCATCCAGCCGATGACGTTGCCCAGGCCGTCGACCTCGACCTTGTCAAAGCCGAGCTTCTCCATCTCGGCCTTGATGCAGGCCACGACCTCGCCCTCCTCGCAGGACTCGCTCGGGTGGGAGATCATGGCGCGCAGGAAGGCGGTCATGTCCTTGCCATACGCCTCCGCCGCGCTCTTGATCTGCTCGAAATCCAGTTCCTTGGCCATTTTGCTTACGTCCTTTCTGACGCCCTCGTTACCAGTCATCTGCCGAGAAGAACCCGTTCTTCTCGCTCTCCCCTACTCGGCGGGGTACGCGCCGTCCCACACGACCTTGCGGTAGTTCACCGGGTCCGTGTCGCCCTCGGTCGAGAAGAGCAGCACGGAGCTCGTCTCGTCCAGGCCGATGGCCTCGCGGAGCTCGGCGTACTCGTCGGACTCCATGAGGGTCGTGATAAGGCCCGCGCCCACGGCGCCGGACTCGCCGGAGATGACGCGCGGGTCGCCCTTCCTGGGGGCGCCGAGCACGCGCATGCCCTTGGCGGCCACCCAGTTGGGGCAGCTCACGAACACGGACACGTGGTTGCGCAGGATGTCCCAGCCCAGCGTGTTGGGCTCGCCGCAGGCCAGGCCCGCCATGATCGTGGGCATGTCGCCGTCCACGATGCGCGGGTCGCCGTCGCCGGCAAGGGCGCCCTTGTAGAGGCAGGCCGCGGTGTCGGCCTCCATCACCACGAAGGTGGGCGGGTTGTCGGGGAAGAGGTTGGTGAAGTAGCCCACCACGCCGCCGGCCAGGCTGCCGACGCCGGCCTGCACAAAGACGTGCGTCGGGCGCTCCACGCCGGCCGCCGCGTACTGCTCGGCCGCCTCGGAGGCCATGGTGCCGTAGCCCTCCATGATCCAGGACGGGATCTCCTCGTAGCCGTCCCAAGCGGTGTCCTGCACGATGACGCCGTTCTCGCAGGCCTCGGCCTCGGCGGCGGCCATGCGGACGCACTCGTCGTAGTTGACGTCCTCGATCGTGACCTCGGCGCCCTCGGCGGCGATGTTGTCAAAGCGGCTCTTCACGCTGCCCTTGGGCATGTGCACGACGGCCTTCTGGCCCAGCTTGTTGGCGGCCCAGGCCACGCCGCGGCCGTGGTTGCCGTCGGTGGCGGTGAAGAACGTGGCCTGGCCGAAGTCGCGTGCGAGCTCGTCGCTCGTGAGGTAGTCGTAGGTCATCTCGGAGACCGGGCGGCCGATCTTGCCCGCGATGTAGTTGGCCATGGCGAAGGAGCCGCCGAGCACCTTGAAGGCGTTGAGGCCAAAGCGGTAGGACTCGTCCTTCACGGCCAGGTTCTTGAGGCCGAGCTCACCCGCCAGCGCGTCGAGCTTGGCGAGCGGGGTGACGTCGTACTGCGGGAAGCTCCGGTGGAAGCTGCGCGCCGCCTCCACGTTCTCGAGGGACATGATGCCGAGGTGGCGGTCGTCGCTCTTAGGCATCTTGTTGGCGACCCACTTGATCTTCTCGCTCAACGCTTCCTCCTTGCTCCTTCGGGCTTACCAACTTTTTGTTTGCGTACCAAACAAAATGTTTGTTAGCCCATATATTCCCACTTTTCAAGAGTGTTTCAAGAGGAATTTTCGCGATGCCGCGGGCGGTACGTTTGCGGCTGCGAACGGCATGGCCAGAAGAACCACTCCACGACCACCACACGCGCCGTTCGTTCTTCTTGCCCGTTGCGTCGAAGACGTCCCGCGCCCCTCTCGCCGAAGCGGAGCAACTGCAGAAAAGGGTCGCGATTTCTCAGCCGATTTGTGCAGATGCTCCGTTTCGATAAAACGCGGACGGGCGAAAAGGACCGTGCGGCCAGCCTGGCACCCCTTACAAGCCGTCGTTGCTCAGCGCGGCCAGCACATCCGAGAAGCTCCGGGCGAGAAGGACCGGCTCCTCGTAGACGTTCTCCTGACGGGCGTCGTCAAAGTAGCCCTCAGGAGCCTGCAGGAGAACGCTGCCGTACGTGCTCGAGCCCTCGTCGCAGTCGAGCGCCGCAACGCAGCCACAGCTGTCGAAGATCGGAAGCAGCTGCTCCGCTATCAGCCCCTCCGCGCGGCAGCATCGGTAGATGTCGGGTATGCGCTCGGCGGGAAACCACTCGGAGACCTCGTACTCGTCGCCGTCGTCCGTGACAAGATGCGCCCGCGCGGGCATGACGGGCTCGGCGTACGCGGTCGCCACGTCCCGGAAGAGGAAGTCCCGGTACTCGCCGGGCACGGGGTGACGGAACTCCCGCTCGACCCAGTCCACGAAGTCGCTCTCCATGTGCCCTCCCCCGCCTCGTTGGCGCATCGCCCTTGCCCGTCCATCTTACGAGAAGAGCGGGAGCTCGAGCGGGGCTCGACCATGCGGTATGCTTTCGTTCCGTAGGCGCGCGAGAGGAGCGCCCGTCCGCGAGGGAGCCGCCATGTCCAACCGCCAGATCGCCCGCTGCGGCGTCTGCATAGCGCTGCTTGCCGTGAGCGCCTGGGTCACCGTGCCGCTGGGCCCGGTACCGTTTACCCTGCAGACCTTTGTGCTGGCGCTGCTGCCCCAGGTCATGCGCACGCGCGACGCGCTGTTCACCGTTGTCGTCTACCTGCTGCTGGGCGCGGTGGGCGTGCCGGTGTTCTCCGGCCTCCAGGGCGGGGTCGGCGTGCTGCTGGGACCCACGGGGGGCTATCTCCTGGGCTTCGCGGCGGGCATGCCCGTGGCGGGCGCCATCGCGCACACGGACGCGCTGCCGAGAAGGGCGTGCGGCGCGGCGGGCGGAGTCGCGCTGCTGGCGGTGAGCTACGTGCTGGGAACGATTCAGCTCATGAACGTCTACGCGCTCGACGCGCCTGCGGCGCTGGCCGTGGCGGTGGTGCCGTTCGTGGTGCCGGACGTGGCAAAGGTCGCGCTGAGCGTGGGCGTGGCGGAGCGGGTCAACCGCGCGCTGGGAGCAACGACGGGGCGATAACGGCAACACAAAACAGGCAGTCAGTAGCCGGACACCATGAAAGACATCACGTGCCTACGACCACGTCCCAGCCAGGAATTCGACGGGCTCGGTCGTCTCCTCTATCCGCACGCCGATTCGCTCGAGGAACCCCCGGTACTGCTCGTCCACGCCAAAGAACGGATCCGTGCCCGCGTCGCTCGGTATCCCCTTCTCAAGGAGGGCGAGGCACAGCCCGCGCTCGTCCTCCCACCTCCTGCCGCGCCGCCACACGTCATGGATGTGCGCATCCGGGCTCGGAATGATCCAGACAGTCTTGTCTTTCCTGTTATGGAACCCAACGCACTGCGTGATTCCAACAACGTTGATGCGGACGATTCCGCGGTCGTCCTGGTACTTCTTCTTATCCCGCAGAAACCAGGTGTGGAACAGGCGCCCATCCGCCGCAAACACGTCGCTCTTGACCGGGTGCAGGTGGTGGTGGCGGGCGACAAGAACCGACACGACCGCAAGCACGGCAAACGCGACGAACACGGAGCCGCCAATCACGGCGAGCCACGTTATGTCCTGCCCTCCGTACTCGCCGCGCGCCACGCCACTGACGAGCACCGAGATATCAATGACAAGGACAACGAGGAAGAACCCCGCGAAGGCCGCCACCCCGAGCGCCGTGCTGTCATGCGCGAAGGACCGCCCGAACGTCTGGGCAGCCTTGGCCGCGGCCTTCTCGTCATCGGTCGGCTCGACGACCCGTGTTGCGCGCCCGTTCGGGCGCAGCTGCCCCTCACCCATTGCCTTCCGCCTCTCAAGCGCGGGCGACACCTCTCCGGCTAGCATACCTCTCCTACGAGAACAGCTCGTCCAGCGTCGCGAGCACGCCGTCCTCGTCGTTGGAGGGGCACACACGGTCGGCGGCGGCCTTCACCTCGTCGGGCGCGTTGGCCATCGCGTAGCCGACGCCGCAGAAGCGAAGCATCTCCACGTCGTTGCCGCCGTCACCGAACGCCACGCACTGCTCCGGAGAGATTCCCCGGCGCTCGGCGAGGCGCGCGAGCCCCGACGCCTTGTGGCAGCCGGGAGTGATGAGGTCGATGGAGCCGTGGCCGCTCGTCGTGGGCTCCACCATGCCCTCGAGCTCTCGGCGAAAGAGGTCGTAGAAGAAGTCCGTGCGCTCGTCTGGGACGTTGACGGCAAACTTGAGGATCTGGTCGCCCGTGGCCTTGAGGTCGTCCACCCAGCTCAAGCGGTGGCAGTAGCGTCTCATCTCGTCGAAGAAGTCATCGGGAGCCGCGTCACGACTTGCCGGGGCTGGGCCTCCGCACCCGCGGTCGGCTTGAACGGGCTGACCTTCCTCATGGTGCCCCCTCGCGTCGAGTTCTCCGTTTTCGTTGTTTTATCCGTTTTCGTTTTTCTATTTTTTCTCGTTTTTCTATCAGAAGAGGCACGCCTCAATGATGTCCTTGCCCCGCAGCGCCTCCATCCATGCGGCAGGGATGGCGTCCGCTCCGTACACGATGCCCGCAAGCGCCCCGGCCACGGCCGCGGTGGTGTCCGTGTCGTCCCCGAGGTTGACGGCTCGCAGCACGCACTCCTCGTAGGATTCCGAGACCACCAGGCACCAGAGCGCGGCGCAGTACGTGTCCCGCACGAAGCCTCCCGAGCCCAGGTCCTTCTCGCTGGCAGCGAGAAGGACGTCAAAGTCCGGGACCGCCTCCGCCGGCGAGGCGCCGGCCGCGAGCGCGCGCATCACGTGCACCATATCCACGCAGGCGCCAGTGGAGACCGCGTGAGCGTGCGTGATTGCCGAGACCGCGCGGACCTACCTCGTCATCCGTCGCACCAGTGAAGGCAAGCGGCGCGATGCGCATGAGCGAGCCGTTGCCGTTGTCGCGCTCGCCCGTGCAACCCGTACCGGCGGCGAGCGCACGAGCCGTCGTGCCGCCGTAGTCAAAGACCACCCCATCGATGGCGTAGGCGCCGTCGTTGATCCACGCGCGGAACCGGGAGAGCATGTCCGCCGTGTCCACACGCCCGCACGCGCGGATGCTGTCACAGGTGGCGAGCGTCATGCTCGTATCGTCCGACCAGGTGCCCGCCGGTTGGTCGTGCGTGCCGTGGCCGACCATCCCCGTGCAGGAGAAGCTCCCCCGCGTGCGAAATTCGTACGGCACGCCGAGCGCGTCACCCACGGCCAGGCCGTAGATCGCGTCACGAAGCGTTGGCATGCGCGCCTCCCCTAAAGGAGCTGATCGAAGTTCCCCTGGTCGAGATTGAACCTCATGTTGCCGACGGTCTGCTCGATGCCGATCGAGCCATTCGGACGCACAACGCTCTGCATGTCCCCGAACGAGCCCAGAACCTGTGTCATGCTGCCGTCGGAGAGGTCAAAGCGCGCGTTGCCAATCTCGTGCTCGAAGTGCATCATGCCGTCAGACCTGATCACGCTGCGAAAGCCGGTATCCATCTGGACCCTCCGTTCTTCTCGCTTTGCTGGCCGTACGCCGACCCAGCCTCAGCGCGCATCCGTCACGAAGACGCCGACGCGCACCTGCTTCCAAGGCGCGGCCTCCGGGTCCACCTGCAGCACGCGCGCCTCGAACGCCGCGGCATGCCCGTAGAAGCACATCACCGAGAGCACGGCGTTCTCGTCTGCCGGAACGTAGCCGAGCTTGGTCCCATGGTAGCGCAGCGCAATGGCCTCGGGATCGTGCGGGTTGTCCGGCTCCGGGACGAGCTCGAGCGGCGTGCCCGCCCTGAGCTCCCCGAGCACCAGCGCACCGTCCCAGAACTGGAACCCCGCGACGTTGAACGACATCAGCTGACGTGACGGCTCGTACATGTTGGCTCCCCCCTCTTGACTTGAGAGGAGCGTACAAGGGCGACCGGACAATAATTAATGGCGGGGCTGTCGACACAGCGCCGACAGCCCCGCCGCCTCGTTCTATGCAGGCGAGCTCAGCCCGCCATCCAGCCGCCGTCCACGGGCAGGACGACGCCGTTGACGTAGCTCGCGGCGTCGCTGGCCAGGAAGAGCGCCGCAGCGGCGATCTCCTCGGCGCTGCCCGGCGCCGGCGCGCAGTCCAGCACGGGCTTGATGCGCCCGTAGCCTGCCGGGTTGGGGACGCCCATCGACGTGGCGATCTCCGTCACGATGCCGCCCGGCGCAATGCAGTTCGTGCGGATGCCGTCGGCCATGTACATGTAGGCGGTGTTCTTGGTGAGCGAGATGAGCGCGGCCTTGGAGGCGCAGTAGATGGCGCCGGCACAGGTGCGCATGCCGCCGACGGACGCCACGTTGACGATCGAGCCCTTGGTGCCGGAGGCCTTGAAGGCGTTCACCGCGGCGCGCATGGCCGCGAGCGGGCCGTAGACGTTGACGGCCATGACCTGCTCGTACTTCTCGTCCGTGGCATCGCCGACGGGGGACATGTCGTCCATGATGCCCGCGTTGTTGACGAGGACGTCAAAGCCGCCGAAGGTCTTCTGGGCAAAGTCGATCATGCCCTCGTTGACCTCGCGCAGAGAGACGTCGCCGGGATAGGGAGCAACCTCTCCCGGGGCGTCGGCCAAGCTCGCCGCCAGCTCCTCCAGGCGCTCCTTTCGCCGAGCGACGGCCACCACCTTTGCCCCCTCTCGCGCGAAGAGCTCCACGATGGCGTGCCCCATGCCCGACGACGCGCCGGTGACGACCGCAACCTTGTTCTCGAGCTGCATGTTCTTCCCTTCTTCCGTTGCGCGCCGGATGCGCGCTGCTGGCGTTTTCCTACCCCATGACAGGACGGGCGATAAGTACGGCACGACGGACGGAGACACGTCTTTCGGTAAGGGGCGTGCCGAGAGGGACGCGGGCTCTCGCACCCCTTGCCGCGGAACATCACCCTCGGCCGTCTGCCGTTTGTCTCATCGATGCGTGTCGCGCTGAGTCCTGGGGCGCCTCGTTGAAACTGGAAGTCAACGATGAAATGGCTGACGGATTCTGCAGGAAATCAGCTATCTCATACCAGTGGATACTGTAGCTATAATGGATAATAGAACTAGCGGATTTTGCAGAGAACTGAGGTAGAGATATGTATAGACGTAAATGCTATGAAAAGCTCCTCATATGGAAGCGGGAGTCAAAAGGAAAAAGTGCCCTGCTCATCGAGGGCGCAAGACGTGTGGGCAAGACCACGCTCGTCCGAGCATTCGCGAAGAACGAATATGCTGACTACCTCTATATCGACTTTTCGGCGGCAAGTCCCGCAACGCTCGAGCTCTTTCGCAACCATCGTGAGGACGTTGACACGTTCCTCCGCATGCTGCAGCTGGAGTACGGAAAGCAGCTGAAGAGGCGTGACAGTGTCATCATCTTCGATGAGGTGCAGCGATTCCCCCTCGCCCGTGAGTACGTCAAGCACCTCGTCGAAGACGGGCGTTTTGACTACATAGAGACCGGGTCCCTCGTCTCGCTGCGAAAGAACATTGCCGACATCGTCATCCCCTCGGAGGAGGACCGGATCGAGCTCAACCCCATGGATTTCGAGGAGTACCTGTGGGCATGCGGGCTCGACATCTACGCTGACGAGATACGGAGAGCCCGCGCAAGTCTACAGCCGCTCCCCGATAACGTGCACGCCAAAATCATGCGGCTGTTCAACGAGTACATGCTCGTAGGAGGAATGCCCCAATCGGTCGAGGCTTTCATAGAGGAAAAGGACTTCGGAGGATGCGACCACATCAAGCGCCGTATCCTCAACCTCTACCTCGAGGACATCACAAAGTTTGGGGGAAGTGACGCTCGAAGGGCGCGAGCCATTTTCCAGGCAATTCCGGGGCAGCTGTCCGCGTCCTCCAAGCGGTTCAAGTTCTCCACGCTCGGCAGGGGCGTTCGCTACGAAGGTTGCGAGGCAGCACTGGACTGGCTTGCCGATGCGCACATCGCCAACATGTGTCGCCTCTGCACCGACCCAAACGTTGGACTCCGACTCAACGAGGAAGAGAGCTCTCTCAAGTGCTACATGGCAGACACTGGGCTTCTCGTGTCTCTTGCGTTCGCCGACGGACCGGAATCCCTCTCCGTCCATCGCGACCTCCAGTTTGGCAGAGTTTCGGTGAACAAGGGAATGCTCGCAGAAAACGTTGTCGCGCAGCAGCTCAAGGCAAGTGGCCACTCGCTGTTTTATCACACATGGTCCGAGCCTCCTCTGTCTGACGACAAAAAGCCCCGGCCGCGCGAGGTGGACTTCCTGATAACGCAGCCCTATTCAGATGCCGGCAACAAGCTGCGCATCTGTCCGATTGAGGTCAAGTCGACAAAGAGCTACAGCACAGTGTCGTTGGATGACTTCAGGCCGCGCTACGAGAAGCGCGTGGGAGCCGAGTACATCCTCCATCCAAAGCAGCTGCAAAGCTCCGGTCACCGGCAGTATCTGCCGCTCTATATGGCGCACTGTCTTTAGGGGCAACCGCCCCTACCGCACCTCCGCGCCGAAGGGCCACAGGGTGAGCTTGGCCATCTTGAAGAGCTGCAGGCCAAACGGGATCCCGACGACGGTCACGCAGTAGAGCGCGCCCTCGATCAGGTAGCACAGGGCCGACCACCAGCCGCCCAGTATCAGCCAGACAACGTTCGCTGCCACCGACGGGGCGCCCCCGCCGTAGACGATTTCCTTGCCAAACGGCGCTAGGGTCAGGCTCGCCATCTTGAACGCCTGCCGGCCGATGGGGATCCCAATGATCGTAACGTAGCAGAGCACGCCAACGATGAGAAACCCGAGCGCCGTCACCCAGCCTCCCGTGAGAATCCAGATCAGGTTGAACAGTACGCTCAGACAGCCCATGGCCACCTCCCGCCAGACGAGTCGAATGTGAGAAGTGTACCCGCCCGGGCGGCGAGAAGAACCCGCGGGCTGCAGGTTCTTCTCGCCGGCGCTATCTGGCGTCCTTGGCCTTGCGCGCCTACCTCCTCCGTGCCCGCACGTCGGCGTCGAGCCCCACGCGCCACGCGTCGCCCATCGCCGCGCTGGGCGGGCACGCGCGCACCTCTGCCACCGCAGACGCCACCGCCTCGTAGAGCACCCCGGTTCCGCGGCCGTCCGCCACGTAGTCCGCCGCGCGCTCGGGCGCGATGCCCAGGCTCGCCGCCTCCGCCGCGGCGTCGATGTTGGCGCCTATGAACAGGAACTCCCAGCCCTTCTTCCGGTGCTCCTCAATCATGCGCTTGACCTGCGGGTGCGTGTAGCGACGGCTCGCGTTCTCCTGGCCGTCGGTGGTGATGACAAAGAGCACCCGGTCCGCCTCGTAGCCCTTGGGCTGCACACCCTGGACCAGGTCGACGTGCCTGATGGCGCCGCCCACGGCGTCGAGCAACGCCGTGCACCCGCAGCACTCGTAGTCGCGCCCCGTGAGCCGGGGCACCTCGCGAATGTCGAGCCGGTCGTGCAGGACGCGCGAGCCGCCCGAGAAGAGCACCGTGGACACCACGGCCTCCCCCGGCTCCTCCCGGTTCTTCTCGATGAGGCTGTTGAAGCCGCCGACCGTGTCTGCCTCGAGCCCCGCCATCGAACCGCTCGCATCCAGGATGAAGACGATCTCCGTGCGCATTGCTGCCTCCCTTGTCGCAGCCAACCTGACAACATGAAGGCTACGCGGAGACGCCGAGGTAGAGGTAAACCGCCGGGCGACATCTGGCGCGCTGGGCGCCGCTCCTACTGCGAGCCGAGCAGAGGCTGGTCGAAGGCGAAGAGCGCCTCGTTCACGGTCATGACGTCGTGGACGCCGCGCGCGAGGTAGAACTTGACGATCACGTCGAACTTGCTGCTGCGCGAGAGCGTGAGCCCGGCGTGGGCGAGAAGCCCCTGCGTCTGCGGCAGGGTGAGCCCGAGCGCGAGCGCCAGCGCCACCGCCGTGGGCTTGCTCGGTCGGTAGTCCGGCTTGGAGCGGATCTTGGAGAAGAGCTGGCGGCTGAGGTTTGCCCGGCGATAGACCTGGGCGTCGGTGAGTCCGCGCTCGTCGATCAGCGCGAGCAGCGCCTCCGAGAAGGACGCGTCCAGGTGCGCCAGGCGCTCGGCGAGCTCGTCGGGCGCGGCCGGAGCACTGGGGGTTGGGGCGGGTACGGGCGCCGCGGTGGGGTACGCCTCGGGGGCGCAGAGCTCGCGGAGCTCGGCGGAGCGGTCGTACAGGTGCGGGCTGTTTTCCACGTACGCGTCGTCCACGTACTCGCGCAGCTCGCCCAGGAGCGCCACGCCCTGCGCCACCACGTCGCGCGTGAAGACGACGAGCGTCACCTCCACGTCCGGGTGGTCGTCGAGAAACGCCGACGCCTCGGCGCGGGCCACGTCGAGCGCCTCGCGCACGGGGTAGCCGAAGATGCCGGCGGATATGAGCGGAAACGCCACCGAAGTCGCGCCGAGGCGCGCCGCCTCGGCGAACACGCTGCGGTAGCAGCTCTGCAGGAGCTCCCTCTCACCGTGTGACCCACCGCGCCAGACGGGGCCCACCGCATGGACCACCCAGCGGCACGGCAGGTCAAAGCCCGGCGTGGTCACCGCCGAGCCCGTGGGGCAGCGCCCGATCTTCGCGCATGCGGCCGCCATCCTGCTCACGCCCGCACCCTCGAAAATCGCCCCGCAGACCCCGCCTCCGGCGGCGAGCCGCTCGTTGGCGGCGTTGACGAGCACGTCGGCGCGCACGCGCGCGATGTCGTTGCGAACGATGGAGAACGGCATGGTGACCTCCCGCTTCGACCTTGAGGCGATAGTAGCAGGACGGGCGGACAGATACTGGCCTCAACGCAGC
The DNA here is from genome assembly GCF_002159535.1 of Olsenella sp. An290. Classification (GTDB taxonomy): domain Bacteria; phylum Actinomycetota; class Coriobacteriia; order Coriobacteriales; family Atopobiaceae; genus Thermophilibacter. The sequence continues at coordinate 98,497 of NZ_NFIU01000004.1, read as the reverse complement.
GAATCGGGTGTGGGGGGACACGCAAGCCAGTGGCGAATAATCTCACGACGTCATCAAACTCGAAAAAGACGCTCCGCCATTCTCAATCCACTCACCTTCAGAAGGTGCGGCTAGACGCGCTCAACTCACGCAAAGCGGTCCCAATCTGCTACACTTTACTCAGTTTTTTTGACTCAACTTTTTTGAGTAAACAGAGGTGAGTAAAGTGGAATTCATCGGACGCGTGCGCGAGCAGGCAAAACTCTGCGAACAATTCTCCTCCCCCGCTCAGAGCGCAACGCTCGTCTACGGCAGACGTCGCGTCGGCAAGAGCGAGCTCATCCTCCATGCCATGCGGCAGGCCAGCGGCGCTCGCGCCATCTACTACGAATGCCGCCAGACCACTGCCGAGAACAACACGAGAAACCTCTCCGAGGTCATCGCGGAGGCCTTTGAGATGCCCCCGCTCGCCTTCTCCGACGTCGAGGCCGCTCTGCGCTTTGTCTTCGACCGAGCGACAGGAGAGAAAATCGTGCTCGCCATCGATGAGTATCCCTACCTCCGCGACGTCGTGAAGGGAATGGACAGCATCCTCCAGGTTCTTCTCGACGAGTATCGCGACCGATCGCACCTCTCGCTCATCCTCTGCGGGTCGTACGTAGAGGTCATGAGGTCCCTGATGGAGCGTGACAACCCCCTCTATGGGCGCATCGACCTCAAGATCAACCTCCAGCCAATGGACTACTACGAGTCCGCGCAGTTCTATCCGGAGCGCTCCTGCGAGGACAAGGTTCGTCTCTTCAGCGTGTTCGGTGGCATTCCGTACTACAACCGCCTCATTGACAAGAACGCCTCGGTCCGGGAGAACCTCATTCGCCTGATTCTTGAGCCGGACGCGCGGCTTGAGGACGAGGTGCCCTCCTACCTGCTCTCCGAGATCTCGAAGATCGGAAACGCCCACGAGATCTTCTCCGCGCTCGCCGACGGGCACGCCCGCTACCGGGACATCCTGAGCCAGTCGCACGTCTCCAGCGGCGCGACGCTGGTCAACGTGCTCAACAGGCTGATTGGAATGCAGCTCGTCCAACGACGCACGCCCATCAACGATCCCAACAACAAGAAGCGCACCTCGTACGTCATCTGTGACGGGCTCTCCAAGTTCTACTACCGCTACGTCTTCAGGTACCTGTCGCAGCGCAGCGTCCTTGACCCCGAGGTCTTCTACGACCGCTACGTGAACGACGACTTTGAGACCCAGTTTGTCCCCCACGCCTTCGAGGAGGTGTGCCGTCAGTACCTGGTGCGACAGAACCGGATGGGCAACATCGAGCCGCCCTTTGACCTGATTGGCACTTATTCCTATGACGACCCGGCGACAAGAACGAACGGGGAGTTCGACGTTGTCACCCGAGACCCGCTCGGATACGCCTTCTACGAGGCTAAGTTCCGCTCGACGCCCATCACGCAGCGAATGATCGAGGACGAGGTCGAGCAGGTGCAGCGGACGGGGCTCATGTGCCACAGGTACGGGTTCTTCTCGCGCTCTGGGTTCGAGGCGCAGGGCGACGAGCGCACGGTGCTCATAGGGCTGGAAGAGCTGTATCGGTAGGCCTTTGCCTCAGAACAGGCACGCCTCGATGACGTCTGTGCCCCGCAGCCCGTCGAGCCACTCGGCCGGAATCCCCTCGATGCCGTAGACGATGCCGGCGAGCGCGCCGGCGACGGCGGCAGTGGTGTCCGTGTCGTCCCCGAGGTTCACCGCGGCGAGCGCGCACTCGGCGTAGCTCGACGTGTTGGCCAGACACCAGAGCGCGGCGTCGAAGGTGTGGCACACGAAGCCGGTAGAGCGAATCTCGTCCACGGGACGCGCGGCAATGTCACAAGCCACGTCCGCCGGGCTCGCCCCGGCGATGAGGTCCCGCGCGATATGCACCATAGCGACGCATGGCTCCGTCGAGGTCGGGTGCGCGTGCGTGATCGCGGAGACGGCGCGCACCTCGTCGTCAGCGGCGTCGGTGAACGCGAGCGGGACCGCGCGCATGAGCGAGCCGTTGCCGTTGTCCCGCTCCCCCGCAAGGCCGTGCCCGCACTCGAGCGCCTCGCGCGTGGCGTTGCCGATGTCAAAGAGCCCGTCGACCGTGTAGGCACCCTCGCGATACCACCGCACGAAGCGCCCGCGAATGTCGTCGACGTCAATGCGCCCCAGCTCACGGTAGCTGTCGCAGACCGCGAGCGCCATCGACGTGTCGTCGCTCCACGTGCCCGCCGGCTTGTTGTGGCTGCCGTGGCCGACCATGTCCGTGCAGCGGAACGAGCCCCGAGGACGAAACTCGTAGGGCACGCCCAGCGCATCGGCCACCGCCTGGCCGTAGACGCAATCACGAAGTGTTGGCATGTTCGGCTCCCCTCCCTATCTCACCACTCTTACTAAGCGCAGCGAGAAGAACGCCGGCCCCTACTTCTCCCCGTAATGCCCTCGACAAGAAACGACGCGCACAACGCCACCGTCCACCTTGTAGACCAGGCGATTCTTCGCGTCGATTCGTGCGCTCATCAGACCCGCGCCCGAATGCCTCAGGATCTCGTCCTTGCCAATGCCCTGCTCGGTCCCCGCCGTCCTTGCGATGTCCTTCAGCAGCGCATTGATCTTCCGAAGGGTCTTCTTGTCCTGTGTCACCCAGTACTGGTAGTCAGACCAGGCGCGATCGTCCCACAGATAGGGCATCTACGCCTCCACCAAGTCGTGAGCTGCCTCATTGCCCTCAAGCATGGAGCGATAGCGCGCGTCCATCTCACGCGTAAACTCAATCTCCGTTGGCACGCGCTTGCGAACGGCAAAGGGAAATCCTCCCTCGTCCACGAAGCGCTTCATGAGGACGGTGAGGGCAGACGTCGGGGTCAGCCCAAGCTCCTCCGCGGTCTCGTCGAACGCGCGCTTGAGATTGGCGTCAACGCGACTTCCGATCGGGACTGATGTGACAGCCATTGTTGCTCCTTAGAATCCATTTGCATTCAAATGCTTTCAATTGGATTCTATCCGATTGCAACTGCGCCTATACATGCAAATCAAACGATCCCTAAAAGCCTTCCGGAATCCTGCCGAGAAGAACGATGCAATGAGAGATGACATACGTCCACAACGGTCGTCCCGCCTCCGTCTTCGGCGCGGGAACAGCTTTAATAATGCGGCGATTGTCGAAACGGTCACATTTGCCGAATAGCGGGCTTTACTCAAGATCATTGAGATTCAAGGAATATAACCTAGAGAAAAGATTATTTGACGAAATGAGATGACGTCATGGAGCATATCACCACATTGAAGATGAAGCTCAAGCCTCTTGGCAAAGGCACGCTTTCCGGTGCTCAGGTGTTTTCTTGGGGGCCGTACATGCAGGGCGTGCTCATGAGAACAATTGACTCCCGCTATGCCGATGAGCTTCACGGCATGTCGTTCAACCCTTACAGCCAGTACTGCTATCTTGACGAGGGCGGCACGATTATCTGGCGCATAAGCGCCCTCACCGATCAGGCGGCAGACCAAATCATCACGCCCCTGCAAAAGCTTGACTCGTTCGAGATTCACTCTGCCGGCGTTTCGGTCGAGACCGATAGGGTAGAGACCGAATCTATCCGACTGAAGCAGCTCACCGACCTCATCACAACGGACCAGGGGAACAAAGCGTTCGTGCAGTTCGTCACGCCCGCGTCATTCAAGTGTCAGGGAAACTACGTGAACATGCCTTCGGTACGCCTGGTGCTGCAGAACCTCCTCATGCACTATTCGAAGACCTACGAGGGCCGAGGCGAGGCAGACCAGGAGACTCTCGATTTTATTGTCGACCACACGCTGATCACCTCGTACAATCTGCGCTCCCACTACGTTCCCCATGTGGCAGGAGCGGGCAGGAAGATCCCCTCCTTCATGGGCAAAATGACCTTCGGTGTTTACGGGCCTCCAACGATGTCCGGTTTGGTGAGGATGCTTCTCCGCTTTGGAGAGTTTTCTGGTGTTGGAATTAAAACGGCGATGGGCATGGGCGGCATGAGATGCGCTTTCAGCGACAAGCCGACTCGTCCTGTCGAAGGGCAGGTGGCGTGATGACCTCAGATAGAATCGCCCTGTATTATGGCGCGCTGCTTCATGATGTGGGCGAGGTCATTTTTCGCACTTCGAGCGGCTCGGGTGATGCGGCCGAGCTCGGCGCTGGCTTTCTCGAGCGAGAAGTGGCGCCCCTCAACTCAAACTATGCCGATGATGTGGGAAAGCTCGTAGTCGAGCAGGTTCGTTACGGCTCGTCGGCAAAAGTCGGGGACGCGGCGGGCATCAATGCCACGTCGCTCGCGCACCTCGTCCGCTTTGCCGATGGCATATCTCTGGGCTGCGGCATAAATGGTGCTCCAAACGCAAGCTTCTGTCCTGAGACCTACGATTGTGATGCAGAGCTGCGGAAGATCTTTAATATCATCGACGGCCGTTCCGACGACAACACGATTCCCCACGAAAGCTATTCGAGTATCTTGGATCGCATTCGCGAAGGGCTCGTCCATACGGGTATCAGCCGGGCCGGGATCGACTCTCTGCTCAACCTGCTTGAAGTGACGGCGGGATCGATTCCGACCTCCACTGACAAAGCGGGGCTCATCGATGTGTCGCTATACGACCATGCCAAGACCACAGCGGGGATAGCCGCTTGCGCCCACGCGTGGTTGGAGGCGCAGGGCGCAAGCGATTACCAGACATCCCTGTTTGCAGAGGGGCATGGCGCTGGGTCTCGCGGGGCTCAAATGTTTTTGCTCTTCTCCTGCGACATGAGCGGCATCCAGAGCTTTATCTACACCATCAGCGGGTCGGGCGCGCTCAAGCAGCTCAGAGCCCGCAGCCTGTATCTCGAGCTACTCCTTGAGCATATTGCGGACGGTCTGCTCGACCGCCTAGGCCTTTGTCGCGCCAACCTGCTCTACACCGGCGGCGGTCATGCATACCTGTTGCTCCCCAATACGCCCGAGACCGTGGCTGCCCTTGAGTCGTTCGACCGCGAGCTCAGGACGTGGTTCTTAGCGCATTATCGAACAGATCTCTACCTCGCCTCCGCATGGGTGCCCTGCTCGCCGAACGATCTGCTGAACGTCGGCGAGGACGGCCGGCGCTTCCCGAACCTGTTCAGGGAGCTCACCAGGCGCCTGTCTGATCGGAAGGCAGCAAGATACTCAGCCGATACGATACGCAGGCTCAACGCGCCCATAGCATATGACGACCACAGCAGGGAGTGCCGGGAGTGCCACCGGTCGGACTGCGACCTTATCGACGGCAGGTGCCCGCTGTGCAATGCGTTGGGCGCCATCTCGCCCGACTTGGTGAAGAAGGGTGTTTTCGCCGTTGTGCCACATCGCAACCAAGCGCCCACGTACCCGCCGAGGCTGCCCCTGCCGTTCGGTGCCGACTTGGCGCTCTACGATCGCGACGGATATGTGCGCGCGGCTCCCGAGACGGTTCGCGTGTACACCAAGGATTCCGTGGGGCTCGATATCGGCGCGGTGACCCATATTTGGATGGGCGACTATACGGCAGATACCAATGGCGAAGGAATCTCAGCCTATGCTGCGTTGGGTACGAGCTTGGATTCCGGTCGCGGGATTCGGCGACTCGGGGTCCTTCGTGCAGATGTAGACAACCTGGGGTCTGTGTTTATCAGCGGAATCCCAGCAGACAAAGCGTCCATCAGTCGGACCGTGACCTTGAGCCGAGCGCTCAGCTACTTCTTCAAGAAGAAGATCAATGAGATTCTTGCCGAGGGCGACTGGAGGATGCAGATCGTCTACTCCGGTGGCGACGACCTGTTCGCCATCGGAAACTGGAGCGACGTGATTCACGCGGCGGTCGCCATACGCAAGGCGTTCGATGAGTTCACCGGCAACGGCGCGCTTTCCATCAGCGCGGGCATCGGCATGTTCGAGCAGAAGTATCCCCTTGCGAGCATGGCGAAGGAAGCCGGCGAACTTGAGGATGCAGCGAAGATGTTTGTCGCCACCGACGGTTCCGGAGCCGAGAAGAACGCCATCGCGCTTTGGTCGGCGAAACAAGTGTTCAGCTGGAGCGAGTTCATCGACGTCGTCGTTCCGCGCGCGCAAGAAGTCGCTCGCATCTTCGACGGCATCGAAAAGGGCAAGGCGTTCGCCTACCGTCTCATGGAGCTCTTGCGCGACGTCGACAACCCGGTGTCTATCCCGCGTCTTGCCTACGTCCTAGCACGGGCTTTCGAGGGACGTGGGGATGAGGACCGCAGGTACTCCCAGCAGTTCTACAACTGGGCGACCGATACAAAGCAGCGCGCCTATCTCGTTACTGCTTTGGAATGGTACGCGTACGCGTCGAGGGAAAGGTAGTTGACATGGCACCGATAAAGCTGGAGAAGGTGGGCAAGACCCTAACCGGCTCGAATTACGCCGATGTGGCAAACGAGATCATGGGGCGCGGAATGCAGGACCGATTCAAAGGCCTCTCGACATCGAAGCTCCGTAGCATCTATGGCCTGATCATGAATGTCTACACGCGCGTGACAGGGCCCGAGGAGTTCAAGGCGAACGAGGCGGACATCCAGTACCTCAAGGTCCGCATGGCCTATGAATCCGGTAGGGAGCATTCGGTCCGCGAGTTTCTGGATGCAACGGGTCTCTTCGCCGCCCTTGACGGCGTGCACGATTACGAGACGTTCGTCCTGTATTGCCGCTATGCGGAAAGCCTCGTAGCCTACTTCAAGTTCTATGGCGGAAAGGACAACTAGCACCATGAGCTTCACGAAAATCCTGATTACGAGCACGCTCGAGCTTAAAACCGGCCTGCATATCGGCGGCGACGATTCGTTCAGCGCGATTGGAGCAATCGACTCCCCGGTGGTGCGCGACCCCCTTACGCGCGAGCCCGTCATCCCGGGCTCGACACTCAAGGGCAAGATGCGCTCGCTGCTTGCGCGCGATTTGGGCAGCATACCCGCCAAGGGCGTCGAGGGCTTTCAAAACGACTGCCAGGAGATCCAGCGTCTGTTCGGCTCAAATTCGAAGACGAGCAACGCCGACGGGACGGGAATACAGATATCGCGCCTGCAGTTCTCCGATTGCTTCTTGTGCAACAAAGACGAGCTTCCGCAGATCTTCGAGAGCAAGTTCGAGAACACCATCGACCGTCTGACCTCCGTAGCCAACCCGCGTCAAATCGAGCGCGTAGTCCGCGGGGCGCGCTTCAAGGTCGAGATCATCTACAACGTCGAGAACGTTGACGAACTGCAGGAGGACTTCGCCAACATCAAGAAGGCCATCGATCTTCTCGAGCACGACTACCTTGGAGGCGGCGGCACACGAGGCAGCGGAAGGGTCTTGTTCAAGGATTGGCAGTGTACGGTGGTTACCGGCGATACGTCGCTTGCTGTTCCGGAATTGGGATAACCATGCCGGCCAATACCATCATCTTCCGCTTCAACGGACCCGTCCACTTTGGCGCAGGGCGCCTGTCGGACGGTGGCCATGGCTTCGATGCGGGTACGCTGTTCAGCGCTCTCTACCTAGAGGCGTTGCGTGCGGGCTGCGCCGATGAGCTACTTGAAGCTGCTCGTACGGGGTCGTTTTCCATAAGCGACGCCTTTCCGTATATTGGCGGGACGTTCTACCTGCCGCGGCCCATACTGGCGTCGGAGTTGTCAGAGGAAGAAGATGAGCCACCGCTAGCGCGCAACACGCGGCGCCGCAAAGCCATGAAGAAGCTCGAGTACCTATCCTGCGAGCATTATGGCGCGTATCTTTCGGGCGAGCTCGACCCGGTTAAGGAGCTCGAGGGCTTCGACCTAGGCGTTGGCGCCGTGCGGACGCGCGTGAACCTTGAGCGGCGCGAATCCGGGGACGCAGAGCCCTACCATGTGGGAAGCTTCTCGTTCCGCCCTGGAACCGGCCTTTATGTGCTGCACGAGGGCGACTACGACATCCGGCCCCTACTTGACCAACTGTCGTATGCCGGAATCGGCGGAAAGCGCACGAGCGGCTACGGGCGGTTCGAATACGCAATCGAGCCCATCGACCCGCGTGAGCAGATTGCCGCGAGGAGCGGTCGCAGCGTCCTGCTCTCGACTGCGATTCCACGGGATGACGAGCTTACTGACGAGCTGCTCACCGGCGCGCGCTATCGCTTGGTTAGGAAGGGCGGCTTCGTCCAGTCCGCATCGCATTCCGCATCTCCGCAGAAGAAGCGCGATGTCTACGCGTTTGCGCCGGGGTCAGTGTTCGAGCGGCGCTTTGAGGGCGACATCGTCGACGTGAATGCCACGCCAGGCGCTCATCCGGTGTACCGGTATGCACGTACGAGCTGGTTGGAGGCCTAGTCATGGCGGTACGTAGGTATACCGTTTCTGTCACCACGGTCGGCCCGGTGCATATCGGTGACGGCGGCATGTACGGGAAACGAGACTACTTCATCAATAAGGACCACATCGCCGTACTCGATGTCAGGAAGTTCACGGCGCAGCTTAGCCCTGATCAGCTCGGTATTTACCTAGACTATCTGGGTGATCCCAACTCGGGGAATCTGGACGAGTTTCTCGCGAGCCACTCCGACCTGCACAGCATCGCCCGGTCGTGCACCGCGTACGAGACGGAGCTACGCCTCTCCAAGAACAAACGGGGCGAGTGGCGCTATTGCGATGTGAGGACGTTCATCAAGGACGTTTATGGCCTGCCGTATGTACCCGGATCGAGTGTGAAGGGCGCGCTGCGAACGGCGCTCCTCGTCTGCCTAGTGAAAAGCGACAGCAACAGGTATCGCCCGCTTTACATCGATGGCCGGCCTGAATCCAGGAGGAGTCGCTGGGCAGGTGGCGCCATCGAGCGCAAAGCATTTCGGAGTGGAAGCTCGGCTGGCTCGTACGATGATGCTGTGGACGATGCGCTCAAGTACCTCTCCGTCTCGGATTCTGCTCCACTTTCCCTCGATGACCTGGCGTTCGTGAAGAAGTACGACCAGTTCTCCAAGGCGGACAACGCATCGCACAAGCGCGCGAACCCTCTCTTTGGCGGAAAAACCGGCCGCGGAAACGAGCTCAACATCTACCGCGAGTGCTTGAAGCCTGGCGTCACGTTCACGTGCGACCTTACGATAGACGGCCGCATCGACGATGCCCTGGGCTTGGACGCACCCCTTGACGGCACTGCGCTGTCCCAGGCCATCCGGCAAGCCTACGACCTGTATGCGGAGTGCTTCCTCAAGTATTTCGAGACTGAGGACGCCGGTTCGAATGGCAGCGCTGCAGACGGCAGGTGCCAGTACATCATCCCCAGCGGTCCGCTGGCGGGCATGAGATGTCGCAACCAAGCAGTGGACGACACGGGTTATTGCAGGAACCACCAAGATGCAGCCGACAAGGCGAGCTCTTCGGCTTCCACGACGTTGTATCTGGGCGGTGGCGTGGACTTCGACAGCAAGACGGTGGTCAACGCCCTCTTCGACGACCCTGCAGAGCGAGTCGAGGAGATATCGAAGACGCTCTACGAGCAGTTCCCCAGCAGGGGTGAATGGCGTAAATTCCCCGAGCTGCACCGCGACATCCAAGATGCTGGCTTCAGTCCCAAAGATGGGCGCTTCTACGGGAGGAAGCACAAGGATGACCATCGCCATTGGCGGGATCAGGAGTTCGGCGTTTCTCCCCATACGCTCAAGATGGGCATACTAGGCGGCAAGAACCTGCCGATGGGCAAGTGCGATATCGAAATCAGGGAACAGCAATGAAGGTCTTGTTTTCACCGGTAGGCACCGCCGATCCGCTGACGATGCTCGGCGACGGGCCAATGCTCAACATCGTTAGATACCACCGCCCCGACAAGGTCGTCCTCTTCTTCTCGTCAAAGATGGCGATGTACCAGAAGCGCGACGCGCGGTACACAGAGGCCATCAAGCTGCTGTGCACCTCCGAAAGGGCTGCCTGCCCCGAGTTGGAGCTCGTAGAGTCATCCCATCAGGCGGTCTATCAGTTCGATCACTATATCGAGGAATTTGAGGAAATCCTGACGCGTCTCAAGGCGGAAAACCCCAAAGCAACGATTCTGGTGAACGTGTCATCTGGCACGCCAGCCATGGAGCAGGCTCTCGTTGCCTTGGGGTCCTTCGGCCATCTCGACATACAAATGCTGCAGGTGATAACCCCTCGGAAGGATATCAACGACCGCTCCGATCGCGAGGATCCGAACAATTACGATTTGGATGTCCTGTGGGAATGCTCCTTCGAGGAGGCGTGCGATACCACCAACCGCATCCATGTGGTCGAGTCGCCCAACTTTGGCGCGCGGCTGCTGCGCGAGAATGCCCGGACGCTCGTCGCACAATACGAGTACGATGCCGCTGCGAAGATCCTGTCATCGCAGCAGGGCGCCAGTGGCAAAGCGTTGAGTACCGTCCGCGCCGCTGCGGACCGTTTGAATCTCGATCATAAGCCAGAGTTGGGGCAGAAGTTCAATGCCGCCGAGGTGGCATACCGCCCTCCCAGTTCTCTGGAAAACCAGCTTGCCGAGTATATCTGGGTGATGGAAGTCCGTTACCAGCAGGGCCATTGGGCGGAGTTTGCCCGGTCGGTGACCCCAGCGCTCTCAAAGCTCATCCTGCTCGCCCTCAGACCGCATCTGAGCGAAGCGGAGTGGACGGTCTTGGACAAGGAGGGCAAGCTGGAGAAAGAGGACTTTAAGCAGGTCGAGGGTTCGAAATATCTGGGTTCCATTGCTCACGATGTGCTTACCGACAGAAGAATAGTCTACTTCCTGTCCAACAACGACCTGATGGGACTGCTGGAGGCCGCCCAGAAGAACGGAGACCTGAAGAATCGGGAGCTTTACCGGGCTCTTCGCAATGTCCGCCGGTTCGAGAGCAAGTGCAGAAACAAGATCGCGCACGAGATCAGGCTGACAAGCAGGCAGGCCCTTGAAGAGATCTCTGGGTACAAGCTTGCAGACGTGAAGGGCTGGCTGTTCCAAAGCTACAACGAGCTCGTTGACGACAACCCCATCGAGCCCGGTGTGTACGACCGCATTAACGACTGGATTCTAACGTTGATATAGCGGGGGAAGATGTCCCATATCTATCTGATGAAAAGCGACATCAAGCTCGGCTTCCGTGAGGGGCAGATGACCATTGCCGACTTGGGAAAGGGCACTAAGCGCGAGATGCCCTTTTCCACGGTCGAAAGCATCTCTGTGTTCGGACAGGCTCAGCTCTCAACGCAACTGATACGAGAGTGCATCGCACGCGATGTGCCGATAATTTACTACTCGGATGACGGACATTACTTTGGGAAGGTTGAGTCGTTCGACCGGATCGACCCTATACGCCACAAAATGCAGATGTACGCCTCCGATGATTCGACTTTCAGCCTCGGAATCGCGCGGAGCATTGTCGATGCGAAGGTCAGGAATAGTCTCACCTACCTGCTGCGCCGTTCTGATGTTTATGTCTTTACCGACAAAGAGCTGCAGCCCCTCGGCCATTCAATCCAGAGGATTCAAGAATGTACCAGCATAGATGAATTGATGGGGTACGAAGGCAACGCCGCGAGAACGTACTTTCAATGCCTTTCGCGGTTGTTACCCGATGAGTTTGCCTTTAGTGGACGGAGTGCCCGTCCACCAAAGGACCCATTCAACTCTATGCTGTCATTCGGTTACAGCATCTACTTTAGAACGATTATCGGAGCTATCGAGCGGGCGGGGCTGCATCCGTACTTCTCATTTCTCCACCAACTTAAGTTTGGGCACGCGGCCCTGGCTTCAGATTTGATTGAAGCGTTTCGCGCCCCTGTTATTGATGCCGCAATCGTCGATTTTGCTTGGTCCGGTGATGTACATCCGAACGATTTCTATCATAACGACGCGGGCGCAGTTTATATGAAACGAGGGGTGGCAAAAGAGCTATCCGGCTATCTGTCAGGCATAGCCCTAGAAAAGCACGCCTATTATCTGCATTTCGGGGACAGGCGAAAGTATAGCTTCCGCGTGGCGTTGGATACTATGATCAGGAGTCTGATAATAGCAATCGAGCAGAAGGACCCTTCTCTGTACTTACCGTTCCTTTGGGTTCCGGAAGACAGGGATTAAGATGGGCAGCTTGGAGAGAAATGAGTTGAATCTTGGTGCCATCGGAGGGGCTTCGCCCGCGGAGACGCGATATTACTTTATCGCGTTGTTTGATATCTCGGATAAGAAAAAGTATCGAATTCTGTTGAAATTGCTCAAGCGCTACGGGACAAGGATTCAGAAGTCGGTTTTCGAAGGGCGCGCAACGAACACGCAACTACGCGAGCTGAATTGTGAAATAGCTCGACTCATGGATTCCGACCGGTTTTTCAACCCAGACGATAGGATTCGGCTGTACCGGATTGCAGGGAATTGCAGCGTAACAGTTTATGGAGATTATAATGGGGAGCTACTAGAAGAGAATGTCTTCATATAGGAGTGCCTTTAGGAGTGGTGTTTTGCGCTCAGCAGGCTTCGCGTCGTTGGGCACAGTGTTGCTATCCCATTTTGGATAAGATGTCAATGGGGGTCCTTGACCCCAATCCCCGCGAGGGGACGGAAACCAACGATTGCCCGGTCGACTTCGCAAGGTACAGCGGGATCGGTCCTTGACCCCAATCCCCGCGAGGGGACGGAAACAAGAAGTAGATCAGGACGTCGACCTCGCTCACCCTGACGGGTCCTTGACCCCAATCCCCGCGAGGGGACGGAAACTCTTAAAGCTTCTTACCAGTTGCGAGATCCTCAATCATGGGTCCTTGACCCCAATCCCCGCGAGGGGACGGAAACCGGCATCTCGTCGCACAGGAACAGGTTGCAGCAGCACTCGAACAGGTCCTTGACCCCAATCCCCGCGAGGGGACGGAAACTTGAACACTTCAATCGCGGGTTGAACATTCCACGCCCCGCCGGGGTCCTTGACCCCAATCCCCGCGAGGGGACGGAAACGTGACGGGGGTTGCTGCTTCCCCTATTACATCGATCGAGTTATTGGTCCTTGACCCCAATCCCCGCGAGGGGACGGAAACTGCTCGCCCCAGAAGTTGAAGTTGTACTCGTTGTTGCAGGGTCCTTGACCCCAATCCCCGCGAGGGGACGGAAACACGGGCTCCATGTCCTGCTGCTGCTTCGTGGCAGCGCGGTCCTTGACCCCAATCCCCGCGAGGGGACGGAAACGGATCGTCCTCGATCTCGGAGTAGGTCTTGTGGCTCTGCTCGAGGGTCCTTGACCCCAATCCCCGCGAGGGGACGGAAACTTGTTTCGGTCGATCGCTCGATCGCTAATCTCATCGCAACGGGGTCCTTGACCCCAATCCCCGCGAGGGGACGGAAACCATGGGCCTGTTGTCCCGGTTGCACGGGACCCACCTGTTGGCGGTCCTTGACCCCAATCCCCGCGAGGGGACGGAAACTTGGTCATGGTCCTCGGGGTGAGCACGTTCCATGTCGGCTTGGTCCTTGACCCCAATCCCCGCGAGGGGACGGAAACTAGAGGAAGGACTTCTTCTCGTAGTCTTCCTTCACCTTGAGAGGTTCTTGGCCCCAATCCCCGCGAGGGGACGGAAACTGGAAGTACGCCATCTGTCCAGTTGCCTGGGACATGTTGATGGTCCTTGACCCCAATCCCCGCGAGGGGACGTAAACAATTCCGCCGTCTCGATGCAGAGATTACTTAACCGCACCAACACCACGGGCAATAAAATAGCCGCGATGCAGTCGTCGTGAACTCTACGCGAGGCGGTGACAAAGAAGGGTCGCTGTCAGGCCTGTTCGGCAGCGACCCTCTGACTTGCGAGGGGACTACGCTTCAACAAAGGGCATGTTGGTTAATTACCTGGGTGCTCTATATATATATTGCCTGCCAGGCTTCTTCTTCGTAGAGCGACACCCTCTCCCCCACATCGAAAAGAGCATCCTTGGGAAGCGGCCCCTGAACAAGGTCCACGGAAACGCTCAGGCGGCTCTCCATAGCTTCGAGCACCCGCACGAGTGTGAAGAGACTCACCACCGAAGATGAAAACGAGACGAGAAGATCGACGTCAGAGTCATCGTCGGCCGCACCTTTGGCGTAGCTGCCAAACAGGAAGACCCTGCGAATGCGGGCGTCATCGGGTGCCGTCGAGTTGTACTCCACCGCCACGGAACTCACCGCGTCGCGAATCTCGTCGAGCGTGTGGCACATGAGCACCTCCCTCCCGTATGGGTTGATCCCTCAGCGCAAGTAGCGAGCGTCCATCGCACGGGCGAATTCAAGCTCAGAAACTTCGCTGCGGGCAAAGTGCTCGCGGCTCTTCAAGAGCTTGTCGTTGAGATAGCGGTTCTCAATGAGACTGTCGCAATCGCGTGCGCCCATGTTCAGCCTGCCATTCTTCGAGCAACTGCGGCCTCAACCTGACCAGCATTCGAATCGTATTCGATGAACTGGCCACTATCGGTGTCGCTCCAGGCATCGAGCTCGTGCGAGAAGGACGAGATCTCCGACGACGTCTCAAACGTATTGACGAAGTCGGCGACCTCGTCGACGAGCCGGATCTCATCCTCGCTGAGAATGCCTTCCGGACAGCACACGGGAACCACGACCTCGCCCCAGCCCTTCTCCGTGAGCTCAACGAAGCCCGCATCCTGAAGCTCGGCGACGATCCTGTCCCTGCCGTCCATTACGGGGCCATAGTCCGCATGCGCGTAGGCAAGTCCGGTCATAGATCGAGACGTCCTTGCATAGCAGAGGAAGTCGGTGAAGAACATCGCCTTCTGGAGCTTTGTCTTGTAGAGATCCTTGCAACGAGCGGCGAGCTCGCACACCACGGCGGCAACGCGATCCATGCTGAAGGAGCGGAAGCCGTTGCGACCGCTCGGTGTCACCATCTCCTGAGACGGCCGCTGACACGCGGCGAAAGCTGCGGCCAGCCCAGAGAGCGGGGTCCTGCTCTCGATGAACCGTCGGACTGCTGACGCCGTCCTCCCACTAAGCTGGCTCTCCCTAACCGACAGCAGGGAGGCCGCCCCCTCTGCCGTCGAGGCAAGCTTGAGCATGGTGTTGTGCGAGTCATCGGGAATGGCACCCGACTCATAGCGGGCGATCGTCTGCTCGCCAAAGCCGAGGAACTTACTGAACTCGCGCAGGGACAGGCCATAGCTGTTCCTAAGCTCCTTGACCTCGTCGGGGGCCATGAGGCCATGAGCCGCGCAATAGGCGGAGTATGCGCGGCGCAGATTGCCCTCCTCGACGCGGGAGTCACCAATCGCCTCGCCGCAGCACGGGCAGACGGCCACCTCGGCATCATAGGAGGTCGGCTCGCCCTTGACGGGCAACGTCTCGGCCCTGTGCTCAAGCCGCGCGTCGACCTCACGGTCGCATTCAGGGCAGTATGTGTTCAGCATCTTCTCTGCGTTCATTCCCTCGTCCCCCGTCGGTCCACATACAGCTTTACCGACAAGCACTTACATCGCTCCACGTCCGTTCGAACAGACAACTTCAGATACAGCGTTTCTTCCTCATACTCCGGCGAGAATTCCGCCACGGTCCACTTCTCGGCGCGTCGAGGGTCCCTGTCTGGCTCCGGCCCGTCGAACATGTCTCTCGGCTCTAGCGAGAGAATCACTCGCCTCAGGTCATCTACCGTCATACCATGCTCAGCCATGAATGAGATGTTCTGCTCGCGAGGGACGAGGATGAACCCGTGCTTTTCGACGAACAGCTTGACCTGCCGCAGAAACAAAGTCCTTTGGTCCATCACCCTCCTCTCGAGCTGAGTGTAATCATATGATTACACAGCATAGTACGCAACAAGCCACGGATGCGTATAGAAACGCTGGTCTCAACCAAGAAGGACTCGCGAGCAATCTTGAGCGCAACATGCAAAGCAGTCGAGGTTTCAAGCATGCGCAAAACGGAGTTATTACCGCTCACCCTCAAAACAGGCAGCTCTCGATGAGGCCCTTTCCCCGCAGCTTGTCGAGCCACTCGGACGGAATCCCCTCGATGCCGTAGACGATGCCGGCGAGCGCGCCGGCGACGGCGGCCGTGGTGTCCGTGTCGTCCCCGAGGTTCACCGCGGCGAGCGCGCACTCGGCGTAGCTCGACGTGTTGGCCAGACACCAGAGCGCGGCGTCGAAGGTGTGGCGCACGAAGCCGGTAGAGCGGATCTCGTCCACGGGTCGCGCGGCGACGTCGCCCGCCACGTCCGCCGGGCTCGCGCCGGCGATGAGGTCCCGCGCGATATGCACCATAGCGACGCATGGCTCCGTCGAGGTCGGGTGCGCGTGCGTGATCGCGGAGACGGCGCGCACCTCGTCGTCAGCGGCGTCGGTGAACGCGAGCGGGACCGTGCGCATGAGCGAGCCGTTGCCGTTGTCCCGCTCCCCCGCAAGGCCGTGCCCGCGCTCGAGCGCCTCGCGCGTGGCGTTGCCCACGTCGAAGAGCCCGTCTACGGTGTAGGCATCCTCGCGGTACCACCGCACGAAGCGCCCGCGGATGTCATCGACGTCAATGCGCCCCAGCTCACGGTAGCTGTCACAGACCGCGAGCGTCATCGACGTGTCGTCGCTCCACGTGCCTGCCGGCTTGTTGTGGCTGCCGTGGCCGACCATGTCCGCGCAGCGGAACGAGCCCCGCGGGCGAAACTCGTACGGCACGCCCAGCGCGTCGGCCACCGCCTGGCCGTAGACGCAGTCGCGAAGTGTTCTTGCCACGCCAGCCTCCTCTTTATCAACGGCCTGCCCATCATAGGCACTCAACGGACATCAATCCAGAGCAGACATTGGATATGGTACCGCTATAAAATGTTCGACGTTGTGGTGCCTGCCAGAAATGGAAGCACGAGATATATCGATAAGAGCGACAAAATCTGCCACAAGTTGTGGCAATCAATCCCCCAGTAACCATCGTGTTTGAGACTGCCCTGGCACCCATATACGCCGTAGCTTAGTTCATAAGACCAAGAACAATTCTCCCGCAACTTGTGGGAGAAACTTGGCGTCAGGAATTGTGCAACAACTTGTTGCAAGATTACCTGTCCCCGCAGCTTTCATTGACGGCCAGATGCCCAAACACGTTCATATCCAGCCGGATGTAAAGATTTCTTGACCGCATCAGCATCGCGGGTATTATAAGAGCAGTGATGCAGTCACCGTGGACTCTACGTGAGGCGGTGACAAAGAAGGGTCGCTGCCGGGCTTGTCCGGTAGCGGCCCTTTGACTTACGAGGGGGTCACCATGGCCAAGGAATTCAAGACTATTGACCAGCTCGTTGAGCTCATGGAAAGTCGCGGGATTGTCACGGACAAAAAGACGGCGGCGGCAATCAAGCGAGAGAGCTACTACGCCATCATCAATGGATACAAAGCCCCATTCCTTGATAGAGAAGCAATGAAGTCTTCCGCCGACGACGTCTATCTCGAAGGTACAACCTTCCAACAGATATATGACCTCTTTATGTTTGACCGGAATCTGAGGGAGTCAACGTTCCCCTACCTAACCGCCGCGGAGTCTGCGCTCAAGAACGCAGTCGTCTACGCCTTCTGTGAGAGGAATCGGGACGCGGAGGCCTACCTCGAACGATCAAACTACACTTCGGCAAAGGACATGTTGGTGCCAAAGTCCTACCAAGGAAACAAAGCTGAAGAGCACGCAACAAACATGGCCAACCTCATGAAGATCCTGAACGGAAAGCTCACCAACAAGAAGAAGATGCGACCCTTCGTGAAGCACTATCTCAACAGCTATGGAAAGGTTCCCCTCTGGGTTCTTCAGAATGACCTAACCTTCGGCAATATCGCTCACTTCTACCAACTCCAAAAGAGAGGCGTTCAGAACGCAGCCTGCAAGATCGTCGGCGAAATCTCCGGAAGAGGTGTCCGACTCAACCCTCATGACCTCCTGAGAGCGTTCGACGTTCTCGTTGGGTATAGAAACATCTGTGCTCATGACGAGAGACTCTACTGCGCCACAGTAAAAGGAGCTCGCTTCGCGGATATGTTTGATGAACTATGTGTTGTTCTCCCCGAAGGGGATACACACGCAATGATCGACACTCTCAATTCGCTCATCCGGGCTTACCAAGGGAGAATCAGTACGGAAGTCCTTGTTCAGATCAACACAGAGATGGGCGTTAAGTTTGCCAATCAAAGCTAGAAACTATTCGACCTCAAAACACGTCGGCAGCAGTACCCCGGACCAAGAAAAGCGAAGCCTGTACCCAATCTCATTATGAGCGGGGAGATGTTGATTGTTGGGGCGGAAACGTATAGTCGAAAGGCTGTTCGCCGCCTCATGCTGCAGCTCGTAGAAGCGCTTCATGTACCGAAGATTGCGCGGTGAGAAGCCCTTGGCATCGGGAATCTCTTTCCTAAGATCCCTGCTCAGCGTCTCGAAGAATCCCGAGCCCCACCGACTCTCAGCGTGCAAATCAGCAATGTCTTTTCCCAGCCGCCAGTAGAACAGCAGCATCTCACGGTTTACCGAAACCGCCGCCTTGATCTGGCTGCAACGATACCGCTCACTCAGCTCCTGCACCCAAGCCAGGTACTCAGGGTCGTTCTTGATAATCGCTTCCGCCATGGCGCCACCTTCCCGAGAGACTTCCTCAGGCTTAGTGTCGCTCAGGCACCGGACAACAATTAGCGCTCGCGCTTACGCTGGGGAAGCAGCCTCTCAGCGCAATTTGACACGCCTTTCGTCCGGGGCTCTATGACCTTCCCATCAGGACGTTGAAGAGAGCGGCCCGCTCTCGATGAAGCGGCGAACCGTCGACGAGGTCTACTCCCCCAGCTGACCCTCCCGGTCACATTCAGAGCAGTACGTGTTTAGCGTCTTCCCCGCACCCATTCCCTCGTCAATCTGCCTCAGCCTCTGAAGCCAGCGCCCGATGCAGCCGGACTCCAGGAAGCCCAGAAGGGCGCCGTCACAGAAGCGCTCGGCCCTAACCGCCCCTACGAGCAATGCCATGACCGTCTTGCCGTCAAGAGCGGAGACGTCGGTACCCTCCATCGACTCACTCCCCCACTCCAGGCCTGCCCTCTCGAGGATATCTGCATACCGCGTGAGACACAGCTCCGGGTGATTGTCCACGAAAGACATGATCGAACTCTCAAGTGCGCTCACTGTCCGGTTGTACTCCACAAAGGGGAAGCAGATAGGGTCGTCGACCGTTCCGGCGTGCTCATGGTCAACAACCCGTACGCCAAAGTCCCCTTCACGATCAAGCAGCGGAATGAACCTTGTCAGACTCTCAAACACCGCAACCCCCGTCAGTTACTTAGCGAGAAGTACGATCAAGATTAGAATCAGCAGGACAATGACGGCACGCTGGAAACCAGACGTCTTATAGACGATGAAGTTACCGTACTCGTCACGGTCAACCAACTTCTCGTGTCTCTGCAACCACCTGATGTCCTTCTCGAACTCTTTATACTTTATTGAACCAACGGGATAGGGGTTAGCAATCTCATGCTCGACGGAGTTTCCCGTGTCCGGCTCCACAGACCTAACCTTCACTACAGCCATCCCTTCGGCTGGGCGGACAAAACGTCCCAGATTTCGACACTTCCCTACTCCCCATAAGCCCAGACTAGCACCTCGAGGTTGTTATCCTACGCCCCGCCAACGTACCTGATGGGGTTCTGCCCGTGGAACAGGTCCGTCACGAGACGACCCTTGTAGCGCTTGCGCAGCTCGTCGCTGGCAAGGTTGCCAACGAACTCAACACGGCCTTCTGCGGGAGGAAAGTCGCCGTCAGGCCTCATGATCTCGCCAGTATGAAACCAGCCCGCGACACGGTAGACCTCAACGACCTTACCGTCGTGGACGCCAAGAGCAAGCCGGATGTTGCGCACGCGGTCGAGACTTACGGCCCACTCCCTACGGACTCGCTCGTAAAGCCCAAACCGAGAAGACAGCACCGACGAATCGACATTCGTAATCTTGATGAGAATCGCAGGCTCGTCGAAGTCGGACTCTCGAAGCTGCGTTGCAACGTCAACGCTCGTCACCATGCAACGCCCCCTGGATTCTGAGCCAGTAGTCACTCATCAATTGTATGCGCTCAACAGCCCGGCCACCGAACGCATCCTGAGCAGCCCCGTCACAAGCCAGCCATACAGCTCGTCCCAGTGCTCGGAGCTAACGTCCGCGTCCAGCCGCACCTGAAGCTCGCGCGTCTTCTCGCTCGGCTCGTGCCAGGAAACTGTTCCGCCAAGGTCTGCAAGCATCGCGTCGACCTCCTCGCGGCGCGCGACAAGCCCCTCGTACAGCGACGCATCCGTGAACCACAGATTCACGCCGACCCAGCCATCGCGCTGCGCGAAGTACGCCGTCGCATGAACGCCCCTCATGCCCAGCCCGAACGTCGCATACCACCCGTTGTTCTCTGCCCTGCCCGATGGGTCGGCATACGCGGACACAAAGTCCTGTCGCTCGGCGCAATAGTCGTAGAAGCCGTCCCAGAAGAGCGACTTGAGATCAGGGTTCGTAACCTCCGCAAGACACTTCGCCCGCACGTCATAGAGCAGCGGACCGCTCTCCCCCACACGCCAGTACCTCCACCCGTTGGCGGTAACATACTTCCCGGTCACGAGCTCCTTCACCCGCGTCGCCGCACGTGAGGGGCTGTTGAGAACATCCCCGTTGAAGAGGCGAATGCCGTAGTCGTCGGTCACCGTGGCAACAACGGCACGGTCGCCCTCGCTGGCAACCAGCTCAGTCCCCGGAGCAATCTCCGCCATGGTGCAGACTGCCCTGAACGTCATGGACTTCATCGCGGGCGCGGCCTTCTTGACCGGCTTATACGACGCCACAACATCGGCGCTCAGCTCCGGAAACGGCCAGACCTTGAGGGCGCGTTCCGCCAACCGCTTGGCACGGGCGCGGATAACGTCCTCATTCCACACGTCCAAGTCATGCAGCTCCTTGGAGATCACCAAATAGTCCTGGTCAAAGCCGCCCTTGAGATGCGCCTTCTTCTCCGCGAAGGGCGCATCCGAGAGCTCGGGGTTGTACGCCGTGAGCGTGAGGTTGCCCAGCGTGTTGATGAGCTCTTCGTAGACGCGCTCGCAATCATCCCCGAGCATCTCGCGCCACTCCGCACTAGCGAGCGCGTTCTGCGACATGATGTGCTCGATGGAAAAGGTGCTGCCCGAGAAGTCTGGCGGGTCCTTCGCGTTCCAGCTGCTCTCGAGGTTGGTGAGCAGGTAAAGGTCGCGCTTGAACGCGTAGCAGTCGCGCGTCCTGAGTGCCCGCTCGAACTCCGCGTCACTCGGCATGCGCCGAGCCGTCCTTCCTCTCCCAGGAGAATCGCCTCGTAGGCCTCAGGGATGTTGCCGCCATCGTCCCGCACCGCGTTCAGCCGTGCGATTACGGACGAGAAGAACTTGTTCAGGCTGTTCGTTGCGACGTCACACACAGAACGACGGAAGATGGGGCTCTCCGTGGTCCTCAGCATAGAGACGGAGTCGTCATGCGAGAGGAAATCGCCGCATAGTCCACGAAGAAGGACACCAGAGCGGGTTCACGACGGAGACGTCAAGCTTCTGAATACGAGTGAGAAGAACGCGGAACTCCTTGTCCTTACAGGCACCAGCCGTGATGCACGCGTAGTGCCCTGTGTAGCGACGAATCTCCTTGAGGAGGTCCGCCATCTGCCCAGGCTTGTCGTAGCCGTTGTCCATGACATGACGCTTGAACAGTCGGTACACGTCACGCGCGACGATGCTGGTCGGCGCGTTGATGACCGTTAGCCAGTTACGCAGGAACTCGTCGAAAACCTCGTCGTAGCTGTCCGCTCCGAGCGTCTCCTCGATCTTGCGCCAGTAGTTGGCATAGAGGTCCTCCTGCTCGTCCATGGGAAGGCCCATGAGCACGAAGTTGCGCACGAGGTCTGCCGTGGAGAGATCCTTGCCGGTAGAGTTCATCGACTCGAAGATAAGCTGAGGGATGCCCCGCCTCGCCTACGAAGCGAAAAAGTCACCTCCAAAACGCATTTGTTCGTCCATACCATTGTTCGGATATGAGCCTGAAATTTCAGCGATAGCTGAGCCTAAGCAAACGCGGCATCAAATGCTCGGGACAATTCGTCGACATCCGAGTAGCGGCGTGAGACATCTGATGTGGTGCCTCCATCAACGAAGGTTTTTATTTTATGATTTTTTATATTATCAATTCGGCTCCGTCCGGTCATTACATAGTACAACACTAACGTAATTGCATATATTTCATGTTTCATGTTGTAATTTACAAAACCTATTCTTCTCAACTCAGGATCATTGTAGGCACCTTTAAACTCAGTCCCATCAGAAGTTAAGTTAGATTCTTGAAGTTTTACTAAACCAAAATCAGATAATTTTACTACAACTGTATCGTCAAATTCTTTAATTAATATATTTCTTGGGCTGATATCTCTGTGCAGAATTTGCTTTGAGTGCACATAGCGAAACGCACGAATAATCTGACGAGAGATAGATAGTCTCACTCTATTTGAATCTTTATTATTAAGCTTCGCAATATACTTTTCAAGGGTGCAATCCATGAACTCCATGAAATACTCCCTTGCCTCTCGATTATACCTATAGGCTTCCACCACGTAAGGGGAGTGAAGCTCTTTTATTGTTTTATACTCCCTCTCAAATCGTTCAAGCTCTTTTTCAGAAAGGCCTTCTTTAGCTCGTTTTATAACAATATTCATGCCATAGAATTTATCTTTGTATTTGTATGTTTTCGCGTACGAACCTTCCCCCAGTACTTTTAGCTGGTATGAAACCGAATCTCGACTGGGAGTATTGACAGTAACCGAATTTGATAAAATGAATATAGGTTCCGTGAAATATAGCTCGATTGCATCTGTGTGAGGCGGGATTTCGCTCCCTCCGCTAGAGCGTAGATTTGGGCGCAGCTCATTAATTCGGTCCCGGTAATAGTCGCAGACACGGAATGCATTTGGTGAATCCCGTAGTCCCGCCTCCAGGGTATTTACAATATCTATAATTCCGAGCAATTCACGACTTTCATTTGCCCAGTAGTGCGCTGGATAATCACCCGTAGGAAGCCGGCCGTTCATTAGTTCAAACAGCTTAATAAGTTCATGATGAATGGTCGCCAACAGGGCCCGCAGCTCAGTATCAGGACAGCTCACGTAGATGAACTCGTATTCTAGGTTTTCTTCGGAGTATACCGATAGGGCACGTTTGGCCGATACGAGTGCATTTCTATAGCTTACAGGCATCATTGTCCCTCTCGCCTAGAGCGTACGCGCACGTAAAGTGCTGTCAAAATCACTCGTTAAAGGTTACGCCAATATCAGTCAAAGAATCGCTGAGCTTGCCCCCGAACATTTCCTCAACGAACTCGACAAGCTTGCCTTCCTTGGCAAGCTCCGCAGAGTCGGCCATGACGAAGTTCGTGTCGCAACCCTGACCGACTTCGTCATGGAAGCCAAGGATGAAGTGCGTCGCAATCTCGTAGATGATCTTCGTCGGAGCGATACCAAAGACCTGGTGCTCAAGAATGTGATCGAGGCGCTTGCGATCATCGGGGAATAGCTCGCGCATCTTCTCGCTGTTATACAAGCGTTTGATAACCTCGGTGATGTAGAGCCCCGACTTCATGTAGAGATCGGCAAAGGTGCGCTTGGAGTCGTCAAAGCACCCTGGGTTTTCCTGCTCAAAAAGGTCGAGCATCTGCACGACGACACGGCGCGGAGTGAAAATCTGGTTCGTCTTCTGCGGCGGGACGTAGTCAAAAATGTCTTCCTTGAGCGATTCGTCAAAGTAGTTCGCCAGCTCGCCTCGTAGACGGATGAACTCGCGCACAGAGTCATCGAATACGACGGGATCAAAGAGATTCCCGTCAAAGTGATCGACCGCACCCGTCTCCTCGTTAGTAAAGTCCCCACCATCGCGCAGGAAGCGGAACTGCTCAACCGTGATACTCGTAACCTCGAGAAACACATCAGACGGAATAATCTGGTCGAAGTTAGCGAGCGTCGTATCGTCGTCGCCGTAGGCCATGAGGAACGACGGAATAGTGCGTGAGAAGCCACGCAAGTGGTCACGGATACCGTTTTCAAGCCCCTGCTTTTTTGCTTCCCTTTTGGCGGTCTCGGTCTCGCGCACTATGGTCTCACCAGCGCTCTGCACGAGCCTGTCGCTCGACCCTTTCAGGCTTTCTACCAGCTGATTGCGCGCCTGGCTCAAACGCTCATCGCACGCACGATTGACGGCATCGGCTTCCTCACCCGTGTCCGCAGCATCAAGTCCCGCCTTACGCTCCTGTTCGATGAGATTACGCTGAATCTTGAAGTCTCCAAGCTCACGATTGATTGCGATGTCCACGTCTGCCTTGATGCGGCGCTCAATCTTTTTCTGTTGAGCAGCCTTAAGGTCATCTCCATAACTTTGTTTCGCGGCTTCGACAAGCGGCTCCGTCATGTCATTCGCAAACGCCTTGGTCAGCCGCTCTATGAGCTCGTCATCCTCAGAGGGCTCCGCTGGAGTCAGCCTAATTTCGTCGATAGCGTCATACAGGCTTTCCTTGATGCTGTAGCGTTTATCACCGAACAGCTCCTTGGCAGTACCAATGACCTGCTCGTCGGAAACCTTGACCTCACCGTCGTAGTCAAGCGACAGCTCCTCAGCAGTGTCCTTGGTAATCCCCAGGTCCTCATTCGGAGCCTTGTACGGATCAAACTTCTGGATAAGCTGGATGACCTCCGCAGGCGCGCGGAACACGTTCGAGATGTTCTGGAACAGGAAGTCGCTCATGAAGCCGCGCCGCACGACCTCACGCGAACGAATTCTGCGTGGAATGGAAAGCACCCGCTCCGCGTCGAGCTCAATCATCTCGCCGTTTTCGTCCTCACCGATAACTGGGAAGAAGTTGAGCAGCGTGCGAATGCGCTGTTTGCGGTCATCAAGCGTGCCGCCACCCGCCGCCGTGTCGATGTAGAGATCGTTCGCGAACTCCTCGAAGATAGTGAGCGTCCGTGCTGGATCAAAATCGAAGACGTAGGCGTTCTCCTTGCGCAGGTACTTGCCATCATGACAGAACAGGCACGGGTTCTGTGCGCGAAACGCCGCTTGCATGTAGAGTGACGGACTCTTCATGTTGGAGAGAATGAGCACAGCAGTCCACTCAGGGATGGTGACACCCGTCGTGAGCTGACCCACCGAGAGCGTGATGGTTCTGTCATGCTCGGCGATGGCGCTGCGCACGCGATTGAACGACTTCTGAGTCTCGCTGGCATCGTCAATCTTTCCGTCACCTGCGGCAAGCACAATCTCGTAATCCTTGAAGACAGGGTGCTTCTGCAGTTTCTTGGCGAGCGCCCGAGCCGAGTCAACGCGGTTGAGCATCCAAAACGTGTGTCGTAGCTCGTTGCGAAGCTCAGGTGTGGAGAACGGGAACTTCTTCTGCGAGGTTAGCGCGTCAAGAAAGCGGTCAACATCGTCGTTATGGACAAAGAACCCACGCGAGTCCGTCGCAAAGAACTCATTCAAGTCAAACGCATACTCGATTGTTTCACCATCAATGTCTACGCCTCGCGCAACCTCATCCTCAATGATGTCTGACATCTGATAGGTAAACATATTGAGCTGCGGCAGGTCCGCATATGGGTTGGGCAGCTCAGGGTCATCCCAGTCACGCTTTGCCCTTTGCTCGTCGGCATAGGTCCAGTTGAAAATGGCCTCCTCAGGAAACTTCTCATTTGCTATGGCCTTGAACGGCGTACCCGAAAGGTGCAACGTGAACTTGCGTCTTATATGGTCAAACGCAACGTCAGTCTTGAATGTATCTACGCCTTCGTGCGCCTCGTCGATGATAAGGATGTCCCATTCGAGGTCGACAGCCTCCTTGAGCTTGTCGTAGGAACCTCCCAGATAGACAGAGCCCTTAAGGTCCTGCAAGCTCACAAACTCGATAAAGCGCTTGGGCGTCAAATCCTTCATGACAGCGTGGGTGTAATCCTCACGCGAAAGGCAGAAAGGCTTTCCCGCGAGCGCGTCGACGCTGCTCACGAAACTGTAGCCATTATCGGTACCGACGAACTTGACGTAGTCGTCATACCAGGAGTTGGCGATGGCAGGACGGTTCGTGACGATGAGCACTTTCTCAGCACCAAGCGTCTTGACAAGGTCATAGGAGGCAAGTGTTTTACCGAAGCGCGGTTTGGCGTTCCAGAGGAACTCGCCCCTCTCGTGGCAGTGCGCGTAATCAACCGTCTTCTCTACCGCCCGCGCTTGTTCGGTTCGCAGAGTATACGGAATCGCAGAAGGCGTTCCCAGCACGCCGTGATTCTCTCGAAACTCATAGAAGTGCTGTTTTGATTCTGCGACACCGATTCGGAACCATTCCTTCTTTGGCATGCGCTCGTAGCCGAGCTTTTCTAGGTACGCCTGGAACGGCTCGTCTCTAAAAGTACCCGATCCATCCTCCCAAGTGGCATTACCGTGCCACTCGAGCTTCTTGATGACGTCTGCGGTATAGGTCTGCTGGTCAATGCGGACGTCAACGGATTGCTCTGTATAGCCAATCTTGAGCCATCCATTGTGGCGGACAATCTCGGGTGTCGAATAGGCGTAGATCTGGGGAATTGCCGGACGGGATGTCTTGATCTTTCCAGAGATATCGGTCATGCCCATCGCTAGCTCATCTCCTTCACGTGGGACTCGATGAACTCAATCTCATCGTCATCGAGACCATACTTGCGATAGAGCTGCCGATCGATCTCTGGAATAGGTTTGGACCAATCGATGTCAGACGCCGAAGTGAAGTCTTGGAGTGGAATCGTCCTCCAAACCTGAGACGGACTATGTTGTGTCACCTTCTTTGCTCCGAGCAAGGCCCTGAAGAACTTCGTCTTGTAGTACTTCCGCAGACACTCTGCCTCTTGAGATGTTTTAAACGGGCCAACATTCAAGAACGTATCCGAAGTCCCCTCGCCGGGCTTGCTCACAAGGGGGTCAGCCAAGGCCTCTCCGTAGACACCGGAGTTATTCGCCTCAGGAATCAGGAGCTTGAAGGCATCAAGATACTCATTAGGCTGCAGATACCGACGAGCTATACATCTCGTCTGACGCCTGTTTTCAATTCGGCCCAAAAAAACAACCTCATCATCAGCCGGAATTTTCTTGTCAATAAAGACGTCGGGCAGCCTCTGCATTAGGCTAGAAACTATTTTAATCCGCGGGCTCTTCTCCAGTGCCTTCTTGACAACGGGGTCGTCAGCATGCTCTTCATAAAAAACGTCAGAGAACTTATAGCAGCGCTGAGAAGCGAACAAGCTATCCAATCTCGGAGCATTACCCTCAGTTTTATTTACTCTTTTAATTATTGAGTTCAGTTCTGGAAAGATAGTAAACACTTTGATAGGGCCGAAATCCCTACCTTGATCGTGAAGGGTGATTGCTATTCCACCCTTGATATCCGTTCCTGTAAACATTTTTGAAGCATCAGGCTCGTACGCTAGAACTTTAAGATGTTTGTCGCCGAGCATCTTTTCGTTCCACTGAGTTGAAGTCTGGCCAGCATTAAACAGAAATCGGGCAGGCGTAATGAGCTCAACAATCTCACCGACCTGATACGCTGCATCCATAAAGTCGTTGTAAATCGGAGGCTTTCGTCCGTTGCTGTCGTTCTCTCCTTGGTACGGAGGATTGCCAATAACGGCGTAGAACTTTTTCATGACTGCATCGACCTGCCTCTCAGGGCCGCGAACTCAAACGGCTCGTCATTCTCCCAGTCATAGATAATACAAAGCGGTATTGTTTGCTGCGGCTCCTTGTCGGCAGGCGGCTCTTCAACAAACCCCTCGAAGACGTCGAAGAGCGACATCTGAACGGGCTCTGGCTCTGGAGCCTCGAAGCCAGGCAGTATAGACTGCACAACAACACCCTCAGCGTTTGTGGGTGGTGAACATGTAAGCCCGTCCATCTGCCAAAAGTTCCACGAGACTACCCAGGCGATCTCGTCCATCTCCTCTTGAGAGAGGCTCTCTCCCCACCTAGCAGAGAGGTGCTCGGTCATCGTCTCAAGCACATTGATTCGGGCAATGAGTAGGTTGTCGCCCTGGTACTCGTAGCCGTAGGTACTCTTGAGAGCAGCGAGCGCCCACTTCGTCCATGTCTTTCTCGTCCTACAGTTCTCGCTCACGATACGCAGCTTACGATCAAGGATTCCGATGCGGTCGAAGACGGGAATCTCGTCACCAGTTGCAGCATCGTAGCGCGAGCAGATAAATGGGGCCTCGCCGCAAGTGATCTCGAGTCTTGTGCTCTCAACATAGGCATGCCAGCCTCGGCCCCTAGCTTTCGGAAACTCGACGGGCCCAGGGTTGGTTTCCCAGCCACACTCAACTTCCGTGTTGAATGTGCCAGTCCTGCCGAACCAGTCAGTATCCAGGTAGTTGTTCATCCTATTTACAAGCCACGAAGGTGTGAACACCTCTGCTCGGCTCTTTGTACGCAGAGACTGTCGCTCCAGCTCCTTGGCAACGCGAGGCTTTACGACGCCTGAGCGGGCACCCGTAATGAGGTCGACGGTGATCTCATCATCTCCGCCGTAGCCATCGCCCAGCTCTTCGTACTCGCCATCGGCCCAGATAATATTCCTACCCGTCGTGCGATCACAGAGCAGCGTCTCAAGTATTCGCCGCGGATAGCGCTGGACAAAGGACTCTATAAAGCCAGTCTCAATGGAATGGGTCACTTATCGCCCTCCATGCGAAGTCTTCTATCAGAAAGACGCTCCCCTTCGTAGGTAAAGTGAAGCGGCCCCTGCACCCCGCTATTGTGGTCTAGGAACTCCTTAGCCAACGCAGAGAGCGAAGTAGTTACGCCTTCATACTCGACGCGCGTATCGTCAACAACGGTCGCAACTTTTGACGGGTCGTTTGCGAAAACGACTTTCTCGCCAGGCTTGATGCCAACCATAGAGAAGCGGAAGCGAGTTCGCCTTCCCGTCTCTGTATCCTGGCGGGCCTCCTCCGCCTCGCGCTCCTCTTCAATCTGTTCGCCAGTGGGAGTGACGCGATGGAGTCTGCCCCCCGTTCCCGAGATGCGGGCGATGGCCTCAAGGATGGCATAGGCATCCTCGGGAGACATCTCAAAGAACTCCTTGGTACGGGTCTTCCCATTGAAGGTCTCGATGGTACGTAGGTCGGGATTCAGCTGGTCAATGAGCTCGTGAAGCGCCTTATCCGTCAGCTTGTGGTCGACGTCATAGGTCGCGTACGCCCGGACCGCGTACGGAAGCGCCTCGGAGCGGTTGAGCTCATGGAGCCTACGCTGCAGGTTGCTCGCGTAACCAATCTTCACGTATTGCGGGAAGCTAGGGTTGGTGAGGATGTAGATGACGCCTTTGCTCACTCTTCAGTCTCCCCTATCTGGTTCATCGTCTATAGACGTATCTATCATATCGGGGAAAACCGCACGACATATAGTCGCGTCAATGAAAGCAAATCAGCGAATTAAGAGTCTTTCAGGTATGCACTGCATAACCATGCCTTCAAGCAGATCCTCATCACCCCCGACGGTAGCCGTCATGACCCGGCCTTCTCGCGCGCGCCCTTCCTCGCGGCATTACAACGCCTTCGCGCTTTCGAATGACATAGCCCCAGCTGCAACTACTTTGCCATTTCGTTTTCGCATATCTATCGAGGTCAGACATAGCCATCACTTTTTTAATAATGCGAAAGGCTCCAGATCTGCGATTGCCGAAAAAGGGAGGAATTCACCGTCTCTTGAGTAGCTCGATTCGTCACTCCCCTTAAGAACAATTCCAATCACCTCGTGCCGAGTGTTAAACACGGGCCCACCGCTCATTCCCTTGATGAACGCCCTGTCGACAACAATACTTCCATTGCCGTAACGGTTGGGAAGCACCGAAGCTTGCACACAGTGCGAAGGCATTTTACCACCCGCATAACCTGAGGCGTATATTGTTTCCCCTGCCTGAGGCAAATATGCTGTATTAATCGAACGAACCCCCATGTTGCCGAGCTTCGCGTCAAGCAGAACAAATGCAAAATCAAAACCTGAGCATTTCCTAAAGCTGGAAGCCTTTATATAAAACCTTTCGTCGAATGCTGTCCGAATTTCAATAGGAACGGCATCCCCATTCGCATCGGTACTTTCTTCGGGCAGACCATGAGCACACGTTAGCAGAATATCCCGAACAATTACTCCGCTAGATTCCGCTGCGACAGCATCGTTCTTTTCTTTGGAATCAAACACGTATGAAAGCTGGACCGCTGATTTCTCAAAGGTTAGGTACGGCACACGTTCATGAGCTGCTTGATGAAAGAGTGTCCACAACTTTGCCATCGGCTCAGTAGGGTGTCCATTTACCCCCACAACCATTGAGAAATAGTCGAGACGCCCACGAATGTGCCTCACAAAAGATTTCTCATCGCACAACTCGTCTCCGTCACATAGCTTTGCCTTGTAACAATGGTTTTTCTTGTTCCCAAAGTATGCAGCGGCCGCCGAAGAACAGCCCTCCCTAATCCACCTATGGAAAAGAGCCCTGAACTCCCTGTATTGACTTCTTCGTATATTGCACTTTTGATTTACTATTATGCCATTGACTATCTGTCGACTCCCGCGGTTAGCTACATGGACTTTCCGCTCGTTAATTTCAAATCCGTTAGATTCAATTGTGTCGATAATGAATCGATTGATTCCATCAACAACGTTCTTCCCCTGATCTACCATCTTTCGAGCCGAGTATGCGCTGGTACTGGAGAAGACAAGGTCGTCGGCATATCTTGTGTATGTAAAACCGCTATTTGCTGCAAAATTGAGCAGCGCTCGGTCCATCTTGAAACATATCATGTTGCTTATTACGGGAGAAGTCGGCGCGCCTTGGGGCAAAGATCCCTCGTAGCAGACTAGGTTTGTAAGTGTGTCTGCAACATCTTGAGGAAAGTCCATTGCCTTCATAAAGAGACCGCGAACACGTGGGGCCGAAATCGAAGGAAAGAAGTCCTTGAGATCGAGGGTGAGCACCGTCCTCTTTCTTGCGTGTTGCAAAGCATTCATGGCCACGTTGCGCTCACAAACAAATCCGTAAACGCATTTCAGAGGGCTATAGAATTCCGATAGGCCATTAGCAATCGCCCGTTGCACTCTTCTCAGGTTTGCCATGGGCGAGGAGATCCGCCTAAAGCCTTCCCCGTTCCTTTTGGGGACAAGCCACTCCGTATACCGTTTAATCCTATTTGCATACGCAAGCATTTTAAGCTCGTCCCATGAAACACCGCAGTATTCGGCAAGCTGAGCGTTTGTAGCGATACTTGTAAAACTAATCTCTTGGGAGGCCACGGCGAAGCTCCTTCCGGACGGTCCAGGCGATAATAAGACTAATTCAATCAGTCCATCAAACAGATGCCCGCAGTGAGAAACAGTTCTTTTGCGAATGCGAAGTCACATTCAAAGTTCGAGCTTCGCCGTGACCAGATAGCAGTTTAGCACGTTATACCTACAAGTCTCCTCCTCATATAATATGAAGCATCGAACATACTGACCAACGGATTTTATTAACGACGCAATTGCCAGGTCTTCAAGACATATTGCCTTGAAGGCATTTTTCTCACCAGCTGATTACTGCTTTCGCAGCTTCTTTCGCTTGCAGAAACTACCGCCAATTGTTTGCCAGCCAGGAGCACTGCGAGACAGCAGCGAGTTAATGAAGCGAACCAGAATCTACAACCCCATCCTGAGGAGAAGAGTCTCTCCAATCTCTGGGATTATTCTTCCCAGTACTTCCCAAACGGCAGTTTGAACGGAAGCGAATCCGCAGTCTTCGTGAGACCAACTCTGCCAATGGCATTGCCAAGCTCTTGGACTCCACCAGCTACAGCGGCTCCTAAATCAGCAGTGCCCTTCTCTGTCGCCTCACCGATTCCAATAAGTCCCAGAAGCTCCGAATGGGGATACTCAAATTAACGTTCCTCCGAGAGATGGGAGAAGAAATGGCAAGGTGTCCAAGATGTGGGGAGAAGTTTGACAGGGACGAGGCTGAGTATCAGTTCTCTAGCAAGTACTTCGGTCTCAACTACGATCATCTGAGTGAACCGCTCTGCTTTGAATGCGCACGCAACGCGATGGAGGCGGAAGAGCCCGGAGTTTATATGGAGACCTGTGAGCAGTGCGGATCCTCGTTCGACTACTTTCAAGCCAAGAGCTCACTGGCATATGACGACCCGAGGTACATGGATGCCGACCTCCAGTTCGTATGGGACAAGACGGGGAGCATTCTATGCGCCCAATGTGCCAATGAGCACCTGTCCGAGATGTACTATTCCGGAGATGACGGTTTCTAACTTTTTCTCCCCCGAGCCGCTTGGTCCGCACTTCCGGCAGAGGTGATTGCCCCTCTGCCGGATTTGGTCCTTCTCGTGCCCACATGCTGCCAATCTCCGGATTTCCCTCAGCATTCATACACTCGGGTTCAAGCCGTTCGTTGAAGGCACACGCCTTCTCCAGGTGGTACTCCTCAGTACGCTCCTGCCACATGTCAGTTTGCCTGTTCAGATTCACGCCCGCCGCGTTACACGAGGGCACGCTGCACAATCGCACATCGGCTCAACTTGCTCACGGCGAGCCACATCAAGCCGTGGGCAGCGGCCACACCGAGCGAGCGCCTCATGTCGTCGAACGGCCTCCTGCTCAACGCGCTGCACGACCGCGCCTTTGACCGCGGCCTCATCACGCTTGACGACCGCTACCGCGTCGTGGTCTCCTCGCGCGTGCCGCACACGCCCACGAACGACCTGTGGCTCTACGCCTTCGACGGGAGGAAGATCGCCCTGCCGGGCAGCGACGAGTCGACCTGGCCGAGCCTCGACTTCATCCACTACCACAACGACTGCGTCTTCGAGCAGTGCGCTTAGCCGAGCCATCAATCACTACCGACACTCAAAGTCCTAGCGGCCACTCCTCATCGAGCGCGGCCATTGCCTCCTTGACGGTGTGATGGGACCGGAGAGGCTCCTGCTTTCGCGGCAATTGACTCGATACGCCACCTACATTCGCACGAGAAGCGTGGGCTCGTCCGCAAACAGCTCGGGCTCGCTGTACTGGAAGCCGTTTGTCAGCGTCTCCGCGCGCATCGCGATCACCTCGTAGGGCGGCGTGTCCTCGGCGGCGGGGTTCTTCTCGACCCGATAGAGCGTGGGCGCAAGGCCGCCCGGCGTGACGCCCAGCTCCGCAAGGCCCGTCTGCGGGTCCTGGCTGTCATACGCCAACCCGATGTCAAACCAACCTTTGTCCCGCACGCTTTCCGGCAGACGCGCAAAGAGGTCTGGGGCCACCGCTAGGCTATAGGCCTCAAAGGCCCCCGGTGCGAACTCGCGCTCGTCAAAGCGCTCGAGGCTCCCACTCTCCTGGAGTTCCTCCAGCGAGACGGGACTCTCCACGGTCTCCAGCTCCACATCACTCGTGCGCAGACGCACGCCGCACTCATCGGAGGTGACGTAAACGCCCTTGCCCACGGGGAACCACTCCACGATGAGCCAGCTGCCAATGTCATCGGCACCCGTATCACTATTGTCAAAGGGGCTGAGCTCACCGAGCTTGCCGTTCTCCGCGTCGCTGAGAACGGCGGCGTCGGTGTCTTCGGGCACCCCATCGCGACACCCGGCCTGGTAGACGACCACCCGCGTCTCCGCGTCCCCGTCCGTCAGAGGAAGCAGCGCGCGGCACGCCCCCTCGATGGGCGCCACCCACGCGGGCGTCTCGGGGACGTCCGTCGGGAAGCCGTCCGCGTAGTCCGCGTCCGCACCGGAGAGCTCAATCTCAACGTACGGCACGCCCAGGCTGACGCGCGAGGCCTCCTGCTCGAAAAAGCTGTCGTCGCCCGTGTAGCGCGCGTAGAAGAACGACGCGCTCTGCTCCACGGTCGTCTCGGCCTCGCCGTTCTTCTCGCCAGCTGGATCCTCCGGCCAGTAGTACGTCGAGATGCACCCCTCAAAGAAGCCGTCCTCCTCAAGCGGGACGCCGTTCACAGTCACGGATGCAACGTCGCAGCCCGCGTCCCCCAGGCGCTCGCAGCAGCCCTCGAGCTCCTCGCGGAAGCGCTGCTCGTAGGCTGCCGTGACCTCGTCCTGCTGCCGGTTGTCGCCAACGACGCCGTCCTCGAAGTCCACGAGCACCGTCTGACCGTCGCTCATGGTGCAGAACGCCCGACCGGACGACTGGTAGCCAAACAGGGCGTACGACCGGTCCTCCCAGACGTCGGCCACGTGGGCGTTGTCACCGTACTTCTCGGCGTAATACTGCTCCGCCTGCCTGGCAACGCCCTCTTCGTCGAACTCCCCCAGGTTGCTGCAACTCCCGAGGGCAAGAACGGTCACTATGGCGAGAAGAACGAGCAAGACGAGCCTGCGGCGCAAAACCGGAGCGGTGGCAAACGTCATGGGGCACCTCCCGCGCGAGGGGGATTGTAGCCCCATTGTCGCAGAACGAACGTCAGGAGCGCACTACTTGTCCCTGAACGACAGCATCCCGCTGTAGTCCGTGTCGCGCGGGCGTCGGCGGTCGGGATCGCGGAAGAAGTCCGCCGCAAGCCGCCGGATCACGGGCGAGAGCGCGATCAGCGCGATGAGGTTCGGAATCGCCATGAGGCCGTTGAAGCAGTCGGCGAACTCCCACACCACGTCGAGGTTGGTCACGCAGCCCGCGAACACCATGGCGACGTAGGCAACCTGATAGACGCGCACGGAGGCGCGTCGCGCGCGGCTCTTGCGGAAGAGGTACTCCACGCACTTCTCGCCGTAGTAGTACCACGCGATGAGCGTGGCAAACGCGAAGAGCATGAGGCCCACGGTCACGATGTACTGGCCGCCGGGGATGCTCTGCCCAAAGGCCGCCGAGCTCATGGCGCCCTCGGACATCATGGGGTCGGCGTGCCACAGCCCTGAGGTGATGATCACGAGGCCCGTGATCGTGCACATGACGATGGTGTCGAAGAACACCTCGAAGGTGCCCCACAGGCCCTGGCGGGCGGGGTGATCGGTGTCGGCGGAGGCGTGCGCGATGGGTGCCGAGCCCATGCCCGCCTCGTGGGTGAACACGCCGCGCGACATGCCCACGCGGCACGCGTACATGACCGTGGCGCCCAAAAAGCCGCCCGTGGCTGCGGTGCCGGTGAAGGCGTCGCGGAAGATCTGGGCTATCGCGGCGGGGATCTCACCGGCGTTGACCACGAGCACCGCCGCGGCGCCAAGCAGGTAGAAGATGGCCGCGAAGGGCACGAGCTTCTCGGTGATCTGGGCAATGCGGGTGATGCCGCCGATGAGGACGAGCCCCGCGAGCAGCGCCACGACGGCGCCGATGACGGGCAGCGGCACCCCGAAGGTGGCGTTCACGCTGCCGGCGAGCGAGTTGGCCTGCACGCTCGCGCCGATGCCGAAGGACGCTAGGAAGCCGAAGGCGGCGAACAGCATCGCGAGCCAGGTCTTGCCCAGGCCACGGGAGATGTAGTACATGGGGCCACCCACGATCTCGCCGCGCTCGTTGCGCGTGCGGTAGGCCACCGAGAGCGTGACCTCGCAGAACTTGATGACCATGCCAGCCAGCGCGGAGAGCCACAGCCAGAAGATCGACCCCGGGCCGCCCGTGGCCACAGCGAGCGCCACACCCACGATGTTGCCGGTGCCGAGCGTCGCGGCGAGCGCGGTGCACACCGCCTGGAAGGGCGAGATGGTGCCCTCCCCCGCCTCCGACGGGTCAGCGCGCTGGAAGAGCGTCTTGGTGGTGTAGCGCATCACCACGTTGAAGCGTGAGAACACGACGCCCTTGATGACGAAGAGCAGGAACACGCCGGTCCCGAGCATCAGCACGACCATGGGGACGCCCCACAGCACGTTGTCGTTCAGGGCGGTGATGGCGGACATGAGGAAGTCGAACATGGAGGGCCTCTCGACGGGGCGCGGGCAGTTTCAGCTACACAAAGGGTAACTTTGCCCTACCTGTGTTTCCGTAGCGTGACGGGAGCGTTGATTGTCGGGCTACGCTTGAAGCGCCGCGCCCTTCTCGGCCGCAAGATTATTCTCCGCAGAATTATTCACGCCAGAATAATCTTGTCCTCCACGCTCCGATAGGGTTTTACCGCCACTGGCGGTAAAGATTTGGCGGTAAAGTCGCGAGCGTCGCGAACGCCTGGCCCTCGTTGTCCACAAGTGCTTCTTCCAGCAAGCCGTTTTGACGGCGACTATGCCGTTCGCTGTCCCCGACACCCATTGTGCGGACGCGCGACGCAACGATTTGCACCCAAGGCAACTTGTCTACCGGTGACACACGAAACCCGACCGTCTGTCGATAGAGATTCGAACCATATGTCCTTCTCAACTGTCTTGAGCTGGGAACGCAGCTACGTGGAAGACAACTGCAAGACAAGGCCTACCGCCTCCGTGCTAGGGTCTTACCCCTCAATGGAGGCACGGAGGCTTCATGAGGAACTACCTCAAGAGCTTGAACGCGAGCGCGCTACACTTGAAGAGAAAGGAACGACATGGTTGGAGGACTCGTCATGGACGTCTCGTCGGCGCAGGCAGCAGCAAAGAGAGCGGTTGAGATTCTCGTGGAGCTCATCCCGGAGGCCAGGTACGCAGCTCTTGAGGGCATCGAGTTGAGCGAGGACGAAACCAGCTGGCGCGTCGTTGTTGGTTACGTCCTCGGAAGCGACCTTCCGGCAACGGCCCTTGCAGGACTCACTACAAGCCCAAAGTCACTGCGCACCTATAAGACGCTCATCCTCGACAGAGCGACGCTCGAGCTCAAGAGGATGGAGCCCTACCATGAGCCGGCGTAAAGTTGCGCTCGACACCAACGTATTCCTATAGTTTCTGCGTGAATGCAGCTAGCCGTCCTT
This sequence comes from Olsenella sp. An290, assembly GCF_002159535.1. Taxonomy (GTDB): domain Bacteria; phylum Actinomycetota; class Coriobacteriia; order Coriobacteriales; family Atopobiaceae; genus Thermophilibacter. The sequence continues at coordinate 61,623 of NZ_NFIU01000004.1, read as the reverse complement.
ACCAACAGCGTTTGTCGGCATGGTTCATCTGGCACGTGGGGAATTGGCGCGGTGCACGGGTCGGCTACGCAGCATCAAACCGTCGCTCTTCTCGCCTGAATGCCGATGCTGCACCCTCGAGCTCCTAAGAAACTTTAAATATATTCTGAGGTCAAGGCCACTCGATATACTCTGTGAAAACATCGTTCGTGTGTAACTCAGTATCTCACGGGAATGTTCGACTGCTCAACCGCGGCTCGATAGCCACAGCTCTTCAGCATCTCCTCAACGACCTTTTTCTGCACAGCCTTCTGATCATCGCTTCCAAGACTCGGTCCAAGCGTTATCCGAGAAACAACAGCCCTGTCAAAGTTGAGGGAGACATAGGGAACCACGTATCCGGCACAGGTTCTGTACTCAACACGCACCTCAGATTCAAGCTTGTTGTACACGTTGACGAACAAGCGCACCTCCTTCTCGTGGGAAAAGCAGGCGTACTTAAAGACAGGCTTCAGATTACTGAGTAACGTTCCGATGTGATATCTAACGTGTCCCCCATAGCCCTGTTCGTAGTTCTCATACAAATCGAGGAGTGCCCTCTCGATTAGCTCAAGCTGCTCTCTTTCGTCATATATCACCTTCACCATGAGCGCCATCATGGTTCCGTCTTGGTTTTGGCGTGAGCTGAGAGAATTCAGCAAGTCGCGAGAAGAGACTCCTATATTCATCCCCTCATATCGGTTGCCCTTGGAATAGTAGTTCCACATTGCCAGCGCGTCAGGGTCCTCAGAAAAAGAGGTGACGTACGTCTTGAACTCATCTCTCACCGGACGAGTCTTTCCGCTTGCCGTATAGAGGATAAGCCCGGTGCGGTTGGGACGAACATCTCTGATCAATTCGTAGAAACTCTCGTCAATTCTCCCAGCGGCCTTAAGCTCGTCGCAGGCCTGGGCGAACCGAATTACGGGCAGCGTCCCCTCGGAAGCGTCGTTCAAACAGTCAATTCTGCTCGCCCAGAGGCATAGGCCTTCTTCGTCCAGGAGGATGGGATTGACGTTCCCCAGTGAGGAGTAGTGATACACCTCACCGTCGTAAAGCTTGAGCTGCCACACGGTCTCAAATTCAAGCTTCTCCGTAAACCCATCAAGAAGGCTTCTCGCAATCAACCTACACTCCTAGCAAACTCTCCGCCAGCTTGAACGCATCCGTCATCCCGGGCCCGGGTAACTCATCCGCACGGGCAACGCGCTTCTCTCTCGCGTTTGCTATCGCACCCCTCACGTCTTCGAGCGAGAACTGCGTCGGAGTCAGGCGCTTATCGTACCCGGGCATGTGACGTTTAAGGGCAGCGTCGACCTTTGCCGCTGTCGTGCATCCGTTGGCTTTCTCAAAATGCATGACGAGGAACAGCTCGAACTTTGGATTGCTCACTGCGAGGTGGAAACCCGGATGACTGTCACACCACTCGAGAAGATCACCGAGCTCGCCCTCGTAGTCATCTACGTCCACGACAACCCACGCCTCATCTCCATCCCTAAGCTCCTCGGACCCGATTTCCTTCTGGAGTCTCTTGAGAACCGCTGCGGGATTTCTCCTTGAAGGATGGACGTTTTTCGGATACTTCACGGAGGCACGGGCATCCTTGAAAACCGCCATACGGAAGTAGTCTCGCTCGGTGGCACCCTCGGCTGAGACCCAGCAGACGGGGCGATAGGCACGCCGCCCCGTCTGCCTTACCAGCGTATTGTTCTTCCTCTTACCCATGGTCGGACACCTCACCCAGCATCGGGATACCGCCGAAGCGCCCCTCGAGGTAGCTCTTGATCAGGTCCTTGTCAAAGCGAATCCCCTCGAAGTCGCTCAGGGCAACAATCTGGGACCGCCCATCTGACCCTCGCTGGGCGATGTACATCTCGTCCCTGCGCATGAGCGACTGGTCCATGAGAAGAAGGTCGTGTGTCGTAAAGAGGAGCTGCTTTCGCTTGTCGGGCCCGCACGTCGCGAGAAAGTCCTCTATGAGACGGGAGGTGAGCATGGTGTGAAAGCAGCGGTCAAGCTCGTCCACCACAAAAACCTTTGAGCCGTGTGAACCACTCTCGCCAGAGAGGTCGAACAGCATGGGGAGTAGGCCCATGAGCCTCTGGGTTCCGGAGGACTCCGCGCTTAGTCCAAAAGAGTGCTCCTCGCCGTCGGGGCCACGATGAAGTGTTCTAAGCCTCTGGACATCCGGCCGGGAATCGCCGCCGCGAACCGAGAGCATCTCGAACCCGTAGTCGCCGGGAGCCCTGTCGACAACGACGGTGATAGTCTCATCCTCCTTGAGCTCCGATGCCCTCTTGAGCAGACGAGCGTCGGGTGGGAGGGCATCAACTTCAACCCGTTCTCCAACCAAGCCACATATCCCCGTGTCCATTCGCGAGAGCGCCTCACCCGCATATCGGAGGAAGTCCTCGCGGTCGGTCGCTGCCGTGGCAAACGACCAGGCCTGCGACTCAACACCCACCAGCTCGAGAGTCTCGGCAAACCACCCAAAAGGCTCTCTTAACTCATCAATGTTTTGGGAGAATCCCGCCCCGAGAAAAACCTGATTACTTCGAGTGCTCTTTGCGGCGTACAGTACGTGATCGGGGTCGCTGAAAAGCTCTCTGTTGAGCTGGAAACGCTCATCGCGAGATGCGTCGCGCTCATAAACGTCTATCGATTGGCCTTCTTTGACTATCTCAAGGCATTCATAGGAGACGGAGAAGCGTGTAGCTTCAACCACAAGTCGATACGTCGTCCTCCCGGCAAGGAAAGTGATGTCGAACATCGTCGGACTCATCGAAGACTGAGAGTCAAGCATGAAAGGCCGAATGGGAAGCAGACCGTCCACCCCAGGATCAGTAAGGACCATCTCGCGAAGCGCAGCGAGCCCCTTGAAGAGGGCAGTCTTTCCGGAAGAGTTGCCGCCGTACACGGCAGCAACTGGGAGGATCTTCTTGCTCCGAAAGCCCGGAAGCTCCGAGCGAGTCTCCCCATGCTGCCGCTCAAGCGAGGAAATCATACTGAGGGAAGCTTCATCACGATAGGACATCCAATTGCTCAGAGTGAAGTTCAGCAGCATCTGTATCCCTCCTCAATACAGCACTGAATGTGATATTATCACATTCAGTGCTGTATTGCTTTATACGGACAATCGTTTCGCGAATTGTGATGTACGGTAAGCTTGGAAATGAAGCGGCCTCCAACCTGAATCCTCTTTCATCCAAGAAGAATAATCGGAAACAAAAGCCACCCTGGACTCTCTGCCACAAGGCGCGCTCTCGATGCTCGAGTTTGTCGAGGAGATCGGCGGGAGTCTCACGAATCTTGCCCAAGCACCGCTCGAGGCGGTAATGAACGAGAAAAATGCCGCACATGCCGACGCCGCACGTCCGGCGAACGGAGCCGCAAGGAGCAGGCTCCGCGAGAGCAGACTCGAGGCACGGGATGGAACGAGCGACGGGCGCGAGCACGCCCAACAGCGAGAAAAACGGGGCGCCTGGCATCCATCGCGTTAGAACGGACAGAATCGGGCGGTTTTCTCGGCCTTTTGTCCGTTTTGACGCGATGGATGCTCAGGCGGGCGGGCGGCCGGGCAAGCGAGGAGCCGAGAAGAACGAGAGCCCGCCGGGCATGGCATACCGGCGGGCCCTCTGCAAGGGATGTGCGAGGAAGCGGAGCTACTTCTCGCGCGAGTAGTACGTGTGACGCAGCGGGAGCTCGGTCTGGAGCTCGCCGGTGAGGGCACGGTAGGCGTTCTGGACCGCGGGTGCGGTGGGGATCGTGGCGATCTCGCCGATGCCCTTGGCGCCGTAGCCCACGTCCAGCAGCTCGTCCTTCTCGACGTAGATGGCGTTGATGTAGGGGATGTCCGGCGCACGGAAGAGACCCAGCGTGCCAAACTTCACCTGCGGGACGCAGTCCTTGAGGTCAAAGCGCTCGGTGAGCGCGTAGCCCATGCCCATGAGCACGCCGCCCTCGATCTGACCCTGGATGGCGATGGGGTTCACCACCTTGCCGGAGTCGTGCGCGGCGTGGACCTCGGTCACGCGGCCGTCGTCGTCCAGGATCACGACGTGCGTGGCGTAGCCGTAGGCCACGTGGCTCTTGGGGTTGGGCACGTCCGCGCCGAGCTTGTCGGTCTTCTCGAGGTACTCGTAGGAGAACTCGCGGCCCTCGAGGGCAGCCAGTGCCGCCACGGGATCGGCCGCGTGGTAGCCGGCGCCCGGGCCCACGTAGGGTGTGCCGTCGGCGTACTCCACCACAAAGCCGTCGCCGTGGGCCACCACGGGCTCGGTGCCGGTCTCGGTCCCCTCCTCCACCGCGAGCATGGCGTCGCGCAGCAGGAACGCCGCGCCACGCACGGCCTCGCCGGTGATGAGGGTCTGGCGCGATCCCGAGGTGGTGCCGGAGTCGGGCGCGCTCTCGGTGGAGCACTCGCCGTTCACGATGTTCGCGAGCGGCAGGCCCGTGGCCTCGGCGACGTCCTGCAGGAAGACGGTGTTGCAGCCCTGGCCGATGTCGGAGGTGGCGGAGTAGACCACGGCACGGCCGTCCTCCACGCGGATCTTGCAGCGGCCGGCGTCGGGCAGACCCACGCCCACGCCCGCGTTCTTCATCGCGCACGCGAGGCCGGCGTGGCCGGGGTGCGCCTCGTAGACGTCCTTGACCGCGAGCAGGGTCTCCTTGAGGGCGGTGGAGCGGTCGGCGATCTGGCCGTTGGGCAGGACCTTGCCCGGCTCGATGGCGTTCCTGTACCGGATCTCCCACGGAGAGATGCCCACCTCGTCGGCGAGAAGGTCGATGAGGCTCTCCAGCGCAAACTCGCTCTGGCAGACGCCGAAGCCACGGAACGCGCCGGCGGGCGGGTTGTTGGTGTACCAGCCGTAGCCGCGGATGTCCGTGTTCTGGTAGCAGTACGGGCCCACGGAGTGCGTGCAGGCGCGCTCGAGGACCGGGCCGCAGAGCGACGCATACGCGCCGGTGTCGAAGTTGATCTCGCAGTCCAGACCCACGAAGGTGCCGTCCTCGTCGCAGCCGAGGGTGAACGTGCCCTCCATGTAGTGGCGCTTGGGGTGGAAGTTGATGGACTCCTGGCGCGTGAGGCGCACCTTGACGGGACGGTTCACCGCGAGCGCGGCGAGCGCGGCCAGGTGCTGCACGGAGACGTCCTCCTTGCCGCCAAAGCCGCCGCCCACGAGCATGGTCTCCACGACGACCTTCTCGGGCGTGGCATCCCAGCCCAGCATGTGGGCGATCTCCTTGCGGGAGTCATAGGCGCCCTGGTCGGACGAGCACACCTTGACGCCGCCCTTGTACGGGAAGGCAACGGCGCACTCGGGCTCGAGAAACGCGTGCTCGGTGAACGGCGTCTTGAAGGTGCGCGTCACCTTGTGCGCAGCGCCGGCAAGCGCGGCGGCCGCGTCGCCGCGGACCACGTGGCGCTGCTGGCAGATGTTGTTGGTTGGCGTGACCCAATTGCCAAAGGCGAGGTAGGGCTTGTGGAGCACGGGCGCGCCCTCGGCGCGGGCCTCCTCGATGGAGCGCACGGGCTCGAGGACCTCGTACTCCACCTTGACGGCACGCTTTGCCTTCTCGAGCGTGGCCGCGTCCTCGGCCACCACCAGGGCAATCGCGTCGCCCACGCAGTGGGTGATGTCGCCCTCGGCCGTCATGACGTCCCAGTCGTAGAGCAGGTGGCCGACGGCGTTCACGGGCACGTCGGCGGCCGTGAGCACGGCGAGGACGCCCGGCATGGCACGGGCCTTCTCGGCGTCGATCTTGACCACGCGGGCGCGCGGGTACTTGGAGCGCACGGCGCTGGCGTAGGTGAGGTCGGGGAAGTCGCGCTCGTCGATGTCGTCGGGGTACTTGCCGTAACCAAGGACCTTGCGGCGCACGTCCACGCGGAAGGCGCGCTTGCCCACGCCATAGTCGTCGCCGCGCTCGAGCTCGGGGTCGATCTGGGCGTCACCACGCAGGATGGCGGCGGCGAGCAGGATGCCCTCGATGATCTTCTTGTAGCCGGTGCAGCGGCAGACGTTGCCGCGGATGGCCACCTTGACCTGGTCCTCGGTGGGGTCGGGTACCTTGTGGACGAGGGCCGCGCCCGCCATGACCATGCCGGGGATGCAAAATCCGCACTGGACGGCTCCCACGGCGCCGAAGGCGTAGACGAAGGCCTCCTGCTCCTCGTGGGGCAGGCCCTCCACGGTCACGATGTCGCGACCGTTGGCCAGGCGCGTGGTGAGGACGCACGCCTTGGTGGCGCGGTCGTCCACGAGCACGGTGCAGGTGCCGCACGCGCCCTCGGAGCAGCCGTCCTTGACGGAGGTGAGATGAAGCTCGTCGCGCAGGTAGCGCAGGAGCGGCTTGTCGGTGGTAACGACCTGCTCCTCGCCGTTGACGGTGAAGCGGTACTCGGCGGGTGCCTTGACGGCGGTGCCAGCTGCCATGGTCTCCTCCCCTACTGGGCCGGGGCGTAGATGCCCAGCGTGTCGTGGATGACGCCCTTGCGGCACTTGGTGGCGCACATGCCGCACGCGATGCAGAGCGCGTAGTCGATGCGGGCCTGCTTGTCCTCCACGCGCATGGCGCCGGTGGGGCACGCGCGCTCGCAGAGGTGGCAGCCTATGCAGCCCTCGTCGGCGACCCAGATGCGCTTGAGCTCGTCGTCCATGTCTCTCCCCTCCGGCGTGCAAAGGGGACAGTCACTTTTGCACGCACCCAGATTCCGAACCCGGCGAGTTCATGCGCGGCGTGCAAAAGTGACTGTCCCCTTTGCACGCTGCGGCTTGGTTACTTCAGCAGATAGGCGTAGCTGTCGCGGACGGCGCAGATCGTGAGGCGCACGTCCTCGGGCAGGCCGCAGGCGGCGTCGTTCACGTCGTAGACGCCGTCGGAGCCGGCCAGGCGCACGCGGAAGCCGCCCTCGACGGGCAGGAACCCGCGGTTCTCGCTCGCGTCCATGTCCTCGGCGCTCCAGAAGAGCGTGAGCTTGTCCTTGTACGGACGGCCGCTCCACGGGCAGAAGACGGCGCAGTTGCCGCACTCGTTGCACATGCCGTCCACGTGGACGACCTGCTCCTGCGCGAGGCCCGGCACGTGCACGGCCACGTTGGCGCGGTTGGGGCAGACGTCGCAGCAGACCTCGCAGACGGTGGCGCAGCCCAGGCAACGGCTCGTGGTGCAGCCGGCCACGTCGAGGCAGATGTCGCCCTTGCGGCCCATGATGGCGTCGTACTTGTCTGCGCGGACGTTCTGGGCGGCATAGGCGTTGAAGTCGACGCCGGCCAGGTCGCGGGCGACGGCCTGCGCGTCGGCGATGGCCTCCACGAAGGTGGCCGGCCCGCGGCGGCAGTCGCCGGCGGCCCAGACGTGGTCCACGCCGGTGGCGGTGCCGGCCGGGCGTCCCCGACGGTCGACCTCGACGCCCGCGCCCTCGTAGAGCCCGCGCTCGATCTGCTCGCCCACGGCGCATATCACGGCCGTTGCCGGAACGTCCACGGTGTCGCCCGTGGGCTCGGGACGGCGACGGCCCGACTCGTCCGGCTCTCCGAGGCGCATGACCTCGCAGGCCAGCTGGCCGTCGGCCACGCCGATCGGGGCGAGAAGCTCGCAGAGCTCCACGCCCTCCTCGAGGGCCAGCTGCAGCTCCTCCTCGTCCGCCGGCATCTCCTTCTTGGTGCGGCGGTAGACGATGCGCACGTTCTCAACGCCCTCGGCGCGCTTGGCCACGCGCGCGGCGTCCATGGCGGTGTTGCCGGCGCCCACGATCACGGCGTCCGTGCCCAGCTCCATCGGCTCGCCGGACTTGGCGGCCTCGAGGAACTCCAGGACGTCGATCTCCTCGCCGGCCTTGAGGCCCACCTTGCCCGGCGCCCACGCGCCCGTGGCCACCACGACGTCGGTGAAGCCCTCGTCGAAGAGCTCGGCCACGCTCGTGACCTCACGCCCCATCTGGACCTGCGCGCCAAAGGCGAGGCAGAGCGCCACGTCCTTGTCGATGTCGTCGTGAGAGATGCGGAACTCGGGGATGACGTGGCGCGCCACGCCACCGAGCTTGTCGGTGCGCTCGATGATGGTAACGCGCGCGCCCGCGCGCGTGAGGAAGAACGCCGTGGCCAGACCCGCCGGGCCGCCGCCCACGACCGCCACGTTCTTATCGGCCGCAGAAGCCAGCTGAGAAGGACCGGCGGCCCGCAGCGCCTTCACGACCTCGTCGAAGCCGCCGCGCGCCGCGGCAAGCTTGTGCTCGCGGATGCGCGCGCCCTCGGGCTCGTAGAAGGCGCGCTCGCACTTGGCGCCACAGGGGTGCGGGCAGAGGTTGCCGGTGATGTGCGGCAGGGCGTTGCGCTCCACGATAATCCGCAGCGCCTCGGCGAACTTGCCCTCGTCCACGCGGGAGAGGTAGGCCGGGATGTCCTGCTGGATGGGACAGCCGGTACGGCACGGCGCGGTGAAGCAGCTCATGAGCGGGAGCTCGGCGTCAATCTTGTGCGACTTGGCCGGCTTGATGGGCTTCTGGTAGTCGCGCCCGGAGGCCACGCGGGCCGCAAGCTCGGTCACGGCGTCGACGTCCACGACCTCCGCGCGCTTCTCGCCGGCGAGAAGACCGGCGATCTGGAAGAAGCGCTCGTAGCCACCGGGCTTGAGGACGTTCGTGGCCATGGTGATCGGCCAGATGCCGGCCGCGTAGAGCTCACGGATGTTGCGCGCATCGGCACCTCCCGAGTAGGAGATGCGCAGCTTGCCGTCAAACTGGCGGGCGATGCGGCGCGCCAGCTCGATCGTGAGCGGGAAGAGCGAGCGGCCGGACATGTACATCTCCTCGCTCGGCAGCTCGCCGCGGGTCACGTCCACCGGGAAGGTGTTGGTGAGCTTGACGCCAAACGCGAGGCCCTTCTCGGCGCAGAGCTTGATGAGGCGGTTGAACATCGGCACGGCGTCGACCCACTGCAGGTCCTCGCGGAAGTGCGTGTCATCGAAGACGATGTAGTCAAAGCCGAGCTCGTTCAGGCGCGCGCGGGCAAAGTCGTAGCCCAGGAGCGTCGGGTTGCACTTGATGTAGGTGTTCACGCCCTTCTCGGTGATGAGGTAGGTGGCGATGCGCTCGATCTCGTCGGGCGGGCAGCCGTGGAGCGTGGACTCGGTGACGGAGGTGGAGACCTGCGGGGAGACGGCGTTCACGAAGTCGGCGTCGACGTTGTCAAAGCGGTCGAGGTTGGCGAGGGCCCAGTCGCGGCACTCGGCCCAGACGTCGCTCCCAGAGGCGTCCTTCATGCCCTCGATGTAGCGGTCGACCTTCTCGGACTTGATGCCCTCGAGGCTGTAGCCAACGGACATGTTGAAGACGAAGCCGTCCGGATCGCCGAGGCCGTACTCGCGGGCGATGAGCTTGCACGCCCACCAGGCCTTGACGTACTCCGCGAAGGCGTCAGGCACCGTGAGCTCGGTGGACCACTCGCAGTTGTAGCACTCGTCCTCGGCCACGATGCAGGGCTTGTTCACGCAGGCGGAGAGCTCCTCGCCGTCCATGACCTGGACGGTCTTGAGCTCAAAGAAGCGCGAGCCCGCCACGTAGGAGGCCACGATGTTCTGCGCGAGCTGGGTGTTGGGGCCGGCGGCCGGGCCAAAGGGGGTCTCGATCCTCTCGGCAAAGATCGGCTCGGCGCCGCCCTCGTGGACGTAGGCCTTGCGCACGCCGAAGATGGACCCCTGCGTCTCGTGCTCGGTCAGGACCCAGTCCATGACCTGCGCAAACGGCATCGGCCTCATGACGTCGCTCATTGTTGCTCCTCTCCGTGTGCAAAGGGGACAGTCACTTTTGCACGGTCCTCACGATTGATCGCGCCCCTCCGCGTGCAAAAGTGACTGTCCCCTTTGCACGCCGCGCAGGACGGTCTAGTACGTGCGCTCGTTCAGCGTGCCCCAGAGCAACTTGCTCTGCTCGAGGGTCCAGGCGTTGATGCGCTCCTCGTCAAAGGCCACGAACTCGCGGTCGCGGTAGAGTACCTTGCCGTTGACGATGGTGGTGCGGCAGTTCTTGCCCATCATGCCGAAGAGCATGTGGCCGTCGACGTTCTCGTCCGAGAAGGGCGTGAAGACCGGGTAGTCCATCACGATGACGTCGGCCGCAGCGCCGGGCGCCAGGACGCCGATCTTGCGCCCGAAGTACTCGCTCGCCATGGCGGGGTTATTCTGGAAGAGCATCGTCATGGCCTCGACCCAGCCCACGTTGGGCATGGCCGCGTTGTGGCGCTGGATGATGAGGAAGACCTTGAGGCTCTCCAGCATGTCGTGCGTGTAGGCGTCGGTGCCCATGTGCACCGGAATGCCGCGGCGGAAGAACTCGAGCACCGGCGCGCAGCCCACGGCGTTGCCCATGTTGGACTCGGGGTTGTTGACGATGTGGGTGCCGGTCTCGTGGATGATGTCCATCTCGGCGGGCGTGACGTGGATGCAGTGGCCGAGCATCGTGCGCGGGCCCAGAAGATTGTGCTGCAGCAGGCGCTCCACGGGCGAGATGCCGCCGCGGTTGAGACGGCTGTCCCAGACGTCGTTCATGCCCTCGCAGACGTGGATGTGGAAGCCGGTGAGGCCGGCGTTGGCCTCGGCCATCTTATCCATCGTCTCGTCGGAGAGCGTGAAGGTGGCGTGCCCGCCGAACATCGCGGCGATCATGGAGTTGCCCTCGGCCCGGGCCTTCGCGGCCCACCGCGCGAACTCGGCGTTCTCGGCGATGGCCTGGTCGCGCTTCTCGGGGCCGCGACGGTCGGAGGTCTCGTAGCAGAGGCACGCGCGGATGCCCGTCTCCTCGCAGACGTCCTTGATCGCAAAGAGCGAGCCCGGAATCTCGCAGAAGCTCGCGTGGTGGTCGAAGATCGTGGTCACGCCGTCGCGCAGGCTGTCGAGCACCGTGGCGTAGGCCGAGGCGCGCGTGCCGTCGAGCGTGAGGTTGTCGTCGATCTTCCACCACTGCTGCTCGAGGTTCTCGAGGAAGTTGGTGGGGTTGCAGCCCTTGATGGAGAGGCCGCGGGCAAGGCCGGAGTAGATGTGGGTGTGGCAGTTCACGAGGCCCGGCATGATGACGCCGCCGTGGGCGTCCACGTACTCGGCGTCCGGGTACTTCTCGACAAGGGCGGCCTCGGGCCCCACCTCAGCGATCGTGTCCCCGTCGATGGCCACGGCCCCGTGCTCGAGGTATGCGTTGTCAGCGTCGCGCGTGATGACGCGACCGTTTGCGACGAGCAGCATCTGCTCCTCCTATCTTTTGCTGGCGAGAAGAACGCGAGAAGAACGTCAGGCCGTTCTGGCCGGGCCTCGCGGCAAAGGACCCTGCCGCCCTTGCCGCGAGGCCCGGGACCGGCTACTCCTTGCTGGCGGGCATGACCTTGGCGACGGCCTGCTCGCGGGTCGCCGCGCGGCGAATCTCGTGCGGCGGGTCCACGGGCAGGATGAGGTTCAGGATGATGGCCATGAGTGCGGCCGGAGTAATGGCGTTGGAGCCGATGACGGTGGTCACCCAGGAGGGCATGCCCTCGCCGCCAAGGCACCCGGAGGCCATCCAGATGCCCAGGCCAAAGACCACGGAGGTGCCCACGATGGTGGTGGTGCGCGGCGTGAGGCCGTCCTTGGTGAACATGCGGATGCCGTTCATGGTGATGGTGCCAAAGACGCCAACCGTGGCGCCACCGATGACGGGCTGCGGGATGGCCGTGAGGAGCGCCGAGAGCTGCGGCAGCAGGCCGGCGGCGGCAAAGACGGCCGCCACGATCACGAAGACCCACTTGTTGACGACCTTGTTGGAGACGATGATGCCCACGTTCTGGCCAAGGGCCGAGGTGGGCAGACCGCCGATGAGGGCGGAGACGATCGAGGTGCAGCCCTGCGAGACGATGGCGCCGGAGAGCTCGCGCTCGGTGGGCATGCGGTCCATGGAGCCGAGGCAGGCGGCGGAGACGTCGCCGATGACCTGGATAGCCACCATCGGGTAGACCACGGCCAGGGTGATGCAGACCTCGGGGTGGAACTCGAGCGCGTACGGCATGATCTTGGGGAACGCGAAGATGCCCGCGGAGCCCACGGCGGAGAAGTCGAGCATGCCAAAGGGCGCGGACACGATGATGCCGGCGATCATGCCAAAGAACACGCTGCCCAGCTTGAGGGTGCCCTTGGCAAAGTTGTTGAGGCCAAAGACCACGGCAAACGTGACGAGCGCCACGCACCACGCCTGCGGGGTGCCCCAGAGCGCGGTGCCCTCGCCGCCGGCCATGTACTTGATGGCCGTGGGGTAGAGCGAGACGCCGATGGTAAAGATCACCGTGCCCGTGACGACCGGCGGGAAGAACGCCTTGAGCTTCCCGTAGAAGAGGCCAAAGAGGATGGCCGCGATGCCTCCCACGATCTCTCCTCCGAGCAGCGCCCCAAAGGAGAACGTGGCGCCCATGGCCTGGAGGGCCGGCAGGAACGCAAAGGAGACGCCCATGACGATGGGCAGGTTGCCGCCGATGCGGCGGAACGGCGCAAAGGCCTGCAGGCCCGTGTCGATCGCCGAGAGAATGAGCGCCACCTGGATGATGTCGGTGCGCTGCTGGGTGGTGAAGTCAAACGTGGCGGCAATGAGGATCGCCGGCGTGATGATGCCGGCAAAGGAGGCCAGTACGTGCTGGAGCGCACAGGGGAGCATCTCCCCCACGGGCGGCATGCCCTCGCGCCTGAACAGGTTCGCGGAGGCACCCTTGGGCCCCGCAGCGGCAGTCTTCGCCATGATCGTCCTCTCCACGATGCTGCGAACTATGTTTCGATGGTATTGCGTGGCGCGGCTAACAAATTGTCTGCTTTCAAGAAAATCTGTTAGACGGTAGGTTGTGGGGCGTGAGCGGTCGAGCGTGCCGCCGACCATCCCCTCCCCCGTTATCTGCGTGGTGATATAACGGCATGTCAGAACCCCCGCTCCGGTCCGCACGGCCCCCCGAAGGGACAGTTTTGACACCTAACAAAAAGTCAGATTTCAGGCCAATCAGGTAGTATGGCTATCATACGCCCCGCTTCCAAGGAGGTCTCATGCAGGAGGCACAGCTCGACTTCTACCGACGCCTCGCCCACGCGCTCGCCCTGCAGTTTGGCAGCGGCTGCGAGGTCGTGGTGCACGACCTCGAGACGAAGGACCCCAGCCACTCGATCGTGGCCATAGAGAACGGCCACGTCACGGGACGCAAGGTGGGCGACGGCCCGAGCCACGTGGTGCTCGAGGCCCTGCACGCCGGCGAGCACACGCTCGAGGACCGCCCCGCCTACCTCACCAAGACCGCGGACGGCAAGACCCTCAAGTCCTCGACCGTCTTCATCCGGGACGAGCGCGGGCGGGCCGTGGGAATCTTTGCCCTCAACTTTGACATCACGGTGCTGCGCGCCGCCGGGGACCTCATCGGGGAGCTCGTGGGCACGGAGCCCAGCGCCCCGCACGAGCCCGAGCCCATCGTGCGCAGCGTGGCCGACCTCCTGGACGACCTCATCGAGCAGAGCGTGCAGCTCGTGGGCACGCCCGTGGCCCTCATGACCAAGGAGGAGAAGGTCCGCGCGATCCGCTACCTCAACGACACCGGTGCCTTCCTCATCACCAAGAGCGGTCCCAAGGTCTGCAAGTACTTCGGCATCTCCAAGTACACCCTCTACAGCTACCTCGACGAGGCACGCTCCGGCGAGAAGGACGCGTAGGTCGGGCGCTTTCGGCGCGTCCTCGGCTCGCTTTCGCGGCGCTACTCGAGCGCGGCGCAGTACGCGCGGGCATCCATGCTGGGGACACGCGACCCACGATAGGCCGACGCGTCACGCGTGACGATCGCCTCGGCACCCAGAAGCTCCGCCGTCGCGCGGACGATGCCGTCCTCGAGGTCCGGCTCGTCCGACGCGAGGGCCGCGTCCAGGACGGGACCCGTAAGCTCCGCCACCTCCATCAGCGCGCGGAAGTCGTCCAACCGCGACCGCACGAGCGCCTCGTCGTGATAGTGGCGACACAGGATGTAATAGGCGTCCTTGATGCCGGCCGCAAGGATCACGGGCGTCTTGTCCTCCGAGGAGAGCAGCACCTCAAGCAGGTCGACGGCATCGTGGTGCCTCTCGCGCGTCGCGCTGAGGTAGTCGAGGATGATGTTGGTGTCGAGCACGACCCTAGCCAAAGCGCCTCACCCTCTCCTCGTCGAGCAGCTCGCGGTCGCTCTTGTCCGCCTCCCAAGCCGGCTCACGCGAGACGTCCTGCTCGATGGAGGCAGTGAGCGCATGAAAGCGCTCGAGGCGCGCGCGGCGGCTGGCCGCCTCGGGATCGGCCGGGTGGATGGTGACCCATGGCCTGTTGTTCTTGAGCACCACAAGCGTTGACCCCAGCTCGTTGACCTGTGCGGTCAGCTCGCTGAATCGGTTCTTCGCCTCACGGACGCCCACCGCAGAAAGCTCCGTCATGTCAGCCTCCCTCAACGTAGCTACAATATACCCCTTTGTGGCCACATTACGAGGACACCGCAGAGACCCACGAATGTGTGCGGGATATAAGTTCACCGTCATTCTCGCCATCGCGCCCACCCCTTGGACCTAGGTTGGAAGGGAGTCGGAACACCCCCCTTGGGCGAGAAGAACGGCGGGAGATGATGGGGATGCGCAACGCAAGGACCCTGTCAGGCGTGCTGGGCATCGTCGCCGGCGCGCTGGCGCTCTTTGGGACCGTGGCCGTCGTGGGCGTGGAGCTCCCGCTCGCAACCATGCCGCTCTCGGCGGGCAGGCTGGCGGACGCGCTGCTCACCGCCTCGGAGTCACTGCAAAGCATGCCACTCGTCGGGGAGCGCGTCGCGCAGGTCGTCGCCTTCCTGCAGAGCGTCTCCGGCGGGAGCCTTGCCGCCCTGCTGTGGGCGCTCAGCATCGGGCACGTGGCCGTGTGCGTGACCGCCATCACTCTCGCGGCGCTCGGCCTCCGGGACACGGGCCGCACCTGGCAGCTCGCGGTGGCGGGCGCGCTCGTGGCGGCCGACGTCATCGCGGTCCTCATCCTCTGCTCGGTCATGAACTGGCAGCTCTACCTTGTGGTCCGCTCGGTCGCGCAGGGCAATCCCTGGGCCGTGGGACGTGGGGTCGCGGGGCTCGAGCTTACGCTCACCCCGGGACTTGGCCTTGCCATCGGCGGCTTTTCCGGCGGGTACGCGCTCGCGCAGGCGCTTCTCGCCCGACGCCGCGCCAGCTAGTTGACCCCACGGAAGCCGCGGCCGATGATCTCGGAGCTGCTCGTGATGGTGATGAAGGCGCCCGGGTCCGTCGCGCGGACAAAGAGCCGCAGCTTCATGGCCTCGCGGCGCGAGAGCACGCTCGTGAGGATGGTCACGCGGCGGCCGGAGTAGGCGCCCCAGCCCTGCGTGACCGTGGCCGTGCGGCCGAGCGCCTTGACGATGAACTCCTCCACCTCGCGCGGGTGCGAGCAGATGACCTGGCAGACCTTGCGCTGGCGAATGGACTCGATGAAGCCGTCCACCACGAAGGTCTTGCCGATGAGCGCGAGCACGCAGTAGAGGCCCACGCGCGGCCCGTAGAGCCCGATGGCCGCCACGACCACGGCCACGTCCACCGCAAAGAGCGCCTTGCCGATCTCCAGGTCCGTGCGCTTGCGCAAGATCATGGCCAGGATGTCCGTGCCGCCGGTGGAGGCCCCGATGTCAAATACGATGGCCGAGCCCACG
The DNA here is from genome assembly GCF_002159535.1 of Olsenella sp. An290. Classification (GTDB taxonomy): domain Bacteria; phylum Actinomycetota; class Coriobacteriia; order Coriobacteriales; family Atopobiaceae; genus Thermophilibacter. Next base: position 45,901 of record NZ_NFIU01000004.1, on the reverse strand, counting down.
GCCGGCAGCAGCACCGCAAAGCAGACGTCGAGCCAGAGGTCGCCGGTGATGGAGGACGTCACGGGGAAGAGCCACTCGAAGAGAGATGTGTAGCCCGAGAGCGCAAAGGACGCGAAGGCGCTCCAGAGCACCGCCTTGCGGTCCAGGAAGAGCAGGCCCAGACCCACGAGCACGGCGTTCAGGATCCACATGTACACGGAGACGGGCAGCGCGGGAAACACCGTCGCAAGCAGGATGGCAAAGCCCGTGGTGCCGCCAAAGGCCAGGTTGTTGGGCGTCTTAAAGAGCACGAGCGCCACAGCGGTGAGGATGAGGCCCACGTTGAGCAGGCCAAAGAACTGCGGGAAGCTGTAGGCCATGCGCCTCTTGGAGAGCCTCTGCCCGCGCGCCGCCTCGTCCTCCGTCACGACCTCAGAGACCGGCTCCACCGCCGCCTCCATCTGCTCGTCCACCGCACGCTCCCCTCTTGCGAACCTGCCCCCTGAAGACGGCAGTCTAGCAGGTTGGCGCAGCTGCGGCATGGACGCGCAAACTCGTTTTACAGAAACTGCGAGCTACGCGTTATGTAGTTTGAGTTTTTTCACGCGTAAACTCGTTTTCCTGTTCATTTTTACCCTTTTCCTCGCGTTACGTATTCAAAATATGAAACTGAATAACGCGCATTCTCAGAAACCCGAAAACCGGGATTGCGCATGCATCCCACAAAACACGAACAGCAAGAGCCCCCTCGCGAGAAAAACCTCCGCCCCACCTCATATCCCGGCGGTTCGCCTTGCGACGAACGAGAGGCCGCACCGGGAAACGGCGGCGCCCCACTTGGCGACGCAGGATCTTCCGCGTAGCGCAGTCCTGCGTGCCAAGTGGGGCGCCGCCGTTTCCCGGTGCGTCTACCCCTCGAGCTTCTCGGCGAGCATCTTGTTGAACGCCTTTGGGTTGCCGGAGCCCTTGGCCGCCTTCATGCACTGGCCCACAAGGAACCCGAGCACCTTCTTGTTGCCGTCGCGGTACTGCTGGACCTGGTCGGTACAGCGGCCGAGCACCTCGTCCACGATGGCGCCGAGCGCGTCCGTGTCCGTGGACTGGCGCATCCCGTGGGCGTCCACGTAGGCGGCCGGGTCCTCGCCGGTGCCGTTGACGGCGTCGAGCACCTCGCGTGCCTGCGCAAACGTGATCGCGTCTTCGGCGAGAAGCCCCGAGAGGCTCGCGACCTGCGCCGGCGTGAGGGCGTCGTAGCTGGGGACGAGGTTCACCATGACCTTGGCCACGGTCTCCACAGCCTTGACGTTCTTCTCGCCCGCGCCCGCCGCAGCGAGCGCCTCCTCGAAGAAGGCCGCGACCGTCGGGTCGCCCGCGAGCTGGGCGGCGTCCGCGCGCTTGAGGCCAAAGTCGGCCATGTAGCGGTCGCGCTTGGCGTCCGGCAGCTCCGGGATGCGCGTGCGGCAGCGGTCGATGAACTCGTCCGTGAGGTCGAAGGGCGCGAGGTCCGGGTCCGGGAAGAGGCGGTAGTCGTCAGCGGTCTCCTTGACGCGCATGACCACGGTGCGCCGCCGGCTCGGCTCCCAGTGGCGCGTCTCCTGGTAGACGATGCCACCCTCCTCGAGCACCTCGGCCTGGCGGCAGATCTCGTACTCCAGCGCGTCGTGCAGGCTCTTGAAGGAGTTGATGTTCTTCATCTCGGTCTTGGTGCCAAACTCCGTGGTGCCGCGGCGGCGCAGCGAGATGTTGCCGTCGCAGCGCATCGAGCCGCTCTCGAGCGAGCAGTCGGAAATGCCGAGCGTGAGGAACGTCTGGCGCAGCTTCTCCATGAAGAGGCGCGCCTCCTCGGGCGTGCGCAGGTCGGGCTCGGTGACGAGCTCGATGAGCGGCGTGCCGCAGCGGTTGTAGTCGATGAGGGACTCGGTGGCCGCGGTGATGCGGCCCTCCTCGCCGCCCACGTGCACCATCTTGGCGGCGTCCTCCTCCATGTGGATGCGCAGGATCCGGATGGGCGCCACGTAGGAGCCGTCGTCGTTCTTCTCGACCGTGGAATCCGGGCGCTCCTTGGCGCCGGCGCCGCTGACCTCAAGGTCCAGGTGGCCGTGCATGCAGAACGCCACGGGGCCCTGCGTGGTCTGGAAGTTCTTGGCCATGTCCGGGTAGAAGTAGTGCTTCCGGTAGAACATGGAGTGGCGCTGGATCTCGCAGTTGGTGGCCAGGCCCGCCATGACGATCGACTCGATGGCCTTCTCGTTGGGGACGGGCAGCGCCCCCGGCATGCCCAGGCAGACGGGGCAGACGTTGGTGTTGGGCTCGTCGTCGTGGCTGAGGCGGCAGTTGCAGAACATCTTGGTCTCGAGCGTGGTGAGCTCGGTGTGGACCTCGAGGCCGATCACGGCCTCCCAGTCGCGCAGGACCTCGGCGAGCTTCTTCATGCGAGCTCACCCCCCTTCCCGGCAAACGCGGGCGCGACGGGGGCCCCGGAGTCGGACGGCGAGAAGGACCGCTCGATCGCGCGCGCAAACGTGAGCAGCGTGGCGTCGGCGAAGGCCGGGCCCTGGAGCTGCGCGGAGACGGGCAGGCCGCTCTGCGCGCCCAGGCCCAGCGGCACGGAGACGCCGCCGTTGCCGACGATGTTGTTGGAGATCGTGAACAGGTCGGAGGCGTACATCTGCGTGGGGTCGCTGAGCTCGCCGAACTTGAACGCCGTGCGCGGCGCGGCCGGCATGAGGATGACGTCGCACTGCTCGTAGGCGCGGGCGTAGTCGGCCGTGATGAGGGTGCGGACCTGCTGCGCCGGGTAGTAGTACTTGTCGTAGGTGCCGCTGGAGAGGAGGTAGGCGCCCAGCATCTGGCGGCGCTTGGCCTCCTCGCCAAAGCCGTGCGCACGGGAGAGCGAGGTCTGCTCGGCAAGCGTGGCCTGGCCGGGCTCCTGGTAGCCGTAGCGTACGCCGTCGAAGCGCGCGAGGTTGGAGAAGGCCTCGCACGGCGCGATCACGTAGTAGGCCGCGATGGCGGAGGCGATGTTGGGAAGGTCCACCTCCACGAGCTCGGCGCCCTGGTCGGCGAGGGCCTGGCCGGCAGCGGTGACGGCGTCGCAGACCTCCTGCGTGAGGCCGGCGGCCTCCATGAGGGCGGGCACGATGCCCACGCGGCGCCCCTCGATGGGGTCGTCCAGGTGGGCGAGAAAATCGGTGGCGACCGGCTGGCTCGTAGAGTCCCACGGATCGCGACCACCGGCGGTGAGCGCGTTCATGGCCAGGGCCACGTCCTCGACGCGGCGGCCGAAGGGGCCCACCTGGTCGAGCGAGGAGCCAAAGGCCACGACGCCATAGCGGCTGACCGCGCCGTAGGTGGGCTTGAGGCCCACGACGCCGCAGAGCGAGGCCGGCTGACGGATGGAGCCGCCGGTGTCCGAGCCCAGGGAGACCGTGACCTCGCCGGCGGCGACGGCCGCAGCGGAGCCGCCCGAGGAGCCGCCCGGGACGCGCGCGGTGTCCCAGGGGTTGGCCGTGGGGTGGAAGGCCGAGGACTCGGTGGAGCTGCCAAAGGCGAACTCGTCCATGTTGGTCTTGCCCACGGGCGTGGCGCCGGCGTCGAGCATGCGCTGGACGCAGGTGGCCGTGAACGTGGACTCGTAGTTGGCGAGCATCTTGGAGGCACAGGTGGTGCGGGTGCCCACGAGGTGCATGTTGTCCTTGAAGGCAACGGGAACGCCGGCGAGAGGACCGAGCTTCTCGCCCGCCGCGCGGGCCTTGTCGGTCTTCTCGGCCGCCGCGAGCGCGAGGTCAGCGGAGACCTGCAGGAACGCCTTGACCTCGCCGTCGCGGGCCTCCACGGCGTCAAGCGCCGCCCGGGCCACCTCGGTCGCGGTGAAGTCGCCGTTTGCGACGCCCGCCGCGATCTCACGCGCGGAGAGCTGGTCGAAGTTGGCCATCAGCGGTCACCCCCCTGGTCGCCGAGGATGGACGGCACGCGGAAGCTGCGGTCGCGGGACGCGCCGGCGTTCCTGAGCGCCACGTCCACGCTCAGGTGGCGCACCTCGGTGTCCGGCACGTCGTCGGCCATCACGTTGGAGAGGTCGCCGATGGGGTGGAACGTGGGCTCGACGCCCTCGAGGTCGTACTGACGGATGGGCTCGAGCAGGTCGATGGCATCGTTCATGTACGCGGTCATCTCGTCGAGCTCCTCGGGCGTGAGCGCGATCCGCGCGTAGTCCGCGATGCCCGCGACGTCTTCTCTGGTAAGGGGCATGGGTCCTCCTATCTTGGCTGCGCCCCATTCTACGACAGGGCGCGGACGGAGCACCCGCGCGGCGGGTCGGCCGTATCCCCTCCGAAACAGGGCGTCGCGGCCCTTCTCGCCCCGTGGCCCTTCTCACCCGCCGCCTTGCCCCACGCTTTCGCCGAGTGTACGAGTTACCCGCCAACCACGAGCAAGAATCGTCATCGGTACGTATGTTTCAGCAGATAATACATGTCCATATGCTCATATATTCACGAGAAAATCGGCTAACTCGTACACTCGATGAGCGATGAGGAGGGGGTGAGGCAACGAATCCCGCACCCGCCGCGCCTCAACCTTACGAAAGTGAAAGCCGGCAGTAAGGCGCGTCGATGGCTCCGCGGGCGCGCCCCTGCGAGGATTGACCCAGCAACCACGAGGGAGGTCACCATGAAGAAGCTCATCTTCATCGCGCTGGTCGTCATCGCCGGACTCGCGGTCATCCTCGACGACGGCAAGCCGCGCCCGCGGATGTACCGCCACCACTAGGCCCCGTGCCCGTCCCCCGCGCGCCCGGCGCGCCGCAGCCGCCGCAGCAGGCTGCCAAAGAGCGAGGCGAGCACCTGCTGGAAGAGCGTCCCTATGACCACGGGGAACATCACTTCGCCGGGGAAGTACTCCCCCGCGATCACGGCGCCGGCCGAGATGTTGCGCATCCCCACGAGGAAGGTCATCGAGGCCGTCTGGTCGTCCGGGCAGCGCAGCGCTCGCGCGGCGAGAAGCCCGAGCGCGTAGCCGCACGACGCGAACGCGGCAATGAAGATCGCCACCGCGACGAGCGTCGGCGTGAGGTGGCGCACGTAGGGCGCCACGCCGGTGGAGTTGCTCAGGATCACCAGCACGAGCGCGATCTTGGCAGCCGGGGCGATGGCCGGAGAGAGCTCGCGCGCCGCCCACCCGCGCGAGAGGTCGTTCGCCGCCGTGCCCACAAGCGCCGGCAGCGCGATCGAGACCGCCATCTCCCCCATCATCCGCGCCGCGTCGACCTCGACCGTCTGGCCGAGAAGGACATGCAGGGTGAGCGGGATCGTGACGGGCGCGGCAACCGTGGAGACGAGGATCGTGGCGAGCGAGAGCGCCGGGTCGCCGCCGAGCATGTTGGTCCACATGGCGGCGACCACCGCCACGGGCACGCAGTACTCGAGCACGATGCCGCACACGAGGTTGGGGTCGGAGCCAAAGAGCGCCGTTGCGAGCGCGCACGCCACGACGGGCATGGCGACCGTGGCCAGCACCAGAGAGACGAGCATCGGCGCCGGGTGGCGCGCCGTCCGCGCGAGGTTGCCAAAGGTGTTGGAGAGCGCGCTCTGGAACGTCATGAACGCGAAGAAGGGCGTCACGAACGGGTGGAGGATGACGTCGACCTGCGGAAACAGCACGCCGAGCGCCACGCATACAGGCGAGACGAACGCCATGTGGCTCCCGATGAAGCCGCCGAGCCGCTTCCACGCGTCCATCCCGAGAACCACCTCCCTTGCGTCGAGCGCCCGCGCACATGGTACTTCTCGGCCGTGGGGCGTCCCGCAGCCGTAACGCGGCCGCAAAGGGGCGCGCCCGCGGGCCGCCTGAAATGCCCCCAAGCTAGTAGGAATTGTTGCGAAGCCACGTTTTTCTCGGCTGAGGCCTTGCCTTTAATTCCCCACTCATTACTATGAATTAGGCAAAAAAGACGCGGCGCCCGCGGGCCCGCGAGGAGAAAGGCAGACCACCATGGCCACCCAGCTGCTCACCGTGAGCAACCTCTCGGCGGGAACCGAGGACAAGCCCATCCTGCACGGCGTCGACCTGGCCGTGGGCGCCGGCGAGTGCCACGTCCTCATGGGCCCCAACGGCGCCGGCAAGTCCACGCTCGGCCACGTCATCATGGGCGACCCCGCCTACCGCGTGACCTCCGGCAGCATCGAGTTCGACGGCGCCGACGTCACCGAGCTCTCGGCCGACAAGCGCTCGCTTGCCGGCATCTTCCTCTCCTACCAGGCGCCCGTCGAGGTGCCCGGCGTGCCGCTCTACAGCTTCCTGCGCTCGATCTGCCAGATGCGCCCGGAGCTCAAGACCACCGCGCGCAAGTTCCGCGAGCGCGTGGGCGCCATCGCCGACCAGCTGGAGCTCGACCAGGGCTTCCTCATGCGCGAGCTCAACGTGGGCTTCTCCGGCGGCGAGAAGAAGAAGATCGAGATGCTGCAGCTGCTGCTGCTCCAGCCCAAGCTGGCCATCCTCGACGAGACCGACTCGGGCCTGGACGTGGACGCCCTGGGCATCGTCTCCCGTGGCATCCAGGCCTATCGCGAGCAGGTGGGCGGCGCGCTGATCGTGATCACGCACAACACGCGCATCCTCGAGCGCCTCGAGGTCGACCGCACCCACGTCATGGTCCACGGCCGCATGGTGGCCGAGGGCCCGGCGGAGCTCATCGCCGACATCGACAGGAACGGCTTCGAGCGCTTCGAGAAGTGCGAGGACTGCGGCGGCTGTCCCATGGTCGGTGATGCCGAGTGAGCGACGAGCGCAAGCGCACGCAGGTCGCCGACGTCGATCGCTCCCTCTACGACTTCACCAAGTCGGAGGAGGGCTACGAGCGCTACGACGACGGCCTGACGCCCGAGATCGTCCGCGCGATCTCCGCCAAGAAGGACGAGCCGGAGTGGATGCTCGAGATGCGCCTGCGCGCACTCGACCTCTACCACGCGCGCGAGATGGCGCCCAACTGGGGCCCGAGCATCGAAGGCCTGGACCTGGACCACATCTCCACGTACGTCTCGCCCAAGACCAAGCAGGCCAAGAGCTGGGACGACGTGCCCGCAGACATCAAGGACACCTTCGAGCGCCTGGGCATCCCCGAGGCCGAGCGCGAGAGCCTCGCCGGCGTGGGCGCCCAGTACGACTCGGAGATCGTCTACCACAACATGCGCGAGGAGGTGGCCGAGCAGGGCGTCATCTACACCACGATCGAGGACGCCCTCCACGACCCCCAGTGGGAGCCGGTGGTGCACGAGTACTTTGGCACGCTGATTCCGCCCACCGACCACAAGTTCGCGGCGCTGCACTACGCCGTATGGAGCGGCGGCTCCTTCGTCTACGTGCCCGCCGGCGTGACGCTGCCCTACCCGCTGCAGAGCTACTTCCGCCTCAACGCCGCCGGCGCGGGCCAGTTTGAGCACACGCTCATCATCGTGGAGCCGGGCGCCGACCTGCACTTCATCGAGGGCTGCTCCGCACCCAAGTACTACGAGGCCAACCTCCACGCCGGTGCTGTGGAGCTCTTCGTGAAGGACGGCGCGCGCCTGCGCTACTCCACGATCGAGAACTGGTCCAAGAACATGTACAACCTCAACACCAAGCGCGCCACCATCGGTGCCGACGCCAAGATGGAGTGGGTCTCCGGCAGCTTTGGCAGCCACGTGAGCTACCTCTACCCCACCACGATCATGGCGGGCGACCGCGGCACCTGCGAGTTCACCGGCATCACGTTCGCCGGCGCCACTCAGGACCTGGACACCGGCTGCAAGGTGATCATGAACGGCGCGGACACCACGGCGTCCGTGAGCACGAAGTCCATCTCCAAGGACGGCGGCGTGAACACGTTCCGCAGCTCCGTGGTGATCGGCCGGCACGCGGACCGCGCACGCTGCAGCGTGAGCTGCCAGAGCCTCATGCTCGACGACATCTCCCGCTCCGACACGATCCCCGCGATGGACGTGCGCAACGCCACCGCGCAGGTAGGTCACGAGGCCACGATCGGCCGCATCTCGGACGACACGGTGCTCTACCTCATGAGCCGCGGCTGCTCCGAGGCCGAGGCGCGCACGCTCGTGGTCAATGGCTTTGCCAACCCCGTCTCCAAGGAGCTCCCGATGGAGTACGCCGTGGAGATGAACAACCTCATCAAGCTCGAGATGGAAGGGGCGATCGGATGATGGCCGAGAAGGACCTGGCGCCCGAGCTCACCCTCGAGCGCGTCAACGTTGCCCCCGCGCAGACGTGGAACCGCCTGCGCACGAACGACATCACGCTCACGGTGCCCGCGCGCGGCCGCAAGGGCGACGTGTACTTCTCGCTGCCGCGCCTCTTCGAGGGCGTGGAGTGCGGGATGGGCCGCGAGGTCACCGACTGGGTGGAGTCCCAGGCGAAGGACGCGCGCTACGTGGAGGTCCCGCGCGGCGAGAAGCGCGAGGAGCCGATCGTGGTTGCCGTGGGCTCGGGCGACGTCGCCGACACCGGCGTCCTGGTCCGCGCGGGCGCCGAGGCCACCATCGTCGTGGCCGCGGACGCAGGCGAGAAGGACGGCGAGGCCGGCACGTCCGCGTCCCTCGTGCGCATCATCGCCGAGGCCGGCGCGCGCGTCCACCTGCACGAGTACGTGGGCGTGGGCGCGGGCCAGCAGCACCTCGAGAGCGTGGGCATCTCCGCGGCTCGCGACGCCCGCGTGGACGTGCGCCAGTACCTGCTCGGCGGCGGGACCGTCGCGCTGGGCTTTGCCTGCGACCTCGCCGGCGACCACGCCCGTGTGGATCTGGGCTGCCGCTACCACGCCGGCGGCACGGAGGTCCTGGACATCAACGAGATCGTGCGCCAGCACGGCCGCAGGACGCGCTCCGAGCTCTCCTACAACGGCGTGCTCGAGGACGCCGCGCGCAAGGACCTGCGCACCACGATCGACCTTATCCACGGCGCCAAGGGCGCGCAGGGCAACGAGGCAGAGACCGTGCTCGTGCTGGGCGATGACGTGGTCAACAAGACGCTGCCCACGATCCTCTGCGACGAGGACGACGTCGCCGGCAACCATGGCGCCACAATCGGCTCCGTGAGCCCCGAGCAGCTGGCCTACCTCGCCGACCGCGGCCTCTCCCGCGCAGACGCCGAGCGACTCTTCGTGCGCGCCCTCTATGAGGACGCCCTCATGCACGCCCCTTGCGACGAGGCCCGCGCCGTCGTGGAGGCGGGCGCCGGCACCCTGCTCGACGAGGAGGCGTAGGCGATGGACATCCGTCAGAACCCGTATCGCGCGGACTTCCCGCTGCTGGCCGCCCACCCCGAGATCGCGTTTCTCGACAGCGCGGCCACCGCGCAGCGCCCGGCCTGCGCGCTCGACGCCCAGCGCCGCTTCTACGAGACCATGAACGCCAACCCGCTGCGCGGCCTCTACAGCCTCTCCGTGGCGGCCACCGCGGCCATCGCTGACGTCCGCGCGCAGGTCGCCGCCCTCATCGGCGCGCCCGACGCGCGCGATGTGGTCTTCACGCGCAACACGAGCGAGAGCCTGAACCTCGTGGCCAAGTCCTTCTCGCCCTGCGTCCTGGGCCCCGGCGACGAGGTGGCCATCACGATCATGGAGCACCACTCCAACCTGATTCCCTGGCAGGAGGCCTGCCGCGCCGCCGGCGCGCGTCTCGTCTACCTCTACCCCGAGTCCGACGGCACGCTCACGGACGCAGAGATCGCCGAGAAGATCGGGCCGCGCACCAAGATCGTCTCCTGCGCGCACGTCTCCAACGTCATGGGCTGCGAGCTGCCCGTTCGCAAGCTGGCGGACGCCGCACACGCCGTGGGCGCCATCATGGTCGTGGACGCCGCGCAGTCCGTGCCCCATCTGCGCGTCAACGTGGACGAGCTGGGTGCGGACTTCCTCGCGTTCTCCGGCCACAAGGCGCTCGGCCCGATGGGCGTGGGCGTGCTCTGGGGGCGCCACGACCTTCTCGACCAGATGCCGCCGATGCTCACCGGCGGCGAGATGATCGACTCCGTGCGCGAGCAGGACGCCACGTGGGCGCCCGTGCCCGAGAAGTTCGAGGCCGGCACGCAGGACGCCGCCGGCATCTACGCCACCGGCACCGCGCTCGCCTACCTCACCGAGACCGTGGGCATGGACGCCGTGGCCGAGCGCGAGGCGGCACTCGTGGCCTATGCGTTCGAGCGCCTGGCGGATCTGGACTTCGTCGATCTTATCGGCAGCGCCGACCCCGCCCGTCACCACGGCGTCATCAGCTTCAACGTGCGCGGCGTCCACCCGCACGACGTGGCGAGCATCCTCGACGCCTCCGGCGTGTGCATCCGCGCAGGCCACCACTGCGCGCAGCCGCTGCTCGCGTGGCTCGGCGTGGAGAACCTCGCGTGCTGCCGCGCGAGCCTCGCGTTCTACAACGACGCCGCCGACGTGGACCGCCTCGTCGACGGCCTGAGCCAGGTCTGGGGGATCTTCCATGGCAGTGACTGACCTCTACAACGCGGCCTTCATGGACCACGTCTCGCACCCCGACTACAAGTACCAGATGGAGGACGCCGACTGCAGCCACGAGGGCGTGAACCCCTCCTGCGGCGACGAGCTCACGTTCTCGGTGCGCTTCGCCGACGACGGCACCATCGAGGAGGCGGCGTTCACCGGACACGGCTGCGCCATCTCGCAGGCGAGCGCCGACATCATGAGCGACCTCATGATCGACAAGACGCCCGAGGAGGCGCGCGAGCTCTGCGCCCTGTTCATGCGCATGGTGCGCGGCGAGGAGACCGACGAGGCCGCGCTCGAGGCGCTGGAGGACGGCGTGCTTCTGCGCGACATCGCGCACATGCCGGCGCGCGTGAAGTGCGCCGAGCTCGCCTGGCGCACGCTCGACGAGATGCTCGAGGCCCGGCAGTGATGCGTGCGGCGTGCAAAAGTGCCTGTCCCCTTTGCACGGGGAGGTGACGAGATGGCTGGGATGTTCTCGACCAAGGGGATGTACGCGCTGCGCGCGATGGCGGACCTCGCGAGCCACGAGGGCTGGGTCTCGCTTGGCGACGTCTCGCGCCGACAGGGGATCTCGCGCAAGTACCTGGAGCAGGTCATCTCGCTCATGCACAAGGCCGGCTACGTGCGCAGCCAGCGCGGCAAGGGCGGCGGCTACCAGCTCACGCGCAGGCCGGAGGACTACACCTTGGGCGAGCTCCTGCGCGCCGCGGAGGGGTCGCTCGCGCCCGTGAGCTGCCTCGACTGCAGGAGCGACGAGCTCTGCCCCCAGCGCGACACCTGCACCACCGTGGGCGTCTGGCGCGACCTCGGCCGCGTGACGTCCTCCTACCTCGACTCAAAGACCCTCGCCGACCTCGTGCGCCCCGACGACGCGGGCCCCTGCACCGCCAAGCCGATCTAGCGGCGCCGCAGCGCCCTGCGCCCCACTCCGGCAAGCGTTCCCGGAAAGGCCGACGAGCCCTCCCGCAAGGAGAAGGACGACGCAGGAGAGAAGGACGAGCGCCTGGTCCGGGTAGAAGGCCGCAAAGTCGCGCCAGCGCATGCCCGTGAGAAGCGGCGGCACGCCCAGCAGGTAGACGGGCACCGCCAGATGCAGGAGCAGGGCCGGGAGCGCCCGACGGCCGCGACGGCAGCCAAGGCGCCGCCGCAGCGCGCCCCACGCGAGCGGCAGCGCGCAGAGCAGCACGGCCAGCGCGTAGAGCGCGTCGTAGCGCACGTGCTCCCCCAGCGGCGGCACCACGTCCGCGGGGTCCGCGCGCCCGCCCACGGCGATGGCCGTCACCCCGTCCGCCAGCGAGAAGAACGCCTCGTTGCCGCCGAACTCGTCGTTGCCGTCCGCCAGCACCACGACCCCGAGGTCGCGCCCGGGAATCGCGCACATGCGCGCCACGTAGTTCTCCACCTGCCCGTCGTGCGACATCACGAGCTCACCGTCGTCCCAGGAGTAGGTGGTCCAGCCCATGCCGTAGTAGGTGTCGCCCGCAGGGTCGGGCACGCGCGAGAAGACCATCCGGTGGACGGAGCCCGCCGAGAGCACGCGCGCCCCGCCGGGCGCCGCGCACCCGCTGTTGAGATACATCCGCAGGTACGCCACCATGTCCGAGACGCTCGCGCGGACGTAGCCGGAGGCCGGGCCGCCCCAGGCGTCATCCCCCTCCCCGTGCTCGAAGCCGTCCGCCACCCACGCGCCGAACCACGAGCGGTGCCCCTCGGCCCGGGGCGCCCGCTCGGGCTCGTCGCCCGCCGAGGCGTCGTCCATCCCCAACGGCGAGAAGACGCGCTCGCGCAGGTACGTCCCGAGGCCCAGCCCGCTCACGTCCTCCACGATGCGGCCCAGAAGGTCGTAGTTGGCGTTGGCGTACGAGAAGGACCCGGCGCTCTCGCCCACGGACGCCCCCGCGAGCGGCTCGAAGTACCCAAAGCCGCTCGTCTGGTTGAGCAGGTCGCGCACCGTCACCGCGGCGGGGACGCCCGTCTCCGGGGCGTAGGCGCACGCGGGCCCGTCAAGGTCGACGAGCCCCTCCTCGACGAGCTGCATCACGGCCACGGCCGTCATGGACTTGGAGAGCGAGCCCACCACGAACGTCTGGTCCTCGCTCGTCACGTCCCCCAGGCAGCGCAGGTAGCGCACGCCGCCCGCATCCACCACGGCAACCGCGGCGCCCGGCATCCCGCAGGCGGGGAAGGCCTCGTCGAGAAACGCGTCGAGCCGCGACGCGAGCTCGGCGCCCACGGGCTCGTCGCCCGGCAGCGCCGCGCCCTCGTCGGTGGGGTCGAGCTCGGGTGCGGCGATTTGGGCGACCTCCTCCTCGGAGAGGCCCGGGTCGCCGACGTCGTCGGGTCCGGGCAGCAGCGCCTCGTCGGCCCGCGCGGGCGCCGGGGCGCCGAGCGCGCACGCCGCCAGAAGCGCGGCGGCCACGACGCCCGCCGCGAGCAGCCGTCCCCGACCCCTCATGCGACCATGCCTAGAAGCTGTCATAGATGAACTGCACCGGCCCCGAGAGACCCGAGAACACCAGGAACCACGCGATCACCGCCACGAGCGCCACCACGGCGAGAAACGCGCCCGCCGCGAGCAGCCCCGGGCGCGCCTCCAGCCACGTGCGGGCCCGCGCGGCGAGGTCCTTCCTGCCCGGCATCACGAGCCACCTCCCTCCGCGGCGAGCCCCGGCGCGTCGCCAAGGTCCGCGCCGCCCAGGAAGTCGTCGTCGCGGCCGTTCACGAAGTCGTAGAGCGCGCGCTCGATGCGCACCCAGCCCACCCAGCCGGGATGCACCGTGTCGCACAGGAAGTACTTCTCGTACTCGCAGCTCGAGAAGTCCGCATAGGCCGCGCCGGCCTCGTCGCAGATGCCGCGGATGCGCTGGTAGTAGGCCGCGCGCTCCTCGGCGGAGACGTCGGCGAGGTCATACCACGCCCCGTGCACGGGCAGGATGCACACGAGCGGCTCCAGGCCCGCCTCCCGGCAGACCTCGAGCAGGCAGGCAAGATCCGCGTACTCGTCGTCCGCCTCGTGGAAGTTCTCGAAGAGCTCGGGCATGTAGGTGTGGTTCTTCTCCCAGTACGCGTCATAGACGCCGTAGTCGTTGGTGGTGCAGGACGCCGCCCCCTCGGCGCGCGCCGCGTCCAGCAGGGCGTCCCAGTCGGGCTCGCCGGTGGGCTCCCCCGCCGCGCGCGCCGGGCTCTTGGAGGGCGCAATGGCCACGATCCCGGGCACCTCCGAGCGCAGGCGCCAGCCGTCCGCAAGCGAGAGGAACCAGTCGTTCACCGCGTCGAGCGGCGTGTCCTGCGCGGCGGCCGCGAGCTGGCCTGTGTCCACGCCCAGCTCCTCGCAGCGCCGCCGCACGTAGGCCTTGGTCTCATCGGAGATGCTTGGGTTCTGCGCGAAGGCGCGGTAGAGCGAGTAGGAGAACTTGCTCTCGAACTTGTCCTGGTCGCCGTTGCCCTTGAAGAACCACTGCGGCGAGACCACGATCATGACCTTCTTGTTCCTGACGCGGCCCCCGTAGGCGCCGGCGGCGATGGCCTGCCAGAGGCTCTGGTCGTAGCCCTGGCCCACGAAGGTCATGTCCACGCCGGTCACGTTCTCCCCAAAGACGGCCTGCGGGCACATGCTCACCTTGTCCTTTGAGATGTAGAACTCCGAGGAGCCCAGGCAGAGGTAGGAGTCGTCCGACATGTTGGCGAGCACGAAGTCCGCGTTCTCCGACTTGCCGTCGGCATAGACGTAGTCGTAGATTCGCGAGGGATCGGCGGGGCCGTTGCCGGGGAGCAGCACGTCCAGCGCCACGAGCCCCGCCGCGGCCACCACGAGCCCGGCCGCCACCGCAAGGAGCAGCCGCACGCCGGGGCCCATCCGGCGACGGGGGCGCCCCAAGGCGGCCGCGGCCGCGTCGTCCTTCTCGCCACGCCCCTTCCTGCCGCGCATCACGCCACCCGCTTCTCCACCTGCGCGACGATCTTGTTGGGCGTGTTCATCTGCTCGCGCGGCACCGCCGTGGGCGCGATGGACACGCCCAGCTCGTCCTCTATGCCCACGAGCAGCTCGATAGCACCCATCGAGTCAAGAAGCCCCAGCTCAAAGAGGTCATCGTCCAGGTGGTCCCGCACCGCGTCGTCCCCGCAGACGTCCACGAGGAGGTCGAGCACCCTCTCCCGGACCGTCACGTCGCCATCTGCCATGTCAATCAGGCTCCCTTCACGAGATAGGAAATCTGGCCGGAGAAGATCGCAAAGCCCAGCATCACCAGCTGCAGCGTCACGAACCACATGAGGGCGCGCATCCAGCGGTCGCGCCGGTGCGCGCGATAGAACCCGGAGCGCTTCTGGAGCCACTCGTTGGCGGCGAGAAGGACCCCGTGGTAGAGGCCGTAGCCCAGGTAGTCGGGCGTGAGTCCGTGCCAGCACCCCATGACGAGCATGTCCGCCACGAACCCCGCCTGCGCCACGCGCACGCGGTCGCGCGCCCAGCCCCAGCCACGCCGACGCCCGCAGCGCATGAGGGCGCGCGTGAGCCGCATGAAGACGAAGTCCCTGAACCACGTGGAGAGCGTGATGTGCCAGCGGTTCCAGAAGTCGATGACGTCGGACGCCAGGAACGGCGCGCGGAAGTTGCGCGGGCAGCGGATGCCCAGGCAAAAGCTCGCACCCATGGCCATGAGGCTGTAGCCCGCAAAGTCAAAGAAGAGGTAGGCGGCGTAGGCATAGGCGATGCGTACCTGGTTTGCCAGCTCGGCGAGCCAGGGGCGTCCCCCCAGGGCTCGAGCACCCACCAGCGCTGCGCGACCTGGGCGATCACCAGCTTGTAGACCATGCCGGCGAGCAGCAGCAGGATGCCGCGCGCGAGCATGCCGGCGTACTCGTCGCGCGCGGGGACGCGGTGGGCGTCCGCGAGGAAGCGGCGGCTGCGGTCGATGGGGCCGGAGGTGAACTGCGGAAAGAAGAGCAGGAAGCTCAGGTAGTCGAGAAGGCCTAGCTCGTCGCGCCCGATGAGCCCGTCGTGCACCTCAAAGACCACCTGGAGCGCCTTGAACGTCACATACGAGATGCCCGCGAAGCCCCAGAGCGAGACGCTGCCCGCGGTGAGCTTGTAGACCACGAGCGGCAGCAGCGTGAGGCCGGCGGACGCGTAGAAGAGCCGCTGGTCGTCCGGGTGGCCCGCCAGGACCACCACGCACGCGCGCGCGACGGCGAGAAACGAGACGAGCGCCACGGCCTGCGTCCCCGAGCCCAGCAGGCAGGCGAGAAACACGACCGAGGTCACAAGGCCCCAGCGCTGGAGCGAGTGCCCCGTCAGGCCGAGCACGGCCGCCACCGCCACGGCGGCGGCGAGGAGCACGAAGAACGCAGGGTCGGCAAAGAACTCCACCTCGGGTCACCCGCGGCTCGCGAGCGCGCGGCGGTCGATCTTCTCGTTGGCCGTGAGGGGCATCTCGTCGATCACGCGGATGCGACGGGGCACCATGTAGGAGGGCAGGGTGCGCCCGAGCGCCGCTTTGAGCGCACGGGAGAGCTCGAAGTCCCCCGGCACCCCGCCGGCCAGCCCGAGCCCACGGGCAAGCGCGCCGCGGTCAACCACCACGAACGCCGAGAGGCTCGTGACGCGGCCCCGGGCCTCGCGCGGCACCACGGCCGCCTGCTCGATGCCTGCCATCCCCTCGAGGGCCCCCTCGACCTCGGTGAGCTCGATGCGAAAGCCGTTCACCTTCACGAGCGAGTCGAGCCGGCCCGCGCAGTGCAGGACGCCGCGCCCGTCGAGATGCCCCAGGTCGCCCGTCCGATAGCCGCGCGCGGGCGTGCCGTCGGCGAGGGTCGTCTCGAAGAAGCACGCGGCCGTCTTCTCGGGGTTTGCGTAGTAGCCCTTGGCCACGGTGTCCCCGCAGATGACGATCTCGCCCGTCTCCCCCGCGGGAAGGCGCGCGCCCGTCTCGTGGTCCACAATCAAGAGCTCGGTCCCCGGGCGCGGGCGGCCCACCGGCAGCGGCTCGGGGTCCGCGAGCTCGGCAGCGCCGATCTCCCCGTAGGTCACGGCGACGGTGGACTCCGTGGGCCCGTAGGTGTTCGCGATCACGGCGTCCGGGAAGCGCTCGGCGAGCGCGGCCGCCGTGGTGTGGTGGAGCGTCTCCCCGCAGAACAGGAAGAGGCGCAGGCGCGGCAGCAGCTCCGAGCGGAAGGATGGGTCGGCAAGGCAGAGGTCCGCGAAGGAGGGCGTGGAGACCCACACCTCCAGGCCCGAGGCGGCGAGTCCCGCAAAGAGCCGCGAGAAGTCCATCTCGTCGGCGCCGCCCACCGCGCAGAGGCACCCGCCCGTGGCGAGCGCGCCCACGAGCTCGTACTCGGAGAGGTCGAAGGAGTAGTGCGCCTGGTCGAGAAAGGCGCGCCCCCCGTCGCGGATGACCGGGAAGCCCACGAGCCAGCGCATGAAGGCGACCACGTTGTCCGCGCTGACCTCGATGCCCTTGGGGCGGCCCGTGGATCCGGAGGTGAAGATCACGTACTGGGTCTCGTCCCCCGCAACCCAGACCCGCCGGTCGGGCACCTCGCCCGCCGGCTCCCGGAGCAGGCCGTCCGCGTCGAGCAGCTCGCAGCCCGTAAGAACCGAGCGCAGCTCGTCCGGCAGCGCGCAGGTGGCAAGAAGGACGGGCCGCTCGATCTGCCCCGCGATGTCGCGCACGCGTGCGGCGGGGAGGCTCGCGTCCACCGGGACGAAGGCGTGCCCGCTCATGAGGCAGGCGAGAAACGCGGCGACGGTGCGCGCGTCCTTCTCGCCGAGCACGAGCACGGGGCCGCGCCCGCGGGTGTTGCGCACGAGCGCGGAGGCGAGCGCCCCCGCGAGGCCCCAGAGCTCACCGTAGCTCGTCACCATGCCGTCCGCCGACCTGAAAGCCGGGGCGCCCGGCGCCGCAAGAGCGTTCTTCCTGACCGCCTCGAGCAGCTCGTTTGCAGAATCGCCCATGCCCGTCCCCCTTAAACCTGGAGCATGTCACGGGGCATGGTAGGGCCGCGGGGACCTGCCGGGAGGCACCCTGCGCGCATCGGCACAAAGGGGAGAAAAAGTATAAAGTCAGCTGAATACGTGGCCCGGCGCACGCTGCACGGGACCCCCCAACCGCTGCGCGCCGTCGGCGCGCACGGGGACCAACGGCCCAAGAGGCCCCTCACCTGCGATATCGCAGCAGCGACCCGCTCTTCGCGCCCAGGGGCCGGGCTTTGGGGCGGCGCCACAGAAAGGCGCCCGGCCCCGCGTGCGGCGGGACCGGGCGTCGGCGTTACCTATGCGGCGCGAGGGTTCTTCTCGCCCGGCGCGCGCTTTTCTTGCTACGCCCAGCCCTTGCCGTCGGAGCCAAACTCAACCATGAGCTCCTTGGTGCGAGCGACGATGGCGTCACGACCGGGCTTGAGGAGCTTGCGGGGATCGAAGCCCTTGCCCTGCTGGTCCTTGCCCTCCTCGATGTACTTGCGGGTGGCCTCGGCGAAGACGAGCTGGAGGTCGGTGTTGACGTTGATCTTGCAGATGCCGAGGGAGATGGCCTTCTGGATCTGGTCAACGGGGATGCCGGTGCCGCCGTGGAGGACGAGCGGCAGGTCGCCGGTCTCGGCCTTGATCGCGGCGAGCTGGTCGAAGGACAGGCCCTCCCAGTTGTCGGGGTAGATGCCGTGGATGTTGCCGATGCCGCAGGCGAGGAAGTCGACGCCCAGGTCGGCGATGGCCTTGCACTGCGCGGGGTCGGCGAGCTCGCCCTTGGCGGTCACGCCGTCCTCGGTGCCACCGATGCCGCCGACCTCGGCCTCGACGGAGATGCCCTTGGCGTGGGCGGCCTTGACGACCTCCTCGGTGCGCTTGAGGTTGATCTCGAAGCTCTCCTCGTGGGAGCCGTCGTACATGACGGAGGTGAAGCCGGCCTCGATGCACTTGAAGACGTCGTCATAGGAGCCGTGATCGAGGTGCATGGCAACCGGGACGGTGATGTTCATGTCCTCGACGAGGTTCTTGACGAGGTCGGCAACGACCTTGTAGCTGGTCTGCCACTTGGCGGCGCCGGCGGTGCACTGGATGATGACCGGGGACTGAAGCTCCTCGGCGGCCATCAGGATGCCGGTGGCCCACTCGAGGTTGTTGGTGTTGAAGGCACCAACGGCGTAGTGACCCTTCTCGGCGGCCTTCAGCATGGCAGCGGCGTTGACGAGCATGTTTACCTCCACAAGTTGGAAAAGCCCGACAGAACAATGCATGTCTATCATACCCTCTCCCGGGCCCGTTGCCGCGAGGCATCGCCAACTTTTTCACCTTGCGGACAGCCGCGGGCTGCCTGCCGTCGCCCCCGCAGCGGGAGGGCCGCCCCACGCGGTCGCCGGATGGTAGAATCGGGGGCTGTCATGTACCTACGAGAAGGGAGCCACCACCACATGGATCGCCCGAACGCCTGGAAGGACTACACCGCCGAGCAGCTCGACCGCCTGCACTACCTCTGCGAGGGCTACAAGGCGTACCTCTCCGAGAACAAGACCGAGCGCGAGTGCGTCGCGGCCGGCGTGGCCATGGCCGAGGAGGCCGGCTACGTCGACCTCGCCGACCGCATCGCCTCCGGCGAGCCGCTCGCTGCCGGCGACAAGGTCTATGCCGTCAACCGCGGCAAGACGCTCATGCTCCTCCACCTGGGCACCGAGCCCCTCACGAACGGCGTCAACATCCTCGGCGCCCACGTCGACTCGCCGCGCCTCGACATCAAGCAGGACCCCGTCGAGGAGCGAAACGAGCTCGTCACGCTGGACACGCACTACTACGGCGGCGTCAAGAAGTACCAGTGGGTCACCATGCCGCTCGCCATCCACGGCGTCGTTGCCAAGAAGGACGGCAGCGTCGTGCCCGTGGTGATCGGCGAGGACGATGACGACCCGGTCTTCTGCATCACGGACCTCCTCCCCCACCTCGGTGCCCAGCAGATGGGCAAGAAGGCCTCCGAGGTCATCGAGGGCGAGATGCTCGACGTCCTCGTGGGCAACCGTCCGCTCGTCATCGAGGAGGGCGAGAAGAACGACGACGCCGAGAAGAACCCCGTCAAGGCCAACGTCGTCGCCATCCTGCGCGAGACCCTCGGCATCGAGGAGGAGGACCTGCTCTCCGCCGAGCTCGAGGTCGTGCCCGCCGGCCCCGCCCGCGACCTCGGCCTCGACCGCTCGATGATCCTTGGCTACGGCCAGGACGACCGCGTCTGCGCCTACACGAGCCTCGTGGCGCAGCTCGACTGCGAGACGCCCGCGCGCACCGCGGTGACGCTGCTCGTGGACAAGGAGGAGATCGGCTCGGTGGGCGCCACCGGCATGACGAGCCACTTCTTCGAGGACACCATGGCCGAGGTGCTCGAGCTCGCCGGCGAGAGTGGCCCGCTCGCGCTGCGTCGCTGCCTCGCGCGCTCCAACATGCTCTCGAGCGACGTCTCGGCTGGCTTTGACCCCGCCTTCGCGAGCGTCTTCGAGCCCAAGAACTCCGCGTACCTGGGCCACGGCCTCACGTTCAACAAGTTCACCGGCCGCGGCGGCAAGGGCGGCTCCAACGACGCCGACGCCGAGTACGTGGCCACCATCCGCCGCGTCATGGACGAGGGCGGCGTGCACTGGCAGACCGCCGAGCTCGGGAAGGTGGACGCCGGCGGCGGCGGCACGATCGCCTACATCCTAGCCACCTATGGCATGAGCGTCATCGACTGCGGCGTGCCGGTGCTCTCCATGCACGCGCCCTGGGAGACCACCAGCAAGGCCGACGTCTACGAGGCCTACCGCGGCTACCAGGAGTTCCTCAAGCTCGCATAGGAGACTTCGTTACGGCAGCGACGGCCGTCCCTCCGACCTGCACGCAGAACTGCGCTTTGCGGAAGATTCTGCCTAGCAGGTCGGAGGGGCGGCCTCTTGCGTGAGCGGCTGTCTGCAGCGGCGTGAGGAACTCCTGGTGGCCGTCGCTCAGGGCTCCACCTTCTGGAGGGCGCGGGGAGGGTCACTCGATGGCGAGCGTCACCTGGGTGTTGGGGAGGCCGGTCACGGTGGCGGTGGTGCGGTCGCGGTCCCAGCTGAGGAACGTATCGCTGTTGATCCGGAACTCCCACTCCTTGCCGGCCTCGTCGACGCCACGGAGGTAGTACGTCGCGCCGCTCTCGCCGCTCACGTCCCTCGTCTCGACATCGTGCAGCTCGACGCGCACGGGATCGAAGAGGTACGGAATGTCCAGCAGCGGCTGCCCCACGAAGACGTAGCAGGTACACACCATGAGCGCGATGATGACCGCCCCGAAGATGCGCTCGCCCACGCCCTTGAAGTCGTCGCGCAGCTGCTGCGCCACCGCCACGACGCCAAAGGAGAAGATGGCAAGCCAGCCTGGAACGCCCACGAGCCGATACACCACCGCAATCGGCCCCTCGTCCGTCTTGCCCAAGGTAAAAAGGCCGATGAGCCCCCACACGACGTAGCTGACCACGGCCAGGGGAACAATCACAATCAAGGCAATCGCCAGATAGCGGCGCCGGCGGTCACGGGCGGACTCCACGGGGGACTCGCTCGCCTCCGCCTCCTCCATCGCCGCCTTGAGCCTCGCGTACGTATCGTCCTCGTGCGCTTCCATATACCCCCTCTGCTCTCAGGACAACGTTAGCCTGACGCAAGGGGAAATGTTGGCTTGGCCGGCATCCCTTGCGCAACGCTTACGTCGCGGGCCAGGGCGGCCGGGCCGGGCAGGACCCTTTGCAGAGATCTCGGATTGCGCATGGCGAGAAGAGCGCGTAGCTCGGGATTTTGCGGCCAGACGGCCACATTTCCCAAGCTACGCGTTCGGTAGTTCAACTTATGCCCTCACGCACCAACCGCATCCTGGAGATCCTGACCGAGCGCGAGCGCGTGGAGGTCTCAGCCCTCGCCGAGGAACTCGGCGTCTCGCAGGTCACCATGCGCAAGGACCTCACGGAGCTCGAGCGCCGTGACCTCATCCGTCGCGAGCACGGCTGGGCCATGCTGCGCAGCACGGACAACATCGAGGGCCGCCTCGCCTACCACTACGAGGAGAAGCGCACCATCGCCCGGCGCGCCGCGGAGCTCGTACACGACGGCGACACCGTCATGATAGAGAACGGCAGCTGCTGCGCCCTGCTCGCCGCCGAGCTCGCCGCCCAGGGCCGCGACGTCACCGTCGTCACCAACAGCGCCTTCATCGCGGCCTACGTCCGCGACACGGCGAGCGTGCAGACGGTCCTTCTTGGTGGCATCTACCAGAAGGACGCACAGACCACGGTGGGGCCCATGGTCCGGCAGTGCGTCGAGGGGTTCTTCGTCGACCTGCTGTTCGTGGGTACGGACGGCTTCTCCGAGCGCACCGGCTTCACCAACTGCGACCAGATGCGCGCCCAGGCCGTGCGCGACATGGCGGAGCACGCGGAACGCGTCGTGGTGCTCACGGAGAGCGAAAAGTTCAGCCACCACGGCACCGTGCCGCTTGCGCTGGGCGAGAAGAACGTCTGCGTGATAACCGACGTGCACGTGAGCGACGAGGCGCGCGCCGAGCTCGCCGCCGCCGGCGTGGAGCTCGTCTGCGCCGAGTAGGCTGCGTCCTTTTGGAACGCGCTCTACGCCTCTGACCCCCTGTCGACGCTCATCCGCTCGGCATAGGCGTGGGCGCGCTGGAGCTGGTCGTTCAGCACGTCAATGGTCTTGGAGAAGGACTCGTTTGCCTGCTCGCGGAACTTGTCGATGCTGTCAAGCGTGGAGAAGACCGCATCATAGGCCCGGCGCAGCGTCTCCGGGGAGACGCCACTCGAGACCGCCTGCTGCTGCGTGCGCAGGGAGTTCTCCTGCAGGAGCTTGCTCGTGCGGTCAATCATGGCGTCCGTGGTCTTGTTGACCGCGTCGATCTGGTCGAGCACGAGCTTCTGGTTCTCAAGCGACTGCGCCACGATCACGGCCGTGCGCAGCGCGGTCACCGTGGTGGTCTTGGCGCGCTCGACGCCACGCACGAGCTGGTCGTTGTTCTGCTGGATGATGCCCATCGAGAGGTAGGCCTGGATGGTCACGGCGGCCTGCGTCTGCACGTCCTGGCGACGCTGGCGCACCGCGAACAGGGCGTCTCTCTCGAGCGATGCCGCCAGCTCGGCGTTTCCCGCCGCACGCTCCCGGTCGATGCGCGCCACGAGCTCGCCGTCGATGCTCGTGAGCAGCTCGTAGGCGCGCTTGAGGGTGCCCAGGTTGCCCCAGAGGCTGCGGCGCTCCACGTTGAGGGCGGCGTTGTCCCTGCGCAGCAGGTCCTGCCCCTTGCCGAGCGACAGCAGGATGGCGTTGAGCTGCTGCTGGTTGGACTCGTAGCGCTTGAAGTAGCGCTTCACGCGATTGGCGAAGGGCAGGGCCCCCAGCAGGCGCTCGGCGAAGGTGTCCTCCCCCGGCGCGAGCTCGTCGACCTCGTTGCGCAGGTCCACGAGGCTCCTGGAGACCTGCTCCTGGGCGCCTCCGCTCTTCGACGTCACCAGGGACTGCTCGAGAAAGCGGCTCGAGGTGCTGGCCGTCTCCCGGAAGGCGTCGGACCCCACCTCGAAGATCGCGTCGACCTCCTGCTTGAACTCCAGGCTCTGGGGCGGCAGGGCGGCCACCTTGGCAACCCAGGAGCTGGCGTTGCCGCTCAGGCGCAGGAGCTCCTCGGGGCTTGGCGCGGGCACCTGCGCGAGGGCGCCCTCGGTCTTGACGGGCTCCGGCGCCGGCGTCACCTCCAGATCGAAGCTGTCGTCGGGCGCGTCGAGAAGGTCGTGTGCCATGATGGCTCCTCTCCAAGTGTCAGATCGTTCCGTCGGCTACGAGAGGTCATCGGGAGGCTCCCCCAAGGAGAGCTCGGGTGACCGATGGCCGAGACGCTGGCGCAGGTAGTCGGAGCCCGTCTCGATCTTCGCGGAGGCCCCGTCGACTATGTTGGTCCGTATGCGGTCGAGCGCGCCGGCGACGTGCGCGCACTGCTCGTCGAGCGCGGTCACGTTCCGCCTGGCGCGCGAGCTCGCCCGACCGCCAAACCCCAGGTAGCGGACGTTGGTCACAAGCTGGTCCCAGGCGCCCGGCAGCCATGTGGTGGCAAGCGAGAGGACGAGGTGGCGGTCCTCCTCCGCCCCGGCCGTGGCAAACTCGGGCAGATCCACGAGCTCCGCCATGGAGGACACGAGGGCCCGCAGCCGCTCGGACTCCGCCGCGATGCCGCGGGGGCTGTCCGCGGCGCACGCCTCGTCGATGCGGCCCGCCATGCCGCTCACGGCCTCGGCGGACTCCTTGAGCGTGGGGTCGGCCCCGACGAGCGCGTCCAGGTCTATCGCCGCCACGTGACGAGGCATGTTGAGCGAGGTGAGCAGCAGCCACGAGCCCGCCGACATGAGGGCGCCGACGACCACGAGCGCCACCTGAGCGGCGAGCCCCGAGGCAAGAAGGGCGGAGACGCAGAACACGACGAAGACCGTCGCCGACATCCCGAGCACGAGGCCCCGTTCCCCTGGCATCGAACCTCCCATCCGTGGCGACGTGGCGGGCACCCCCAACCTGTCCCGTTTTCTCTGAGAGAACAAACCCGTCCCCAGTTTACAGATAGCCACGAATCTCCTTGAAGGCGGCCGTGAGGTCGCCGTTCTCGGCGTCGAAGACGCGCCCGCCCGTCAGCTGGGTGAGCTGCTCCATCTCCGCCCTGCTGGCCTCGCCGAAGAGAATCGCGTAGACGGGGATGCCCTGGACCTCGGGCGTGGCCTCGTACCAGGAGGAGAACTCGGCGATGCCCGGGTAGTCGGTGTTCTCCCCGTCCGAGAAGAGCACGACCGACGTCACGTTGTCGTCCGAGCGGCTCTGCGCCGCCAGCTCGAGGGAGCGCTGGAGGGTGCCGTAGATTGCCGTGTTGCCCGCCGTGCGAAGCCCCTCCACGTAGGCGCGCACGTCGGAGAGGTCTCCGTCCGCCGCCACCTCGAGGTCCTTCTCGCTCTTGATCTCCGAGCCAAACTCGACGAAGTGCACCGTCTCTCGCGGCTGGAACGTGAGGAGCGAGGTCGTGCCGTCCGCCCCGGTGTCCGTGAGGGAGACGAGCGCGGCCTTGAGCGCGTCGAGGCGCTCGCCCTCCATGGAGCCCGAGGTGTCTATCTGGAAGACCATGTTGGCGGGCTTGCGCACGTCGGAGACCCAGCTGGAGAGCAGGGCGCGCACCGTCTCGAGGCGGTTGGGGAAGGGAATCTCGAAGGCGGCCACGGCGTCGTCTGCCGTGGTGGCGTCCGTGCGGCGGAACGTCTCGTCCGCGATGCGCCGCTGCACGTCGTCGCGGCGCAGGTAGTCCACGAGCGCCCGGTAGGCCGCCTCGACTTTCTCCCCGCGACCGGCGAACAGCGTGAGCGGGTAGTCAGCGGTGATGACGCCGTCCTGGGGAATCACCTCCACGAGGCCCGGGTCCTGCAGGACGAGCGACTCGTAGTTGAAGACCCCGTCGACGGCGGACGAGTCCTTGTCATAGGCCTCCATGAGCCAGCCCGAGGACCCACTCGTCAGCTTCTGGCCCTGCGCAAAACGCGAGAGGTCGGCTGCCACGGCGGTGACGTCGTCGGCCGTGATGGCAGCGCCCGTCCCGGAGAGCGCCGTCGCGAGCTCCACCAGCGCGGAGAAGCCGCTGTTGGAGGAGACCGGGCTGGACATGCCGTAGGAGAACGCGCCCGAGGCGGCGGCGTCCACGACCTCGGCCCACGTGGGGCTCTTGTCGTCCCAGCCGAGCTCGGCCGCGCGCTCGGCCCGCACGCCCAGCACCACGGGCGTCCGCATGATCGAGGTCTCCTGGCTCACGAGCGCCGCCTTCTGGTCGAAGAGGCTCATGTAGGCGTTGGACGGGAACCACGTGGCGTCGCAGTCGGCATCCCCCGCCATGACGGCCTCCGTGCCGTCGAGCGTGCCCGCGTAGGTGAGCTCCACGGTGATGCCAAGCTCCTCCTCGGCATCGTCCAGGATGGGCTGCATGTCCTGGACCTCGGAGCCCGCGAGCACGCGCAGCGTCGTGCCCGAGACGTCGACCGCGGGGTCGGGGTCGGAGCCCTCTCCGGCGACCTCTCCCTCAGACTCGCTCGCCGCTGGCCCTCCGTCCCCGCATGCGGACAGGGCGACCGCCCCGCCGAGCGCGCAGCCCAGGGCGAGAAGAACGGCGAGCCATCGGCGGCGAGTAACAAGTGCGTTCATCACGGTTCTTCTCCTCCCCGGCGCCTAGTAGAGCGCCTCGATGGTCTGGAGCATGGCGTCGGCAACCTCGTAGCTGGGCGCCTGCGCGACGTCGATGAAGGTGCCGTCGGCGGCATAGCCCGTGAGGCCGGCCTCGCTCACCTGCTCGGAGAAGGCCCCCGAGTTGGCACCGTTCACGCGAAATCCGTGCCGGGCGATGACGCGCGCCATGTCAGGGTCGTTGTCCAGCACGTCCTGGACCCGCTGGCCGGCCTCGGAGAAGGCCACGACCACGTGGTCCGAGAAGATCGTGGGGTCGGGGTAGCAGATGCGCATCTCGGAGGTCACGCGCGTGGGCTCGTTCATCTGGGCCTCGAGGTACTGGCTCTCGTAGATAAGCGTAAGCGGCTGGTTCATGGGGCCCTTGGAGAGGAAGGACTCCCACGGCCCCGCGGAGGACGACTGCGAGTAGCCCTGGTCGAGGAAAAGCCGGGCAAGCGAGGACGCGGCCTGCTCGCGCGCGGCGTCCTCGCTCGTGATCACGGCGTTGCCGTTGAGGACATAGCTCGCGAGGCCGAGGTACATGAGGGCGGAGTTGGAGGAGCGCACGTCGGTGGTGGTGATCATGACGTTTCTGCTGGAGGGATAGGCCTCGGAGCCCGCAAGGTCCGTCCAGCGCCGGCCGCTTGCCACGGCATCGAGGTAGGCGGCCATGTCGAGGTACCACACGCCGTCGCGCTGCTCGGCGAGGCCGTTTGCCGCGAGCACGTCGAGCACGGTGCCACCGGTGGCGATTGCGAGCGGCGAGTAGAAGGGCGTCGAGGTGGAGAGGACGGCGTCTCCGTGGACGTCCGTGAGGTGCGCGGCGGCCACCTCCGAGGAGGGCGAGGCGAAGTCTGCCTGCGTGAGGTCCGCGCGCTCCGCCATGGCCCAGGAGCCCGACGTAGTGACCTGAACGTCGAGGCCATGACGGGCGAAGATCTCCTTGGCCTCGGGATCGGCGAAGAGTGACTCCTTCTCCGAGCCGATGACTCCGTGGACCACGGTGAGCTCCTGCTGGGTGGCGGGGGCGTCATCTGCGGAGGCCCCCGCGCCGAGCAGCCCCGGACCGAGCGCAATGGCGCCCGCCACCACGACCGCAACCAGAATGAGGGCAACGCCCGCCACCAGCGTCTTGGCTCTCGAGCCCACCAGACCTCCCCTCCAACGTATCCGTGACTCAACGATACGTCTGAGGGCGGTCCTCTCCCCACCTGCGGGGGCGGACCTTTCGTGAGCCTTACGGACGCCTTACGGGCACCTGACGCGGTCTAGGGGACGGTGGTCGCGACGTCCAGCCGTGGTTGTCCGCGGGCCGCGCGGGCAACTCTCCGCAAGGCGCGCGATGCAGTTCTCCGCGAAATATCGTCACTTGGAAACGGTTCCAAAGCCCTCAAAGTGACGAAATTTCGCGGAGAACGCTTGAGGCGAGACGGAGCGCCCGTCACCCCGAGCACGGCGCCCCGCGGCCCTACCCCAGCAGCGCCATGACCTGGCGCTTGGCGGCGAGGTACTCGTCCGTGAGCTCGAAGCTCCGCTCGCCCGCGGGGCGCGTCACCGCCACCTCGCCGATGACGTGGCTCGGCTCGCCCGCGGCGGGCGCCCCCGCGAGCACGTAGATGCGGCTCGCCATGGAGACGGCCTCGTCCACGTCGTGCGTGATCACCAGGGCGGAGAGCCCAAGCTCGGCCGCTACGCCCACGAACCACTGGCGCACCTCCGTACGCGTGAGGGCGTCGAGCGCCGAGAAGGGCTCGTCGAGCAGCGTCACGTCCGCGCCCATGAGGTAGGTGCGCAGGAAGGCCGCGCGCTGGCGCATGCCGCCGGAAAGCTCGCTCGGCCACTTGAGCTCCGAGCCCGCGAGGCCAAAGCGCTCGAAGAAGGGCGCCGCCTTGGCTCGCGCCTCGTCGCGGCGCATGCCGGCGAGCACGAGCGGCAGGCACACGTTGTCGATGATGCGGCGGCTCGGCAGCAGCAGGTCCTTCTGGAGCATGTAGCTCACCCGTCCCGGACGCCCGGTCACGTCCTCCCCGTGCAGGAGGACGCGGCCGGACACGGGCGTCGTGAGGCCGGCGAGCGCGTGCAGGATCGTGGTCTTGCCGCAGCCGGAGCGGCCGACGAGGCAGCAGACCTCGCCGGGCGCCACGTCGACGGTAACGTCCGCCACCACGACGTGCTCCCCGTCCCAGGAGAGCGTGAGCCCCTCGGCGGAGAGGGCCGGGACCTGCGCGTTCTTCTCGCCAGCCGTGGTCATGCGCTACTCCAGGAAGGTGAGGTCGTAGCCGGCGTTGACGTCGAGCTTGTTCTCGACGAGGTCGTTGTCGTTCAGCCACTGGTAGAAGGCCGCCCAGCGCTCCGGGTCGATGACGCCCCAGCTCTCCGCGTCGGCGGTGTACTGGTCGGCAAGATAGGCCTGGCTCTGGTGAACGAGATCGGCGTCGAGCTCGGGCACCTGCTCGCAGAGGATGTCCGCGGCGCCGTCGGGGTTCTCGATCGCGTACTCGTAGCCCTTCTTGACCGCGCGCAGGAAGGCCCTCACGGCCTCGGGGTTCTCCTTGGCGAAGTCGTCGTTGGCGGCGATGACCGGCGTGTAGTAGTCAAAGACCGGATCGATCGAGATGAAGCTGAAGTAGTTGTACGGGAAGTCCTGCACGACGGCGTTCTGGACGGCCCAGGCCTCGTAGACCCACACGGTGTCGAACATGTTGGCGTGCAGGCCGCTGACCTCGTCGGTCACGCTTGTGGTGACGAGTTCGACCTTGGACCAGTCGCCACCGTCCGCCTCGACGCAGTGGCGCACCGTGGCCTGCTCGACGGGCATGCTCCAGGTCGCGTACGTGTGCCCCTCCATCGCGGCCGGGTGCGTGATGCCGTCCTCCTCGCGGCTCATGATGCCGGAGGTGTTGTGCTGGATGACGGCGGCCACGGCCGAGTAGGGCATCGGGTGGTCGGAGGCCAGGCTGTTGGCGATGTAGTCCTGGTAGGAGACGCCCATCTGGGCGTCGCCGGAGCCGATGAGCGCGTCGGCGCCGTCCTCGGGCGGCTGGATGACCTCGACGTCGAGGCCCTCCTCGTCGAAGTAGCCCTGGGCGAGCGCCACGTAGATGCCCGTGTGGTTGGTGTTGGGCGTGTAGTCGAGGACAAACGAGATGTGGGTCTTCTCGCCCTCCGCGGCCGGGGTCGTGCCGCCCGCGCCCGTACCGCCGCAGCCGACGAGCGCCGTGGTCGCAACGGCCGCGCCCGCGGCCGCGAGGAACTGGCGCCTGTCGAGGTTCCTATCGCTCATTCTTGTTCCTTTCCGCCCTCTTCCAGGGCATGCCTGCGCGCTGGGCGAGCTCGACGAGCTTCATGAGCCCAAGCGACAGAATCGAGATGATGATGATCGAGGCAAAGAGCCGGTCGTAGGAGAAGGACTTGCGCACGCGCGTCATGTAGACGCCCAGGCCCACGCTGCCGCCGAGCCACTCCGCGATCACGGCGCCCACGATGGCGTAGGTGGCCGAGATCTTGAGGCCCGAGAAGAACTGGTCGGCCGCGGCGGGCAGCTTCGCGTACCGAAAGATCTGCCAGCGCGAGGCGTTCATCGTGCGCATGAGGTCGACGACGTCGGGGTCGACCGAGCGGAAGCCCGAGGCGAGCGAGACCGTGACCGGGAAGAAGGTGGTCACGATGACGAGCACGACCTTGGGCAGCGCCCCGTAGCCGAGCCAGAGCACCAGAAGCGGCGCGATGGCGATGGTGGGTATGGTCTGAGAGATCGTCATGAGCGGCTCGAAGGCCAGGTAGAACGTCTCGAAGCGGTCCATGAGCAGCGCGAACGCAAAGCCGAGGGCAACGCCTCCGGCAAGGCCGGCCGCCGCCTCGCCGAGCGTGACGAGCGAGTGCTCCAGAAGGAGCGGCGCGTCCTCGGCGAGCGCCATGACCACCTGCGACGGCGCCGGCAGCATGAAGCTGGGGATGACGCCCACGTCGACGAGGGCCTCCCAGATGACGAGCAGCGCGACGACGGCAACGAGCGGGGCGAGCACGCGACGGGCGCGGCTGGGCTCGGGACGCGACGCCACCCTAGGCCGCCGCGTCCGCGCTCTTCTCGGCGAACTCGGGGTCGCCGGGGTGGTACTTGCCGACCTTGCGCTCGGTGGACATGACCTCGCCCTCGGGCCGGAAGTTGATCTTGGCGTAGGTCATCATGTGGCGGCAGCCCGCCCTGGCACCCACGAGCTGGCAGTTCTTGAGGATCTCCATGCAGGTCTCGTAGTCGCCCTCGATCGCCGTCTCAAACGGGCCGACGAAGTAGTCCACCCCCGTGGAGTCGATGTAGGCGATGACGGCGTCCACCGCGTCGCACGTGGCGTCGTCGGTGGTGGCATCCATGGGCAGGAACTGGATTGCGATCGAGCAGTTCACGCGCCCTCCCTTCCGGGTGCTCGAGGCACCCCGTCTCTCGTAGGTGCCTCGGTGCGGGCGCGTCCCCGCTGGTCCCTACGCCGGCATTACCCGGATCAGGTTCCTGGGTCAGGGCCGCGCGCCGGCGCCCCCGCCGACGATCCTGGACCCAATCTCAGCCGGCGTGCGCCAGCCCCCCGTTGTCGGTGACAGTGTAGCACGGCAGGCTGACGCGGGCGCGAGGTTCGTCTCGGCCGCGGGCGACGGGGCCCGACGCGAGGGCTTCCTCCCGCGGGCCTCCTTCGGGATTACCTTCCGGAATTGGGTGGCATCTTTGATGTGGCGGGCGGCCTACTTCCGGAATTGGGTGGCATCTTTGATGCAAGGGGCACCCATGGCCGCACGGCATCCGACAAAACCGCAGGTGGCGAGAAGAACGCGTGCTCTGTGACCACGCGTAACCGCCCATTTCCCGATCTGGGCATCAAAGATGCCACCCAATCCCGAAGGATTGACGTCACCCAATCCCGAAGGATTTCAGCCCGAAGCCGCCCCGAGCGGGGCGCCCCGGACGTCACCCACACAAAACCCCACCTCTCCCGGCGGGAACAACCGGCGCTACCATAGGGCAGCAGGCGCGAAGGGAGGGAGGACGCATGACCGGACGGACGCACCTCGCCGTGGGCGCGGCCGCGGCGCTGGCGGCCGCAGGGCCGGCGGCGGGGCTCGCGGGCCTGGCGGCAGCGGCAGCCGGCGGGGCGGTCGGCGCCGCGCTGCCGGACCTCGACGTGCGCGACACGGCGCACCCCTGGCGCGAGCGCCTCGTGCGCGCCTCGGCGGCCGCGCTGCTCGCCGCCGCGCTCCTGCTGGACGCGACGCACGGCGGGCCCCTCCTGCGCGCTGCGACGGAACGAGGCCTCGGGGCGCTCGCGCTCGGGGCCGCGGGGCTCGCCGCCCTTGCCTGCGCGGCACGGCTCTCGGCCCACCGGTCCTTCTCGCACTCGGTGCTCGCGCTGGCAGGGTTTGCCGCGGCCACGCACCTCATCTGCCCGCCGCTCGCCCCCTACGTGGCGCTCGGCTTTACCACGCACCTCGCGCTCGACGCGCTCACCCACCGGGGGATGCGCCTGCTCTGGCCGCTGCCCGCCCGGGCGAGCGCCGGCCTCTGCAAGACCGGCGGGGTCGTGGACGCGTGCCTGCTCGTGGCGGCGCTCGCTCTGGCGGCAGTCGTCATCTGGACGGCGCTGGGCTAGGGAAGCCCGCCTGCAGCCAGAAGGGCCGCTACGCCTCCGCGCGCACGCCGAGCTCGCGGCAGAGCACCCGCGCCGCGGCACCGGCCGCGAGCGCGCAGTGGTCCTGGCACTGGGAGACGCGCTCGTCGCCCCACCAGTCCATCCCGCGCGTGAGCACGCGGCAGCACGTGGCGTGACGGGCCGTCCCGTCGCGAAAGGCGTCATGGAGCTCGGCCGCGAGCGGCTTGGCGCGCTCCTTGGTCCCCATCATGAGGCCGAGAAAAACCACGGCGCCCGCGAGCGCGCCGCAGACGCAGCCCGAGCCGCCAATGCCCGCGCCCATGCCGGCGCCCGCGGCCACCACCGCGCGCGGGAAGTCGGGCTCGAAGGCGTCCCAGAGCGCCGCGATCACGGACTCCCCGCAGTTCATGTGGTCAGGTCCCGGCCGGTTGTTGGCCCGGGCGGCAGCCTCAACCGCCGCAATGCTCACGCTGTCCGTCATGGTCTCCCCCTCCGTCGAAGCTCCGCCAAATTCTAGCAGCGGAACGGCTAGCATAGGGCCGTGCGGGCGGCGCGTCCGCAGACCATGACAGATGACCCGGTCGCCTTTGTCAGAAGAGGGAAGACATGAGGATCTTTGCCTATTCGCTGCGTCCCTACGACGAGCTGCCCTGCCTCGAGGCCCTGAGTCACGAGCTAGGATTTGAGTACGGCTGGACGGCCGACTACCCCACGCCGGAGAACGCGGGCCTTGCCGCGGGAGCCGACGGTGTCACCATCATCACCAACCCCATGCCGCGCGAGCTCCTGGCGACCTACCACGAGCTCGGCGTGCGCGGGCTCGCCACGCGCTCCATCGGCTACGAGCACATCGACCTGGCCGCCGCGCGCGAGCTGGGCGTCCGCGTGGGGCACGCGTCCTACCCGCCCGAGGGCGTGGCCGACTACGCCATCATGCTGATGCTCATGGCGCTGCGCAAGGTCAAGCTCGTCTGCCGTCACGCCGCCGCGCAGGACTTCACCCTCGAGGGCAAGCTCGGGCGCTCGCTCGCCGGCTGCACCGTGGGCGTGGTGGGAACGGGCGCGATCGGCTCCTGCGTGGTGCGCCAGCTCACGGGCTTCGGCTGCCGCGTGCTCGCATGCGACCCGTTCCCGTGCGCCGAGCTCGCGGGCCTTGCCGCCTACGTCACCCTGCCCGAGCTTCTGGCGGCCTCCGACGTGGTGACGCTCCACGCGCCGGGGCTGCCCGAGAACCGCCACATGATCGGCGCCGGGGAGCTTGCGCTCATGAAGGAGGACGCCGTGCTCGTGAACGCCGCGCGCGGCAGCCTCGTGGACACGGCGGCGCTGCTTGACGCGCTCGAGTCCGGGAGGCTCGGGGCCGCCGCGCTCGACACCATCGAGCACGAGGCGGGCCTCTACTACCTTGACCGCAGCCGCGACGTCCTCCCCAACCGGGACCGCGCCGCGCTCATGGCCCTGCCCAACGTCATCGTGACCCCGCACATGGCGTTCTACACCGCCGAGAGCGTCGAGGGGATGGTCCGCAGCAACGTCGAGGCGCTGCTCGCCTTTGCCGCTGGAGCCGAGACCCCGCACGAGGTCCGGTAGGCCCGACGAGGCTCGGTCAAGCCGCCGGGGACGCGCATCGGCCGGGCGTCAGGGGGTCGCGCTCCTCCCAAAGCCCGTACCGCCAGAAAACGTCTGGTATTGGGTGGCATGTTTGATGCTCGACGATGCCACACGGCCGGATGCGGGACAAAAGGCCAGGTTCTTCTCGCGACTGGGCGGCTTACTTGATGCCAGAGCGCCCGGTTCCATCAAACATGCCACCCAATCTCGAAACGAAACGCGCCGCCCAGCCCCGACGTGCGCCGGGGACGTCCGCCGGGGCAGCAGCAAGACAAAAGCCCCGCAGCCCAAGCCCTGCGGCACAAAGAGGCCGCGCGGCGAGAAGAACCGCGCGGCCGAGGGAGGCAGATTGCCGGGACGGCTACTCCTCCGGCTCCTCCTCGTCCTTCTCGTCCTTCTTGGCGGGGACGGCCCTGCGGGAGCGCTGCTCGATCTCCTCGGGCGTGAGGACGTCCTCGATCCGCAGGTTCACGCCCGCGACCTCGAGGCCCGTCATGCCCGTCACCTGCTTGACCACGGCTCGCTTGACGTCCTCGAAGACCTGCGGGGCATACGCGCCGTACTCGATGAGCACGGAGATGTTCACGCGCACCGCGCTCTCCGGCGTCACCTCCACGGTCACGCCCTTGGTGGAGTCGCTCGCGCCGAAGGCGTCCTGGACGCGATTGAACCAGCTGCCCTTCATGCCCACGACGCCGGGGACGTCGCGCATGGCAATGGCCACGATCTTCTCGATGACGCCGTTTGAGAAGGTGAGGGAGTCCTCGGAGTCGAGGTCCTCGTCGCCCTCGGTGGCAAGGTCGATGTCCTGGCCGGCCTCGGCGGCCTCGGCCAGCTCGCCCGTCTCTGTGTCGTCGGAAAGGACGAGGTCCGTCGTCTCCCCCGTGCCGTGGGGCTCGTCCGTCGGGACCTTGGTGGTGTCGACCTTGCTCATGTCTGCTCCTCGCTGCCGGGGCGGCGCGCCGCCCAAGGGTCACGTCTACTGGTTACGGGAAAAGAGCTTCCTCAGGGTGTTGATGATCTTGGGGTCTCCGTCGAGCATCTGGCCCACCGCGACGCCCACCACCACAAGGACGGCGATGAGCGCGGTGCGCCAGGGCCCCAGCACAAAGAAGGCAACGGCCACGAGCAGACCGATCACGCCGCCCCAGAACGCGTTCTCGTGCCCGGGGAACGTGCGGGACACCCATGCTGAGACGCGCCCGGCGCCGTCCCGCACGGCCTCGCCGACGGTGTAGGAGCCGTCGTCGCGGGGCGCGTCGTCGTGCGCGGCGCCCGGGGCGGCGGTGCCGTCGTCGCGGGCCGCGCCCCTCTCGGCCGCGCCCTGCGACCCAAGCTCGATCCGCGCCTTGGGGGTCTTCTCGTCAGCCATGGGCCTACGCCTCCCTCTCCGCGTCGCGCGTGCCTCCCATGGACACGGTGATCTCGCTCGTGGCGTCG
The DNA here is from genome assembly GCF_002159535.1 of Olsenella sp. An290. Classification (GTDB taxonomy): domain Bacteria; phylum Actinomycetota; class Coriobacteriia; order Coriobacteriales; family Atopobiaceae; genus Thermophilibacter. The sequence continues at coordinate 11,506 of NZ_NFIU01000004.1, read as the reverse complement.
GACGGCTCGGGGACGGCCGGCGACGCCTCGTCCTCGGGCGCGGGCCCCGTGGCTTCGCCCGCCTGCGCGAGCGTCACGGACTCGGGCTCCACGAACTCGAGGCTCACGGACTCCACCGTGTCCCCGCAGACGGCGGAAAGCCCGCCCACGAGCTCCTCATGGAGCTCCGCGCCCTTGAGGACCACGTCCACGGTCTCGCGCGGGAGCACGCGGACGCGCACGCGCACGCTCCCGCGCGGCTTGGCGTCCACCGTGACGCGATCGGCCCGACAGGTGCCGTCGGCCTCGACGATGTGGGCCGCCTGGGCCGCAATGGCGTCGCGCGTGACCGAGATGGTCCCGCCGTCCACGCTGGCAACCTCCACCGTGCGCACCTTGCGCACCACGAGGGCGCGGGCGAGAAGGACCACGAGGCCGAAGACGCTCACGGCCATGCAGGCGAGAAGCGCCATGGAGTAGGCGTCGATGGTGAGCAGCGCCGAGGCCCCGGCCGTCCAGGGCCCGTACCACGTGAGCGCGAGGGCCCCCAGGGCGAACAGGCTGGCCAGCACGTAGACCACCATGCAGAGTCGTTTGAATCCACCCATGCGAATCTCCAATCAGGCGCGGGCGCGTCGGGCGCGGGCGCGGTCATGCCCTGTCCTCTAGGATACCCCTTGCCCCGGACGCGTATCACCCTGAGGTCGAGGCGCGCCCCGACCGCCGGCGCGCCGGCGCCTTCCGCGCGCAAAGACCCGGACGAAGGCCGCACCCAGGACGGCCGAGGTGACCGACCCCATGAGGATCGCGCACTTGGCGGCGAGGACGTCCCCGCCGTCCGCGAACGCGAGCCCCGCGATGAGGATGGACATGGTGAAGCCCACGCCCCCGAGGATGCCCACGGCCACGACCTGCGCCCAGTCCATGCCGCGCGGCAGCCGGGCAAAGCCCAGGCGGACGAGCAGGAGCGTCACGAGGATGATGCCCACGGGCTTGCCGAGCACGGCGCCCAGGTACACGCCCACGGCCACGGGGTCCGCAAAGAGCGTGCCCAGGCTCTCCCCCACCAGGTGCAGCTCCGCGTTCACGAAGGCAAAGAGCGGCAGCACGCAGAAGTTGACGAAGACCGAGACGTAGCGCTCCATGCGCTGGAGGGGCGGCGTGACGTGGTGCATGACGCGCTCGACGCGCCGGGCGCCGTCCGTGAAGTCATGCTGGCCGAGGACGTGGTGGTCGTCGTCATAGGCGTCGTCGAGGTCGCGGGCGCGCTGGGCGAGCCAGTCGCCGAGCTCGCCCAGGTGCACGTCCGAGCGCGAGGGCAGCGCAAAGGCCAAGATCACGCCCGCGAGCGTGGCGTGGATGCCCGACTTGAACATGCAGGCCCACAGCACCACGCCGAGAAACGCGTAGGGCGCCACGGCGTAGACGCGCGCGCGGTTGAGCGCCGCGAGCGCCAGCACCACGACGAGCGACGCGAGGCACCAGCCGAGGTCGGGCGCATGGCCGTAGAAGAGGGCAATGACCACGATCGCAAGGATGTCGTCGGCGATGGCGAGCGTCTGGAAGAAGACCTTGGCCGCCGGGGAGAAGCGGTCCCCGAGCAGCGACACCACGCCAAGGGCGAAGGCGATGTCGGTGGCGATGGGGACGGCCCAGCCGCCGGCCGTGGGGGTGCCCGCGTTGACGGCAAGGTAGATGAGGGCCGGCACGGCGACGCCGCCCACCGCGGCGAGCATGGGCAGCACCGCCTGGCGCGGCCTGCGCAGCTGCCCGATCGTCATCTCGTACTTGAGCTCTATGCCCACGAGCAGGAAGAAGACCGCCATGAGGAAGTCGTTCACGAAGGACTCGACCGAGAGCGAGACGACCAGGGGGCCCACGCCCGCCTCGACCTGAAGGCCGAGCAGCCACTCGACGCCCTCGTAGAGCGGCGTGTTGGCCACGATGAGGGAGAGCAGGGCCGCCCCCACCATCACCGCCGCCGCGATGGTCCCGTTTGAGGTGATCTTGCGCAGCGCGCCGCGGCGCTCGATGCGCGCGACCACGCGGTCGTGACGAAAGATGCTGCTGGACACGGGACCTACGCCTCCCCCTCGCCAAGAAGGAGCGTCTGCTCCACGGCAACCTTGTCGGCGAGCGCCTCCATGGCGGCCTGGAGCAGCCACGCGAGCTCCGGGCCGGCGGGCTCGCCCGCCTCGTTGACGAGCTCGAGCGCGGGCGCGGGCGCCTCGGGCGAGAAGCGCCGCGCGAGCGCGGCCTCGAGCGCGGCGCACGAGCGGTCGTAGAGCTCCTCAAGATCGAGGCCCGAGCCCCAGACGAGCGACGCCAGGCTCCTCACCTGGGAGATGGAGAACACGCGCTTGAGCGCGCAGACAAACAGCAGCGACGCCACGTGCCGCCGGGTATAGCGCTTCTTGCGGGGCGCGGGGATGACGCCCTGCTTGACGTAGTTGTTGACCATAGATCCGGTCACGAGCGTCTCCCCGGGGACCGCCATGAACTCGAGCTCCTGGGAGACCAGCGTGAGCAGCTGGTCGAGGTAGAGCTCGATGCGCGGCATCTCGCGTATGCGCGCAATGTGCACCGAGCCCATGCTCCGCGCAAGCTGCTCGAGGCGCGCGTCGCCCGCCCGCGGGCCCCTCGGCCCCACCGTCTTCTCCGTCATGCCGCTCAACTCCGAACAATTTCCAATAACCGATAATCTAGTATTCAAAACCATATCAAAGGGTTATAGTCGACACTGCTATGATAGCGACCGGGAGCAGTCCCGAACAGCTCACGCAACGTCACGGGGGCCAACATGAACGAGCAGCGCATCGCCGTCATCACCGACTCCGGCACCGACACGCCCGCCGCCTTTGCCGCGGCCCATGACGTGCGGGTCGTTCCCCTGCGCATCAACTACTCCGACGGCTCGACCTACGAGAACGGGGTGGACATCTCCGTGCGGGAGGTCGTCGAGCGCTTCGCCGACGAGGTCCCCACCACCTCGCTCCCCTCTCCCCTGCGCATCCGCGAGACCTTCGAGGCGGCGCGCGCCAGCGGCTACACGAGCGCGGTCTTCGTGGCCATCTCCTCCGGGCTCTCGGCCACCTACGAGACCGTGAGCATGGTCGCCCGACAGATGGAGGACTTCCCCGTCGTCATGGTGGACACCAAGAGCATCGGCGTCGCCGCGGGCCTCGTCGTCATGGAGGCCGTGCGCCTCGTCGAGTCCGGCACGCCCCTCGACGCCCTCGGCGGGCGTCTTGCCGAGGTGAGCGCACGGACCCGCGTGTTCTTCTCGGTGCAGAAGCTCGACTTCCTGCGCAGGGGGGGCCGCATCAGCGAGGCCGTCTACCGCGTGGGCTCCGTCCTCAACATCAAGCCCGTCCTCATGTGCGACGAGCACGAGGGCAAGTACGTCATCGCAAAGAAGGCGCGCGGCTGGCAGCGAGCCCTTGACGCGCAGGTCAAGCTCGTCGTGGAGAGCGCGCGTCAGTGGCGCCGCGTGCGGCTGGCCGTGTGCACGTACGACCCGGCGCTGCGAGACGACCTCGCGGCGCGCGTCCGCGAGCACGTGGGCGCCGTGGCAGAGGTCGTGGAGCTCGTGAGCTGCGGCATCTCCGCCGACCTGCTCGTCCACACCGGCCCCACCCTTGTTGGCATGGCGGTGCAGGGAGCCTAGGCAGCCGGCAGGGTCAACGAGGCCGCTTGCCGGCGGCTCGTGGCAAACGGGGCCGCTGGCTTTGTCGGGCCGCGCACGCGGCGTCACGCACAAACGAGGATTTACGCACATCCCGGTTTACGTATGCCGAGAAGAACACGTAAACCGGGATTATGCTCGTTTTTGCAGAGAAATCGCGAGCTACGCATCCGAAGGTTTCACTTTTTGCACGCGCAAAACGCGATGTCCGAAAATCCTCGTTTGCGCGTGCGGCAGACGCTACAGCCCGGCCACCATGTGATCGACGATCTTTGCGCAGCGCTCCGCGGAGGCGCGCTCGAAGGTGGCGTAGTCCATGGCCTGGCCGTCGGTGCCGGGCTTGTCGGAGATGGCGCGCACCACGACGAAGGGAACCCCGTTGGCCTCGGCCGCCTGGGCGATGGCCGCGCCCTCCATCTCGCAGCAGAGCGCGCCGAAGGTGCCCACGATGCGGCGGCGGTCCTCCTCCGCGGAGATGAACTGGTCGCCGGAGGCCACGCGACCGGTCAGGGCACGCACCTCGGGCGCCACCGCGGCGGCCGCCTCGAGCGCAGCGTCGCGCAGCGCCGGGTCGGCCACGTACTCGGGACGCTCGCGGCCGGGGACGAGGCCGGGCGCGTAGCCGAGCGCACCCACGGAAAAGTCGTGCTGCACGCAGTCCGTGGAGACCACGAGGTCGCCGATGTCGAGGCGCGCGGCGTCGAGCGAGCCCGCCACGCCCGTGTTGATGAGGTGCGTGCAGCCGAAGTGGTCGGCTAGGACCTGCGCGCAGATGCCGGCGTTCACCTTGCCGATGCCGCACTTGACCACCACCACGTCCTTCTCGCCCAGGCGCCCGGAACAGAAGTCCGTGCCGGCCACGCGCTCCGCGCGCGCGTCCGTGAGCTCCGCCTTGAGGAGCTCCACCTCGACGTCCATCGCCCCGATGATTCCGATCTTCATATTGTGTCCCCTAGCCTTCCGGATAGACGAGGTGCGCCTCGTCGATGCCCGCGAGCGTACCCTCCACGTAGCGGCGCGCCCACCAGCGAGCCTGCGCGAGGTCGGCGTCGTGCCAGTTGCCGCACTCCTCGGGACGCGCGCCCGGAATCTCGCCCGTAAAGTCACGGATGAACTCGAAGCACGAGCGCACGAGCGGCGCCACCTCGGCGGAGGTGTGCTCGCCAAAGAGGATGAGGTAGAAGCCCGTGCGGCAGCCCATGGGGCCAAAGTAGACCACGCGGTCGCGCCACTCGGGGCTGTTGCGCAGGTAGGTGGCGCCCAGGTGCTCGATGGCGTGGACGGCGGCCGTGTCCATCACGGGCTCGCGGTTGGGCGCGGTGAGGCGCAGGTCAAACGTGGTGACCACGGCGCCGGTGGCGGGGTCGGCGTCCACGCGGCTCACGTAGACGCCCGGCTCGAGCATGAGGTGGTTGACGGTGAAGCTGGCGATCTTCTCCATGGGGCTCCCTGGGACGAGGTTCTTCTCGACGGTTCTTCTCGCCCCCCAGTGTAGCGGGTCCGATCGTGTACAGGAGGCACGAGGGACAGCGCGCCCCTCTCGCCGAGGAGGTAGCGAGAGGGGCGCGTGGGGAGATCCGTCTTTGGGGCTACTCCTCGGAGCCGCCCGTCACGCGAGCGCCGATGCCTGCGGCGAGCGCGGCGCCGCCGAGCACGGCCGCGGCCGTCACGGCTGCCATGTTGGAGGCGTCGCCGGTCTGGGGAAGGGTTCCACCGCTGCCCGAGCCGCCGACGTTGCCGGTGCCGGACTGGCTTCCGCCGCCAGCGCTGCCGGCACCGTTGCCGGAGCCGCCGTTGCCACCCTGGCCGCTGTTGCCGCCCTGTCCGCCGTCGCCAGAGTCGCCGCCCTGGGCGGACTGGCTCTTCTCGATCGCCTCGATCGCTGCGGCAAGGTCAGCGCGGGCCTGGGCAACCTGGGCCTCGGTCGCGTTGGGGTCGCTCATGACGCGCAGCGCCGCGGCGAGGGCCGCGTAGTACTTGTCGAGCGCAGCCTGCGAGGCACCGGCAAGCTCGAGAACCTCGGCCTGGTCGATGACGGTCTGGAGCCCGGACTTGTCCACGACGTCCTGGTCGTGGTCGTCGTCCGGGTCGCTCGGGACCGTCGCGGACGCCTCCAGTGAGAGGTCGTGGTCCTCGGTGACGTTGGTGTCGTGCACCAGCGTGTCGAGCGCGTTCTGGGCGAGCGCGGGGACGGGCTGGCCCATGAGGTCGAGGCCGGTGACCAGGCCGGCGAGCGTCGCGCCGAGGTCGAGGCCCGCCATGTCGACGACCGTGTCGAGCAGCGCCTTGACGTTCTCCATCATGCCCGCAACCATGTTGATGGCGATGGAGCCGATGAGGAAGACATCGCTCTTGAGCAGCGTCTTGGCGTCGAGCTCGATGCTCGTGGCAAAGTCCACGAACTCCTGGTCGGCCAGACCGGCGTTGACGCCGCTCGCAACGACGCTGGCGAGAAGCCCGGTCTCCCCGGGGATCGCCTTGATGGCCGTCTCGACCCAGCCCTCGGTCTTCTCGCAGCCCATGAGGTGCGCCTGATAGCAGAAGTCGACGAGGTCGAGGAGGCTGTGCGGGGCCTCGTCCACGGCGGCAGTGATGAGCAGGCGCACGAGGAGGTTCACGATCGAGAGGAGCTTCGCCTGACCCTCGGCGGAGAGCGCCTCGAGGTCGATCTCCCCGTAGGTCTTCTCGAGGAAGGCCTCGAAGGTCTCCTGCGTGATGTAGAGCAGGCAGACGTTGGGCTCAACCGCCATGGTAGCCGGGACCTGGGCGAGGTCGGCGGCAAACTGGCGCGAGGCCTCCTCAGGGAGCGTGTAGGTGACGTCGGCGATGGCGGCCACGTCCTCGGTCTCGGTCACGGTCCAGGCCTCGATGCGCGAGGTCTCCGGGTTGTAGTAGATGTGGACGTCTCCAACGATCGACACGTCCGGGATCACGATGCCCACGTCAAAGCCCTGCGGCAGGACCTGCGTGGTGATGAGGCTCCACAGCGTGGCGTTGAGGTTCTCCGTGGTCACGCCGGCAAAGGCGTCGCCGCCGAGCGAGGGCAGCAGGCTCGCTACGATGCCCTTGATGCCCAGGGGCGCGTACTGCGCGAGCAGCGGCTGCACGAACATCCCGCCGAGCATGGTCTGGATGGAGTCCACGGTGAGCGTGCGCTCCTTGCCGTAGGCGGTGATGCCGGCGGTGGTGGCAAGGCCGCATTCGTCGAGCGTCACGTCGCCCAGGTCGTGAGAGTCCACCGTCAGCGTGCACTCGAGCTTCTCGCCCTTCTGCGCGAACTCGAGGGAGCCCATGCGCATGCGGGACGGGTAGGTCACGAGCGAGCCGGTCTCGATGTCGTAGATGGTGTTCTCGCCATAGGTGGCCGCCGCGATGTCGTTGGCGTGCATGTGGCCGGTGAAGACGGCGGAGATGCCGGCGTCGGCGTAGGCCTTTGCCACGGTCTCGTAGTCGTCCACGAGGTACTCGCCAAAGATGACGGGCTCGTAGCCAAAGTGCGGGACGATGCCGTGGTGCTGGAAGGCGATGACCACGTCACCGGCGGCGCGCGCCTCGCGAGCCTGGTCGCAGACCCAGGTAAGAAGATCGGCGGGGACGTGGCCGCTCGTCTCCTGGGCGAGCGTCCCGTCATCGGCGGCAACGTTGTACTTGCAGGTGTCCACGGCGATCAGCGTGAGGCCGGGGCACGGGTGCGCCACGTAGGAGAGGCTGCCGTCCGCGGTGCCGTCCGCGTCGTAGACGACCGTGTCCGTGTAGCCGCACTCGGCCCAGAGGGACTTGTAGGTCAGGGGGTCGGTGCGCTCGGCGTCTGTGGCCGCGCCGGACGAGAAGTCCTTGCCGTGGTGGTTGTTGAGGTCGTGGTTGCCGTTGATCACGTAGAACTGGGTATCGACGCCAGCGGAGGCGAGCTGCTGCCTGGCGGCGGCAAACTTCCTCTCGAGGCTCTCGTGACAGGCGTACTCGCCGTCCTTGGTGAGGTCGCCGGGAACAAGGATCATGTCCGGCTTGGCTGCCACAACATCGGCAAGCGCCTTGTCCAGGATGTCTGAGCTCTCACGGAACATCTTGCGGTCGGAATTCTCCGCCGTGGTGTAGTCGGGGCAGTCGCTCCAGAGCTCGGGCGCAAAGAGGTGAACGTCGCTCATCACGGCAAAGGTGAACGAGTCCGGGTATGCCGGGCTCTCTGCGGCGAGCGCGGCCTCGGGAGTCGTCGCCGCGACGGCGGCAGCGCCCCCACCCATGGCTATGAACAGCTTCAGAAAGCCGCGGCGGGAAACGCCGCCGCGCGGACGAATGGAGAAACCAGACATCCCAAACTCCCATCTCTCAGCTTAAGCCTGCAATCGGCAATCCAATTCGCCAGAGAGGGACACTACGCCCCAAACAACAGGGCGAGGTAAGGGCGCCGTCTCAATTCGCAGCGCGATTTCGTAAGGCTCGGTAAGCCCGGGGTCAGACGCCGAGGCTACGGCGGGACGCGCGAGCCGAGGTCAGGCGGCGCGGCTACACCGCGCTCGCGAGCCAGCTCATGCCGGAGAGGGCGCGGGCCAGGCGGTCCTGCGCCGTGGAGAAGACCACGTCGGGCAGGACGTGCAGGCGGACCTCGCCCTGCGTGCCGTAGGCGGTGAAGGCCGTGAAGATGACGTCCGTCTCGAAGGCGGGGTCGAGCAGGTCCGCGAGCTCGCGCCCCGCGACTTCGCGGCACTCCCGTGCGACGGCGTTCAGATCCGCGCCCGGCACCACCGCGATGGGCACGCCGCAGTAGCCCACGGTCCAGGGCGTGATGCGCGTGAGCGCGGTCTTGGAGAGCACCGAGTTGGGAATGACCTCCTCGGCACCGCCGCGCATGAGGACGGTGGTGCTGCGCCAGTTGACGTCCACGACCTCGCCCGTCACGTCGCCCACGGAGATGTGGTCCCCAGGCTGGACCGACTTGCTCAGCATGAGGCTGATGCCGCCGATGATGTTGGAGATCGTGTCCTGCATGCCCAGCGAGACCGCGATGGACACCACGCCGAGGGCTGCCACAAAGCCCGCGGGGTCAACGCCAAAGACCGGCCGCATCACGCTGAGCAGGGCGAGCACCCAGATGAGCGCGCGGGCGATGTTGATGAAGAGCGACGCGCTCGGCAGCTCGGAGGCGTCGAGCAGCTTGTGCATGAGCCGCACCACCACGCGCTGGATCACGAGGGCTATGGCCACCGCCACGACGAGCGCGATGACCTTGTCGAGCCACCCGCCCGCGTCTATGCCAAAGAAGTGCTCCATCACGTCCTCTCCCCCTCTGTTACGAGCTTGATTTATGCGTTCGCATAAATCAACGGCTGGTACCGCAGAGTTTATGCGAACGCATATGTGACGCGAAGAGGCTGCCGCTGCCTCACCCCTCGATCTTGACGAGCGGGGCAAAGCCCTTGAGGAGCTTCTTGGTCTTGCCGGTGCGCGTGAACCTGACCTCGATCGTGTCCCCGGAGACGGCAAGGACCGTGCCGGGGCCAAAGGTCTTGTGGGAGACCTTGTCGCCTGCCGAGAAGGACGTGGAGGGCGCGGGGCGCGCCGGCTCCCGCCGCGCGGGCGCCGCCTCGGACGCGCGCGGGCCCACGCCCGTGGAGCGCGTGCGCGAGCCGAAGACGTTGCCGCCGTAGACCGAGGAGCCGCGGCCGCTACCGAAGGTGCCGCGACGGTCCCCGCGCTTCTCCCAGCCCACGCCCGTGAAGCCCGAGGAGCCCACGCCCGTGCGCTCCACGTCGGAATCGGGGATCTCACGGAGGAAGCGGCTCGGCGGGTTGGCCTGCACGGAGCCGTACGTGCGGCGCGTTGCCGCGTGCGTGAGGTAGAGCTTCTTGCGGGCGCGCGTGATGGCCACGTAGGCCAGACGGCGCTCCTCCTCCACCGCGGCCGGGTCGCCCTCGTAGGAGGTGTGCGGGAAGATGCCCTCCTCCATGCCGGCGACGAACACGACCGGGAACTCGAGGCCCTTTGCCGAGTGGATGGTCATCATGGTGATGGCGTGTGTCTGACCGGCGAGGGAGTCGAGGTCGGAGCGCAGGGCCAGCCACTCGATCAGCGCCGGGAGCTTCTCCGAGGCGACGGGCGGCCTGAGAGGGGCAAGCTCCGGGGCGACGTCCCCAGAGGGCGACTCGCCTTGGCGAGCGAGCGAAGCGAGCGCGGAGCCCGTCGGGGACGTCGCCCCGGAGCCGGACGGCTCAAGCGCGCCTGCCGCCCGCAGCTGGGCCAGGGACTCGAGGGTCTCCACCGCGTCGTGCGTCTCGTCGAACTCGGCGGCGACGCCCATGAACTCGCGGATGTTCTCGATGCGACCGTCCGCCTCCACGGAGTGCTCGGCCTCGAGGGCGCGGATGAGGCCGGAGCGGTCCACGATCGCGTCCACCACGTCGGCAAGCTCGCCCGTGAAGTGCCGGCCCGCCTCGATTACGCCCGTGAACTCCGCCAGTGCCGAGCGCACCTTCGCACCCAGGAGGCCCGTCTCGGCGATCGCCAGCTCGCAGGCGCTGAAGAACGAGATGCCCTCGTCGGCCGCCAGCTCGCGAATCTTGTTGATGGAGGTGGTGCCGATGCCGCGCCTCGGCGTGTTGACCACGCGCAGGGCAGCCACGTCGTCGTCCGGGTTCACGACGAGCTTGAGGTAGGCCATGACGTCGCGGACCTCGGCGCGGTCGAAGAAGCGCGTGCCGCCCACGATCTTGTACGGCACGCCCGCGCGCAGGAACATGTCCTCGAGGATGCGCGACTGCGCGTTGGTGCGGTAGAAGACGGCCATGTCGTCGTAGCTCGTGCCACCGTCGTGAAGCTTCTCGATCTCGGAGCCAATCCATCGGCCCTCGTCGCGCTCGTCGGAGGCCTGGAACACGCGGATCTTCTCGCCGTCCCCGGCGTCGGTGAACAGGCGCTTGGGCTTGCGGCGGGAGTTGTTGGCCACCACGGCGTTGGCGGCGGCCAGGATGTGGCCCGTGGAGCGGTAGTTCTGCTCGAGCCGCACCACGCGGGCGTCCGGGTAGTCCTTCTCGAAGTCCAGGATGTTCTGGATGTCCGCGCCGCGCCAGGAGTAGATGGACTGGTCGTCGTCGCCCACGACCATGAGGTTTCTGTAGCGCGCGGCCAGGAGGTTGGTGATCGCGTACTGGACGTGGTTGGTGTCCTGATACTCGTCCACGCTGATCTGGCGGAAGCGGTCCTGGTAGCGCTCGAGCACGGCCGGGTTCTTGGCCAGGAGCTCGAAGGTCTTGACGAGCAGGTCGTCGAAGTCCATCGCGTTGGCCTTGGCGAGGCGGCGGTCCAGCTCGCGGTAGACGCGCGCCGCGGCGCGGTCGGCCGGGTTAGAGGAGCTTGCCATCTCGTCCGGCCCGACCATCGCGTTTTTTGCCGAGGAGATCTTGGCGCGAATCGAGTTCATCGGGAACTGCTTCTGGTCAATGTCAAGATCGGCCATGATGGTCTTGACCAGGCGGCGCGAGTCGTCGTCATCGTAGATGGTGAAGTTGGGGCGGTAGCCCACGAGCTCCGGGTCCTCGCGCAGCATCCGCACGCACATGGCGTGGAACGTGCAGACCCACATGCCGCGCGTGCCGCCGGGCAGAAGAGCGTCCAGGCGCTCGCGCATCTCGGCGGCGGCTTTGTTGGTGAACGTGATGGCCAGGACCTGCCAGGGACGCACGCCCTCGTCCGCGATCATGTGCGCGATGCGCACCGTGAGCACGCGCGTCTTGCCCGAGCCCGCGCCCGCGAGCACGAGCAGCGGGCCGCGCGTGCACTCAACCGCCTCTCGCTGGGCCGGGTTGAGGCCGTCGAGGTCGATGGCGGGGGTGGGAGCCGGAGCGGGGG
>NZ_NFIU01000039.1 GCF_002159535.1 Olsenella sp. An290 | reverse complement strand
TCGCCGCCAACCCCGACGCCAACTGGAAGATCGTGACCTTCCACCACTCGGTCTACTCCGTCGCGAGCCACACCGCCGACGGTGACATCCTCCAGCGCCGCTCCGAGCTGCCGGTCGTGTTCTCCGAGCTCGACATCGACGCCGTGCTCATGGGCCACGACCACGTCTACACGCGCACGTACCTGATGGACGGCACGACCCCCATTATTCCGGAGAACGGCGAGGTTCCCTCGACCCTCACCGACCCCGAGGACGGCCAGGTGCTCTACATCACGGCCAACTCCGCCTCCGGCTCCAAGTACTACAACATCCAGAACCTCCCGCAGAACACCTTCTCCGCGGTTCAGGATCAGTCTCAGCGCGAGAACATGACGCGCGTCGAGGTGACCGAGGACTCCCTCACCTTCACCACCTACTTCACGGATGACGCCCAGGTGACGAGCGACGACGTCCTCGACACGGTCACCATTGAGCGCACCCCTGTGCCCGAGGCTGAGCCCCAGGTCGACCGCGTCTCCCTGGAGATCGGCGCCACTGAGTCCGCTCGCAACTTCAACTGGATCAGCAACACGGGCGAGGACGGCCTTGTCCAGGTCTGCGTCATGCCCGAGGGCTGGCAGGACGGCGACGCCTTCCCCGAGAACGGCGAGTACGTCGCAAGCGTGAAGGCCGAGACGAGCGAGAGCGAGCTCGAGGGCTGGAACTCCTACAAGGCCACCGTTGAGGGCCTTGAGGCCAACACCTCCTACGTGTACCGCGTGGGTAACGGTGGCGTCTGGTCTGCTGCCTACTCCTTCGAGACGGGCGACCTCGGTGACGGCGCCTCCTTCAGCTTCATGTTCGCGGGCGACCCGCAGATCGGCGCTGGCGACATCGCCGCCGACACCGAGGGCTGGACGAACACCCTCAACACCATGGAGGCCGCCTTCCCGGAGACCGACTTCATGATCTCCCTCGGTGACCAGGTCAACACGCGCGACGAGGTTGTCGTCGAGGAGGAGTACCAGGGCTTCTTTGCCCCCGAGGTGCTGCACGGCATCACGCTGGCCACCAACGTCGGCAACCACGAGACCTATGTCGACAACCAGAACTACACGCACAACTACAACATGCCCAACGTGAGCACCTACGGAGCGACCGACTCCACCGGCGAGGGCTCCGGCGACTACTGGTTCACCTACAACGGCGTGCTCTTCATGTCCCTTAACTCCAATGACATGAACACGAGCGAGCACAAGGCGTTCATGAAGGAGGCCATCGCCGCC
>NZ_NFIU01000038.1 GCF_002159535.1 Olsenella sp. An290 | reverse complement strand
TTCCGAACCCGGAAGTTAAGCCCCCGAGCGCCGATGGTACTGCGGAGTCAGTCCGTGGGAGAGCAGGACGTCGCTGACCAACAAGGGGCATTTTCCTGTGGCGGGGACGCGGAACCTCGGAACTCCCTTCATTTCCCCTGAGCCCCTGGCGCTTTTCCCAGGCGCATCCCCAACTAACCCCCTTGCCTCTTTGCGGTCCTGCGACGGCAGTGTTTCGCTCGCCGGGCCCTGAGGCCCCGCTATTGCTCGGCTCAATAATGTCGCGCTCAAGCAAGTGGGGCTCTATTTTGCGACGTTCTGGCTCTTTGGGCCGCGGCGTCAAACGTTGAGCCAGGAATGGCTCGCCGTGACTCCGTACGCGACGGGCGATTGCTTCTGCACAAGCTATTCCCGTGGGTGCGTTGTGCCGGGGGCTTTGTCCCACCAGGCTGGCTGGGCGACGAGGTACAACGCGGATGGCCCCTTGGCATACGTCGTACGAGTGTGCCTGGCTTCTAGTAGCCGTCCTTTTTGTTCCAGTCATTTAGCGCACTGTCCCCACTGTGCCTACGTCCGGCCTATTTGCCTGGCCGCGAGGATGCGGGCCTGGGGGCATATGACGGCGCAATGCGTTCTAGGCGCTGGGCGCTTACGGCTGCTGTGTTTTGTCAACTAGATTTGAGCAAAATGAGCACCGGAATCTGAGCTGCCTGCGCACGCGACGTGCGCGGGCTTTTTGAGCGCCTACCCCTCCTGCATGAGGGCGTGCCTCACTCGGTGGGACTCGCCCCGGAACTGGACCAGCCGCCCGTGGCGGACGACGCGGTCGATGACGGCGGCCGCCATCCGGTCGTCGCCGAGCACCGAGCCCCAGCGGCTGAACTCGAGGCTGGTCGTGATCACCACGCCCTGCCTCTCGCAGGCGTCCGCGAAGACCTGGAGCGGCAGCCTGGCCCCGTCCGGGTCCAGCGGCAGGAACCCGGGCTCGTCGACCACGAGCGGCCTCGCCCGCCCGATCTGGGAGGCCTCCCTGTCCGGGCGGCCCTCGTAGCGCGCCCGCCTGAGGCGCGCGACGAGCGAGGGGGCCGTGAAGAAGCGGGCCTCCATGCGCCTGTCGCGCGCCAGCCGGCGCAGCGCGCTCGCCATGTGGGTCTTGCCCGTGCCGACGTCGCCCATCAGCACGAGGTCCTCGCGGCGGTCCAGGAACGAGGGCGAGAGCGGGTTGTGTTTGATAGCCTCCGTATTGCGGGTTTGAGCGCGGTGGTTTTTCGGGAATGAGCGCGAAAAAGTTTCGGGTCTGAGCGCGGGCACGCCGACCATCCCGTTCGGCCT
>NZ_NFIU01000037.1 GCF_002159535.1 Olsenella sp. An290 | reverse complement strand
GCCGAACGGGATGGTCGGCGTGCCCGCGCTCAGACCCGAAACTTTTTCGCGCTCATTCCCGAAAAACCACCGCGCTCAAACCCGCAATACGGAGGCTATCAAACACACGCGCCTGGGCCGCGGGCAGGCTCCCGCACTCGTGCCGCCCCCGCGAGCGCTATCGTGAGGGGGCGCGGCGGGGGCCGCGCAGGGAGGAGGCCGCCATGTGCGCGAGGGGCACCTACGACCCGCCGGCCACGGGGCCGCTCGCCGGCCTGACGCCCGACCAGATCGAGAACCTGCTGCTCAGGGCGGTGTTGGACGACCTAAAAGGGGGAGGCTGCGCCCCGGCTTCGATCTCGAGCAGGAGCAAGTGCGAGCTCGGCGAGAGATTGAGGCGGGCGACCGGCCTGCCCCTCCGCTCCGTCACCGGTTTCTTGAGGATCTCGAGGAGCTCCTATGAGCACCACCGCGCCCGCCTCGGGCGCGACCGCGACGCCGGGCCGCGCCCGCTCGTGAGGGAGGCCTTCGAGGCGGGCCGGGGCCGCCACGGCTACCGGCGCGTGCACGCCGAGCTGCGCCGCCGCGGGGTCGTCGCCTCCGAGAAGCGCGTGAGGCGCGTGATGCGCGAGGAGGGGCTGGTCGCGAGGCGGCCGCGCCGCAAGAGGCACAGCTCCTACGAGGGCGAGCCGGACGCCAGGCCCGCGAACCTGCCCCGCGAGCGGGCCGAGGCCAGGCGCGCCGCCGGGGAGGACTTCCGCGCGGACCACGACCTCTCCGCCGCCGCCCCCGGCGAGCTGCTCGTCACCGACGTCACCGAGTTCGCGATGGACGGCTACAGGCGCTACCTCTCGCCGGTGGTCGACTGCTTCGACGGGATGCCGCTGGCCTGGTCGCTGTCGCTCCACCCGGACTCCGCCCCGTGCGACTCGTCGCTCGCGGCGGCCCCGGGCGCCCTGCCGGGCGGCGCGCGCCCGACCGTGCACACCGACGGCGGCGGCCCGTACCGCGCGGCCAGCTGGAAGGGGCTGTGCGAGCGCCGCCACGTCGCCCGCTCGATGTCCAGGCCGGCCCGCAGCGGCGACAACGCGCCGGCCGAGGGCTTCTTCGGCACGCTCAAGATCGAGATGTTCGACGGGCGCGACTGGGCCGGGGTGGGGCTCGAGGAGTTCCGCGGGGAGGTCGACGCATACATGGCGTGGTACCGCGACGGGCGGCTCAAGCGCTTTGACGAGCCGGGCGGCGGCTGCTCCTACGAGACGATCGAGGGGAGGAGGCGCAGGCTCGGACTGGCGGTGTAGGCTTGGTACAAGAAAATGTCCGCATCCCCCAAGGTCGTAAAAAAGTAGTAAAACGCTTTGCTAGCGTATAGAACTCCTCATTTACTGGGTCTTTTCTTAAAACCGACAGATGTTGCCGTGACAGACGAACAGTATGCGCGTCATGTGCGTCCTCCCGGTTCTGGGGCCTCCCCGTCGGGCCGGGCCCCATCGTCCGCTACGCTGGGTCGGCTGAAAAGGAGGTACAGAAATGTCACAGGCCCTGAACCTCGTCCGGAGGGACCCCGTCCTCGCCGTCGCCACCGTGCTCGCCGTGGCATCGTGCGCGCTCGTGCCACCCGACGCCGGCTACCTCGAGTACGTGGACTTTCGCACGCTCGGGCTGCTCTTCTGCCTCATGGCCACGATGGCAGGGCTCTCGCGCGCCGGCGTCTTCCAGGCGGCGG
>NZ_NFIU01000036.1 GCF_002159535.1 Olsenella sp. An290 | reverse complement strand
CTCCGGCGACTACTGGTTCACCTACAACGGCGTGCTCTTCATGTCCCTTAACTCCAATGACATGAACACGAGCGAGCACAAGGCGTTCATGAAGGAGGCCATCGCCGCCAACCCCGACGCCAACTGGAAGATCGTGACCTTCCACCACTCGGTCTACTCCGTCGCGAGCCACACCGCCGACGGTGACATCCTCCAGCGCCGCTCCGAGCTCCCCGCAGTCTTCTCCGAGCTCGACATCGACGCCGTGCTCATGGGCCACGACCACGTCTACACGCGCACGTACCTGATGGACGGCACGACCCCGCTCATCACCGACGAGGTCCAGTCCGAGATTACCGACCCCGAGGACGGCCAGGTTCTCTACATCACGGCCAACTCCGCCTCCGGCTCCAAGTACTATGACATCCAGAACCTCCCGCAGAACACCTTCGCCGCTGTCCAGGACCAGTCCAAGCGCGAGAACATGACGCGCGTCGAGGTGACCGAGGACTCCCTCACCTTCACCACCTACTTCACGGATGACGCCCAGGTGACGAGCGACGACGTCCTCGACACGGTCACCATCCAGCGCACCGACGCAGGCGAGCAGAACCCCGGCGGCGAGCAGGGCGGCTCCCAGGTCCCGGGCGGCGAGCAGGGCGGCTCCCAGGTCCCGGGCGGCGAGCAGGGCGGCTCCCAGGTCCCGAGCGATGGGCTGAACCCTGGCGGTAACCAGGGGTCTACGGTTGCCGACGGCACCACCAAGCCCGCAGGTTCCACCATGGGGCAGGGCACCCTTCCGCAGACGGGTGACGCCCTTGTTGCCCCGGCCACCATCACTACCATGGCTGCAGCCGGACTGGCCGCGGTTGCGGTTCGCAAGACCATCATTATGAGAAGGAAGAACAACTAGCCCATGAAGAAGCGCCTGCTTGAATCGTCGGACGTCGCCGTCATTGCCGCCATCGTCCTGTGCGTTGCCGCCGTGCTCTGGTGGATGCGCTCAAACCCGATTGACTTCACATCGCTGGACACGGGGGGCATCAGCTACCCGGCGGGAACCGTGACCGAGGTCATATCCGAGGACCTCGAGCCGACTCCGTACGATTCAAGCAGGCGGTGGGGTTCTCAGGAGCTTCGCGTGAGGATCGAGGACGGCGAGCTGGCCGGCCAGGAAGTCGAGATTCACAACGAGGTCAACGACACGCACAACATCATCTGCGAGGCGGGGACCCGTGTTGTGGTTAGGCTTGAGAGCCAGGAGGGTCTGGAGCCCTATTTCAGCATCTATAACTACAACAGGGGGCTCGGCATCCTAGGCCTCGTCCTCGTGTTTGCCGCCTTTATGGTGGCGGTGGGGCGCACCAAGGGACTTCGAAGCCTCATCGGGCTCTCCTTCGCCATCTTCTTGATCGGCTGCTTCATGCTTCCCGCGTTCTATCACGGCTACCCCGTCATTCCGGTTACGGTGGGCGTCGCGCTCGCCATCACGGTGAGCTCCATGACGCTGCTCAACGGATGGAGCGCCAAGACGCGCGTGTCCATTCTGGCCACGATCTCGGGCATACTCGTGGCAGCAGTGTTCTACCTGGCCTTCTCGGCGATTCTGCACGTGGGCGGCTACAACATGGATGCGGCGGAAGACCTGATCTTCCTGCGACAGCGCGTTAATTTCCAGTTGAGCGACATCCTCTTCACCTGCGTTCTCATCTCGTCGCTCGGCGCCGTGCTCGACATGACGATGTCGGTGACGACGGCGCTCTTCGAGGTGAAGCAGGTCCATCCTGCCGCCACAGCCAAGGAGCTGTTCCGCGCGGGCATGGAGATGGGGCAGGACATGACGGGAACCATGAGCACGACGCTCATCCTGGCCTTTGCCGGCTCCGCCATCACGACGCTCCTGTCGCTTCTGACGTATGGCACCCAGGTCAACCAGCTGCTCAACTCAGACTATCTCACCCTCGAGCTCTTCCAGAGCCTCGTCGGCAGCATAGCGGTCGTTCTTGCCGTACCCCTGGCCTCGGCCTTCTCCGCCCGCGCCTTCGTCTCGCGCCAGTAGATCCCCAGGCCCCCTCGCCCCCATTTGTGTAGGAAATGTGTGCGCCCCGATTCCCGCCCCCGGCGGGCGCCGGGGCGCGTATAGTTAATCCCCGCGCAGCGCCGCCGGCGAGGAGCCGGGGCCGCGCGGCGAACCTTGAAAACCGGATACTGCGATCGAAGAGATCGACGAGACAGA
>NZ_NFIU01000035.1 GCF_002159535.1 Olsenella sp. An290 | reverse complement strand
TTCGCCGCGCGGCCCCGGCTCCTCGCCGGCGGCGCTGCGCGGGGATTAACTATACGCGCCCCGGCCCCCGCCGGGGGCGGGAATCGGGGCGCACACATTTCCTACACAAATGGGGGCGAGGGGGCCTGGGGCTCAACGACGCTATGCCGCTAGCGCCCGGGCATGAAAAAGGGACGGCCCCCAAAGCCGCAGCGTTCAAGCTCGCAGCAGAGAGCCATCCCCTATCACAACATCCAAGTGGGTTGCTCGACACACCATGTTCGAAGCCACACGATCCCAGGCGACACGGCCGAGCAATTGAGCACAAGGAGTCCGCACGGAGCGACGCGCATTTTCTTGCCGCCTTCTTAAGGAGGTGCGGCACTCCGGCCGATCAGCAAAGGCGACAGAATGCTTATCCACTGCAGCTGTTGATGTGCAATAGGAAGTGGTCCAAATGAGCGCCGGCTTCTGAGCAGCGCGTGCACCAGGAATTGAGCAGTTTGATCACGAGGGCCGCGCCCCCTGGACCAGGGGCGCGGCCCTCGCCGTAGGGTTGTCCCGGGCGGGCACTTTGGCGAGGCCGCCCGGGAAGGATGGGGGAGATGACCGTGCCCCTGGACACAAGGAACGATACACGGTCGATGGACGCCGACGGGGTGCCGAGGGCCGAGATAGCCCGCAGGCTCCGCGTCAGCCGCAACACCGTCGCGAAGCACGCCGACATGGAGGACATGTCGCCCGCCGCCCCCGTGCCGGCGCGGCGCGAGAGGCCCGCGCTCGGCGAGCGCGCGGGGTGGGCCGAGTCGGTCCCGGAGGCCGACCTCGGCGCGCCGCGCAAGCAGCGCCACACCGCCGGGAGGACCTACGGCCGGCTGGTCGAGGAGAGGGGCTACGCCGGCTCCCACTCGACCGTCCAGCGCTCCGTGCGCGAGCGGAGGCTCGCGCGCTCGGCCGGCGCGGGCGGGGGCCACCTGGAGCTCGAGTGGGCCCTGGGCGCCTGCCAGGTGGACTTCGGCAACTTCCGCGCCGTCGTCGCGGGCGAGGAGCTGGCCCTCAAGCTGCTGGTGGCGGCCCTTCCCCACCCCAACGACGGGCAGTGCTTCGCGCTGAGGTCCCAGAGGTCGGGGCGCCCGTGCGCGGGGCTCGCGGCGATCTTCTCGCGCTGGGGCCGCGCCCCGAGGGCGCTGGTCCTGGACAACGCGACCGAGGCGGGCGGGATGGTCCGCGGCGAGGTGACGGAGTCCGGGCTGTTCTCCCTGCTCAGGGGGCACTACCGCGTCGAGTCGAGGTACCGCGGCCCCTACTCGGGCAACGAGAGGGGGGTCGGTGGAGAACGCGGTCGGCTGCCTGAGGCGCAACCTCCTCGTGCCGGTGCCCAGGGTCGGGTCGCTCGCCGAGCTGAACGCCCTGCTGGCGGAGGGGCGCGCGCGCCTGAACGCCGCCGCGGGGCGCCGCGACGGCCGGGCGTCGGCGGAGGCCCTGCGCGAGGACCTCGCCGAGATGCGCGCGCTGCCCGGCGCCGCGTTCGACGCGGTCAGGTGGGCGCGGGCCAGGGCGGACAAGCGCGGCTACGTCGAGGTCGACGGCCGCGAGCACGTCGCCGGCCCGGTGTGGCACGGAAGGGAGCTGCTCGTCGGGGTGCGCCCCGACTCGGTCGAGATCGTCGCCGACCGCGGCCGCAGGGTGGCGGTGCTCCCGAGGGCCTACGGCGCCGGGCCCGCCGTGCGCAACCCGCTGTCGCTCGTCCCGGCGATCGTCGCCAGGCCGCGCGCGCTCGGCGGGTCCACGATACGGCGGGACATGCCCGAGGGGCCGGCCGCGGGCATCGGCCGCATGGACGCCGCCGGCCGCAGGCAGACGCTCGGGTCCATAGCGCGCGCGAGCGCCGCGCCGGGCTTCGGCGCGGCGCGCGGGGCCGCGCTGCGCGTCGTCGAGGGCGGGCGCGTGCCCGACGACGCCACGGTCGACGTGCTCGCCAGGCGGATCGCCTCCGGCGCGCTCGGCGGGGAGGGCGGGGCCGACCCGTCCGTCTACGACGGCTTCCCGAGGGGGGCGGGGCCGATGCCCGCTGGCGGGGAGCTCGCGCGCAGGGTCGTGGAGGCCGGCGGGAGGTGCTCGCTCACCGCCTCCGTGCTCGGGGAGTGGGCGAGCGCCGGCAGCCCGAAGCAGGTCGAGCACCTCGCCCGCCACCTCGAGGCCGAGGCCGCGAGCCGCGACGCCTCCAAGCGCGCCTCCCTGCTTCGGCGCTGCGGGCTGCCGGCGCCCAAGACCTTCGACGGGTACGACTGGTCGGCGGTGTCGTGGCCCGAGGGGCTCGGCCGCGGGGACCCGCTGTGTTTAGTCAAGTCTCACTTGCGGAAAAGAGCGCGCCCTTCTTTCGGGTTTCAGCACGCAAGTTTTTCGGTTTCCGGCGCCGGCACGCCCCTAGCTTCCTGACTT
>NZ_NFIU01000034.1 GCF_002159535.1 Olsenella sp. An290 | reverse complement strand
TGTGTTTAGTCAAGTCTCACTTGCGGAAAAGAGCGCGCCCTTCTTTCGGGTTTCAGCACGCAAGTTTTTCGGTTTCCGGCGCCGGCACGCCCCTAGCTTCCTGACTTGCCGAGCATGAGCGACTCCTCGAGCCGGTGGCTGGGTCCTCCGAACTCGACGAGCCTGCCGTGGTGGACGACGCGGTCCACGATCGCGGCGGCGAGCTTGTCGTCGGCGAAGACCGTGCCCCACCGGCTGAACTCCACGTTCGTGGTGAACACTATGCTCCTCCTCTCGTAGGAGTCGGATATGACCTGGTAGAGCAGCCGCGCGCCGTCGACGTCGAAGGGGACGTAGCCGAACTCGTCCAGAACGAGCAGGTCGGCCCTGCCGACGTCCGCCAGCAGCCTGTCGAGCGTCCCCTCGCGCTTGGCCTTGCCGAGCTGCAGCACGAGCGTCGCCGCCTGGAAGAACCGCACCGGCATCCCGCGCCGGGTCGCCTCGATGCCGAGGGCCGTCGCCACGTGGGTCTTGCCGCGGCCGGTGGGGCCGTGGAACACGAGGTCCTCGGCGCGCCCGACGAAGTCGAGCGAGAGCATCTCGTCGCGGCCCCAGCCCTCGGGGAAGCGCACGTTGGACCAGTCGAACCCCTCCACGGCCTTGGGCACGGGGAACCTCGCCTGGCGCAGCAGCCTCGCCCGCTTGGACCGCTCGCGCGACTCCAGCTCGCGCGCGAGCATCCCGGAGCACGCGGCGAGCTGGCCCGGGGTCGCGGCCTCGAGGAACCACGCTATCGTCGCCTTCGATATGAACAGCGACCTGGCGCGCGAGGAGAACTCCTCGCGCTCCTCGTCGGTCAGCCTAGGCACTGGCGGCACCCCCCTCCAGCAGCTCGAAGGCCCGGTCGTACCCCGCGAGGTCGACCGGCTCGTCGTACTCGACGGACGCGTCGCCCGCGGCCGCCCTGGCGGCGGCGAGCTCCAGGGTGGCCGCGTCCACGCCGCCGGTGGCCCCCAGCGAGCGCAGCGCGCCCTCCACGGTCGCCGCCCAGCCCCGCCTGGCGCTCACGTCACGCAGGGCCCTGAGGTCCGCGCCGAGGTCGGCGGGCGCCTCCGAGTCGAGGAACGACACGAGCTCCTCGGGCAGCGACCCGCGCACGACGCTGTCGCGCCAGCCGCCCGGGCGCACGCAGAGCAGCCTCAGCTGCAGCGTGGGGTCGGCGGAGTCCGTCGGCGCGTCGCCCCACTCGCGCGGGTACTCGGCGACGACCTCGCCCCCGGCGCCGACGACCGTGACGTCGAAGGCGCCCATCGCGACGGCGACCTCGCGGGAGGCGTTGGCGGGGCCCGCCGAGTAGCGGTGCTCGCCGCCGGCCTTGAAGGAGCCCTGCTTGTCGCACTTCCGCGTGATCCACGTCACGCACGCGAACGGCGCCGCCGGCAGCGGCGAGAGCGCCGCGCGGTCCGCCTCGAAGAGCTCCGACTCGGGGATGCCCCTGCGGTAGTGAGGCTTGCCGTCCGAGAGCCCCAGGCACGCGCCGAGCAGCCGTCCGTTGTAGGCCTTCACGTCCCAGACCTGCGGGACCGGGACGAACAGGTTGCGCCTGAGCGCGCCGACCTTGTTCTCCACGGACCCCTTCTCGTTTCCCGAGTAGGGGTTGGTGAAGCTGTAGTCGAGCCCGTAGTGCGCGGCGAACCGGCGGAAGAGCGCCGAGGTCCTGATCTCGGTGCCGACCCTGCGTCCGACCTCGGTGGCGTTGTCGAAGACGGCGCGCAGCGGCACGCCCCCGAGGAACTCGAAGACGTCCCTGAGCCCCTGGCAGACGCACTCCGCGGTCTCGCCCCAGAAGACCTGCGCGAGCCCGACGTTGGAGTGCGGGAACGTGACCACGAGGAAGTGGCCCCGCGTGACGACGCCGCGCACGCGGAAGTCGGCCTGCCCGAAGTCGACCTGGCACTCGCCCGGGAGCCAGTCGAGCAGGAGGAACCCCTGCGCCTCGCGGGCGTCGAGCTCCGCGGCGAGCTCCTCGCGCCTGCGCCTCACGTACCTCTGGACGGTGGTGTAGGAGCCCCCGAAGCCCTTCTCCCCGACGAGGCGGTCGTAGACCCGCTTGGCGGTGTGGCGCTGCTTGAACCAGCAGCGCCTGTCCTCGAGCAGCCACGAGTCGATCAGTCCCGCGAAGGGCTCGAGCAGCGGCGACTCGGGCGCCCTGCCGACCGCCGGCGGCCTCTCGGAGAGGTCGGGCTCCCTCAGGTACTTCCTCACCGTGGGCTCGGAGACCCCGGTGTCCCGGGCTATCGAGGCGACAGTCGCCCCGTTCCTGCCCAGCCTTCTGATATCGTCGATCTTGTCCACGCCGATCATTTCCTCTCTGGCCCCCAATCGTCGTAACCGAAGCAACGACAACGGTAGGCCGAACGGGATGGTCGGCGTGCCCGCGCTCAGACCCGAAACTTTTTCGCGCTCATTCCCGAAAAACCACCGCGCTCAAACCCGCAATACGGAGGCTATCAAACACA
>NZ_NFIU01000033.1 GCF_002159535.1 Olsenella sp. An290 | reverse complement strand
CCTACCCGCCCGCCCTCGACGACATCCTCAAGAACCAGGGCTATCAGGGCGAGGTGCCCATCGGCCTCGCCGAGATCGACCTCGCGCTCCTCGCGGGCACCAAGACCCGCGGCCGCGCGAACATGTTCTCGAGCACCTTCATGCCGCTCGCGGAGCCGGGCTCCGAGTTCGCGGGCAAGTGGAGCGACCTCATCGACTCCCAGCGCACCGAGGGCCTGCGCGACCCGATCATCGTCTACGAGTACCTCCAGCACTTCTACGTCCAGGAGGGCAACAAGCGCGTGTCGGTCATGCGCTACCTGGGCATGCCCACCATCCTCGCCAACATCACGCGCGTCGTGCCCATGCCCTCGGACGAGAAGAGCCTGCGCATCTACCACGAGTTCACCCGCTTCTACGCGGTGGCGCCCATCTACGGCATCATGACGTCCGAGGAGGGCTTCTACGCGCGCCTGGCCGCCCTGCTCGACCAGGACCTCGAGCACCCCTGGCCCGAGGAGCTCGTGTCCTCGCTGCGCTCCGTCTTCGCGGCCTTCGCCGACGCCTTCCGCCGTCGCGGCGGCGACGGGCTCGACCTTGCCGTGGGGGACGCCCTGCTCACCTACCTCACGATCTTCGGGTACCCGCACGTCCGCGAGCTCCTCCCGGGGCAGGTGGACGAGGAGGTGGGCCGCATCTGGGGCGAGTTCGTGGTCACCTCGGGTGGAGGGTCGCGCGCCTACCTCGAGGACCCGAGCACCGACCACACCAAGCCGCTCCCCAAGCTCAAGGTCATCTACCAGGACACCGTCCTCTCCCGCCCGTTCCGCGTTGCCTTTGTCTACGACCGCAACCCGCTCTCGTCCGGCTGGATCGCCCTGCACGAGCGGGGGCGCGAGAAGCTCGAGGGGCGGCTCGGCCCCACCGTGACCACGACCGCCTACACGGACCGGAGCACCGACGAGGCCTTCGACCTCGCCGTCGCCGACGCGGTCGAGGCCGGCGCGGACCTTGTGATCACGTGCTCCTCGACGCAGATGCGCCAGACCCTGCGCGCGGCGGCCGAGCACCCCGGCCCCGCCTACCTCAACTGCTCCGTGAGCCTCTCCCACCGCTCCGTGCGCACCTTCTACGGCCGGATGTACGAGGCCAAGTTCCTGCTCGGCGCCCTGGCCGCGAGCCTTGCCGAGAACCACCTCATCGGATATGTGGCCGAGTCCCCCGTCTTCAGCACGGTCTCCGAGATCAACGCCTTCGCCATCGGCGCGGCCATGGTGGACCCGCACGCCTCCGTCCACCTCAAGTGGTTCTCCGCAAAGGACTACGACTGGCGGCGCGAGCTCGCCGAGGAGGGCGTGAGGATCGTCTCTTCGGCCGACTACGCCGACCCCCTCGCCCCGCGCGCGTCCTGGGGCCTCTACCGCGTCGAGGACGACGGCACCGAGACCCACCTCGCCGAGCCCGTCTGGAAGTGGGGGCGCTACTACGAGCTGCTCGTGCGCTCCATCAGAAACGACACCTGGCGCAAGGTCGGCGACCGCCTCCCCGACCAGTCCCTCAACTACTGGTGGGGGATGTCGGCGGGCGTGCTCGACGTCCGCCTCTCCGAGGCCCTTCCCCGCGGCCAGCGGATGCTCGTGGACGTCCTGCGCCAGTCGGTCCTGTCCGGCCGCGTCCACCCCTTCGTCGGCGAGCTGCGGGCCCAGGGCGGCGACGTCGTCCAGGAGCCCGGCTCCGGCCGTCTCACGAGCGAGCAGATCGTCCGCATGCGCTGGCTCAACGAGAACGTGGTGGGGCGCCTTCCCGAGCAGAGCGAGCTCTCCCGTGACGGGCTCGTTGAGGTCGAGGTGGCGGGCGTGATTCCCGTCGACCCCTCGCGCGTGCTGCTCAAGGGGACGAGCCGATGAGGATCCTTGCCATCGCCGACGTCGAGGAGAGCTGGCTCTACGACCGCTTCGACCGCGAGCGCCTGAAGGGCGTCGACCTCATCGTTTCCTGCGGCGACCTTCCCGCGGTCTACCTCGAGCACATCGTGACGCTTGCCAACGTTCCCCTGCTCTACGTGCAGGGGAACCATGACACCGCCTACGACCAGCACCCTCCCGAGGGCTGCACGAGCATCGACGGGCACCTGCGCGACTTCCGCGGCCTGCGCGTCATGGGCCTTGGCGGCTCGATTCGCTACAACGACCAGGTCCATGGCTTCACGGAACCGGAGATGCGCCGCCGCGCCGCGCGCATGATGCTGCTCGCGCAGGCCACGGGCGGCGTGGACATGATCGTGGCGCACGCCCCCCTCAGGGGCTACGGCGACCTTGACGACCTCCCCCACCAGGGCTTCGAGAGCCTGGGCGAGCTCGTGGAGCGCACCCGCCCGCGCTACTTCGTGCACGGGCACGTCCACATGGAGTACGGCCGGATCAGCCGGACGCTCGAGCACCCCTGCGGGACCGAGCTCGTGAACGCCTGCGGCCACCAGTTCATCGACATCCCTGACGAGCAGATCCAGCAGCGCGGCGGCCTCTTCCGCCCCCAGCCCATCTAGTCGCTCGCGAGAAGAACCTCGGCCTGCACGCCGGGCCACGAAGAAGGGCCCCCGGACGTCACGTCCGGGGGCCCTCTGGCTCACGCGATACGGACCGCGCCCGCGACTAGCGGCGGCGCGTGGTGAGCACGGCGCCGGCGGCGGAGAGGGCCGCGCCGACGGCGGCGATGCCGCTCACGACGACGGTCGGGTCGCCGGTCTCCGGGACCGAGCCGGACTGGCCGCCCTGGGAGCCGGACGGCTTCTGGGCGCCCGTGCCGGGCTTGTCGGCACCGGGGGTCTCCGTGCCAGGGGTGTCCGTGCCGGGCTTCTCCGTGCCGGGCTCGTCGGTGCCCGGATCGACCGTGGCGTCCGCAAGGTCGGCGATGGCGGTGTTGAGCGCCTCGTAGGCCGCCTTGAGCTCGGCGTCGGTGGCCTCGGGATCGGCGAGGACAGCCTGCGCGCGGTCAAGGGCCGTCTGGTAGGCGGCCCAGGCCTCGGCGGTGAAGCCGCTCTCGACAAGGCCGGAGTTGCGGTCGATCAGGTCCTCGATCTTGCTGGCGTAGTCAACGCCCGGCTCGGGCTCGGGCTCCACGACCTCGTCCGTGAGGCCGGCGACGGCGGCGTCGAGCGCGGAGGCCGCGGCGTCGACCGTGGCCTGGGTGGCCTCGGGGTCGGCGAGGGCGGCGCGGGCGG
>NZ_NFIU01000032.1 GCF_002159535.1 Olsenella sp. An290 | reverse complement strand
GGCGCCGACGTCGAGCCGGGGACGCTGCTCGGCTGCGTCATCAACCCGATGCAGCAGTCCGAGCCCTCCAAGGTCGGCATCTTCATGAACGCCGACTTCTCCTGGAACAACTGGACCTCCTACGACCACGCCGACCGGGCCTGGCGGGACGCCTTCTCCCACGTGGACAATGGGTCGCCCGTCGCCACCGGCGCCTCCGACGCCCTGCGCGAGCTCTCCGAGCACATGAAGTGGTACCAGGGCGGCGGCGTGACCTTCGAGTCCCGCGAGTCCGAGGCCGCCAAGCCCATGCTCGACGAGCTCGTCTCCAAGCTCAACTCCGGCTCCGTGACCGTCGAGGACCTGAGCGAGGCCAAGGCCTTCTTTGACAACCTCGCCGACGCGGTCGACACCTATGACACCTCCGCGGACAACGACGCCATGCGCGAGCAGATCGACCCCTGGATCAAGTTCTGGCAGGACACCACGCACGCGGCCCAGTACTACCTCGCCGCTGCGGAGGGCGCGCTCACGGGCGACACCACCGCACTCGTCTCCGGCTACACTCAGGGCAGGGAGGCGTACGACAACGCCAAGGACCACAGCTTCGACTACGTGGGCACCACGATGTACGCCCGCGCCGGCACCCGCGCGGTGCAGCCGGCCGTGGACGCCCTCAACGACTACGTGTCCGCGCAGGCGGGCGGCATCGTCGGCGGCACCGAGTCCGTCGCGCGCGTCTCCTCCGAGGGCCTCTCCGTCTACGAGTCCTACTCGCTCGACCGCATCATCGACGGTAACACGGCCACCCAGGCCTGGCTCACCGGCACTCGCGACGACCAGGGCATCGACGTGGGCAACAGCTTCACGGTGACCTACGCCCCCGCCCGCACCGTCGAGGAGATCACCCTCATCCAGGACAGCAACGACAAGCTTGCCGGCGGCGTGATCGAGTACACCGTCGAGGGCGGCACCGACTGGGTCGAGGCCGGCGCGGTCTCCAGCGCCACCACCACGATCGAGCTCGACCAGCCCACCAAGGTCTCCGCCATCCGCGTGCGCTGCACGACGGGCGCCAAGCAGTGGTGGCAGGTCTACGAGCTCATCGCGGGCGAGAAGAACACCGACACCCCCGAGCAGCCTGAGTACACGGCCACCGTCGAGGCCATCGGCATCCAGCCCTATGAGGGCCAGCTCTCCAACATCGCCGACGGCAACAGCTCCTCCCAGTACTGGTGCAAGGGCCGCGAGGGCGGCAACATCATGGAGGGCGACGGCTTCCAGGTGAACTACGAGCCCTACGCGCTCGTGGGCGAGGTCACCTTTAGCCAGGGCGACGGCGACGTCATCACGCACGGAACCCTCGAGTACACGGTCGACGGCGAGCGGTGGGTGACCGCCGGCTCCATCGACTCCTCGGCCGAGCAGACCCTGACGTTCCCGCGCCAGAAGGTGAAGGCCATCCGCGTCACCTCCGATGAGAACACCGCCAAGTGGTGGAAGATCAGGGAGCTCTCCGTTGGCCTTGGCGAGGAGAACCCCGCCGGCAGCATCGTCTCCACCATCGAGAACGTTGACGCCACCGGTAGCTCCGTCCAGGGCATCGCGAGCATCACGGGCGGCGAGGTCGCCTTTGCCGCCGGCGACTACGTGGCGGTTGACCTGGGGTCGCTCAAGGGCGACGTTGCCGCGGACGCGAGCGCGCTCTCGCTTCCCGCGGGCTTTGAGGTCGTGACCTCCACGAACGGCCTCGCCTGGACCGCCGGCGAGTCCAGCTCCGCCGCGCGCTACGTGGGCATCCGCTACACGGGCGAGGGCACGGCCACGCTCGACCTCTCGGCCGGGCTCGCCATCACCTACAACGATGCGGCCAACGCCGACTTCACCGCGTCGAGCACTGCCGACGGCACCTCGACGGACGCCATGCTCGACGGCGACATCACCACCTACTGGCGCGGCGGCGCCGAGAGCGGCACGCTCGTCTACACGGTCTCCAACCCGCTGGACGGCACCACGCCGCGCGACACGCTCCGCGTCATCTCCTGGGGTACGCCCTCCGGCGCCGCGCTGACCGCGCGCATCTACACCGACGCCGAGCACACGCAGGTCCAGGAGATCCAGGTTGGCACGCTCGACGAGTCCGTGATGTCCTTCTCGCTTGCCGAGGCCGCCGAGGCCGCGGGCGTTGCGTTCTGCGGCGTCGAGTCCGTTGAGGTTGCCTGGAACGGCGCCGTTCCGTCCATCGCCGAGGTGGGCATGCTCGACGCCACGACCACGCCCGACCCCGAGCCCGAGCCGGGCGAGGGCGACTACACGATCTACCCGACCCCGCACGCGCTTTCCTACGCCGAGGGCGAGGTCGACTTTGAGGGCACCGTCAACACCATCGTGGGCGACGGCATCGACTCCGCCACCGAGGCGCGCCTCGACGAGGCGCTCGAGCTCGCGGGCGTGGAGGGCACGCCGGCCGACGCCACGAGCGACGACGGCGAGGGCCTCGAGGTCCTCGTGGGCATCGAGGGCTCGGGTGACGCGGCCGATGCGTACGTTGACGCGCTCGAGGCCGCCGACGCCGTGACGGTCGAGAAGGACCTCTTCACCAAGACCGACTCCTACTTCCTCGGGGTCATCCCCGCCGAGGGCGACGCGCCGGACCGCATCGTGGTCCTGGGCCGCGACACCGACTCCGCCTTCTACGGCCTCACCACGCTCTACCAGGTCCTGCAGCAGGACGCGGACGGCGCGGTGGATGCCCTTCAGGTGAGCGACTGGGCCGACGTCGAGACCCGCGGCTTCATCGAGGGCTACTACGGCAACCCCTGGAGCACCGAGGACCGCTGCGAGCTCATGCGCTGGGGCGGCCACTACAAGCTGAACGCGTATGTGTACGCGCCGAAGGACGACCCGAAGCACAACGCCCAGTGGCGCGAGCTCTACACCCCCGAGGAGCTCGAGGACATCAAGGCGCTCGCCGATGCGGGCAACGCCTCGAAGGTGCGCTTCATCTACGCGCTGCACCCGTTCATGAACGACCCCATTGGCTTTGGCTCCACCTACGAGCAGGACCTCGCCGACCTCAAGGCCAAGTACCTGCAGGTCATCGAGGCCGGCTGCCGCCAGATCATGGTGTCCGCCGACGACGCGGCAGACCCGGGCTCCTCCAACTACGTGAGGCTGCTCAACGACCTCACGGACTGGATCCACGGGCTCCAGGAGGAGAAGAACGAGGACGGCACCCCCAAGTACGAGGGCCTCAAGGACGTCATCCCCTTCGTGGCCGCCAACTACGCCGCCGCGGGCGAGTCCTGGTACAACCAGCTGCCCGATAACGTCCGCCCGATCACCACGGGCAAGCAGGTCTGGGGCAAGGCCGACCAGTCGACCATCAGCACCTTCACGAGCAAGTCCAACGGCGTGAAGCCCTTCATGTGGATCAACTGGCCCTGCACCGACAACACCCGCGACCACCTCTCCATGGGCGGCTACGAGAACGCCCTGGGCGCCGACGTCGAGCCGGGGACGCTGCTCGGCTGCGTCATCAACCCGATGCAGCAGTCCGAGCCCTCCAAGGTCGGCATCTTCATGAACGCCGACTTCTCCTGGAACA
>NZ_NFIU01000031.1 GCF_002159535.1 Olsenella sp. An290 | reverse complement strand
GCGCCCCTCCCTCCGACGTGCGGGCAGCCCGCGCCGCGCACGAGCCCGGCCGCCGCGGCCGGGAAGAGCCCCGGGCAGCGGCGCCCTCTTGCGCAGGCTACCCCCGCGCGCCGCCCGGACGTCCGGCGCCCCGCGAGAGGACGAAACCTCGACGTCCACAAGCTTCCGCGCGGCGTGCGCCGGGCGCACGCGGGGCGTGCGGGCGGCGGTGGGACGGCCCTGCGGCCGGGCGGGCGAGCAGGCCCTCCCCGCGCGGCGGAGGCCCGCAGGGTGCACAATGGGGACGATGACGGAAGGGGGACCCATGGGAAAGCTCGATGGGAACAGGCCGCCCGCGGGGGCACGACGCGTGGCGCTCGTGGCAACGGGGGGCGCGCCGGCGGCAAAGGCGCTGCTCGCAGACATCGTCGAGGCGCTTCCCGTGTACGCGGGCCTCGCGGGCGTGGCCGCCCCTGACGTCGTGCGGGTGGCCCCGGGGCACGCGGGCGCGGACTGCGACGCGACCCTTCTTGTCCTGGGCGCGGAGGGGTCGCCCGAGCTGGGCGGCCTTGCGCCCGGGACGCGCGCCTACGCCCTCCTCTGCCTCGAGGGCAGGGGCCCCGCGGACGCGGGGGAGGCGCTCCTGGGGGTCCGGCGCGCGTGCACGGAGGAGGGGCTCTCGTGGCAGGGAGGGCTCGTCGTGAGCGGCGCGGAGCACCTGCCGCGCCTCATGCGCACGCCGCGCATGGGCTGGGCGCGCAGGCGCGTCTCGGAGGCGACCGACCGTCTCCTCATGGCACTTCTCGCCGGGCGGCCCCTCCCGCCGCAGCTCGCCCGCCCCTCCCGCCTTGCGACAGTGGCGGCAGGGCTCTGCGCCATGATGGCAAGGGCGACGAGGTAAACCGCCGGGGCGCGCGGGGCGCACGCCGGCCGCGGCGGCCCGACGTCGCTACGCCCCGAAGAGGGCCCGCGCGTTCTCCCAGAGCGCGCGGTAGGTGGCCGCGCGCGAGCCCCGGCCCGCCTCGGCGCGCACGTCCGCGAGGAGCGCCGCGGTGAAGGCGACCATCGCCGGCTCGCACTCCTCGCCGCGCAGGGGCACCGGGGCCATGTAGGGGCTGTCCGTCTCCGTGAGCAGGAAGCGCGTGGGACAGAACGTGGCCGCCTCGCGGATGTCCTCCGAGCGGCTGAAGGTGAGCGCGCCGCCAAACGCCACGTGGCAGCCCAGGCGCGTGAAGTCCTCCATCACCTTGACGTCCGAGGTGAAGCAGTGCAGGTCGCAGCCGCGCGCGGGGACGCCCTCCTCGCGCAGGATGCGGGCGGCGTCCAGGTGCGCGCAGGCGCGCACGTCCCCCACGGCGTCGCGGATGTGGAGCTCGACGGGAAGGTCGCGCTCGTGCGCCAGGCGCAGCTGACGGCGAAAGGCCTCCTCCTGCGCCTGGTAGGGGACGTCGTTGTAAGGGCCGTAGTCGAGCCCGAACTCGCCCACGCCCACGCACCGCGGGCTCTCCAGGAGCTCCCGCAGGCGGTCCATGGCCGCGTCGTCGAGCTCGGCGGACCCGTAGGGGTGCGCCCCCGCGACGATGCGCACGTTGTCAAGAAGGGCCGGCGCGTCGAAGCCCTCGAGCTCCGGCGGCACGACGCCCTGCGCGGCGCACGCGTCAAGGCACGCGCCCGCGCGCTCGACCTGCTCGTCGAGCCAGGAAAGAAACGCCGGCACGCTCCCCCACTTCCTCGGGACGTCGCTCACCGGGTCAACCGGCACCACGAGCAGGCGCACGCCCACGAGGGCCGCGCGGGCGAGGGCGAGCGCGGGGTCGAGGGAGCGGAAGCTCGTGAGGTGCCCGTGCGTGTCCGCGAGCGGCGCCAGCGGTGCGGGCGCGGGGCAGGGGGCGCCCCTGCGGTCGCGAAAGAGCGCGCCGTCAGCGAGGTCAGGACAGTCGAGGGCGTTCTTCTCGGACATGGGGGCTCCTTTCCGGGGCGGTCAGGCAAGCGGGGCGAGCGCGTCGGCGAGGCGCACGAAGTCCGCCGGCGCGAGGGTCTCGGCACGGCAGGTGGGTGCGATCGCGCACGCGGCGAACGCGGCGTCGAGCGCGTCGCGCGAGAAGCCCGAGGCCGCCATCGAGTTCCTTATGGTCTTGCGACGCTGCGCGAAGGCGGCGTCGATCACGACGGAGACCTCCGCCACGCGCTCGGGCGCCACGAGCGGCGCGCGGTCGAGGCGCACCACGGCGGAGTCCACGTGCGGGGGCGGCATGAAGTTCCCCGGCCCCACCTCAAAGCGGCCCGTCACCCGCGCGAGCAGGGCGAGCTTGGCCGTATAGGCGCCGTAGGTGCGGTTTCCCGGCGCGGCGCAGATGCGGTCGGCGACCTCGGCCTGCACCATCACGACGAGCCGGCGCAGGCTCGGCAGGTCCTGGAGGAACTGGAGGATGATCGTGGCGGCCACGTTATAGGGCAGGTTGGAGACCAGCGCCGTGGGCTCGCCGCCCGCGGCCTCGACGATCTGGCCCGGCGTCACGCGCAGGGCGTCGCCCATGAGGAACGAGAAGCCCGGGTGCGCCGCGGCGTGCGTCCGGAGCACGGGCTCGAGCTCGCGGTCCGCCTCGATCGACGTCACGTGGCCCGCCTCGGCGAGAAGGGCCAGCGTGAGCGTGCCGATGCCGGGCCCCACCTCGAGCACGCGCTCGTCGGGCGCGAGCTCGGCGAGGTCTGTGATCTTCTCGACCACGTGGTTGCTGACCAGGAAGTTCTGGCCCAGGCTATGCTTGGTGGCCAGGCCGTACGCCTCGAGGAGCGCCCTCGTGGCGCCGGGGCTGGCAAGCGGAGACCCGCCCACGGCTACTTCTTGGTGTCGAGGCGCGGGAAGAGCGCGTCGCCCTTGGTCACGCCCACCCCGCCCGCAAGGCCGCCCCAGGCGCAGGCGGAGGCGAGGTCGCTCGTGCCCGCCTCGTCGCCCAGGCTCATGCGGCGCAGGACCTCGGCCGAGGTCTCGGGCATGAAGGGCGCGAGCAGGTGCGCCGAGATGCGGATGGACTCGAGCAGGTCGCGGATGATGCCGGCGAGCTCGCCTGCGCGCTCCGGGTCCTTGGCCACCGCCCAGGGCGCGGAGTCCTCGATGTAGTGGTTGGCGGCGTGAACGAGCTCCATGACCACGTCCTTGGCGCCCGCGTAGTCGAAGGCGGCCATGCGCTCGAAGTAGCGGTCGTAGATGCCGCGCGCGACGCCCGCGAGCACGCCGTCCTTCTCGGCCCAGCCCTCGGGCGTCTCAGGCGTCCTGCCGTCGAAGTACTTGGCGCTCATGTTGAGCGCGCGGGAGACCAGGTTGCCCCAGCTGTTGGCGAGGTCGGCGTTGTAGACCTGCTCCATGCGCTCAAAGCTGATCGCGGAGTCCTCGCCGTGGATGACGTCGGTCATGAAGTAGTAGCGGTAGCCCTCGACGCCCAGGAGGTCGATCACGTCCTGCGGGGCGATCGCGTTGCCGCGGGACTTGGACATCTTCTCGGCCTTGCCCGTCTCGGCGTTGCGGACGGTGAGGAACCCGTGGACGAAGACGCGCTCGGGCAGGGCCTCGCCGATGGCCATGAGCATGGCGGGCCAGAGGATGCAGTGAAAGCGGATGATGTCCTTGCCCACCATGTGGCACTGCGCGGGCCAGCGGCGGGCGAACTCGGCCGCGGAGGCGGGGTCGTCCAGGCTGTAGCCCACGGCGGTCATGTAGTTGAGGAGGGCGTCAAACCACACGTAGGTCACGTGGCCGTCGTCGAAGGGCACCTTGATGCCCCAGTCGAAGCTCGTGCGGCTGACGGAGGTGTCCTGGAGCCCGCCCTCCACGAAGGAGCGGACCTCGTTCATGCGGAAGTCGGGCTGGACGAAGTCGGGGTGCTCGTCGTAGAGCGCCAGGAGACGGTCCTGGAAGGCGGAGAGCTTGAAGAAGTAGGACTCCTCCTGGACGCGCTCGAGCGGGCGGCCGCAGTCGGGGCAGAGGTGCTGGCCCTGGGTGCCGCGCTCCTCGTCGGCCTTCTTGACCTGGTTCTCGGTGAAGTAGGTCTCCTCGGGGACGCAGTACCAGCCGTCGTAGGAGCCCTTGTAGAGGTAGCCGGACTCGAGCATGCGCTCCCAGAGGTACTGGACCGCGTGGTGCTGGCGCGGCTCGGTCGTGCGGATGAAGTCGTCGTTGGAGACCTCGAGCTGGTCCCAGAGCGTGGTGAAGAGCGGGGCCTGGGAGTCGCACCACTCCTGGGGGGTCATGCCGTGGGCCGCGGCGGCTTCGGCGACCTTCTCGCCGTGCTCGTCCATGCCGGTCAGGAACTTGACGTCATAGCCGGCCGCGCGACGGAAGCGCGCCTGGACGTCGCAGAGCATGGTGCAGTACGCGGTGCCCAGGTGCGGGGCCGCGTTGACGTAGTAGATGGGGGTGGTGATGAAGTAGGACGGCTTCTCTGCCATTGACTCTCCTCATGACGGACGGATGGCATACGGGTGGATTGTACTCTTCCGCGGGCGCCGGCGCGTCCGGCGCGGGGGCGGGTC
>NZ_NFIU01000030.1 GCF_002159535.1 Olsenella sp. An290 | reverse complement strand
CAGGAAGAGCCCCGCGCCAAGACAGAAGGGCGGGCCCGCCGAGTCACCCCGGCGGGCCCGCCCGTCACTTGCATGGGATGAGGCCCCTCGGCCGCGCCCCCTAGGAGAGCGCGATGCCGCCCAGCCAGCCGCAGCGCGGGACGGCGAGGGCGCTGTAGTAGCTCACCCAGGACGAGAGGCTCTGCGTGTTGACGTAGCCGATGTTGTCCCGGACCATGCCGTTGCCCACGTAGATGCCAATGTGGCCGTAGAGGCGGCCGGCCGCGCTCGCCGGGGAGGAGTTCACGGCCACGATCATGCCCGGCTGAATCTGCGAGGTCGGGTACCAGCACCACGCGTAGTACATGTCGTCGGCGTTGCCGTAGAACGAGCCGATGCCCGCGCGCTGGAAGACGTTGGTGACCCACGCCGCACAGAGGCCGGAGCCCGGCGAGGGCGTGGAGTACGTCGCGCTGATGACGGCCGCGGCGGGGCCGGAGCCGGTGATGGTGCCGCCGGAGGGCAGGCTCGACGAGCCGCCGCCCCCGCTCGGGCGCTGCTGGCTCTGCTGAGCGAGAAGCTCCTGCTGGCGGCGGGCCTCCTCGGCGGCCTGCTGGGCGGCCAGGAGCTCGGCGTCGCGCTGCTCCATGAGCTGCTGCACCTCAGCGGAGAGGTTGTCGACGAGCTCCTGGGACTCCTCCTGCTTGGCGCGGGCGGCCTCGAGCTCCTCCTGCTGCTGGGCCTGAAGGTCCTCGAGCTCGGCCTTCTGGTCCTCGAGCTCGGCCTTCTGCTCCTCGAGCTCGGCGCGCTGCTGCTCCTGCTCGGCCTTGAGGGACTTGACGTCCTCGATGATCTCCTTCTCGGACTCGCTGACCTTGTCGAGATAGTAGATGTTGCTCGTCAGCTCCTCGAAGCTCGCCGAGGAGAGCAGAAGCTCGAGCGTGGACTGGCGCCCGGACTTGTAGGCCGAGGTCATGCGCTCGCCGAGCTCCTCCTGCTTGCTCTCGATCTGGCGCTGGCTGCGGTCGATCTCGTCCTGCTTGTCCTCGATGTCGGACTCGATGTCACCGATCTTTATGGTGACGTCGCCGAGCTTGGCGTGCGTGTCGGCCGCCTGGGTGGCCAGGGCGGAGTACTCCTCGGCAATGCGCGCGAGCTCCTCCTGCGCCTGCTCGTAGCTCATCTGGGCGGCGTCAAGCTTCTCCTGGGTGGTCTCTGCGCCCGCGAGCGCAGGGAAGAACGTGGCGCACAGGCCCGCTCCCATGAAGAGCCGCAGGGCATCGCGGCGGGTCACGCTGCGGGGCGTGATGCCGGCGTCGCTCATGTGGACGTGCTGACGGGACATGTGGTCTCCTTGGGTACGGTTGAGATGCGGGAACACACGCAGCCATTCTATCCCTAAACCCCGACGGCCACGATATGCACACGTCCCCACGAGCCGCCGGGCGAGAAGGACCGCGCGCCGGGACGCACCACGGGCGCGCGGCGCGCGGCTACTCCACGCTGTCCGGCTCCACCGCCTCGCCCGCTGCCTGCCCCCCGGCCCCGTCAGAGGCCCCAGGCTCGGCGGCGCCCCTCGCGGCCTCGCGCTCCGCGCGGGCCTCCGCGAACTTCTCGCGCATCGTCGGGTTTCTGTAGGTGAGCTTTCTGATCGTCAGCTCGTCGGCCTTCTTGTTGGCTAGGCGCAGCTGGTTCTCCGACGAGGTCAGGAACTCCTTGACCTTCTGAAGGCGGTTGATGGCCTTGTCGATCTCGTCGATGGCGTCGTTGAACTTCTTGCTCGCCGTCTCGTAGTTCTTTCCGAACTTTGCCTTGAAGTCCTCGAGCGCGTCCTCGAACCTCGTGATGTCGATGTTGGTCTGGCGCACCTCGGCAAGCTCGCGACGGTAGGAGACGGCGTTCTCCGCGGCGTTTCTCAGCAGGGTGATCATGGGTATGAAGAACTGCGGGCGGATCACGTACATCTTCTCGTACTCGTAGGAGACGTCCACGATGCCGGCGTTGTAGAGCTCGCTCTCCGGCTCGAGAAGGGAGACGAGCACCGCATACTCGCAGTTCTTGTTGCGACGGTCCTGGTCGAGCTTCTTGAAGAACTCGGCGTTCTTGTGACGGCTCGTGGCGGCGGAGGCCTCCTCCTCGCTCTTCATCTCAAACATGATGGAGACGACCTCGACGCCGTCCTCCCCCACCTCGCGGAATATGTAGTCGCCCTTGGAGCCGCCCACGACCTCGTTGTCCTTATGGAACTCCGCCCCGCGGAACCCCAGCGTGCGCCAGCGGTTGAACTCGGCCTCGCAGTGCTGCTCGAGCGTCTCGCCGATGAGCTTGGTGGTGAGGCGCGAGCGCTGGGAGCGCAGGCGCTCGATCTCGTCCTCGCGGTCCCGGATCGTCTGGTCCTTGTGGGCGGCCTGCTCGGCCATCTGCTGGCGCAGCGAGGCCTCCACCTGGTCGCGCTCGAGCTTGGCCGCGCGCAGGTCGCCCTCAAGGGCGGCAAGGCGCTCGCCCTGCTCGCCCGTGGCCTTTGTGACGGCGAGGGCCTTCTCCGTCACGAAGGCGGACTCGCGGGCCTTGAGCTGCGCCTCGAGCTCCGCGACTCGACGCTCCTGCTCGAGCTTGGCCGCGCGCAGGTCTCCCTCGAGCGCGGCGATGCGCTTTTCCTGGGCGTCGGTTGCCTCGCTCACCGCGAGGGCCTTCTCGGTGGAGAAGGACGACTCGCGGGCCTCGAGCTGAGCCTCGAGCTCCGCGAGTCGACGGTCGCGCTCCGCGAGCTCCGAGGCGCCCTTCGTTGCCGCCTCGCTGAGCGCGCGCTCCTGGGCCGCGCTGGCCTCGAGCAGGGCGCGCTGCTGCTCGGCAATCTTCTGGTCCCGCTCTGCAATCGCCTGGGTGAGCTCGCGCTCCACCGTCGCACGGGCGAGCGCCACGGCATCCGCGCCCTTCTCGATCTCGGCGCGCAGGCGGACAAGCTCCTCGTCCTTCTTCGCCGAGGCATCGCGCGCCCCGGCAAGCTCCTTGGCAAGCCTTCCTTGCAGCTCCTCGCGCTCGCGCGCGGCAAGCTCCTGTGCCTCCTGGCGGGCCTGCGCCACGGCCGCCTCGACGGCGCTCGCGCGCTCACGCTGCGCCATCTGCTCGCGCGCCTCGAGCTCGCGCGTGAACTCCGCGTCACGAACCTGTCGCACGATCTGTGCGTACTCGGTCTCGTCTACCTGGAACACCTCGCCGCAGTGCGGGCACCTGATCTCAGCCATGGGGCTCTCCGTCCTTCTCGACTTGAGATCAAGCTTACCCGTACCACCGGACAATAATTGCCGGGAAGCCCAGCGGGACGGCCGTCCTGCTCGCTGTCGCGCTTACAGCGACTGCTTACTTCCCATAGTAGGGGCCGTCTTCATATCCCGCCGCTCTTACTTTGCCGACCAGCCAAACCGTGAACGCTTTTGAAATACTGCAAAATGTTTTATTGTCGCTCAGATGGGCAACGTTGAACTTTGAGCCGAGCCACGTCGAAACGGCGCCGGATTCGCTACCGACAGCACGGCGCGGGGTTCTGGCTGGAACCCACCCGCAACGAAAAAGCCCCGCGGCCTGCGCCGCGGGGCCCGAGTCGCCCGGATGTCGTGCGGCTACCGGCCGCCGAAGGGGTCCATCTGCTGATACTGCTGGTACTGCTGCTGCTCCTGGTACTGCTCGTAGAGCCGGATGAGGTCGTCGAGGGAGATCTCCTGGCCGTTGACGTTCACGGTCTGGTTCTGCTGCTCCTGCTCCTCCTGCAGCGCCTCGTCGGAGCCCAGCGTCACGTCGACCGTCTTCTCCTCGCTGCCGCGCATCAACGTGACGGACACCGTCTCGCCGATGCTGTGGGAGCGCACGGCCAGGATCGCGGCGTCGGCCGAGGTGATCTTGGTGTCGCCGATGGCGGTGATGACGTCGCCCTCCTGGATGCCGGCCGCCGCTGCGGGGCCGCCCTCGGCGACCTCGACCACATAGGCGCCCTCGTCGACGGAGAGGCTGTTCCTGAAGGCGTTCTGCGGGGTCACGGTCTGCATGGTGAGGCCGATGTAGGCGTGCGTGACGTCCTCGCCGGCGATGATCTTGTCGGCGATCTCGGTGGCGTAGTTGCCCGGGATGGCGTAGCCGATGCCCGCGAAGCTCTCGGTGTCGGACGAGAAGAGCGTGCAGATGCCCACGAGCCTACCCTCGTCGTCCACGAGCGCGCCGCCGGAGTTGCCGGGGTTGATGGTGGCGTCGGTCTGGATGAGGTTGGTGTAGAGCGTGTTGCCCTCGGAGTTCTCGAGCAGCGTGTTGCGGGAGAGCGCCGAGACGATGCCCTGCGAGACGGAGTTCTCGAGGCCAAAGGGGCTGCCCACGCTCATCACCCAGTCGCCCACCTGCAGGGAGGCCGAGTCGCCGACCTCCATGGGCGTGACGTCGTCCCCGCCGAAGTCGGCGTGAATCACGGCGACGTCGCTCGAGGGGTCGGTCCCAACGAGCGTGGCGTCGTAGCTCTTGCCGTTGTAGGTGACCGAGATGCTCTCCGCGTTCTCGATGACGTGATTGTTGGTGATGATGTTGCCGTCCGTGTCATAGATGACGCCCGACCCCATGCCCGAGCCGTCCGGGAAGGTGCAGTAGACCGTGCACACGGAGGGGAGCGCCTTGGCGGCGACCGCGTTGGCGATGGTGGCATCCTCGTCGCTCGGGTCGATGGTGACGGACTGCGCCGTGCCGCTCGTGGTGTCGGCGCCGTCCAGGCTCACGACGCCCGTGCCCCAGAGGACGCCCACGAGCGCCGCGGCGCCGACCACGCCACCGAGGAGGCCCGCCAGAACCGCGCGCATCGTCGAGCGCGAGTGACGGGGCCCGGAGGGGGCGGCGGCTGACGGG
>NZ_NFIU01000003.1 GCF_002159535.1 Olsenella sp. An290 | reverse complement strand
TCCCGTGGAACTTCGTCGCCGCGCTGCCGTGGAACCTGCTGGTGGCGGGCCCGCTCTCGCGCTGGGTCTTCCGCCGCGCGTTCCCTGAGGGGACGGTGCTCGCGGAGCCTGCATCCGCCTAGAGGCGGGCGGCTTGATCAAACGTCCCCACCAGGATCTCCGCCTCCATGGTGAGCGTATCGACTGACGTCCAGTCGAGAGTCGAGCCGTCGATCCCAAACATGATCGGTGACATCTCAACCGCTGCGACGAGCTGCTCTTGCGTCATTCGGATCGTGGAGGTTACCACGCGCCTCTCCCGTATCCCGCAAATATCGGAGAGGTGCCGGATCACCCGCTCGTTTGAGTAATCTCCTCGCTCAGGCGCCTTGTCACTGACCCGCTCACGAATCTCACGAAAGTGGTTTGGGGTCGGCACCACCTTGATGAGAAAGCCGCCGGGCTTGAGCGCACGCTGGAATTCCCCATAGTTTGCCGGCGAGAAGATGTTGAGGACGCAGCTCGCACAGTGGTCGCGCAGGGGAATCGCGGTTAAGTCTGCCACGAGCCATGCAACGGAGCCCTCGCGGTCCGCACCTGCGGCGAGGCGAACGGCATCTTTGGAGATATCACACGAGAAGAGCCGGATCGGCGGCACGAAACGTTCCGCCAAACGGCTCGAGAAGAAACCCTCGCCGCAGCCCGCATCGACAACGACGCCCTCGATGTCGAGTGAAACCATGATGTCGCACAGCTCGGCAGCGAGCGCATCGTACAGCCCGCTTGAAAAGACCGCGCGTCGGCTGAGAAACGAGTCCCGATCATACGGTCCCGCCGCCTTGTGATGCGCAAGCAGGTTAACGTACCCCTGGCGACCCAAATCGAAGCAATGGTTGCGTACGCAACGCAAGGATGTCCCGGACAAGCTCAGCGGCTCCCCGCAGACAGGACACGCTAGGACATCCTCGCAATTCGCGAAGGGTTTCGTTGTTTCGGCACCCATTGCCCTCCCTTTCATGCAGCGTACCCGCGCACTAGTTTAATCGCTGTGGGCATGTCGCGCAAAAAGCGACGGCACTTGAGCAAGGCACACGCCCGCGAGGATCACCGCCACGCCGAGCCACTCGACGCCGTGCTGGACGCAGGCACCTACGCGCCCACGGGCGGCGGGCACCAGTCTCCGGTGATCGTCGCGGTGACGAGTCCCGAGACCCGCGAGCGCCTGCGCGCGCTCTACGCCGCCGTCATGGGCAAGGACACCGACCCGTATTACGGCGCACCGGTGATCGTGGTGGTGCTCGCCGACGGTGAGCGCGGCACCTTCATAGAGGATGGTTCCTGCGTGCTCGAGAATCTCATGCTCGCAGCGCATGCCGTGGGGCTATCGAGCTGCTGGATCCACCGCGAGCGCGAGATTTTCGACAGCAAGGAGGGCAAGGCTCTTCTGCGCGAGTGGAGTCTACCCGAGACGCTGCGCGGTGTGGGCGCCATCGCGCTGGGTTATGCCGACGGCCCCGAGCCCGCCGCCGCTCCGCGCAAGGACGGCTACGTGGTGCGCGTGTAGCGCAAACAATTCGCACGCTCCGGAAGGGGACGCTCTGCCGGCAGCATCGATGCCCCCGGCAGAGCGCCCCTTATCCGCCTACGTCGCTATAGACGAGTCTTCACGCTGCTCACGCCGTGAAGCATCTTCACAAACGCCGGGTCGTCGTGGTTGACGATCTCGCTGTGGTTGAGGGTGAGCTCGCCGATCTTCGCCATATCCTCGTCGGTGAGCTCAAAATCCCACACGTCGATGTTTTGCTCCATGCGATCCTTGTGCACGGACTTGGGGATGACCACCACGCCGCGCTGAATATTCCACCCTCCTAGACGTGTTCGTAGCCAGCCGGTTTGCCAAGTGGTTTGCGTTCCGCTTCCTGGTGACGCCGGGCAAGAGCAGCCGCCTTGCCATCACGCTGGCCATCAGCACGATGATGGTCTTCCCGATGGTGCTCTTCATGTCGCTCTACGGCGCGCTCGAGGCGTTCACGCACGTGGGCGACCCGGCCATGATCCTGCCCACGTGGATCGCGAACATCCCGTGGAACTTCGTCGCCGCGCTGCCGTGGAACCTGCTGGTGGCGGGCCCGCTCTCGCGCTGGGTCTTCCGCCGCGCGTTCCCTGAGGGGACGGTGCTCGCGGAGCCGGTCTGCGCGTAAGCGGGCGCCCGCAGCTCTCCCGGCAGATCGGGCCACCGACGGAACCCCACGGCATCGCGCTCGGGGCCCTCCGGCATGGCCTCACCGCATTGTATGCCGTGAGAGAAGGCTCGGAGCCTGTGCGAGGCACACGCCCGCGAGAATCACCACCACGCCCAGCCACTCGACGACGCCGAGCGGCTCGCCGAGCACGACCATGGCGATGAACAATCCCGCGGGAAGCTCCGCAGCGGCCATGACGGTTGAGAGGCCTGCGGGCAGGTGTGGCGACCCCAGGCCAAAGAGCAGCACGGGGCACATGAGGCCGAAGAAGCCCGCGACCGCGGCAAAGGGCAGGATGCCCTGGAAGACGACGCCCGACACCAGGTAGTCCGGGAACACGGTGAGCGACATGACGCCCGCCCCCAGGCACACGACGAGGCCGCGCTGCTCGTTGGAGCAGAGGGCCTTCACCTTACCGGAGAGCGTCACGAAGAGCGAGCAGGTCACGGCGGCGCCGAGCGCGCAGAGGAGGGCCACCGG
The DNA here is from genome assembly GCF_002159535.1 of Olsenella sp. An290. Taxonomy (GTDB): domain Bacteria; phylum Actinomycetota; class Coriobacteriia; order Coriobacteriales; family Atopobiaceae; genus Thermophilibacter. The sequence goes on along the minus strand of NZ_NFIU01000003.1, from coordinate 181,023 downwards.
GTCGTAGCCCGCAAGCCCCGTCCTGTAAACGCCGCTCGCGAACACGGTGCCGAACACGATGACCGCCGCCGAGGCGACCTCCACGAAGCGCGGAGCTCGGCGCGTCATGATGGTCTGCCAGACGAGCCCCATCCACGTGAACTGGAAGAGCAGCGTGAGCGCCACCGGTGCGGGCAGCACGCTCATGGCGTAGCAGTACAGGATGGAAGTGGTGCAGGTGAGGGCGCCGAGCCCCATGAGTTCGAGCACCTGCGTGCCGGAAAGACGCTGCCAGCGCCCACCGCGCAGACGGCCGAGAAGCACCGCGAGCCCGAAGAACAGAAAGCCGAACCACGCCTGGCTCGCCACCACCTGCGCGGAGGTGAAGCCCGCCGCGTAGGCGAGCTTGTAGGTGGTCGCCATCGCCCCGTAGCAGGCGCCGCCCGCAAACACCTGGAGCGCCGCCACCGCCCGGCGGCGTCCCGAGGGCGCCATCCCCGCAGACGGCATCGGCCGATCGATCACGTTTTCCATAGCCGTTCCTCCTCTCGCCCCCCAACGCGAGGCTTCGGCTCGTTACGCCTCGAGCTCTCGGAGGAAGGCCGTCCGCACCGCCATATGGTCGATGTGTACGAAAAAGCCGCACAACCGGAGCTCCGTTGTGCGGCAAAAAGGTGGCTTGCGCCCAGAAAAGTCCACACGATTTTAGACGAATTGACTGTACGGGCCTTGGTTGCGGAAGTCAAGCAGGGGCGAGAAGTTCTTGTCGACGCTTGACACGGCGTGGGGAGTGCCCATAATGGGGCTCGAAAATCCCAGCGGATTTTTCCGGATGCCGCCATCATCTTTTCGCCGCTCACCTGTCCTTGGGCAGATGGGCGGTTTTTCTATATCGCGGTTTCCGGCGAGAGAAAGGGCAGCGTATGGCAAGCGATCTCATCGACCTCATCAAGACGCGCAGGAGCGTACGCAGCTACAAGGCGGACCCCGTCCCCCAAGAGCTGCTCGACACCGTGCTTGAGGCGGGCACCTACGCGCCCACGGGCGGCGGGCACCAGTCTCCGGTGATCGTTGCGGTGACGAGCCCCGAGACCCGCGAGCGCCTGCGCGCACTCAACGCCGCCGTCATGGGCAAGGACACCGACCCGTACTACGGCGCGCCGGCCATCGTGGTGGTGCTCGCCGACGGCGAGCGCGGCACCTTCGTGGAGGACGGCTCCTGCGTACTCGAGAACCTCATGCTCGCGGCGCACGCCGTGGGCCTCTCTAGCTGCTGGATCCACCGCGAGCGCGAGATCTTCGACAGCGAGGAGGGCAAGGAGCTCCTCAAGGAGTGGGGCCTGCCCGAGACGCTGCGCGGCGTGGGAGCCATCGCGCTCGGCTACGCCGACGGCCCCGAGCCCGCCGCCGCCCCGCGCAAGGACGGCTACGTGCTGCGCGTGTAGCTCAAACGATTCACACGTTCCGGAAAGGGACGCTTTGCCGGCAGCATCGATGCTCCCAGCAAAGCGTCCCCTGTCCGCCTGCGTCGCTAAAGACGAGTCCTCACGCTGCTCACGCCGTGGAGCATCTTCACAAACGCCGGATCGTCGTGGTTCACGATCTCGCTGTGGTCGAGGGTGAGCCCGGCGATCTGCGCCATGTCCTCGCCGGTGAGCTCGAAGTCCCACACGTCGATGTTCTGCTCCATGCGGTCGCGGTGCACGGACTTGGGGATGACCACCACACCGCGCTGGATGTTCCACCGCAGGGCCACCTGCGCCGCAGTCTTGCCGTACTTCTCGCCAATCGCGGTGAGGACGGGGTGCGTGAAGATGCCGTGGTTGCCCTCGGCGAAGGGGCCCCACGCCTCGGGCACCACGCCGTACTCGCGCATCGTGGCAAGCGCCGCCTCCTGCGAGAAGAACGGGTGCAGCTCCACCTGGTTCACGGCAGGCGTCACCTCGACGGTCTCGCAGAAGTCCGCCAGGCGCGCCGGGTAGAAGTTGCACACGCCGATGGCGCGGACGGTGCCGGCACGATACGCCTCCTCCATGGCGCGCCAGGCTCCCACATAGTCGCCGAGCGGCTGGTGGATGAGATAGAGGTCCAGGTAGTCGAGGCCGAGCTTGTCGAGCGAGGTCTGGAGTGCCGCCTTGGCGCCCTCATAGCTTGCGTCCTGCACCCAGAGCTTGGTGGTGACAAAGAGCTCCTCGCGCGCCACGCCGCTCTCGCGGATGGCGGCGCCCACCGCCTCCTCGTTCATGTAGGCGGCCGCCGTGTCGATGAGGCGGTAGCCGCAGTCGATGGCGTCAAGCACCGCCTGCTTGCATATCGCAGGGTCCGGCACCTGGAACACGCCGAAGCCCTCGCACGGCATCTCGATGCCGTTGTTGAGCGTCACTGTCTGAACGTTTGCCATGGTCAAATCCCTTCTTGTCTGATTGCGCCGTTTCTTGTCGCCACCATCATGCTGCGGCAATCGGTGACTGCACCCTACGTATTCGAGCAATTGCTATGCATAACGTGCATACTATGAGCAGAGCGCTCGCACAGCCCCCCAGGAGACACCCATGACCATCGATCAACTCGAGCACATCGCCGCCGTCGCGCGGACGGGATCGATCTTCCGCGCCGCCGCGGAGCTCCATATGTCCCAGCCAGCGCTCAGCCGCTCCATCAGACGGCTCGAGGACGAGCTCGGCTGCCAGCTCCTGCATCGCACCAGCAACAGCTCGGCACTCACCGAGGCGGGTCGCATCGCAGCGGATTACGCGGGCGATATGCTTCGCACCTATCGGCGCATGCGCGACGAGTTGGCATCGCTCGAGACGCGCCGGCGCACGCTGAGAATCGGCACCTGCGCTCCAGCCCCGCTCTGGCGCGTCACGCAGCTCGTGGTGGAGACGGCGCCCGGCACCATCGTCACCTCGGAATCCCTTGATGAGCAGCATCTGCGCCGCGGACTTATGGAGGACACGCTCGATGCCGCCATCATGCTCAACCCGCTCGTGCTGCCCGGCTTCATCTCGCAACCCATCATGACCGAGAGCCTCTCGGTGCTCCTGCCGCGCACGCACCCGCTCGCGGGCAAACAGACGTTGCGCTTTTGCGACATCGACGGCGAGACCTTCCTCATATACACCAACATCGGCTTCTGGCGCAGCGTCGTCGAGCGCGAGCTACCGCATGCGACGTTCCTCTGGCAAGAGGACCGCTCGATGTTCGAGATGCTCCTCTCCACGAGCGATGCCCTCGCGTTTAGCACCGAGGCGGCAACGCCGTATACGTTGCATCAGGCCGAAAACGTTGCCCGCGTCGCGGTCCCGCTCAGCGACGCCAGCGCCCGCGCGACGTTCTACCTCGTGTACCGTACGGACGGGCAAGGCACGGAATCTGAGCTCATCGAGCGCGTGCTACCACGGCTCTCTCGCTGAGCCCCTCCCCGCGCGCACTCGTTGCGCCTCTCGCTAGAGCCCGAAGAGCCCCGCCGCCGCGGCCATCTTGTCCGCCACCTTCACGCCAAAGGGGCAGCGACCCTCGCACGCATGGCAGGCGATGCAGTCCCCCGCGTGAGCGTCGAGCGCGCGATAGTGGTCGCGCACGGAGTCGGGCACCTCGTCGTGCAGGGCGGCGAGGTCGTAGAACTTGTTGACCGTGGGGATGTCGATGCCCTTGGGGCACGGCGCGCAGTGGCCGCAGTAGGTGCACTGGCCCAGATAGGCGTGGCACGGCGCACCGGCGAGCACGCTCGCATAGTCGCGCTCCTCGGCCGAGGCGGTCTCGTAGGCCACGGCCTCGGCCACGTGCGCGGGCGAGGAGAAGCCCACCATGATGCTCGCCACCGCCGGGCGCGTGAGCGCGTAGTGGATGCACTGCACGGGCGTGAGCGCCACGCCAAAGGGCGAGGCCGCCGCGTCGAGCAGGCGCCCGCCGGCGTACCCCTTCATGACGGTGATGCCCGTGCCCGTCTCCTCGGCGCGCGCGTAGAGCGCGGCGCGGTCGGCGTTGATGCCGCCCTCCCCCACTCCCGCGTAGTCGCCAAAGAGGTCGTCGAGGTTGTCGGTCGCGGGCATCATGTCAAAGGCGGGGTTCACCGAGAAGAGCATCATCTCGATCTCGGGGTTCTCCACCACGAGCCGCGCCACCTCGGTGTTGTGCGTGGAGAGGCCGATATGGCGGATGGTGCCCGCCGCGTGCAGCTCGCGCACGTAGCGCATGAAGGGGCTGTCGCCCAGGACGACCCGCTCGTACTCCTCGACCTTGTCCACGTAGTGAATCATGCCCAGGTCGACGTAGTCGGTGTGAAAGCGCTCAAGAAGGTCCTCGAAGGCCGGCCTCACCAGGTCGAGGTCGCGCGTGCGCGTGTACTGCCCGTCAACCGTGACCGACCCCAGGTGCCCCTGGATGACCCAGCGCTCGCGACTGCCGAGCTCCCGGAGCGCGTCACCCAGGTTGGAGCGGCGCATGGCGTCGTTCATCCAGCAGTCGAGGATGTTGATGCCCGCCTCCTGCGCAGCGCGCACCACCGCAAGCGTCTCCTCGGGCGAGCGGTCCATCCACTCGCCACCAAAGCCGATCTCGCTCACCTCGAGACCCGTGTTGCCCAGCTTGCGATAGTTCATGGTTCCCTCCTTGCAAATGATCCCTACACCGCCCATACGGGAAACGCCCAGGCGCGCTCGCTCACAGGAAAGGTGTCCTCGGCTAAGCACAGGACGCAGCCCAGCCCCACGCGCCGCTTGAAGACGGAAAGCTCCTCCGGAACGTCGGCGGCAGCAACCGGATCGAGCGCACCCATGTTACGCGCATCTTTCCTAGAAGGCGAGCCGGTTTTCTTAACTTCTATGGGGAAGAGCGTGCCGTCACGCTCCAAGAGCAGATCGATCTCTTTGCGGTCGTTCGTGCGGAAGAAGAAGAGCGATGGACTCATCCCAGCGTTCACGTAGGTCTTGTACACCTCATCGAACGCGTAGGTCTCGAATACCTGGCCGTTCATGGCCCCCACCTCAAGCGCCCGCGGGCTGGTCCAACCCGCAAGGTATGCGGCAAGGCCTGTATCAAGAAAATGAAGGACAGGCTGCTTGCTCAGCCGCTTGAGAATGTTGTTGGCATACGGCTCCACAACCTTCACCAGATACGAGCCGACCAGCAGTGACAACCACGTCTTTGCGGTCTTCTCGTTGATATCGGCGATTCGCGCTAGCTCGGCGTAAACCACGGGCTTCGAGGTGAGTGCCGCGCACGCCGCCATGAACCGTCGAAAGCGAAGCTCGTCTCCCACCTGCGCCAAATCGCGGATGTCACGCATGATATACGTGTCAATATACGCCTCGTAGGCTGCAGAGCGCATATCGTCGGGAAGCTGATAGATACCCGGAAGCGACCCTGCGCATATGCGATCGTATACATCGTTGACAGTGAGAGGCTTGGCCTGGGACACGCGTCGCACGAAGTAATCTGAGTCCACGCAAAACGGTTCCGAGGTCGCTCCCGAGATTTCCGATGTCGAAAGGCCGAGCATCTCGATGATCCCAACACGACCGGCAAGCGACTCGGACACGGCCTTCATCATGTGGAACGGCTGGGAACCCGTAAGCCACACCGTTCCGGAGTCGTCCGTCCTGTCAACCAGTTCCTTGATATAGGAAAGCAGCTCGGGAGCCTTTTGGATCTCATCGATCAGCACGGGGGGATGGTAGCGCTGAAGGAAGAGCGCCGGGTCTTCTTTGGCTGCCTGACGGATGGCGGTGTTGTCAAGCGTCACATAGGAACGAGAGATACCAGCCTGCTCGTCTTCCTCCATGAGATGTTTGAGCATGGTTGTCTTGCCGACCTGACGCGGCCCGGTAACCAGCACCACCTTGAAATACCGCGAATACCTGCGAACGACCGTCTCGAGCGCGCGTTTGATGTACATAGCCGGTCTCCTTATAAGTGTCTCAAATCCGGAGTCGGTTCCGGATTTGAGACAATTCTACCGCATGGCATCCTGACGACGCGCCTTCAAGAGCGGCGCGCTCATGTTCGTGGACGGCTTCGTGCAGCCGCTCTTCTACGGAACCTGCGACGCGCTGCAGCCCGCCGTGAGCTACAACTGGGGCGGCCGCCGCTACGGCCGCATCCTTGGGGTGCGCAAGGCTCGCCGCCGTCGACCCGCTCGACGCAGTGGGGCGTGAGGCAGCGGCGCGCGAGTTGCTAGGTGCTGCGGGACCGGAGCTCGACATCCAGCCGGGCTTTCATTGCGACAACGGCAAAAACATCTCCGTGGGCAAGCGGTTCACCGCGAACTTCAACGTAACCATCCTTGACGGCGCGCCGGTGACCTTCGGTGACCACTGCATGGTGGGGCCCGGCACGCTCATCGCCACGACAGGTCACCCGCTCGAGGCGCAGGGCCGACGCGAGCGCCTTGCCATCTCCAAACCGATCACCGTCGGCGACGACGTGTGGATCGGCGGAAACTGCGTGATTATGGGCGGCGTGACCATAGGCAGCAACGTGATCGTGGCAGCGGGAGCCGTCGTAACCAAAAACGTGCCCAGCAACTGCATCGTCGCCGGGGTTCCCGCGCGCAAGATCAAAGACCTGCCGAGGTCACCGCGATAGAGACGAAGGGATGCGTCGGGACGCCGACCCGCGACGCTACCTATAGATGTGCCTGCTTGGGCATGTGCTCAGTACCCCAGACGCACAGACCGTCGAGCACCTCCATGAGGGAGAGCACCCACCCTCTCGTCCCGCATTGTTTCGCGCCGTCTTCACGAACACGGACCTGGTCTTGTACCAGTGGACCGCTCGCGACTGCCAGCAGCCCGACGCGCGAGGAGGAGCTCCAAGGCACCCGCCACGTCAACGCAGGGCACCGGGGAGCGGCGCGCAAGCTGTGCGTCATAGGTAAGTATCCAGGAGCAGCTTGAGCGGCATCATGAGAGCCCCAACTCAGCAAGCCTCTCGTCTGCCCACTCGTCACGCAGCGCAGCGTAGTCAGGAGCGGGACGCTCCGGCTCGCTGACGCCGAGCCCCTCATAGAAGCTCGCAACGAGACGCGCGCCGGCATCATGCCCGTCATCCGCGGCCGACCTGTCACCCGCATCAAGCTCCTCCTGCCCGAGCATGCGCTCAAGAGCATCGGGAACCCGCCCCTGAACGCTCAGGTACTCCCAAAGCGCGCGAACTATTCGCGAAGGCGTGCAGCCGCACGCCTCCAGCACGGCATCACCGGCGCGCTTGACCGAACGGTCGAGGCGCACGTTCATCTGCGTCGCTTCCATGGCACCCCCTTGCTATACGTTTTTAAAAACGAGTATGGCGTAACGCGAGAGCCATCATCGCAGCGCACGGGCGAGAAGGACCACGAGCAGCGCGGCGCACGCGAGTGCGGAAGTCGCGCCCAGGAGTGACGCAAGCCCAACCGCAACCAGCGCCACGGCGCCAAACGAGAAGCTGGTCAGCAGCACGGACCCTAGCCGCACGGGCGCGGCAGGGTCGTCGAGCCCGCATGACAGCGCGAGAAGGGCGTCGAGCGCGCAGGAGAGAAGCGCGACGGTCAGGGCGTCAGTCCCGAGCGCGGCGGCACATGCGACGCTGACGGCGCACGACGCCGCGAGCGTCACCACGAGCGCCGGCAGCGCGTCGAGCACCAGCAGCCCAAGACGGCCAAACGGCAGCAGGGAGCGCACGAGGCGGTTGCGGCAGTCCTCCCGGAAGACGTGCCCGAGCTCGAGCGGCTCGCGCAGGGCGAGGCACGCACAGACGAGCCAGCAGAGCGTCACGCCCACGCCCGGTCGCAGCGTCATGACGAGCGCACCCATGGGCACGAGAAGGCCGCCCACCGAGAGCAGCCCCAGAAGCGCCGAGGGGCGTCGCACGAGCGACGCGAACGCGTGGGAGACGGGCGCCAGGCGTCCGGGCCGGAAGCGCCAGGTCCTTCTTGCCCGGCGGTTCCTTTGCGCGCGACGGCGACGGCACGCCTCCTTGTAGGCGTTGGAGTCCGCGAGCGCGAGGAAGCGCATGGAGCGACGCGCGGCATAGAGCTCGCTGTCGTCCACGACGAAGGCCATGTCGGCGTAGCAGGACCTGTTGCCGGCCATACCCAGAAGCAGCAGGTCAACAAGAAGGACGACGACCACGGAGTAGACGCCGAGGGACAGCGCCCAGGGCAGCAGCGCGGCGAGCGGCCCGGCTGCGAGCAGGAGCGCCAGGCCCGAGGCCGCCACGATCGCGGAGGCCACGACGGTGGCCGCACGGCGACGGCGCGGCTCGGCGACCGAGCGGGGCAGTGCGGTGTCGAGCGCAAAGAGCCGCGCGGTCAGCATGAGGACGGCGCACGCGGCGGCCCAAAGACCCAGGTGGGCGGAGGCAATCTCGCCGAGCAGGGCCCCGCCGAGCGCGGAGACCAGCGCGACGCACGGCAGGTCGCGCAGGAGCCGCACGACGAAGAGCTCCTCGGGGCGCACGACGCGCGCGAGCCAGGTGATATCGGGCGCGGCCAGGCGCAGCGGGGTCTCGCGCAGGTCGGAGACGCCCCACGCCACGAGGCCCGCCGCGGGCGCGAGCACGAGCAGGAGGTGCGCCAGCCGCGCGGAGACCGCGACCCCCAGGGCGTCGCGCAGCTGCCCCGCCAGGTCGAGAACCTGCGCGAACGAGAGCGTGAGCGATACGGCCATAAAGATAAGCAGGTAGAGCTGGTAGGCGCGGTCGAGAAGGTCGCGTTCCTCGTCTATGTCCGTCCCGGCGGCAAAGAGCAGGAAGCGGGCGTTCGCACGCACGTGGCGCCGCTCCAGGCGGACGAGCGTGCGCAGGCCGCCGCCGCAGGTACTGCCGCCCACCTCAGAGCTCCCTCGCGAGCGCACCGTCACGCAGCGTAAGCGAGACGTCCGGCGCGATTCCCGGCACGTCGTGATGACAGCTCAGAAGCACCGCCGTGCCCATGTGCGCCGCGGCGACGAGCTCCTGGGAGAGCACGAGCGATGCCTCGCGGTCGAGCGGGCCGTGCGGCTCGTCGAGCAGCAGCACGCGCGGGCGCAGCGCGAGGGCGAGCACCAGGGCGAGCTTTTCGCGCATGCCGCGGGAGTAGGCCGAGGGCGGCAGGCGCTCCTGGCCGGAGAGGCCAAAGCGCTCGATCAGGCGCTCCGCGCGCGGGCGGGCGTCATCGGCACGGTTGGCGGCGAGCACGAGCTCAACGTGCTCGATGGCCGTAAGGTCGTCGTAGAAGGCAGGGACGTCGGGCACAAAGGAGAGCGTCCCGGGCGTAAGGCGCGTGCGCCCCGTGAAGGGCTCTCCGGCCACCAGAATCTCGCCCGCGGACGGCTCGAGCCAGCCCGCGAGACAGCGGAAGAGCGTGGACTTGCCCGCACCGTTGGGACCGGTCAGAAAGGCGACCTGCCCGGCCGCCAGCGAGAAGGACACGTCCTCCCACACCGGCACGTCACCGTACCCAAAGCAGAGGTCCCGCACCTCGAGCGCCGCGTCTGCCACGTAAGCCCCCTCTCGTCAGATGCGGAGATGATACTCCCCCGCCACCCGACGTCAAGCCGGCGTGCCTCCCGGCCTCACACCCCCGGTCCGAGCGAGGGCCGACATGCGGGCGCCCCCGTACTTCTCGCAGGCAACTTCTGAGCGAAGCGAAGTGAGCCGGCGAGAAGTACGGGGGCGCCCCGGCGCACGAGGACCTACGCGAAGTCCGCGATCTGGGCCTTGAGCTGCTCGATCGTGGCCGTGAGCTCGGCGGCCTGCGCGCGCTTCTTCTCGATGACCGCGGGCGCCGCCTTGGCGACGAAGCCCTCGTTGGCAAGCGTGCGCTCCACGCCCGCGAGGTCCTTCTCGGCCTTGGCAAGCTCCTTGGCGAGGCGCGCGGACTCGGCGGCCAGGTCAACGAGGTCGCCCACGTGGACAAAGATCTCCAGGCCGCCGTCGGCCACGGAGACGCAGCCCTCCGGCTTCTGGGCGTCGGCGGCGGCAACGAACGCGCCCACGTGGCCCACGGAGCGCACGAAGCCCTCCTGGCCGGCGAGAACCGTCGCGTCCTCGTCGGCGCAGCGCACGGTGACGTCGAGCTCGGCACGAGGCGACAGGCGGTAGCGGGCGCGCGTGGAGCGCACGCAGGAGATGACGCGCTTGGCGAGCTCGAAGTCCTTCTCGGCGCGCTCGTTCACGAACTCGGCGAAGCGCTCGGGCTCCGGCCAGGCGGCCACCATGAGGAACTCCGCGGAGTGGTCGTCGAGGCCGGACGCGGGCAGGGCGTCCCAGACGCTCTCGGTCACGAACGGCATGACCGGGTGCAGCAGCCTCATGCAGGTGTCGAGCACAAAGACGAGGTTGCGCTGGACCTGCAGGCGCTCCTCGGGCGCGCCGTCCAGAAGGCGGCTCTTGCAGAGCTCGATGTACCAGTCGCAGACGTCGCCCCAGAAGAAGCTCTGGATCTCGCGCGCGTAGTCGCCGAAGGCGTAGGTCTCCAGCTGCTCGGTGGCGTGCGCGACGGCACGCGCCAGGCGGCTGAGCATCCACGCGTCCTCGGGCGTCACGGCGGCCGGGGCGCCCGGCTCGTAGCCCTCGAGGTTCATCTGGACGAAGCGGCTCGCGTTCCAGACCTTGGTCACGAAGCCGCGGGCCTGCTCGGTGCGCGGGCTGTCGATCAGCTTGTGGGTCTTCTTGTCGATGTTGGCGTCGAACTTGACGTCCTGGTTGTTGGTGATGAGCGTGAGGAGGTTGTAGCGCATGGCGTCAGCGCCGTACTTCTCCATGAGCTCCATCGGGTCCACGCCGTTGCCCTTGGACTTGGACATGCGGCTACCGTCCTTGGCGAGGATCGTGGCGTAGATGTAGACGTCGTGGAAGGGCACCTCGTCGGTGAAGTAGAGCGAGCTCATGATCATGCGCGCCACCCAGAGGGCGATGATGTCGCGCGCGGTCACGAGGACCTTGGTGGGGTGGTGGCCCTCCATCTGATCGGGGTTGTCCGGCCAGCCCTGCGTGGCGAAGGTCCAGAGCTGCGAGCTGAACCACGTGTCGAGCACGTCCTCGTCCTGGCGCACGTGGTGCCCGCCGCACTTGGGGCACGTGTCCGTGTCCTCCATGAGGGCGTCCTCCCAGCCGCAGTCCTCGCAGTAGAAGACCGGGATGCGGTGGCCCCACCAGAGCTGGCGCGAGATGCACCAGTCCTTGAGGTTGTCCATCCACGTGAGGTAGGTCTGGGTCCAGCGCTCGGGGTGGAACTTCACCTCGCCCGACTTCACGACCTCGGTCGCGCGCTCCTTGAGCTTGTCCACGGCCACGAACCACTGCTCGGAGAGCCAGGGCTCGAGCGCGGTGTTGCAGCGGTAGCAGTGCATGACGGAGTGGTCGAGCTCCTCGACCTTCTCGAGCAGGCCATGCTCCTCGAACCACGCCACCACGGCCTCGCGGCACTGGTCGCGGTTCATGCCGGAGAACTCGCCGTAGCCCTCGACCACGACGGCGTGCTCGTCGAAGATGTTAATCTGCGGCAGGTCGTGGGCCTGGCCCATCGCGTAGTCGTTGGGGTCGTGCGCGGGCGTGACCTTGACGAAGCCCGTGCCAAAGCCGGCGTCCACGTGCCAGTCGGAGAAGATCGGAATCTCGCGGTCAACGATGGGCAGGCGCACCATCTTGCCCACGAGCTTGGCCTTCTCAGGGTCCTGCGGGGAGACGGCCACGCCCGTGTCGCCGAGCATGGTCTCGGGGCGCGTGGTGGCCACGGTGATGTGGTCGATGCCGTCCACGGGCTCCACGAGCGGGTACTGCAGGTACCAGAGGTGGCCCTTCTCGTCCTGGTACTCGGCCTCGTCGTCCGAGATGGCGGTGCAGCAGGAGGGACACCAGTTGACGATGCGCTTGCCGCGATAGATCAGGCCGTCATGGTACCAGTCGCAGAAGACCTTGCGCACCGCGCGGGAGAACTCGGGGCTCATCGTGAACTTCTCGTCGGAGAAGTCGATCGAGCAGCCCATGCGCTTGATCTGGGAGACGATCGTGCCGCCGTACTCGCGCGTCCAGTCCCAGCAGGCGTCGAGGAACTTCTCGCGCCCGATCTCAAGGCGGGAGACGCCCTCGGACTTGAGCTTCTTGTCCACCTTGGTCTGCGTGGCGATGCCCGCGTGGTCCGTGCCCAGGATCCAGCGCGTGGAGCGCCCGCGCATGCGGCTGTAGCGCACGTAGGTGTCCTGGATGGAGTCGTCCATCGCGTGGCCCATGTGCAGGATGCCCGTCACGTTGGGCGGCGGGATGACGACGGTGCAGTCCCCCACCCCCTTGGAGCGCTGGTAGCAGCCGGCGCTCATCCAGCGCTCGATGAGCTCGGGCTCGGCGGTTGCGGGGTCGTAGGTCTTGGGCATCTCTTCCACGGCCTGTCCTCTCGTGGCGAAGGTTCATATCAGCTCAACAGAATAGCACGCGCGCGGTATCATCGCGGGAAGGGAGGGAAACATGTGGTTTGACGCACACTGCCACCTGGGCTGGTTCTCCGACCCCGTCGCCGTGGCGCGGGACGCGGCCAAGAGGGACCTGGGGCTGCTCGCCGTCACGGTGACGCCGGACGAGTTCCTCGCGCTCCGCGGGCGCCTTGCGGCCAAGAAGAACGTGCACCTTGCCGCGGGGCTCCACCCGTGGTGGGTGCGGGACGCCTCGGACGCCGACGCGCTCTGCGCGCTTGTGGGCGACCTGCGCCTTGTCGGTGAGATCGGGCTCGACGCCGCGCCTCGTCGCGCGGGGACATGGGATGCGCAGCTCGCGGCCTTCGAGCGCACCTGCCGCGCCTGTGCCGAGACGAGCGAGCCCGGGGCGCCCAAGGTCCTCTCCGTCCACGCCGTGAGGGCGGCAGCGACGGCGCTCGACGTGCTCGAGCGGACGGGAGCCGCGGCGCGCTGCCGCTGCGTGCTGCACTGGTTCTCCGGCACGTCCGAGGAGCTCTGGCGGGCGGTCCGGCTGGGCTGCCGCATCTCCCTTGGCGAGCGGGCGCTCTCGACGCGGCGCGGGCGGGAGTACGCGCGCGTCGTGCCCGCAGAGGCCCTTCTCGTCGAGACGGACCTCCCGGGGGCGCCCGGGGACACGGGAGGCGCCGCGCTGCTCGAGGGGTCCCTGGCTGGCGCCACAGCGGGCGTCGCGCACGCCCGTGGGATCGAGGAGGCCGCCGCACGCGAGCTTCTTGCCAGAAACGCCGTCGCCCTTCTTGCCCCGTGAGGGCGCGCAAGCGCCGAGACCCCGAGCGCCGCCGCACGGCACCGGTCGCCGCGCGGGCGCCACGCCCCGGCTCGGCATGGTAGAGTTGACGGGTCAGGCAGGCGCGCGAACCGAGGTCACATGAAGCCACTGCGCAAGACAACGCACGTGAGGAACCCGCTCTCGTCCACGATGCTCGCGAGCTCGTCGACCGACCTTGACCTGCCGCTTGACGACGTGGTCATCGTCTTTGCGTGCAGCGAGAACTTTGTCCCCTATCTCTCCGTCGCGATCCAGTCCATCGTCGAGAACGTGAGCCCGGACCGGCGCTACGACATCATCGTGCTCACGCGCAACATAACCCCGGCGAGCATGATCACGCTGACGCGCCAGGCGACCTCTGACAACGTGGGGATCGGCTTTCTTGACGTGGACGCCGCGCTCGGTGACATCGAGCTCCCCCATCACGGGCACTTCCGGCCGGAGACCTACTTCCGCCTCCTCGCCCCGCAGCTCCTGCCCAACGTGGACAAGGCCATCTACCTCGACTCCGACCTCATCGTCGACGCGGACGTGGCCGAGCTCTACGACACCGACGTCACGGGCTACCCGCTCGCGGCCACCCGCGACGCCGACACCATCGGCCAGATCGAGGGCTACGACGCCACCGTGGGGCCCTACCTCAAAGACGAGCTCGGCATGGACGACCCGCACGACTACTTCCAGGCGGGCGTCCTGCTCATGAACCTCGCCGAGCTCCGGCGCACGGTCTCCCCGCGCGAGTTCCTGCGGCTCTCGACGCTGCGCATGTGGCGCTGGCTCGACCAGGACGTCCTCAACCGGGTGGTCAACGGCCACTACGTGCGCGTGCACATGCGGTGGAACTACCTCATGGACTGGCAGCACCTCCGTCGCACCCACATCATAGCCAACGCCCCCGCCGACGTCCGCGCCGAGTACGAGGAGGCCGCGGCCAACCCCGCGATCATCCACTTTGCCGGGCCGGACAACCGGCCGTGGCTCTACCCCGACGCCGACCGCGCCGAGCTCTTCTGGCGCTACGCGATGCACTCCCCCTACCTCGACGAGATTCGCGGGCAGCTCGAGGAGTCACGTGCGTCGGTGAAGGGGCTTGCCAAGCGCCTCCAGGTCATTGTGCTCTACAAGGGGATCATGCCCGCCTTTGACCGGACCTGCCCTGCCGGCACGCGCCGGCGCGCCGCCGTCATAAGGGGCTACATGGGCCTTGGTGGCGCCAACCTGTAGCGCACGGCATGAATAGACGGGGACGGCCCCCTTGAGCCATCGCGAAAAGGCTCAAGGGGGCCGTCCCCGTCTTGTCATGCCGTCACGGCGACTACTCGATGATGGGCGACGCCCCGCCACCGACGGACTCCTTCGTCACGGTGACCTTGGTGATGTCGAGGTTGCTCGGCAGGTCAAACATCGTGTCCTGGAGGGTGGCCTCGCAGATGGCGCGCAGGCCGCGCGCGCCCGTCCCCCGGGCGATGGCCTGGCGCGCGATCTCCTCGAGCGCGTCGTCGGTGAACTCGAGCTTCACGCCCTCGAGCTCGAACATGCGACGATACTGCTTGACGAGGGCGTTTCTCGGCTGCGTGAGAATGCTCACGAGGTCGGCCTCGGTGAGCTCGCGCGTGGCGGTGATCACCGGGATGCGGCCCAGGAACTCGGGGATCATGCCGAACTTGTGGAGGTCCTGGGGCATGACCTGGCCCATGAGGTAGTCCTCGTCCTTCTCGGCGCTCTGGCTCACCTCGGCGTTGAAGCCGATGCCCTTCTTGCCGATGCGGTCGGCCACGATCTTGTCCAGACCCACGAAGGCGCCGCCGCAGATGAAGAGGATGTTGGTGGTGTCGATGCGAATGAGCTCCTGCTGGGGGTGCTTGCGGCCGCCCTGCGGGGGCACGCTCGCCTCGGTGCCCTCGAGGATCTTGAGGAGCGCCTGCTGCACGCCCTCGCCGGAGACGTCGCGCGTGATGGAGAGGTTCTCGGCCTTGCGGGCGATCTTGTCGATCTCGTCCACGTAGACGATGCCCACCTGCGCGCGCTCCACGTCGCCGTCGGCGGCGGTGATGAGCTTGAGCAGGATGTTCTCCACGTCCTCGCCCACGTAGCCCGCCTCGGTGAGGGTGGTGGCGTCGGCGATGGCAAACGGCACCTCGAGGAAGCGCGCGAGCGTCTGCGCGAGGAGGGTCTTGCCGGTGCCCGTGGGGCCGAGCAGCAAGATGTTGCTCTTGGCGATCTCCACCTCCTCGGCGCCTTCCTCGACCTCGTCGTTTCCGGAGAGGATGCGGCGGTAGTGGTTGTAGACGGCCACGCTCATGGCACGCTTTGCCTGCTCCTGGCCCATGACGTACTGCGAGAGCTCGTCGTAGATCTCGTGCGGGGTCGGCAG
This sequence comes from Olsenella sp. An290, assembly GCF_002159535.1. GTDB lineage: Bacteria > Actinomycetota > Coriobacteriia > Coriobacteriales > Atopobiaceae > Thermophilibacter. Next base: position 165,473 of record NZ_NFIU01000003.1, on the reverse strand, counting down.
GTTCTTGATGGGCAGCTCGGGGGCGGGCTCGGCCTCGCCGTCGGCGACGTCGGGCGCCGCGTCGAACTCGGCCTCGCTGATCATGTCGGCGCAGGCGTGAACGCACTCGTCGCAGATGAAGACCCCGTTGGGGCCCGCGATGAGCTTGCTCACCTGGCTGCGGCTCTTGCCGCAGAAGGAGCAGTGGACCTCGCCGGTCATGTAGCCGAAGGAGTCGTCGTCGTTGTGAGGCATGGGGCTACTCCTGCGTCTGCTCGGTGCGCGAGGTGATGACCTTGTCGACGAGGCCGTAGGCGCAGGCCTCGGTCGCGCGCAGGTAGTTGTCGCGCTCGGTGTCGGCGTTGATCTTCTCGATGGGCTGTCCGGTAGCCTCGCTCAGAATCTCGTTCAGGCGATTGCGGATCCAGCGGGTCTCGTCGGCCACGATCTGGATGTCGGTCTGCTGGCCGGAGACGCCCGAGCTCGGCTGGTGAATGAGGACCATCGAGTTGGGCAGCGCCAGGCGCTTGCCCTTGGCGCCGCACGCCAGGATCGCGGCGCCCATGGAGGCGGCCATGCCCACGCAGATGGTGGAGACGTCGGGCTTGATGAAGTTCATCGTGTCGATGATGCCAAGACCCGCGTAGACGTCGCCGCCGGGCGAGTCGATGTAGAGGGAGATGTCCTTCTCGGGGTCCTGGCTCTCCAGGTGCAGGAGCTGTGCGATCACGAGGTTGGCGGAGTCGCGCGTGACCTCCTCGCCGAGAAACACGATGCGGTCGTTGAGCAGCCGCGAGTAGATGTCGTAGCTGCGCTCGCCGCGCGGCGTCTGCTCGACGACGTAGGGGATGAGCGGGATGTTCGTAGGCTGGTGCATGGTGGCTCCGTTTCTTGTAGAAAGCCCCGGGCGAGAGTTCGCCCGGGGCGCGTGGTGCCGTGGGAGCGGGGCTACTCGGCGTCGGAGTCCTTCTCGGCGGCGCGCTCGGCGACCTCGTCCACCACGTTCACCTTGGCGTTCTCGACGAGCCAGTCGAGGGCCTTGGTGCGGCGGATGGAGTCGCGGATGGCCGGGAGACGGCCCTCGTCCTTCCACTGCTTGACGGAGGCGTCGACGTCCTCGACGCCGGCGCGCTCGAACTCGGCGCGGACGTCGTCCTCGGTGGCCTCGAGGCCGAGCTTGGCGGCCACGGCGTCGAGGGCGAGCGACTGGCGGGCGCGCTCCTCGGCCTGGACGCGCAGGTCGGCGATGAAGTCGTCGGACTTGATGCCGCGGGCGCGCAGGAACATGTCAAGGGACACGTTCTGGCGCTGGAGCTGCGCGAGGAACTCGGAGGCGAGCTCGTTGAAGATCTCGTTCTGGTAGGCCTCGGGCACGGTCTCGAGCTTGAGCAGCTTGCCCATGGCCTCGACGACGCGGTCCTCCTTGAGGTTGGGGATCGTGGTCTTCTTGTCGCCCTCGATCTCCTCCTTGACGGCGGCCTTGAAGGCGTCGACGTCGTCGAAGCCGAACTTCTTGGCGACCTCGTCGTCGAGCTCGGGGGTGACGGCCTTCTTGATGGCGTTGAGGGTCACCTTGACGGAGAAGGTGTGGGAGTGGACCTCGCCCTCGTGCTCGTGGCTGTGGGTCCAGGCGATGGCCTTCTCCTCGCCCTTCTTCATCCCCACGATGCCCTCCTGGAGCTGCTCGGGGACCTGCTGGCCGTCAAGGGCGAGCAGACGGTTCTTGCCGGCGAGGTGGCCGGCGCCCTCGACGTTCTCCACGTCAACGGAGACGACGTCGCCGGGCTCGGCGGCGCGGTCCTCCTCGACGTCCTCGTAGGTCACCTGGTAGCTGAGGAGCTGGTTGATCTGCCAGTCGATCTCGGCGTCGGTGGCCTCCTCGGGCGGGAGGTTGATCTCCGGGGCGTCGTAGCTCTCGAGCTCGCAGGACGGGCGGACGGTGATGGTGGCGTCAACGACGTAGTCGGCGCCCTGGGCGGCGAGCTCGGGGTCGGCGCCCTCGGCGCCGAAGCTCACGCGACCGACGGGCGTGACGTCGAGCTCCTCGAGCATGAGGGGCTCGACCGCGCCGAGGAGGTCGTTGGTGGCCTGGGCGAGGACGGCCTCGCGACCGATGATGCCGTCGATCACCGGGCGCGGCGCGTGGCCGCGGCGGAAGCCCTGGAAGTTGTACTTCTTGGCGATGTCCTTGTAGGTCTTGGCGATGGCCTTGTCGACATCGGCAGCCGCGACGGTGACCTTGGCGGCCATCTTGTCGTCGATCGGCTTCTCAGCGGTGACGGTGATCTTCAACGTTCCTCCAGTGTCTCGTGCGGGCGGGCTTGCCCCGCCGTGCGTGCCGTTTGTGCTGGTGCGGGCGAAAGGACTCGAACCTTCACGGGGTCTCCCCCACTGGAACCTAAATCCAGCGTGTCTACCAGTTCCACCACGCCCGCAGGTTGCACAGCCTTATGAATATACCAAACTTCTAGAGGATACCCCCGTCTTGGCAGATATTTCATGGCAGCCCGGAAGCTGGCGGCACGCCTGCCCCGGCACCAGGCCCGGCCGGCAAGGCGCCAGCCGAAGGGCAGGGCGCCGACCCAAGCGGCAGCCACGAGGGCGCGGCCCCTCACGCAGAGACGGTGTAGAGGCCGTAGAAGTAGCCGCGCGCCGCCATGAGCTCGTCAAAGGTGCCGCGCTCCACCACGCGCCCGCCGCGCAGGACGAAGATCTGGTCGTAGCGCGCGAGCAGCGGGGCCTCCAGGCGGTGCGTCACCACGAGGCGCGTGAGGCCGTCGAGCGAGAGGATCTGCTCGGTGACCTCGAAGGCCGTGCGCGCGTCGAGCGCCGCCGTGGCCTCGTCCAGAAGCAGCACCGGCGTGCGGCGCAGCAGGGCCCGCGCGATGGAGACGCGCTGGCGCTCGCCGCCCGAGAGCGCCGAGCCGTTCTCGCCGCAGCGGTAGTCGAGGCCCTTCTCGGCAACCAGGTCGGCAAGGCCCGCGCGGCGCACGGCGTCGGCCACCTCGGCCTCGGGGAAGTCGCGGAACATCGTGACGTTGCGGCGCAGCGTGTCGTCGAAGATGAAGACGCTCTGGTCGATGAGGCTCATGAGGTCGTAGAGACTGGCCGAGTCAACGCCGCGCAGCTCATGGCCGTCGAGCGCGATGCTGCCGGCGTAGCCGTCGTCTGCGCCCATGAGGAGGTTGAGCAGCGTCGACTTGCCGCTGCCCGAGCCGCCCACCAGCGCGTAGCTGCCGCCTGCCGCAAGCGTCATGCTCACGTCCTCGAGGACCGGCGTGCCCGGCACGTAGGAGTAGCCCACGCGAGAGAGCTCGATGCCGCGGCGCAGCGCGGGCTCGACCTTCTCGCCCGCGTGCTCCGCGTTTTGACCCACGACCTCGGCGAGCTTCTCCACGAGCGAGAGCGCCGCGCGACGGCTCGCCCAGTACTGCGGCACCACGTTGATGGGCGCGATGAGATAGTTGCACAGGTTCACAAAGATGAGCACCGTGCCGGCAGAGATCTGCCCTCCCACGGCGAGGAACGCGCCGATGAAGAACACGCCAAACTGCAGGAGCGACGCGCAGAAGTTCTGGCTCACGGCGCCGATCAGGCACTCCCACCAGTAGCGGGCGCGCTTGAGGGACTCGACGCTGGTGTTTGCCGCGCCAAAGAGGCCGCGCGCCTCCTCCTCGGCCTTAAAGGACTTGATGACCGAGAAGCCGGCGAGAAGGTCGCGCAGCTGCGAGACAAAGCGCTCGTTTCCCTCGGAGACGCTCCGCTCGCGCGCCGCCAGCTCGTTTCCCATGAGGACGGAGGCCACGATGGGCAGGGCGCAGAGCAGAAGCGTCGCCAGCGTGAGGGGCACGCTGTAGAAGAACATCATGACGAGCGTGGCCACGAAGAGCAGGGCCTGGTAGAGCAGAAGAAAGCCGCGCTTGAGGTAGTTCTCCTCGATGGAGGCGACGTCGTTGGTGAGAAGGGAGAGGTAGCTGCCCGTGGACTCGCGCGTGAAGGCGCGGATGCCCTTCTCGGAGAGGCGGCGGAACGCGAGCTCCTTGTACTGGGCGAGCGCGCGGTAGATGAAGGCGCACTTGGCCCGGTACATCCCCGTGCTGATGGCGACGCTTGCCACGAGGAAGACGGCCGAGAACGCGAGCAGCTGCGTGAGGCGCCCCGGGTCGGCGGAGGTGATGACATCAATGATCTCGCCGATGATCCACGAGCCCACGAGCGCCGCGGGCACGTCGAGCAGCGTGAGGGCTATGGCGGCGACGAAGGAGGCGTGGTTGCCCCGATAGAAGGCGGAAAGGTACTCGCGCGCGGCAGGCGCGGCACTGACATGTCTCATGCTCTCTCCTCATGACGTGACCGCAGCCTCGCGGGGCGCGCGGTCGAACGGGTATGCCGAGGAGCTTCTAGAGCATGGCGACCTCTCGTCGGGTACATGTCACGCCAAGTCTATCACAGCGCCTCCCTGCAAGGGCGCCGGGCGGTATGGGAGGAGCCCGGCGCCCTTTGCCTCAGGATGGCGCGGGCGCGACGCCGGCGGGCGATTCTCGCACGAGTCGCGCGATTTTCCGCGCGAAATGCGCGGGCGGCATGGCGGCAGCCGTCACTCATAGGTGCCGGCTCGCAGGGCAGCCTGAACCGGCTTAGTCCACGAGCGCCGGAACACGAGCAGCCCGTCGCGCCTCCCCGCCAATTCGAAGTCGAAGCGCTCCGCGATGCGCCGGGTTGCCTTGTGTTCGGGAACGCACTCGATGATGGCATCCTTTCCCGCCGAGCGAGCCCAACCAAGAAGGACGCGCGTGAGCTCCGTGGCATACCCCCGACCCCATACCTGCGGTACGAGCACCCAGCCAATCTCAACGGACGTGTCATCGTAGTCGTGGTAGATGACACAGCCGACAAAACTGCGAGCATCCTCCACCGCATAGACGAGCGGTAGGTCCGCCAGTCCGACCTCCTCCAGAAATGCACGTGACCGCTCCGGCGAGAAGGGCGACTCGAGGCGGCGCATCGCACGAGCATCGGAGAGGAGCTCGGTCAGCGGGCCGAGGTCCTTCTCGGCCATGCGACGTATGGTCAGGTCCATGGCGAGCCCTTCTGACAATGGTCCGGGGGGATTGTCAGGTTGCCCCGACGTAGGCGACGCAGCCCATCGCGTCGCAGCGCGCGAGGCCGAGCGCCTCGACGGCGCCACTGCCTGACCGGTCCAGATTGCCACATTTGCCGCGAAGCGTCACGGGGCTTCCGCCGCGCGGCGCTCAGGCCGCCGCTCGTCCTTCTCGGCCAGACTGAGGAGGAGATGGCGCCCGTGCTCACGCCCCGCCTGGACGACCTCATCAAATAGCTCTGCGTTTGGGGACTGCCCCAAGGCGCCAGAGCGCTCGAATCGCGGCTCATAGCGGCAGGCTCACCTCGGCGGCAAAGACGCCGGGCTCGTTGGCCAGGTTGAGGAACCCGCCGTACTTGTCCACCACCGCGGCCACGCGCTTCATGCCCAGCCCGTGGTTGCCGCGCTTCTCGGTGATGTAGTTGCGCGCGTTGAAGCTCGGGTCCTCCACGGCGGAGTTCTGGACGCTCATGTAGAGCTGCGAGCCGCGCGCGGCCACCGCGCGCTCGAGGTAGAGGCCCATGACCGTGGAGACCATGGACAGGTTTGAGAACGCCACGAAGGCGTAGTAGAGCGGTATCACGTTGGATGCTGCCTTTCACGAAGGGTCGACCGTGCAAAGGGGACAGTCACCTTTGCACGCCTGCGGTCGGATCCCTCGGGGAGGCTGCGTCGACATGGCAAGACCCGCCCGTCCACGCGGGCGTCATCGGGTCACGCTGGGAACGAGCCTCCCTAGCGGAGGGTCTCCTCGTTCGTCTGCCTCATCGCTGCCCCCTCTGTTCGACCGGAAAGGCCATGGCTAGGATAGCACAAGCAGGCCGATGTCCCTCTCGCCCTGCCGCGCGCCTTCCCTCACATATTTTCAGTATTTATTACATGGAGAAGCACGTAGCAACTGACTTCCAAAGGGCCGTTCAGTCCATTTATCCCCCATTGCCACGTGCTATTTCATGTAATAAATTCTTTATTCAGGAGGCGCGCGAGACATTGCCGCCCAAGAAGCGGTCGCAGAGAGGGGCCCGATGTGCCAGCTGTTCTTGACATAGCTCACGACCTGCGGCTCGTTAGGCTGGACGCGCCGCCCGCCGAGGCGCTCTCGTGGTATCAGGACCCCGACACGCTCTGGATGGTCGACGGCAGGCGCGAGCCCTACACGCCGGAGCGCCTCGCGCGCATGTACGCCTGGCTCTCGGCGCGCGGCGAGCTTTGGTTCATCGAGGCGCGTGACAGAATCCCCGGGGACGAAACCGGCGGCTGGCGCGCGGTCGGCGACGTCACGCTCTGCCCGGACGACCTCCCCATCGTCATCGGCGAGAAGGACCTGCGGGCACGTCACGTGGGGCGTCGCGTGGTCGGGGCGCTCTGCGAGCGGGCGCGCGCACTCGGCTGGCACGAGGCCCGCGTGGGTGAGATCTACGACTGGAACGTCGCGTCCCAGCGGTGCTTCTCGGCCGCCGGCTTTGAGCCCTACGAGCGCACCGACCGCGGCACCCGCTGGCGGCGTAACCTGTAGGCGAAGGCGGCCATGACGTCGAAGGGACTCCCATGACCCAGATACTCCCTCTCGCCCCTGAGGACATCCCGGAGAAGGCTGCGGTCCATGCGCGGACGTGGCAGGAGACCTATCGCGGGATGCTGCCGGACGAGCTCAACGACACGATCACGCCACGGTTCGCCGAGGACGTCACGCGCCGGCTCACCAGCCTGCGCACGCTCGTGGCGAAGGTCGACGGGAAGATCGTGGGCTACCTCAGCTGGTCGGAGCGGTGCCGCGCGCACTTCAGTGTCGACGGGGCTGCCGAGGTCTGCAACCTCTACGTCCTCCGCGCGTTCCAGGGCCAGGGGGTCGGCCGCGCGCTGCTGGAGGCAGCCCTCGAGAGCATCGGCCCGCGGGACGTCGTGCTGAGCGCGTTTACCTCCAACGCCCCCGCGCTCGGCTTCTACGAGCACGTGGGGTTTGAGAGGACGGGGGTCACCTTTGACGAGGGGCCCATGGAGGAGACCGAGCTCCTGCTGCGCAGGGCGCGCGGACGGGCCCGGTGACGGCGGGCGGCGGGCGCCTCGGGCCGCCTACCCGCGGGCGACCCTGACATAGGCGACGCAGCCCATCGTGTCGCTGCGGGCGAGGCCGAGGCTCTCGTAGAACGCGCGAGTGCGCGGGGCGTCATCCGTGAGGAGCTCCAGCTGGTAGACGTCGGAGAACCGCTCCATGACGGCACGCATGAGCTGCGTGCCGATGCCCGTACGCTGATGCGAGGGCGCGACAATCAGATCCTGCACAAAGACGATCGTTGCCCCGTCGCCCACGACGCGCGCAATCCCCACGAGCTCGTCGCCGACAAGAGCGCCCCAGACCGCGAGGGAGCCCGCATACCCCGCGAGCAGCGTCTCAGGGCGCGCAGTGTAGTTCGTCCAGCCGACCGCCCCATACAGGCCGAGAATCTCGCCGAAGCGCGACTCCCGCTCGCCGGGCGAGAGCTCGCGAATCGTGACGCCCGCGCTCACGCGGCACCCCGCTCGCACCCATAGCGCAGCACGGAGAGCGCGGAGGTGCGGCCGAGCGCGGCGGCCACGACGGGCAGGACAAGGGCGGGCGCGGCGATGGCAAGCGGCAGCATGGGGGCCTCCTCTCCCGGGAACGCCCCCATGGTACCCCACGCCCACCCCGCACGACATCCGGCGAATGCCCTGCAGCCGTCATAAGGAGTCGCCGCCATAAGGGGCCGCGCCACTCACAGGTCAGCGCAGCGGCAGGGCCTCCCAGCCGCCTCCCGCGCGCGGGACCTCGACCGAGCGATAGCCCACGGACCAGGCATGGCCGTAGGCGCGGGCGATGCCGTCGCAGACGTCCTCGGGGCGATGCCCGTCCGAGCCCACGGCGATGGGCACGCCGGCACGGCAGAACCGCTCGAGCAGGCCGCGCGAGGGATAGTAGTCCCCCACCCCCTTGCGCCAGCCGGCCGTGGAGAGCTCCACGCGACGGCCCGTGTCGCGCGCGCAGGCGACCATCTCATCCCAGAGCGGCGCGAGGTCGATCGTGGCGGCCAGACCGAGCGGCCGCATGCGCTCCGGCAGGTCAGGGTGCGCCATCACGTCAAAGGCGAGCGGGCTCTCGCAGGCGGCGCACCATGCGCGCACGTAGCGGCGCCAGACCTCGTCGGGGCCTAGCTCGTGCCAGATCGCCAGGTCGGAGGTGTCGTCGATCCACGCGCCGTCGTCCTTCTCGCCCAGCCAGTGCACGGAGCCGAGAAGAACCTGCGCCCCCGCGCCCCACCTGGGCACGTACGCCTCGCACCCCGGGTACCAGTCGGCCTCGAAGCCGTAGACCATCTCGAGCTCCGGGTGCGCGTCGCGCGCCGCCTCCCACGCGGCCCGATGGGCCGACAGGTCGGCCTCCGCCACCTGGACCTCGCCCGTGGGGTCCATCGGGCCCGGCGGGAGCGTCAGGTGGTCCGTCGAGACGAGCACGGCGCACCCCGCGGCCGCCGCGGCCCGGGCGTTCTCCTCGAACGTGCCCACGCCGTCCGAGAAGCGCGTGTGCGTGTGGCAGTCCACGATCGAGCCGGGCGCGAGCGCTCGTGCCATGCGTTCCTCCCTGTGTCCTGACACCCCGTCGGCGCCTGCGCGCTGTCGTCGGGCGCCTCGGCCGCAACATCAAATCTGGCTGCGCGTTTTTGGCACTTTTGGCCCCTTCCCAAGGCCTGAAACAGCCAAAAAACCGCAGCCAGATTTGATGTTACCCCAAGGGTAGCCACGAGCGGCGCAATCCCATCGAAAGGGGCCGCCGGGCGAGAAGCCCGACGGCCCGACAGTGCAAAAGTGCCTGTCCCCCTTGCACGCCTACAGATCTTGGAGGGCGTAGACGGAGAGCGGGCCCTCGCGCAGGGCGGCGATGGCCTGGACGAGCGCCACCGCGCCGGACATGGTGGTGGCCATGTCGATGCCACGGCTCACGGCCTCGCTCCTCATCTTGGTGCCGTCGCCGCGCGAGCTGTGCCCCTTGGGCGTGTTGATGAGGAAGGAGATCTTGCCCTCGGCCATGAGATCGCACACGTTGGGGTGCCCCTCGGAGATCGGCTTCACGACCTCGCACGGGATGCCCGCGGCGCGAAGCGTCTTGGCGGTGCCGCTCGTGGCCAGAAGGTCGTAGCCGAGGTTGCGCAGCGAGAGGGCCACCGGCGCCACGGAACGCTTGTCGCGGTCGCAGACTGAGATGAAGACGTTGCCGGACTGCGGCACGTCGTACTCGATGGCCTCGCGCGTCTTGGCGTAGGCCTTGGGGAAGGTGACGTCGAGCCCCATGACCTCGCCGGTGGACTTCATCTCCGGGCCAAGGGTGACGTCGGCGCCCGGGAAGCGGCTCCACGGCATGACGGCCTCCTTGACCGCGTAGTAGCCGAGGTCGCGGCCCTCCGGCGGAAGACCCAGGTCACAGATCTTCTCGCCGCTCATGATGCGCGCGGCGCACTTGGCCAGCGGCACGCCGGTGGCCTTGGACGAGAAGGGCACCGTGCGGCTCGCGCGCGGGTTGAGCTCGATCACGAAGACCTGCTCGTCGCGGACGGCGTACTGCACGTTGAGAAGGCCCTGGATGTGGCAGGAGAGCGCCAGGCGCCGCGTGGTCTCGCGGACCTTCTCGACCAGTCGGTCGGAGAGCGAGAAGGGCGGGAAGCAGCAGGCGGAGTCGCCGGAGTGGATGCCGCACTCCTCGATGTGCTCGAGGACCGCGCCCACGTAGCACTGCTCGGTGTCGCAGAGGGCGTCCACGTCGAGCTCGATGGCATCCTCGAGGAAGGCGTCAAGGTAGACGGGGTGGTCCGGCGAGACCTTGGTGGCCTCGGCCATGTAGCTCACGAGGTCGTCGTCATCGTAGACGATGCCCATGCCGCGGCCGCCGAGCACGTAGCTCGGGCGCACCAGTAGCGGGTAGCCCACGCGGCGCGCCACGGACTTGGCCTCGTCGACGGTCTCGGCCGTGCTCGAGGGCGGGTAGGCGATCTCGAGGCGGTCGAGCAGGCTCGCAAAGCGGTCACGGTCCTCGGCGAGGTCGATGGCCTCAGGCTGAGTGCCCATGATGGGGACGCCCGCAGCCTTGAGGCGCTTGGCAAGGTTGATCGGGGTCTGGCCGCCGAGGGTGACGATGACGCCCACGGGCTTCTCGACCTCGATGACGTTCATGACGTCCTCGAAGGTGAGCGGCTCGAAGTAGAGACGGTCGGAGGTGTCGTAGTCGGTGGAGACGGTCTCGGGGTTGCAGTTGACCATGACGGTCTCGTAGCCCTTGGCCGCAAGGGCGTAGGCCGCGTGCACGCAGCAGTAGTCGAACTCGATGCCCTGGCCGATGCGGTTGGGGCCGGCGGAGAGAATGACCACGCGGGGCTTCTCGGCCTCGTGGAACTCGGTCACGCCGCCCTTCTCGTAGGTGAGGTAGTGGTAGCTCGTGCGGGCCGCGAACTCGCCGGCGCAGGTGTCGACGGTCTTGATGCACGGGCGCACGCCAAGGACCTCGCGCACGGCGCGCACGGTGTCCTCGCGCTGGTTGGTGAGGTGAGCGAGCTGGGCGTCCGAGAAGCCCAGCTGCTTGGCGGCCATCATCGTGTCGGCCGTGAGGCCTGCAAGGCCCAGCTCCCGGATGGTGCCCTCGGCGGACACGATGTCCGCGATGCGGGAGAGGAACCAGCGGTCGATCTTGGTGAGCTCGAAGACGCGCTCCACGGACCAGCCGCGCCGCAGCGCCTCGGTCACGTAGAGGATGCGCTCGGGCGTGGGCGTGGCCACGTGCTCCTCGAAGCGCTCCTCGTCAAAGGAGTCGTTGCCGTCGGCGCCAAGGCCGGCGTGGCCCTGCTCCAGCGAGCGCATGGCCTTCTGCATGGCCTCCTCGAAGGTCGAGCCGATGGACATGACCTCGCCGACGGCCTTCATGCGCGTGGTGAGCGTGTCGTCGGTGCCCTTGAACTTCTCGAAGGCAAAGCGCGGGACCTTGACCACGCAGTAGTCGATCGAGGGCTCGAAGCAGGCCGGCGTCTCGCGCGTGATGTCGTTCTCGATCTCGTCGAGCGTGTAGCCCACCGAGAGCAGGGCCGCCATCTTGGCGATCGGGAAGCCCGTTGCCTTGGAGGCGAGCGCCGAGGAGCGGGAAACGCGCGGGTTCATCTCGATGACGATGACGCGGCCGTCATCCGGGTTCACGGCAAACTGCACATTGGAGCCGCCGCAGGCGACGCCCACGCGCTCGAGGATCGCGATCGAGTAGTCGCGCAGGCGCTGGAGCTCGAAGTCGTTCAGGGTCTGGCAGGGAGCCACCGTGATGGAGTCGCCGGTGTGGACGCCCATCGGGTCGAGGTTCTCGATGGAGCAGATGACGACGCCGTTGCCCGCGGAGTCGCGCATCACCTCCATCTCGATCTCCTTCCAGCCCTCCACGGACTGCTCGACGAGAACCTCGCTCTCGGGCGAGAGCGCGAGGCCCTGCTCGGCAATGCGCAGCAGGTCATCGTGGTCGTAGGCCATGCCGCCGCCGGCACCGCCGAGCGTGAAGGCGGGACGGATGACCACGGGGTAGCCGAGCTCGTCGGCGATCTTCTCGCACTCCTCGATCGTGTGGGCGATGCCGGACTTGGCGACCTCGAGGCCGATGTCGCGCATGGCGTTGGCAAAGAGCTCGCGGTCCTCGCCAGTCTCGATGGAGTCGACGTCGCAGCCGATGACCTCGACGCCGTACTTCTCCAGCACGCCGGCCTTGCCGAGGGCAACGGCGCAGTTGAGGCCCGTCTGGCCGCCCATGTTGGGGAGAAGCGCGTCCGGGCGCTCCTTCTCGATGACCTTGGTCACGGACTCCACCGTGATGGGCTCGATGTAGGTGCGGTCGGCGGTCTCCGGGTCCGTCATGATGGTGGCCGGGTTGGAGTTCACGAGCACGACCTCGTAGCCCTCCGAACGCAGGGCCTTGCAGGCCTGGGTGCCGGAGTAGTCGAACTCGCAGGCCTGGCCGATGACGATGGGGCCGGAGCCGATGATCAGGATCTTCTTGATGTCGGTGCGCTTGGGCATCTAGAAGCGCCTCCCCTCGCGGACGTCGATGGCGAGGTAGTCGTCCTCGCCGCGCATGAGCTTGGCAAACGCCGCAAAGGCGTACGTGGAGTCGTTGGGGCCGGGCTTGGCCTCGGGGTGGTACTGCATGGAAAAGGCAGGGATGTCGAGGAACTGAATGCCCTCGGGCGTGCCGTCGTTGAGGTTGACGTGTGTGAGGCGCACGCGGCCATACTCCTTGGTGGTGACGACGGGCGCGATGTGCGCGCGGGACCAGAAGCGCAGGTCCTCGTCCGCCGGGTGCTCGGAGACGCCGCCGGAGAGCTCCGGCACGAGCGGGCCGAAGGACGAGAAGACCGGCCCGTAGTTATGGTTCTGCGCGGTGATCTCCACCTTGCCCGTGAGCAGGTTCATCACGGGCTCGTTGCCGCCGTGGTGGCCGTACGGGAGCTTCTCGATCTGGGCGCCGGCCGCCATGGAGATGACCTGGTTGCCGAGGCAGATGCCAAAGACCGGGAGCTTGCCGAGGCACGCGCGCACGGCGTCGACCACGGGCGGCACGGAGACCGGGTCGCCGGGGCCGTTGGAGAAGAACACGCCGTCGGGGCTCATCTCGAGGACCTTCTCGGCAGACGTGTCCCAGGGCACGACGGTGACCTCGCAGCCGGCGGCCGAGAGGCGCTTGGCGATACCCTTCTTCTCGCCGCAGTCGTAGGCCACCACGTGGAGGCACGGCTGACCGTCGGCGTCCTGGCCGGGCACGACGTAGGACTCCTTCGTGGACACGTCGGCGACGTAGTTGTGGTCGGCGATGGCCGGGGAGGCCTTCACGCGGGCGACGAGGCTCTCCGGGTCGAGGTCCGTGGTGGAGATGGCCGCGCGCATGGCGCCGCCCTCGCGGATGGCGAGCGTCAGGGCTCGGGTGTCCACGTCCTCGATGGCAACGACGCCGCGCTGCTCGAGGAAGGCGGGCAGGGACTCCACGGACTGCCAGTTGCTCGGGGTGTAGCACATGTCGTGGACCACGAGACCGGAGAGGTGCAGCGGGTCGCCCTGCATGTCCTTCTCGTTGATCCCGTAGTTGCCGATCTGGGGATAGGTGAGCGTCACGATCTGGCCCGCATAGGACGGGTCAGAGACGATCTCCTGGTAGCCCACCATCGAGGTGTTGAACACGATCTCGCCAAAGGCCTCGCCCTCGGCTCCGGCAGAACGCCCAAAGAAGTGCATCCCGTTCTCGAGCGCGAGCAGCGCCCTCGGATGCCTGCCGTTGTCCACCAAAAGGTTCACAGCAACACCGCCCTTTCGTACGCGCGCGCCCTCATCAGAGGCAGGCCACAGTTACAAAAAACGGAGCACCCGCGAGCGAGGACTCCGATAAGGCTGCGACATGTATGTTGTGGACGCCTTTTCGGTCTCTCGTACCGTCTTAAAGGTCACCGACAAGTATAGCCGCTCGAGCGTTGCTTGTGGGATGGGAGAACGCATTCGCAAAAAACGCGCCAGGGGGCGATTGCGAGCGTGACTTTTGGTGAGCTTGTAGCGTTGTCTCGCTGCATGTCACGCTTCTCTCGTGCGGGGCGTGAGTTTCTGCGAGCTTGTGGCGCCGGCTCACAAGAACTCACGCTTCTCTCGCTCAAAGCGTGAGTTGCTGCGAGCTTGTGGCGCCGGCTCACAATAGCTCACGCTTTTGCAAGAGAAGCGTGAGCTTTAGTGAGTTGGCCGCGTTATCTCACAACAAGTCACGCTTCTCTCGTGCGGGGCGTGAGTTTCTGCGAGCTGGCGCGGAACGCTCGCTCGAGCGGCCACGCACTCGGCCAATGTGCGACTTGAGCGCACGCTAGCCGGCGGGCGAGAAGAACTACTCGCCCGTCGCGTCAAGCGCGGCGAGCGCCTCCGGAAAGGGCGCGAGGCTGCGCCGCAGGATTCCGTGCATGTGGGCGATCGCGACACCGTAGTTGGTCATCGGGACCCCCTGCGCCTCGGCGCGCGCCTGACGGGCGCGCATCTCGCGCGCGGTGAGCGTGCAGCCGCCACAGTGGACGACGGCCGAGAAGGGCGTGAGGTCCTCGGGAAAGTCCGCGCCGCTCGTGAAGGCAAGCTCGAGCTTCGCCTTCGTGTGCGCGGAGAGCCAGGCGGGCAGCTTGACGGTGCCGATGTCCTCGCACTGCCGGTGGTGCGTGCACCCCTCGCTCACGAGCACGCGGTCACCGTCGCGCAGGCGGTCGAGCGCAGCGGCGCCGGCGACGGCGGACACGAGGTCCCCCTTGTAGCGCAGCATGAGGATCGAGAAGGACGTCAGCGGTACGTCGGCGGGCACGATGCGCGAAACGGGGCCAAACACCTGCGAGTCCGTCACCACGAGCGCGGGAGGCCCGACAAGGGCGTCGAGCGCGCGGGAGAGCTCGGTCTCTCGGCAGGTCACGGACACGCATCCGGCGTCGAGGAGGTCGCGAATCACAAGCTGCTGCGGGAGGATGAGGCGGCCCCGGGGCGCGGAGGCGTCGATCGGGCAGACAAGCACCACGGCGCTTCCGGCGGGCACGAGGTCGGCGACAACACGCCGCGACGTCCCGACCGGCACGACCCGGGCGAGGCGCTCCTTGAGCTCGCGCACGCCCTCCCCCGTCCGCGCGCTCACCGCGACCGTGCGCGCGACGAGCGCGGGGTCCTTCTCGGCAAGCGCCGCGAGAGCCGCGCGGGCGGCCGGCAGGTCGCACTTGTTCCAGGCCACGACATACGGGACGCCGCGACCCTCGATGGCGGAGAGCAGCGCACGGTCAGCCTCCGAGAGGCCGCGCGCGCCGTCCACGACGAGCACCGCGACGTCACAGGTCGCGAGCGCCCGCCGCGCTCGCTCCACGCGCCGGGCGCCGAGCGCGCCCTCGTCGTCCACCCCGGGCGTGTCGACGATGACGACCGGGCCCAGCGGCAGGAGCTCCATCGCCTTGCGCACCGGATCCGTGGTGGTGCCGCGCACCTCTGAGACCACGGACAGCTCCTGGCCGGTCACCGCGTTCACCACGCTTGACTTGCCGGCGTTGCGCACGCCAAAGAATCCGATGTGCGTGCGCTCGCCCGACGGCGTCTCGTTAAGTCCCATCTCTCCTCCATTTGGGGACGGGTTATTTCTCTCAGAGTTTTTGGGACAGGTTCGGACAGGCCGCCCGCGGGACCTGTCCCAAATTCTCTGAGAGAAATAACCCGTCCCCCTTTGCTACTACCTGTCTTATGCCGAGAGCAGGCTCGGGTCGATGTAGTCGGAGATGAGCGTGTCGGCCATCCACGACGAGTTGTACGAGCGGCCCTGGAGCGCCGGATCGTCCTGAGCGAGCATCATGTACTCGTCGGTCGAGGCGGTATTGGACTGGTCGCCCGGGTCGTTCCAGGTCGGGTCGACCACGACCCAGCTGCCGTCGATGTTCACGAGGTTCCAGGCGTGGTCGGTCGCGTAGACGCCGGGCTGCGGTGGCACGTTGCCGGACGCGTACACCGACTCGAGCCCGGCGCGGTCAGCGAGGAGCTTGAAGGTCTGCGCGTAGCCGGAGCAGATCGAGCCGCCGTCGAGGATGAGCGTGCGCACGGTGGACGGGTCCTGGGTCGCGGCGTCCATCGAGAAGCTCCCGGAGCTGATGGCGTCGTAGTTGTACCAGAGGTTCTCGGCGATGTAGTCGTTGATGGCACGCACCTTGTCGGCGTCGGACATGCCGTCGGTGATGATCTCGCCGATGATCTCGTCGGCCTTGTCGCTCACCTGCTGGCGCTGCTCGTTCAGGACGTCCTGGTCGTTGACCTGCTCCCACGGGGTCAGGCTGGTGACGGTGAGGAGCATCCTGCCGTCGCGGCGCGTCACCTGGTAGGTGGGGTTGCCGTTGAAGATGAGCGGGTTCTGGGCGCATGCCTCGAAGAGCGCGTCCGCGACGTTCGCGGTGCCGGCCGCGTTGGCGTAGTCGGTGACGTCGATGAAGGTGTTGCCCGCGAGCAGGTTGGCCGCGATGTAGCGCACGAGGTCGGATGAGGCGTTGATCTCATAGGGCACGTCGGGCATCGTGGTGGAGGGCTGCTGGCTCGCCTGGACGGCGCCCCAGTCGATGCCGTCCTCGGCGTCGATGCGCGTGGGCATGCCTGACGGCGGGTTCTCGCGCTGGAGCTCGTCGAGTGCCTGCGTGGCCGCCTGCTTGACCGACTCGATGCCGCCCGGCCAGTACGGCGCGAGCACGCCCAGCTCGCCGGAGAGCGCGGTGCCCGGCACCGTGTAGGGGATCACGTACATGTCGACGTTGCCCGTGGTGAGATGCTGCTCGTCCGGACCGTACGTGAGGTACTCGTTGTCGGTCCGCGCGTTGTCGTAGTCGAGCTGGAGACGCTGGATGCCCACCGTGCCGTCTGCCATGGAGACGTACTCGAACAGGCGCCACTTCATGTAACCGACCGGATCGGTGGCCTGATCGGGCTCGGTGTCCGATCCCTGGTAGATGAGCGCGCTGTAGGTCGCAGATTCGAGCGGCATCTTGCCCAGGAGGTCGTTGATGTTCTGGAAGTCGAAGGGCGACTGGGTGTCCCCGTCCGCCCCGACCGCGATCACCGAGATGGACGCGTCCTTGACATGGTCGGTGTTGGGAACGTAGTCGGCAACCTCGAGGCCCTGCTGTCCGGAGGCGGCGTCCTGGCGATTCTCAAGAATCTCGTCCTCGGACTCCCCGACGAGAAGCTCGTCGAAGCGGCCGTTCTGCTGGAAGGTTCCGGCCACCCCGTAATCCTGCATCATCTGGTTGAACTCAGCGGCATCGGTGTCGTAGTCGGCGGTGTCGATCGAGGTATCCTGCGTCGAGGCGAGCAGGTCATAGGTATAGCGGTCTAAGACAGCAGCTGCCGTCTCATTGACGGCGGAAAGGTATACCTCGTAGTGGTCTGCACCCTCAACCGGATCCCATGAGATTGAAAGCGTGCCGGTGTCGGTAACGTTGACCTGGACGTTGTCTGGCTCGGCGAGCGCGTTCTCGTCCTTGTCGATATCGTTGGCAACCGTGAAATAGGTGACCTCGGGCTTGTCGAGCTTCTTTCCGTCCGAGCCGATGTAGCGCACCAGATAGTAGCCGCCAGAGCCGTACCAACGCCCTAACGGAACAAACTCGTCTGACTCGGCGTCATCAAGATGGAAGAGATCGATCTCGTCGGTGTCGTTACCGTTCTCGTCACGCACCCGGGGGTCGGCGGGCGCCACATAGAGGGCGTTCGAGCCGTCATCGCTTTCGAACATCGTGACCGAGGTCGGGAACTCATGCGAGAACGAGCTGTCGGTGTAGACTCGCGCGACGTCGTAGGGATTCGTGTTGCCGATCTGATCGAAGCTATCGAAGGTCATCTCGATGCCCTCGTCGAGCGGAAACTCGAACTCGTAGCAGTCATCGAGATCGAGCTGGGCCTCCTGCAGGCTGTACTTGTCGGGATCCAGGGTGCCGTAGTACGAGGCGTCGCCGCCCGCGGGCGCGCCGCTGCCGCCGCCCAGCAACCGGGAGACCCCGAAGAAGCCGAGCACGGCAACCAGCACCACGACGACGGCCACCGCCACGGGGACCACCGGCACGCGCCTCTTGGCCTTGGGGGCGCCGGCAGACCACGGATCCCGGGGCTGGTCGAACGGGGGCTCGGGTGCGGCGTCCTGACCGGGACGCCCCTCGCCGGCGGCGCCGGAGGGCGCCTTCCCGCCGGACGCCGGTCCATCCCACCAGTTTCCGGACGACGCCTTCTCGGCGGGCGCCGGATCTTCAGCGGGCACATGGTCGCCGGCGGACGCCTGCGACGAAGCGAAGGGAGACGCAGGACGGGAGCCCCGACCGCTCCCGTCCTCGTACCCGAACGCGAAATCGGACTGCGCGGCGGACAAGGGAGAAGGCGGCCCGCCAAGTTCCGCACCGCACGCGGGGCACCTCCTCGCATCGTCAGGAACGGATTGCTTGCAATGCGGACACAGCATGGAGCCTCCTCGGTACTTGTCGAGCCCCTTTGTTTCCCAAGCGGCTCCCGACCACGTACATACAAGCCCTAGTATAAGGGGAATGCACGGGGGCGCTGGGCACGCCGTTCGGCCCCGCGCCATGAAAAAACAGCGGCGGAGGGACTTGCTCCTCCGCCGCTGCTGCGCGGTTCCCCTTCGGCGCGCCGCTAGCTCAGCAAGCTGCAGGCCGCGCGCCGTTGAACTCGTCTGCCGTTGGTTAGCAGACGCCCTGGGCCATCATGGCCTCGGCGACCTTGAGGAAGCCCGCGATGTTGGCACCCATCACGAAGTTGCCCTCGTGGCCGTAGGCGCGGGCGGTGTCGTCCACGTTGTGGAACATGCCGCGCATGAGGCTCTCGAGCTTGCCGTCGACCTCCTCGAAGGTCCAGGAGAGGTGCTCGGCGTTCTGGCTCATCTCGAGGCCGGACACGAGCACGCCGCCGGCGTTGGCAGCCTTGCCGGGCATGAAGGCAACGCCGTTCTCCATGAGGTAGGTGGTGGCATCAGGCGTGGTGGGCATGTTCGCGCCCTCGCCGACGACCTTGCAGCCACCTGCCACGAGCGCCTGGGCGTCCTCGAGGGTAAGGGTGTTCTCACGGGCGCAGGGCAGCGCGATGTCGCAGGGGAGCTGCCAGACGCCGCGGCCGTCGCCCTCGTGCCAGACGGCGTTCGGGCGCTCGTCCACGTACATGGCAAGGCTCACGCCCTGGTCGTGGCCGGAGCGCTTCTTGTTGTAGATGTGCTCGAGCACCTGGTAGTCGATGCCGTCGGGGTCCTCGACCCAGCCCTTGGTGTCGGAGCAGGCGATGGTCTTGCCACCGAGCTGCGCCACCTTCTGAATGGCGTAGATGGCAACGTTGCCGGAACCGTGCACGACGACGGTCTTGCCCTCGAAGGAGTCGCCCTGGCTCTTCAGGTACTCGTCCACGAAGTACACGAGGCCGTAGCCGGTTGCCTCGGTGCGGGCGAGCGAGCCGCCGAAGGTGAGGCCCTTGCCGGTGAGGACGCCGGTCCACTCGTTCCTGATGCGCTTGTACTGGCCGAACATGTAGGCCACCTCGCGGCCGCCCACGCCCAGGTCACCGGCCGGCACGTCGGTGTTGGGGCCGATGTGGCGGCAGAGCTCGGTCATGAAGGACTGGCAGAAGGCCATGACCTCGCGGTTGGACTTGCCCTTGGGGTCGAAGTCCGCGCCGCCCTTGCCGCCGCCCATGGGCAGCGTGGTCAGGCTGTTCTTGAAGATCTGCTCGAAGCCGAGGAACTTGAGCATGCCCACGGTGACGGTGGGGTTGAAGCGCAGGCCGCCCTTGTAGGGGCCGATCGCGGAGTTGAACTCCACGCGGTAGCCGCGGTTGACCTGGACCTTGCCCTCGTCGTCGACCCACGGCACGCGGAACATGACCACGCGCTCCGGCTCGACGATGCGCTCGAGAAGCGCGTTCTCCTCGTACTCGGGGTGGGCGTCGAGCGCGGGCTGCAGGGTCTCGAGGACCTCCTTGGCCGCCTGGATGAACTCGAGCTGCTCGGGATAGCGGGCCTCGAGGTCAGCGATGACTCTCTCGGAATACGTCATGGGCATCTCCCCTCCTTGAGCGACTGGCGTCGCTACCAAAGTTCCGGAATGAGAATACTTTTGTGACGGAACTGCGTCAGCTTTTGTCGCACAGGTGTAACCAAACGGTGCGAAGCCCGTAATTTGCCCGCCCCATGACTCGGCAAAAGGGGACAGGTTTTTCCTCTCAGAGAATTTGGGACAGGCCAGCGGCAAGAAGGACGCGCGTCGGCAGGTCGTCGGAGACGGCGCCGGCAGAGCGCGGGAGACGACAGGCCTGTCCCATTTTCTCTGAGAGAAAAAACCTGTCCCCTATTTACGGAAAAGCCCGGGGCGAGCCCGGGCTTGAAGGAACATGGAGCGGGTGACGGGAATCGAACCCGCGTCATCAGCTTGGAAGTGTGCGGATGTTTTGCGTCAGCGCGTCTAGCTGGAAATATATAGACATTCTACCTGCGCCTATTTGGTCTATTGAGTCTATATGGACTGTGATTTACCATGTAGTCAGGCCGATATTGCGCACGTATTGCGCACGCCATTGCGCATTTTTGGAGGTGCAGAGATGCAGGTAGAGGACAAGTTTACGAGCGTGTCGATAAGACAATACGGTGATGAAAAGTGGCGCGCTCAGCTCATGTACAAAGATGAAGAAGGAAACTGGAAGAAAACGAGCCGCGTTCTGGAGACCACGGGGCGCGACACCGGGCGCAGCAAGCAGGTCTGGAAGGCCGCGAGCTACGAGGCGGAGGAGCTGAGGCGCGCACTCAACGAGGAGGCGCGGACCGCGCAGGAGTTGGCAGCGCTTGGCATCAGGCCGGGAGAGACCGTCTCCGACTACGTGAGCTTCTATATCGAGGGGCGGCGGCCACACGTCGAGCGCTCCACGGCTGCGGAGTACGACCGAATCCTCAGCAAGCTCATTGCCCCGGGCATTGGCTCGATTGGCCTAGACGCCCTCACGCCTGATGATGTGCAGGGGTGGATTAACGCCCTTGCGAAGCAGTTCGCCCCCGTGACCGTTCGCAAGGCCCTCGTTCTCCTCCGCTCCGCCATGACCCAAGCAGTGGAGCGCGACAGGCTCGCGAAGAACCCGACCCGCACCGTCAAAGCGCCGAAGCTGGAGGCACCTAAGCCCAACGCGCTGGACGAGAAGGGCCGCGCCAAGGTCGCTCAGTTCATCGCGATAGACCCCGCCACAAAGACCAACATCGGGTTCGCGCTCGCCCTCTACATGGGGCTTCGCGAGGGCGAGGTATGCGGCCTCAGGTGGCGTGCCGTTGACTTCGAAGACAGGACCCTCACCATACGCGAGACCATCGGCCACGAGGGAAGCAAGTGGTATCCCAAAGAGCCGAAGACGGACGGCAGCGCGCGGACGCTCCCCATCCCCGATGTTCTCGTCGCTGCCCTCAAAGCGCGGCGCGCGCAGATGAACGAGGAGCGAATGAGCACCGGGCGTGACCTCTCGACGCTGTACGTAATCGGCGGGGCCGACGGCTCCTTCATGCAGCCGCACTACCTATCGAATCGATGGAGAAGGACGGCGGACGCGCTGGAGCTTGTCGGAACTGAGGGCAAGCGGCCGACCTTCCACGACCTTCGCCACACCTTCGCGACGGCTGCAATCGCGCACGGCGTGGACGTTAAGAGTGTGTCGAGCATGATGGGCCACGCAAACGCAGCAATGACCATGAACACCTACGCGAGCGCCGACCCCGACGCGAAGCGGCGCGCCTCCGACGCCGTGGCAAGGGCGATTGAGACGGAGGTCTCCCGCCACGCAAACGACGGGCAGATTCTGACGCTGGGCAGGACGGGGACGGAGGACTAGCCATGGCGCGCACCGGAGCAACGAAGAACTGGATTGAACGGGGAACCTTGGTGGCGTGTTCGACGGACGAGGACGCACGCATCGGCTTTCTAGTGAACACCTATATGGCGTGCGACAGCGAAGGACGCAGCGCGATAATCGCTGCCGCAAGTGGCATAGCGGACGCAGTTGAAAAGAGGCGGGCGGCAAACCCCGCCGCCGTCCTCCATTTCAGCGGGACGGAGGCGTAACCATGGCACAGACTCATTTGGTGCGCGAGGGCATGCGGCCGCTCACGCAGGGATTCGCCGACGCCTACCGCGCATGGCTGGACAACTGGACCAAACGGAACAAGAGATTCAATCCGCTCGGCAAGGACGTGACTCCCGAGCAGTTCGCCGAGGCGCTGGACGCGCTGGGAATCGAGCGGGAGGGCAGAGCGGAGTCTCTTGGCGAAGTTCTGGGCATCAGTAGTAGACAGGCGCGAAACATCTTGAGTGATCCATCCGTGTTGACAGAGGAGAGGCAGAGGATACTTCTCCGGCACGCTTCGCGGGCGTTCGCAGAGTCGTTTGATGAACTCAGTTGTGCCAAGCAGGTTCTTGACGAAGACGAGCGATGCGGCGTGGATACGAGCGATAGCCAAGCGTGGGTTGATTGCTGCGACGAAAGGCTAAAAGCTATCGAGTCCGCAGCGGAAGTCCTTGGCTGTGACCATCTCCGCACAAGGGCCCAGGAGCGCGCCCGCGCGGAGTTCGTCGGTCGCGCGACAATCGAGGCGTTGCACACAATGGACGCCCGCGACCGGGCGACGCTGTTCCGCGTGATGATGGGGATGCTCGACTCGTACAAGGGCAGCTCGGAGCGCGACCGCCGCGCGCGCCAGATAGCCGACGCGCTGCGAAAGACCGCATGCGGCACGCACGCGACGCTTGGCGACCTTGCCGACCTAATCGCATACGACTATGACGGCTACCTCGACCATCTGGAGAGAGTGGAGCAGCAGTTGGATGAGGAAACCGGCGCGAACCTGATTGGCAGTCCATCACTCTTCGATTACTACGGGGCGGCAGACTCCGCAATCGAGACAACGGTCCTTAGCGAGTACTTGGAGCTGGACGGCTAACATTTCGACAACGTAAAACGTTGGTTGAGGCAGAGACTTATTTTCAAGTGCGGAGGCGGAAGCGAGAGCCTGAGAATGCGGGCAAATCGCTTCCGCCTCTCTCAATGTGTGGGCGAGTGTGGCCAACTGACGGAAATATGCATCTGCGAACGGACCAACATCGTTTCCGAATTGGCGATTTCATGCCTATCTACCTGCGTCTTTGCAGTCCTCAACAACCGCTAAGCTCCAACTAGTCGCGACAAATCAAACATGGCGGCGAGGCCGGACGCGGCCAGACCGCAACGACTAGTTAGGAGTATCACCATGAGCGTTTCCACCGTGACAAACGACGTTGAGTCCAAGTCCCCTGTCCGCAACGACACGAGCCTCCGCAGCACCCTCCCCGACCTCCTCGACACCAACCAGGCGGCGGCGATTCTCAACGTCACGCCCCGCACCGTCACCCGCATGTGCGAGCAGGGCAAGCTCAAGGCCGTGCGCGTCATGAGCCTGTGGCGCATCAACCGCGACCGCCTTCTCGATTTCGCGGGCCTCAACTAAGGGCGGGATATGACAGGACGCGAGAACAAACACGCGGACCTTCCTAAGCTTCTCGCCGCTATCGACCCCCAAACGCTCACCTATGACGAATGGCTCAAGATTGGGATGGGGCTGAAGTCGGCAGGGTTTGGCGTCGAGGAGTGGGATGAGTTCAGCTCCCGCGACCCCGACCGCTACGAGCCCGGAGTGTGCGCGAGCAAGTGGGAGACCTTCACCGCCGACGGAGGCATCACGGGGGCAACCGTCGCTAAGATCTGCGCGGAGCGCGGCGTCAGCATCGGGAGCGCAGCAATCGCCCCGGTCAAAAAGCGTGAACTGAACAAATACGGCTTCACTGCGGAGGAAAGCCGGACGCACCATCGCGCGCTTATCGAGGAGTCGCGGCGCACCCTCCGAGACAGCGACGAGGCCAAGCGCCTTGCCGCCCCCTACCTCTCCGCCCATTGCGGGATGACAGTCGAGGAGGCAATCGACGCGGGCCTTGGAGTGGTTGACGCCGACACCATCCGCCGCGCGGGATCATATAAAGACTTTACCGGGATGTATTGGGACGGCTACACCCGCCTTGTCTTCACGGCGCGGGGCAGCTTCGATTACTACCACATCGACCGCGACATATCCGAGGGATACGAGGAGCGAGGAACCAAGGAGTACAGGGACAAGCACCCGAGATACCGGAAATATGCCAAACCGAACAAAGAGGCCATGAAGCAGCCCGATCTGCTGAACCCCGACGCAATCTGCGGGGAGGACGGCGTTTGCTTCGTTGTGGAGGGGTGGCCCGACGCACTCGCGGTCGAAGCTGCGGGCTACCGAGCGACCCCTGTTCTGTCGAGCATCAGCAACGGCACGCTTCAGGCAATCGAGGCGCGCAACGAAGTCGAGCAGATGCGAGTTGTCCTCATGCTCGACAACGACGAGACGGGACGCCCCAAAATCGAGAAGGCAGTCGCTAGGCTGGAGAAAAAGGGCGTTATCGCAATCCCGTTCGCGTGGCCCGATGGTGCCCCCAAGGACGCCGGCGAGTGGCGCGCCGAGGACCCAGCGGGCCTCGCCTCAGCGCTGGGGGTGGCGCACGCCCAAGCGCTCGCCGCGCAGCCCAAGCTCAGCGTCGAGCCGATAGACGGCTACTCGTTCTTTGACGAGGAGAGGCAGCCGCGAATCGAGGAGCTTGTCCAGTGGATGAAGGGAAGCACCGAGCTTGTAGCCGCCCTCAAGCTGAACGATTGCGACGGAGAGTATTGGAAGCTCGCCCCAACGTCATGGGACCCCGACCCCACCCCACGCCCTTGGGACGATTCCCGCGACGGGGCGGCGGTCCGAATGGTGGTGGAGCACTACAGCACCAAGAAGGCGGACAGGCACAGCATACGCGACGCGATGGGCGTCTTCACGTCGGCGGTCGAGCATCGGTTCAACCCGCTTCGCGACGCAATTCTCAACCTCCCAAAAGTGGAGAAGAACACTGGCGGCGGGCTGAACGTGACCGAAACGGGAGAAGGGCCGTTCGGCATGGCCCCCTTCTACGATGGCGCTCCCACATGCCTTGGCATCGTCTCACCCGCACCGCGCGGGATGGGCTACGCGCTCACCGACGAGGCGGGAAACATCATCGAGAACGTTACATGCGTGGCGGGGTGGACGCTCGCCCGATTCCTTGGCGCTACGCCGTGCCGATACACCTACGAGGTTGAGCGGGTGACGTTCCGAGCGATTATCGCCCGCGCGCTGTACCCGGGGTGCGACTTCCAGCTCATGCCGATACTCTACGGGGCACAGGGCATCGGGAAGGACACGTTCTGGAAGGCCTGTGCGCTCGCGCCGTCGCTGTTCGTCACGCTCGCGCGCGGCATGGACGAGAAGTCAATCTCGCAGGTCGCACCCGGACACTTGGTGGCCGATGTGGAGGAGCTCGCCGCCATGAAGGGGACCAAGAGCCTTGAGCAGCTCAAGTCCGCCGTCAGCCGCAACAGCGACGTTAGGCACGTCAATTACCGTGGCGACTTCGACCTCTCCCGCTCATTCGTCATGGTCGGCAGCACCAACAGCCGCGACGTTCTGAGCGACGAGACGGGAAACCGGCGCTTCCCCATCATCGAGTGCCACGCGACCAAGCGGCTTGCCGACAGCGAGCGCGAAGAGATGTTTAGGGCCGTGAGAATCGGAATCGCGGAGATGCTGGAGGAGCACGACCGCATCGGCAAGGATGGATTCCTCCGCCGACTCAGACTCCCGGACGCCGTTCTCCCAGACATGGCGGCGGCACAGGCCACATTCACCGAGGCCGACGAATGGGCAGAGAGCATACGCGAGTGGCTGGATAGGGCAAAGCCGGAGATCACTTGTCGCGAGATGGCGGCAAAAGAGGCGCTTGGCATCCTCGCAGATGACTTCAGGACGATGCGACGGCCTGAGCAGAACAGAATCTCGCGAGCGCTCGACTCCAGCCCATCCTATCGCCGAACGGGCAGGCAGAGGGTTCCCGGCTACGGAACCCTGACAGCGTGGAGGCGTAAGTCTTAACCTCAGAAAATACGCGAGCGCCGTTACAGTTGTTGCAGTTCCTGTTGCAGTTCTCAGCGAGGGAACTGCAACAGGTGTTTTTGCAGGTAAAGCGCCGGATTTACCCCGCTTGTTACAGTTGTTGCAGTTCTTTTTCTAAAAAGAGGATAGGGATAGAAAACGACAGTGGAATACAAGGCAAAAGCATGTTGTTTCCGTATCTCATAGGGTTTTCGAGAAAACAACTGCAACAACTGTAACAACTGCAACGCATGGTCAGCTACCTGCGCTTTTGTCGCTCAAGCTGTTACACACCTGTTGCAGTTCCTGTTGCAGTTCTCAGCACTTTGGGGATGAACCCACCCTGGGTGGACACGCGCGAAAGGCGGCGGATGGGACGGAGGTAATCGCTAAGCGGCGCAGAACGCCGAATGACGGCGGTTCCCGACCCCTCGGGGCATCCGGTCGAGGTCGCCCGTTCTAGGGCCTCATACGGCGTTCTGCGAGGCCGTTTTCTCGTTCGAGGCCGCCTTCTCGCGCTCGGCGCGCTCGGCTGCCCGCTTCGCCTTGAGCTTTTCGTAGTTGTGCGCCTGCTGGCACTTGACCGAGCAGTAGTCCGCGCGCCGCTCGCGCCTCTGAACGCTCGGGTCTTGCACGGCATACGTCCGCGCCCCGGTCTTGTACTGAAACCACCGCCCGCAGTGCTTGCACTGTTTCAGAGGCTCGCCGTCGAGGGCTATTGCTACGGTCTGGGCGAGCGCGAGGGCGAGCGCCGGGGCCGAGTCCGGCATGGTGCCGCCGAACGGCGCTATCGCGAACGTATGGCGGGCGAGTGCCGCGCTCGCGTACTGGCACGCGAGGTCTAGCTTTTCCTGCGCGTCTAGATCGTCGGCGCTCGGGTAGCCGCCCACCTTCACGGCGTCGAGGATGGTCTGGCAAACGGCCTTGACGGTGGCGACGGCCTCTTGTGCCTCATGGCGGGAGAGGAGGCCGGAGGCGTCCTCGTATCCGTCCGGCGTCGGGCCGTCCGAGGCGTCAAAGAGGTCTTTCGTCATGGCGACGCTACCGGTTATGCCCCATGCCTCATTGGTACCGAAACGTTTTTGGAATATGCGCCGCGTCATAAACAAGTCTTGGTGTGCCGTGTACGTCGCCGGGAGCGCGTAATAGGGCTGCTCGCCGTCGCTCACGTTGACGCGAGCGAGCGAGTACGCGAGGCCGTACCTGCCCATGAACGCCTCTAGTTCGTCGGCGTCATACGGGTTCACGCCCAGAAGGTCGCTGAGCAGCCGGGACGTTTCGGAGGACTTGCGCCAACCATCGCGCATCGGCTCATAGACCGTGTGGCCCGCGAGGTCGTGGCGGACGAACGAGAAGCAGCCGTGAGCCTTCGCGGCCTCCCCGCCCGCCCCCGCAAGGCTCGGCATGGAGTAGAAGCGCGGGCCCGTAGTCTCCGCCTTGTCAAACTTGCTCATAGAAGCCCCTTCTCTATGTGTTTCAAAGACGCCACATCTTTAGAACTGCCCCCATCCTAACATAAGGGTGTAGGGCTAGACCACGACGAGAACGGAGGTAGAGGCATTGGCAGTAACCACACCTTGCGCCGGGTTCTTCGCAGATCGCATTACGCGATTGAAGTTCGAGCGCGAGAAGCAAGGGCTAACGCAGGCGGCGCTTGCCCGCGTGGCATGGCTCAACAGCTCGGAGCTTTCCAAGATGGAGCGCGGGCGAACGGTTCCCTACGAGGAGCAGGCGCGGCGAATCGCGGCGGCGCTCGGCTGGGAGGGGTCGCTCGAGGAGCTGTTTGAGCCCATCGACGCCGGGGAGGCAGGCGTCTAGTGGCAGACCTTCGCGGCATCGGGGCCGAGGAACGCCGGTTCATAGCCGAGTGGCTGCGCGTGAGCCTCAGGGGCTACCGCGTGGCCGAGGGCTTCGCGGACGGCGTTCCGTGCGTCTACGTTCAGGTCATGCGCCCGGACGATTGCGGAAACGGCCTTGTCTGCTTCGAGGTCTACGTCTCGTGCTCCTACAAGCGCAAGGGGCGCAGGGAGGCGGCCACGCGCGAGGTTACGGCTGCGCTAAGGGCGCTCGCTCACGTCGGGCGCTATGAGGAGTGGGGAGTCTACGAGCCCACCGAGTTCGCGGGCGAGTCCTCAGTCCTCGCTATCGGGCACCGCCGAATGGGCGGGCAGGACTTCTAGAGAAAGAGGCACGAATGAACGTCAACAAGATCATGGGCGAGGTTCGCGGCAAGCTCGCGGAGGCCGAGAAGGGCGTCCGCCTCAGCCAGTGGCCGGACACGGACGAGGGCCGCGAGAGCGCCGTCTCGTTCCTTGAGGCCGTGGCTGCGGACGTGCGCGGCGCTATCTCCGCGCTCAAGGGCGAGGAGGGCTAGGGATGTTCGACAAGGGGCGCACCAACGCGCGACTCTCCATCATCGCCGAGCAGTGCGCGAGCGCCGCGCTTGAGGTCGCAAGGCAGGATTACAAGGAGTACATGGCCGCGCTCAAGCCGGGGCAGACGGTCGAGCCTATGGGCAAGCTCAAGGGCCGCGCGGGCCAGGAACGTCTCTACGCATCATGCGAGGAGTTCCGCGAGAAGGCCGCCGCCGTCCTCGCTCAGGCGGAGCGCGAGGCGGGCGACGAGATGGCCGAGGCGCCGAGCGCCGCCGCGCTCGCATACGTTCAGGCGCTCGGGGCGCGCTCGCGCGTCACAAAGACCGAGCTTGAGGCCGCGTTCCGCAACTATGGCGACAACTGGTCAATCTATAGGACGCTGCGCGACATCGAGGCGCGGCAGGCGCGCGAGGGACACCCGGCGTTCGTCACAGGCATCAGCAGCACGCTCGACGGGGCCATGGAGTACGTAGAGGACGCCAAGAAGGCGATTGACCGGTTCATCAACGGCGTTCGCTTTCAGGAGTACAAGGACGAGAACGACCTCAAGAGCCGCCTCTCGTTCCTCCAAATGACGCTCAACGGCATCGCGCGCGGCAACGCCTTCGCTGGCATCGTCGGAGGCATCACGGGCGGCCACGAGGGCGGCGAGCCTTCGGGCGACGTCGCTTCTCAGGGGGAGTAGCGCATGGAGTTCGAGGACTTCAAGGAGCGCGAGTTCAAGGAGGTCGCGGAGGCCATGTTCTACTGCATGGCCGCCGGTGGCCGAGGCGAGGACGGCGAGGCGTGGAGTCCGTGGCGCGGCAAGGCCATTGAGGCGTGCGACAGGGCGCTAGAGCGCATCGGGAACGACATGGTTAAGCCCATGAGCGCCAACGCCGAGCGCTACGTGGCGCTCCTCAGGGAGCGCGAGAACGTGACACCCGACGAGGTTTCGCGGGCGCTCGCGTCGTGGGGCAAGAACCATCAGGCCGCCCGCGCCATTATCGACCGGGCGCACGAGCTGGGCTTCAAGGGCTTCGACGCGACGCGCGACGAGCAGCTTTACCACGCCTTCGAGATCATCAAGTCGGATTGCAAGACCATGAGGTTCAAGGCGGAATCCGGCAAGGTCGAGGAACGCGAGGGATACAAGCGGCTGGGCGTCGTGCTCAGGGACTGGGCGAACTACCTCAAGGGCTACGAGTCCATTCTCGGGAACGCCGTGGAGCCGCTGCGCGTGCCGCGCGAGGAGGTGGGCGCGTGACGCTGCCGCCCGTGGCCGCCGAGCTAGAGCCGGACTTCAAGGCCGCTTGTATGCACATGTTCGAGGCCGCCCGCGCGGCGTGCCGTGGCGAGGCTGCGGACAGGCTCAGGGCCGCCGCCGTCGAGACGTGCGAGGCGGCCGCCGAGTACGCCGAGGTGCAGGGCGACCACGTGACCGCCGGGGCGTTCCGGCGCATCGCCGGCGAGTGCGGGAGCCTGCCGCTGGATCGCGGGGAGCTTGCTACCTACGCGCTCCTCAAGACGGCTGCCCGCGACTGGGCGAACTATCTGACGGGGCGAGAGAGCTTCATGGGCCGCGCGTGCGGACCCATCGGGAAGGGGGCGGACAATGGCTAGGAGCGTCAAGAACGAGTGCGGCGGGAACTGGGGAGGAGCAAAGCGCGCCCTCTCGCTGGTCGAGCGGGCCCTGACGGATTTCGCCGCGAGCTTCGACGCGCTGGGCGAGCGGCACGAGGAGGAGCGCCGCGCCGTGGCTCAGGTCGCCTACGGTCGCCTTGACACCGCGTGCCGCCTTCTCGTGGAGGAGGGCGGCGAGGGCTTCGACGCCGAGGCCGTGACGGAGCCCGCGCGGCGCTTCGTGGGCGACGTTGAGGGCTACGCGCTGGGCGCGCCGTACAGCGTGGAGGGCGCTGCCCTGCTCGCGCTGGCAAAGACGGACGCTCTTCTCCACGAGGCGTGGAAGTCCGTCCCCTACAGGTTCAGCCTGCCGCCATGCCCGACGCCTAGCGAGGTCGCCTAGCATGGGCGGCCACAACCCGCGCGTATCCAACGGCACGAGGCGGCGCGACCTGAGAAGGCGCGTCGCTTCAATGGGCCTGCCCTGCGCATTGTGTGGAGCGCCCATAGACTACTCGCTTCCCGCCGGGCATCCGCTCAGCTTCGAGCTTGACGAGATCGTTCCGGTCAGCCGCTTCGAGGAGGGCGGCTACGCATCGGCCACGGCCTGCGCGCTAGACCCGCGCAACGTGCGCCCGGTGCATCGACAACGAATCTGCAACCAGAAGCGGGGCAACGGGCTTCGCAAGAGCAAGGGCGAGGTGCGGGAGCAAAAGCCCTTGAAGCACTCGCGGGCTTGGTGAGGGTGTGGGGGCTTGTCCTCCCCATGGCCGACGGCACGCCACGAGGCATAGCGCTGCCCCCGCCCGGTTTCGTTTTCGCCAGTGATAGGAGGTTTTCCCACCATGGGCAAACTCGTTTTAGCAGCTAAGAAGGGCAAAAAGCGTGACATGCTGGTTGCCCTGCGCGACGAGATCGCGGAGCAGATAGAGGCCACGAGCAGCGGGCGCGACATGGCCGCCCTGAGCAAGCGCCTTATCGAGGTCGTGGAGCAGATAGAGGACATGGACGCCGCCACGGCGCAGACGGCGAACCCGCTGCAAGCCGCCCGGAAGGCCGTGGCCGATGGCGACTAGGCACGGCAGGCAGGAGCCTACGTTCGAGGTCGTGGGCGGCTTCTCCTCCTCTAGGGGCGGCGAGGCCGTGGGGCTGTTCGAGAGCTACGGCGTGCGCTTCATGCCGTGGCAGGCGCGGCAGTTGGAGCTTTACCTAGCCCGCGACGGCGCGGGGCGGGCGGCCTCAAAGACAATCGGCCTGAGCGTCCCGAGGCAGAACGGGAAGAGCTACGCCGCCCGCTTCTATGCGGTCTGGTGCGCCGCCGTCGAGGGAAAGGCCGTACTCTACACGGCCCACCACGGCGTAACGACGCGCGAGATGTTCAAGCGAATCAAGAGCTTCGCGGAGGGTACGCCGGACTTCGCCGCCGAGCTTGCGCACAACGGCGTGAAGCAGGCGCAGGGGAACGAGGCGGTCTACTTCTCAAACGGCGGGTTCATCGAGTTCAACACGCGCACGACCTCAGTTTCGAGGGGCAAGACCTATGACGTTATCGTGGTCGACGAGGCGCAGACGTTGGACGATTTGGAGGCGTCCGCCTTGCAGCCCACGACGCTTGCGACGGACAGCGGCGACCCGCAGATGATCTACATAGGCACGCCCCCAGACCCCAAGTGCAAGGGAACCGTTTTCCGCGACCTCCACAGGAAGGCCCACGCGGGGGAGCTGGGCGGCGGCTGGTGGCTCGAATGGGCGGCCACGGAGATAGGCGACCCCCACGACGCGGAGCGCTGGTACGAGTGCTGCCCCGCCATGGGGTACCGAATCAGGGAGGACGTTATGGCGGACGCGGCGGACAAGACGGCGGCGGACAGCTTCGCGCGGGAGTACCTAGGCTGGTGGGGCGCGGAGGTCGGCGTCCTACAGCACGTCATAGACCGCAGGTCGTGGGACTTGTGCGAGACGGACGAGCCGCCGGAGGACGGGCTTCTCACGGTCGGCGTGAAGTTCAGCCCGGACGGCACGCGCGGGACGCTGGCCGTGTGCCTGCGGCCCATGGACGAGCGTTTCAGGGCGACCGGTGAGCCGCCATACGTCGAGGTCATAGACGTTAGGCCGCTATCCCACGGCGTCGCGTGGTTCGCCAAGTGGGTTCTAGACCGGAAAGACAAGGTCGCCGCCGTCGCCGTTGACGGCAAGGCGGGCTCCGGCGTCCTCATCCAGAAGCTGGTGGACGGCGGCCTCGCCAAGGGGAAGATAGTCACGCCGAGCGCCGGGGACGCCGCCACGGCGAACGCCATGATCGTTGACGCCGTGAGGGAGAGCGCCCTAACGCACTACGGGCAGGAGCAGCTAACCGAGTCCGCAACCGAGACGGTCAGGCGAAAGCTGGGAAAGGACGGCTTCGGCTTCGAGGACACCGAGAGGGCGGACGCGACCCTCATAGAGGCGTGCGCCCTCGCGTACTGGCAGGCCATGACAACCAAGAGGCGACCGGGGCGAAAGGCCGTCGTGTACTAGCGACCACCGGGCGAGCAGACGCCGCCTCACGGCTCAGGGCCGCCGTGGGGCGTCCTTCTCTCGTTCCCGGCACTCGGGTACCGAGGCGCTGTGAACGGGCCTAGAAACGGCGCTCAGAGGCTCAGAGAGGGGCATGAAATGGGCAAGGACTACGCGACCATGAGCACGGCGGCGCTGCAACGCCGAAACTGCTTCCTCATGGGCAAGCTGGGCAGGGTACGGCGGGGCAAGCTGCAAGCTCCGCCCGAGAAGGTGGAGGCGTGGCGGCGCGAGGCCGACGAGGTGACGGAGGAGCTGTTTCGCAGGGCGCGCAGGGGGTAGGGGGAGTCTGAAAGTCCGGGCCATGCCCGCGTGCGAGTCCGCGCCGTCTGCAATCTTTCCCCCTCCCCCGACGCGACGGGGGGGGTGGTGCGAACGGGCGACGTGCGTCTATCGCTGAGGTCAATCACGCCTATATTGCGCATTTTTTGCGCATCGTCATTGCGCATATAATTGATAAAAGAAAACAGGTCAAACCATTTTGTAGGTCTGACCTGCTGTTTTGTCTGGAGCGGGTGACGGGAATCGAACCCGCGTCATCAGCTTGGAAGGCTGAGGTTCTACCATTGAACCACACCCGCGTGCGTGGTCGGGGCGACTGGATTCGAACCAGCGACCCTCTGCTCCCAAAGCAGATGCGCTACCAAGCTGCGCCACGCCCCGGTCGCAGGGTGAAAGTATAGGCGAGCGCGCCGTCTCGGGCAAGCGTAGAATGGACGCCACCGAGAAGAACCTCGAGAAAGGCAGCACATGTCAGCCTCCCCGCTCGGCCGCACCCTGCTCGTTGCAAATCCTGCTGCCCACAGCGGGCGCGGCGCTCAGGGCGCGGAGTTCGCCCGCCGCTTCCTGGGAAGCTACTCTTCCGCAACGGACGGCTACGACGTTCGCCTCACCTCAAGGCCTGGCGAGGCCACCTCGATCGCGGCGTGCGCCGCGGGCTATGACACGCTCATCGTTCTCGGTGGCGACGGCGTCATCCACGAGGTCGTCTGCGGTCTCATGTCGCTTCCGGCAGAGCGCCGGCCCCGGCTCGCCGTGCTGCCCCTCGGCTCCGGAAATGACTACGCCCGAACCCTCGGCATGACGAGAAACGACATCGAGGCCGCGTTCGCACAGATCGTCCGAGGGCACGAGAGGCCCGTTGACGTTGGACGAGTCAACGGAACCTACTTTGCCGAGACCCTCTCCTTCGGGCTTGACGCCGCGATTGCGCTCGACACCACCGCGCGGCGGGCGGCCGACACCTCGCAGGAGGGAGAGGCCCTCTTCGTGACCTCTGGGCTTAAGATCCTCTCGCGTGCGAAGAGGGGCTTTGCGTGCACGGCGCGCTTCGACGGCGGCGAGCCCAGAGAGCTCTCGCCGCACATCTTTGCGTTCCAGATCGGTCCGAGCTACGGCGGCGGCTTCCTCATCTGCCCCGGCGCCGACCCCGCTGACGGGCTTCTCGACGTCTGCCTCAACGTGCGCAAGCCTGCGCTGCCTCGGCTGCTCGCCCTCTTTGGGCTTGCAAAGTACGGCCGCCACGTCCGCTCAAGCGTCATCGAGACGCTCAAGGTGCGCCACGCCGAGCTCGAGTTTGCCTCCGCCCCGCCCTGCCAGGTCGATGGCGAGGGCATCGAGGGCACGTCCTTCTCGATAGACGTGGTGCCCGCCGCCCTCCGCGTCATCTTCCCCTAGAAAAAGGGTAGAAAAAGGGGACGGGTTATTTCTCTCAGAGAAAATGGGACAGGTTAGCTGGCTGCAAAGCCACGGCGCAGGGCGAGCAGCCGCTATCCGGCCCTCGCAAGCAGCAGGCTCTTCTCGATGGCGTACCTGCCCACGCCCGTCAGACGCTCGACCTGTCTGACGGAAAGCCCGGCGTCGCGCATCAGGGAGAGCACGCGAACGCGCTCCTCACCGTCCAGCGTCTTCACGTCCTCGAGCGATACGGGGTAAATCGCGGCGAGAGCAACGTCCGCCGCGTCTTCCTCCGGAACACGCGCGCCCGGCATGAAGCAGTAACCGGTCAGGCGCGGCGCAAGGCTGAAGCGCTCGAACTGATCGATCCCGCCCACCAAATCCAGGACGGTCTCGACGCTGGCAATCCACGGCTCGCCCACGTACTCGTGATAGCTGCTCCAGGGGTACTCGTCCGGAACCGCACAAATCCCCGCCTTCACAGGGTTGTCATGAATGTATCGAACGGCCGCGAGCAGCTGGGCATCATCTTCAACGGGGACGCTTTTGAACCGACCGGCAAACACCGACCCGACGTGGCCGGAGCGCCGGTTGAAGTGGCCCGCGTAGCTGGTCGTCATCGCATGGATGGCATCGCTCAGCCGGCCCCCGGGGTCAGCCAGGAGCAGGTGGACATGGTTGGACATGAGGCACCACGCAACAATCTCAATGCCGCGCGAGGACATCGCCTCGCCCAACGCCTCCAGAAACGCACGGCGGTCCGCGTCATCCTCAAAGATGACCTGACGGCCGTTTCCTCGCAGCATCACATGGTAGTAACCCGACTCAGAGACCCTCCTGGCACATCTCGGCATGTTGACCCCCCGACCTCGACAGGCATTAACCATAACAGTCTGGAAGGACTTTTCAACAATGGGAGCGGTTTTCAACATTTGGGACGAGTTTGCACGCGCGCAAATGAGCGACGAGAAGGACGCGAGGCAGAGGCCCCTCGACAAGGTCGCGACGAGAAGGACGCGAGGCAGAGGCCCCTCGACAAGGTCGCGACGAGAAGGACGCGAGGCAGAGGCTCCTTGGAAAGCGAGCGCCGGCAAGGGGTGTCCCATTTTCTCTGAAAGAAAAAACCTGTCCCCTTTTAGCACTTTTAGCAGAAAAGACGGTGCCGCGCGGGGCGACACCGTCCAATAGCCTGTCCCATTCTCTCTGAGAGAAAAAACCTGTCCCCTTTTAGCGGGCGGCGGCCTGGAGCATGGCCTTGACCTCGGTGGCGGTCTTGAGCTTCATGACCTTCTCGGTGAGGGCGTCGGCCTCGGCCTTGGTCCACTCGGAGATGATGCGGCGCGTGCGCA
Source organism: Olsenella sp. An290 (assembly GCF_002159535.1). GTDB lineage: Bacteria > Actinomycetota > Coriobacteriia > Coriobacteriales > Atopobiaceae > Thermophilibacter. The sequence goes on along the minus strand of NZ_NFIU01000003.1, from coordinate 130,250 downwards.
GAATCGAAGGGGCGGACACGGAGAACTCGTTCAGGCCAAAGGAGAGCAGCACCGGGATGAGCAGCGGGTCGGCTGCGGCCTCGCCGCACATGCCGACCATGATGCCGGCCTTGTTGCCCTCCTCGATGATGCGCTTGAGCGAGCGGAGGACCGCGGGCTGGTACACGTCGTAGAGGTAGGCGACCTTGTCGTTGCCGCGGTCGGCGCACATGGTGTAGCCGATGAGGTCGTTCGTGCCGATGGAGAAGAAGTCGCACTCGGCGGCGAGGTCGTCGGCGATCAGCGACGCGGCGGGCGTCTCGATCATCGTGCCGACCTCGATGTCCTTGTTGTAGGAGACGCCGCGGGCGTCAAGCTCGGCCTTGCACTCCTCAACGAGGGCCTTCACCTGGCGGATCTCGTCGAGGTTGGTGACGAGCGGCACCATGATCTTGATGTCGCCAAAGGCGGAGGCGCGCAGAAGGGCCGTGAGCTGGACCTTGTACTGGTCGGGGTTGGCGAGGCAGTAGCGCACCGCACGGTAGCCCATGAAGGGGTTCTCCTCCTTCTGCAGGCCCATGTACGGGATCTCCTTGTCGCCGCCCACGTCGAGCGTGCGGATGATGACGGGCTGGTTCTTCATGCGCAGCGCGACCTTCTGGTACGCGGCGAACTGCTCGTCCTCGCTCGGGAGCTCCTTGGCGTCCATGAAGAGGAACTCGGAGCGGAAGAGGCCGACGCCCTCGCAGTCGTGCTCGGCCGCGACGTTGGCGTCGTCGGGGTTGCCGATGTTGGCGACGAGAAGAACCTCGTCACCGTCGCCGGTGACCGTCGGCTTGCCGCGATAGGCCTCGAGGGCGGCCTTCTCCTCGGCGTACTGCTTGGCCTTGGCGCGGTAGTGCTCGAGGTCGGCGTCGCTCGGGTTCACGAGGACGCGACCGCGGGAGCCGTCAACGATGACCATGTCGCCGGTCTTGATGGACTTGGTGACGTCGGCCACGGAGAGGACCGCCGGAATCTCCAGCGCGCGGGCGATGATGGCGGAGTGGGAGGTGCGACCGCCCGTCTCGGTGACGATGCCGGCGACGTTGTCCTTGTCGATGTCGGCGGTCATGGACGGGGTGAGCTCGCCCACCACGACGATGGAGTTCTCGGGCAGGGTGGAGAGGTCCACGACCTCCTTGCCGAGCAGGTCGGCGAGAAGGCCCGTCTTGACGTCGGCCACGTCGGCGGCGCGCTCGCGGAAGAGCTCGTCCTCCATGTTGGCGAACATGTTGTAGTACATGTCGTACGCCTCGGAGACGGCCTGCTCGGCGCACATGCCGCTCTCGATGGACCCGTTGACCATCTCCTGGATACCCTCGTCCTCGGCAAACTCGATGTGGGCGCCCATGATGGCGGCGGCCTCCTCGCCCACGGTCTCGGTCATGCGCGCGATCTGGGCGTTTGTCTGCTCGACGAACTTGGCGACGGCCGCGGCGTAGCGCTGCTTCTCGTCACCGGCGTCCTCCGGCGCGTGCGGCGTGAAGCTCAGGTCGGGCTCCACGGCGACGCGGGCGACGCCGATGCCAATGCCGTCAGATGCGTTGACTCCCTCGTACATAGGTCTCCCCCTACATTCTGGCCGCCAGAGCGGCCCTGTCCCAAAACCCTCACACCCTGGCACGCGTGGCGCCAGGGCGAGAAGAACCAGTCATCGGCGACCGCTAGGCGCGCTCGCCGTCCGCGCCCGCGGCCTCGCGGGCCTTGTTGTTCTCCATGTCCTGTGCGATGACGCCCGGGATGGCGCGGCCCATCTTCTTGTAGAGCGCGCCCACCACGCGGTCGATCGTGGAGCGCTTTGCGATGCCCTTGCTCGCGGCGGTGGCGGTGCCGCACGCGGAGGCGAAGATGAGGGCCGTCTCGTAGTCGACGCCGCGCGTGACCTGCGCGAGGAAGCCTGCGACCATGGAGTCGCCGGCACCCGTGGCGTTGACGAGCTTGATCTTGGCGGTGGGAACCACGTGCTCGGCGCCGTTCTCGTCCAGAAGGAGCGAGCCGTGGCCGCCGCAGGAGATGATGACGTTGCGCGCGCCCTCCTCCTGGAGCTTGTGCGCATAGGGCATGCACTCCTCGGGCTCCTCGATGTTGACCCCGTAGATGCGGCCGACCTCGTGGTTGTTCGGCTTGATGAGGAACGGGTGCATGTCCAGCGACTCCATGAGGAGCTGACCGGGGGCGTCGACCACGAACTGGATGCCGCGGCCGCCGAGACGCCTCATGATCTGCATGTACATGTCCTCGGGCAGCGAGTTGGGGATGGAGCCCGTGAGGACGAGCGTGTCACCGGCGCCGACGATGTCCATGCGCGCCAGGAGCTCGTCGACCTTCTTCTCCGGGATCTTGGGGCCCATGCCGTTGACCATCGTCATGACGATGCCGTTGAGCTTGACGTTGATGCGGGTGTAGCCGCGGTCGAGGCACACGAAGTTGCTCGCCACGCCCTTCTCCTGCAGCCGGTGCAGGAGGTAGTCGCCGGTGAAGCCGGCGGCGATGCCCATGGCGATGCTCGGCACGTCGAGCTCGTTCAAGAGCGTGGAGATGTTGATGCCGTTGCCACCGCAGTGCAGCTCCTCGGAGGACGAACGGTTAGTGAAGCCCATGTCGAGCGTCAGGGGATGCATGACGTAGTCGAGGGCCGGGTTCAACGTCATTGTGTAAATCAACGCGTGCTCCTTCCGACGAGCAGACTCACGTGCCTAGTATGCCGCATAACGGCCTGAGGCCGCACGTGAATTGCGCAGACGGCCGCAGAATGCCGCTCAGGGCACAAGACGGGCCAGACGCTCCAGAGAGTGCCTGGCCCGGTGCGCTCCTGGTGCGCCCTGAGGGATTCGAACCCCCGACCTTCGGATTAGAAGTCCGCGGCTCTATCCAACTGAGCTAAGGGCGCATGGTTGCGTTCACATTCTATAGCATCCCGTACGCCTTGGCGGCGAGAATGCCCTCGACGGTCTTTGCGTCGTCAATGAGGCCGAGCCGGATGGCGCGGACGGCATCGTCCACCGGCACCCAGAGGACGTCCACGAACTCGCCCTCGTCGGGCGCCGCGTCCCCCTGGGAGAGGCCGTGGGCAAAGTACACGGAGGTGTGCTCGTCGGTGAAGCCGGGGGCGCCGTAGGACTCCGTCAGAAGCTCGAGGCGCTCGGCGACGAGGCCGGTCTCCTCGGTGAGCTCGCGCGCCGCGCACTCGTCGCGCGGCTCGCCGGGGTCCACCTTGCCCGCCGGAATCTCGAGCGTCATGCGGCCCAGGGCGACGCGGTACTGGCGCACGAGGCACACGCGCCCGTCGCGCACCGCCACCACCCCCGCGCCGCCGTGGTGGCGGACCACCTCGCGCCAGTCGAGCGAGCCGTCGGAGAGCTCCACCCGGAGGTGCTCGACGGAGAAGATCTTACCCTGCCACTCGGGGTCTGCCCGAACCACGCGCTCGTGCAGGCGGGCGTCGGGCGCAAGCGCGCCGCGAATCATATCGAGTCCCTCGGACATGCTCCTCACTCCCCCGCCACGGAAAAGGCGCCCGTCGCGTAGTCGATGTCGTACCCCGCGGCGTCGTTGTAGACCTCCACCTCGAGGTCGATCGCGCCGTCCGAGCTCAGCACGTCCACCAGGACGCTCCGCGGCAGGAGCTCCGCCCCCTCGTAGACCGGCGTCGCAAGGTAGAGGACGGTGCCGTCGGGGTTCTCGCGAAGCCAGTCGCGCGCGAGCCCCTCGGTGAAGGCCATGCCGCCGTCCTGGCCGTGGTTGTCGCCCACGTTCTGCGTGCGGGTGCCCGTGACGAGATTGTACTCCGCGTCATCACCGCCCAGGGACTTGGCGAGCAGGTGGCTGCGGTTGTAGAGGGTTCCGTGGTAGGTGGACCCGTCCGGGTTCACGATGTCGACCTCCTCGTTGTGGCCCCAGCCAGCGGGGTGAATGCGGGAGATGTCCTCGCGGCTGCGCTCGCTGCCACGCTTCATCATGTCATAGGTGACGTTGGCCGCGACCTGCCCCGTGCGCCCGAGGGCGTCGAGCCCCGCGTAGCGGACCTCGCCCGGCGCAAGGTCCACGTCCGCGACCGCCGTCCCGACGATGCGGTAGTAGTCCGGCGACGTGACGGGGTCCCAGGCGCTGTAGGACGCCTGACGGTCGGTGAGGGTCACGGGGGCCGTAGGAGCACCGCCCGTGCCGGACACGAGCCCCGGGGCAAGCCACGCGCCAAGCGCCAGGAGCGCGGCGGCGAGCAGAGCCAGGGGGCCGCGCGCCCGCCTTGAGGAGAGAAGCTGTGCCGACGGTCCTGCCGAGCGCCTACGCGTCATGTATCCTCCCATCCCTTGGGCCCTGTTGGGGACAGTCTATCCGGTCGACCGGACAGAAACTCTCGGCAGCCGGGCTCGGCCGCGCACAAGAAAGCGCCCGAACGCAGAGCGTCCGGGCGCGAACCATCGTGGTGGATCGTCAGGGGTTCGAACCCTGGACCTTGGGATTAAGAGTCCCCTGCTCTACCAGCTGAGCTAACGATCCAAAAATGGTGGATCGTCAGGGGTTCGAACCCTGGACCTTGGGATTAAGAGTCCCCTGCTCTACCAGCTGAGCTAACGATCCGTATTCGATTAAATGGGGTGGGCGAAGGGTCTCGAACCCTCGACCTACGGAGCCACAGTCCGTCGCTCTGCCAACTGAGCTACGCCCACCATCCGGCCACCTCTTCAAGCAGCTCGACTATTATGCAAAACCCCGCCGCCTGATGCAAGAACTTTTTTGAGAAGATTCCGTGGGGCCTCATCCCATGCTAGTCGAGCAGGCCCTCCCAGGTGAGCAGCGTCTCGTTGCGGAGGAACCGGCGGAAGGGGCTGAGGTCCCCCTCGAGGTGGAAGACGTCGAGCCCGGCGTGGTAGGCGCCGTGGTCCTGCGCGCGAATCACGATGGGCGGCATCCCCATGGCAAGCAAGACGCCGTTCATGAGCAGACGCGCGGTGCGGCCGTTGCCGTCCGCGAAGGGGTGAATCTCGGAGAGCCGCGCGTGGAGGTAGGCGGCGATGGTGAGATGGCGCCCCCCGGCCTCGAGCTCCGTGTTCACGTCGTCCGCGAGGACGCCCACTGCGTGCGGCACCTCGACCGCCGGGATGCCCACGGCAGCCGGCCCGCCCACGTAGTTGTCCAGCTTGAACGTGCCCGGGCGCTCGCCGGCGAGCAGGAGCTTCTCCTTGTACGTCCCCATGGTCACGAGGCCCTGGGCCTCCTGGATGAGCTCCTCGGAGAGGCAGGGGTCCTCAGCGAGCTTGATGCGGGCGAGGTCCCAGGAGACCTTGAGGTTGCGAGCCTCAACGAGCACCTGGACGTCGCCGGTGTAGCCCTCGACGGCGTCGCCCCTGACGATCTGGCTCACGGTGGCAAACGTGAGCTCCTCGTTCTCTATCTTCTCGGAGTTGTAGACGTAGTCGGGCACGAAGTCGGCGAGCAGCTTCTCCCGGCGCTCCTCCGGAAGCGCCACCCACGTGGCGACCAGCGCGTCGTAGCGATCCTTCAGCAGGTTAGCCATGGTGCACCTCCCATCGGACTGTTTAGTAGCATTCTACCGGCCGCCCGGGGCGAGAAGGACGATCGACTCTACCAGAGGCCCCACCCCCTCGGCGGAGGGCAGCCGTGCAGGGGGCGTGCGAAGGGGACAGTCACTTTTGCACGGGTATGCGTGCAAAAGTGACTGTCCCCTTCGCACGCCCCCTGCACGACTCTCAGAGGCGCCCCTCCCACGTGATGAGGCACTCGGTCATGAGGAACTGCTTGAAGGGCTCGAGGTCCCCCTCGTCGTGAAAGGCGTCGAGCGCGCCATAGTACGCCATCCGGTCCTGCTCCCTGATCACGACCGGCGGGTGCCCCATGGCGAGAAGGACCATGTTCATAAGCAGACGAGCCACTCGTCCGTTGCCGTCGGCAAACGAGTGAATGTCAACAAGCGAGGCATGGAGGTAGGCGGCTACGGTCAGCGCACGTCCGTTATCGGAAAGATAGGAGTTCACGTCGTCAAGAAGGTCTCTCATAAGCTCAGGGACGTCCGCCACGCCAGCGCCAACCGCCTTCACGCCAACAACGTAGTCGCCCAGTTTGTACGAACCGGGCCTCTCCCCGCTCCCCCAACGCTGCTCGTCATAGGTGCCGTAGGTCAGAAGCTCATGCGCCTTTAGGACAAGGTCCTCGGTAAGCCGTAGCCCGGGAGTCGCAAGCGGCCTCGCCCACTCCCAGGAGGTCTTGAGGTTCTGTATCTCAAAGAGCGTCCGAACGTCGCCAGTGAAGGCAATGATGCGCCCGTTCTCAAAGACCTCGCGGGTGTCACGGTACGTGATGGCGTCGTTCTCAATCTTCCCGGAGTTATATGCGTAGTTGAGGACAAAGCCGTCCACGTGCGCCTCACGCGAAGGGACGGAAAGGCCCCTCCACCTCGAAACGAAATCCTCGTAGCTGGCGAGAAGAACGTCGGGCATCGGCCTCACGACCTAGAGGTAGTCGGCAAGGCGTGGACGCTCGCCAAACTGCTTGCTGGGACGCTTGCGGCTCGCCGTCTCATTATTGTCGCTCACGAGCACGAAATCACCTGACGCAAGGGCCTTGGAAAGACTGCCGTGGGCGCTCACATACGCTAGGAGGCGTTGGTCGTCCACGAGGTTACCGCTCGGGTCCTTCCATATGCGCATATGCCAGCCCTCCAATCTCTCCGAGTCATGAGACGATTGTACCCGCTTGAGAGATTGACCAGGTTGACTCCGGGAAACAGCAGATCGAGCGTCCTCCCTACAGGTCGAGCGCCTTTCTCGCCACAGCCGAACACCCGCACGACGCCAAGCAGAAGCCCACAAGCTCCGCCAGCGAGACCTCACCTGACGGGCATGGCCCTAAATGTCATTCGGGAACATCCACTCAAGCGTGCCCTGTCGCGATATCATCAGATCTCGTTCATCCAACAAGAACTTGTGGCGCATTGCTCGCCGGGAAAACTGAGGCACTTGCCAATTCATTCAAATTGGAATTCAGCATAACAAGACGAGCTGCAACAATTCTCTTCTGCTCATCCGAGGTATAGCAAAGAACGGCTCCCCGCGCACCATCTGCTCCAGGAGCATCATTAAGACGTATGCAAGCCTTTTTATATTCAGCTTTGTAATCGCCCTCTTTTGAAACGATTATTTGAATATTGTTGGATGACAACTCTACACGGTCGTATGCTCCGCGACTATGACGTAAAGCTCGCAATTCGCATTTATCCCACGGGTAGCGCATCATCTCTTTAGTAAAACAAGCTACGGACATATCAGAGTACAACCTGGGGGAGTCACCCAGCGATAAGTGGTCTTCGACAGCGTTGCAGCAGAGCTCGTAGACTCTGTTACTGTTGCTGATAACTTCCAAAAATGCGTCTGCAACTCCAGATGCGACTAGTTTACTTAAGAGTGCATTCGCGTCATTCTTATTCATGCGTTACTCCCCCACAACCTCAAGAAGCTTCTCATAGCTGTCGACCACGTCGTAACGCACGTCGGCGTCACCCATCTCGTTGAACAGCTTCTTCGCGCACGCGATCTTCGCCTGCTCGATAGGTCTCAGGTCCAACGTGCTCATCGATCCCTTCGTCTCTGCAACAAAGAAGACGTGCTTTACACTCCCCTGCTTGAAGGCGATTGCCCAGTCGGGGGCGTAGTTGCCGACCGGCGTCGGTATCTGGAACGAACGCGGCAGTTTGGCGTAGACAACCACCTCGTCAGCCGCGTCCAAATCCTCGGCAAACCGCCGCTCCACGGACTTCACCGCAGTCCCGTCCGGGAACACGTAGTCCTGAACGTTCTTCTTGGAACGGTAGGCGCGCGCCATGCTCTCCGGCATGGTCTCCGTGAAGATGGCGGCGTCGTATCGCTCCTCGAGCCGGTTGTAGCTGATGTGCTCCACGATCATCGTCGCTTTCTCGTCGACGATGGCATCCCCCACCTTGGCGATGAACTCCTCGGGGTTCTCCTTGAAGAGCGCAAACTTCACAGGGCTCATCTCGGAGAGAATCCTCGCCGCGCTTCGACGGGTGATCTTCGCCCGCCTTGCGACCTCGCCCACCAGGTCATATTTGACGTGGATGGGAGACACGTCGGAAAGGTTGTGCGTCTCGGTATGACTCACCTCGAAGTGGCTCTTCGAGTCAAGCTGCTCGGCACTTCCCTCCTCGGCCTGCTCTCCTGTGACGATACGATACGTCACCTTGGAGACCATGAGGTTGCGGTCGATGTTGTCCACCGCCTTGCGGCGCAGCTCGTCGTCGTCAAAGTGAACGGTATAGGCCTGCTTGAAGTTGATCTTGTTCCAGAGCTCCTGGAACTCCCTCTTTCCGAAGTTCTCGTTAAGGGGATTGGAGAGAACCTTCGTCTCGAGGCCGTTGCTCACCATGTCATCAAGCACCGAACTGTCAAAGACGCTCGTCAGAGCGGTCTCGATAAGCGGAAGCTTCTGCTCGATCACCGCACGCGCGGCAACGGGGAGTGTCTCGATCTCCTCGCGCCTGATGCCCTCAGTCTTGAACTTGTCGGTGACGCTACCGTCGAGGCCAACGTACTCGAGCTTCACCAGCGCGTTGTGCACGAGCTCGGCCTGCCCGCCGTCCAGCTCGAGCTTCACGCCGCCCGAGCCAACAAAGTGAAAGTCCCGGAGGAACTCCCTCGTGACCTTCTTCGGTCGTTCGCGCAGCTCGGAACGGATGTCCCCCTGCAGGTCGCTCACAAAGCTCGAGTAGCTCTCGGACGCGATGACCGTGAGCAGGTTAACCTTCTGGACCATGTCCTCGCCGAGCGCGCCGACGTCCTGACGGTCGCCTTCCTGGTTCACGCACAGGCGCATACCGCGCCCGACCTCCTGGCGCTTGCTCGTCTCGGAGCCAGACTCCTTGAGCGTGCAGATCTGGAAGACGTTGGGGTTGTCCCATCCCTCGCGCAGCGCCGAGTGGGAGAAGATGAAGCGCGTGGGCTCTTCGAAGGAAAGCAGCCGCTCCTTGTTCTTGAGGATGAGATCGTAGGCGCTCTCGTCGTCGGAGTCCTCGGAGCCGCGCTTGGTGGTGCTGTTGATCGCATGGCCCTTCTTGTCAATCGAGAAGTATCCCTTGTGCACCTGGTTCGGCTCAAACTGCTTGAGATACGAGACGTAGGAGCCAGGCGCGTCGTCCCCAATGCGAGGTAAGTCGAGACGCTCGGCAACGGCGGCAGCGTACTCCTCCTCAAACACCTTGCCGTAGCCGACCGTCAGCTCCTCTCCGTCATCCGAGTAGGCGCGGTACTTCGCCACCTCGTCGATGAAGAAGAGCGAGAGGCACTTGATGCCCCGCGAGAAAAGCTGCTCCTCCTTCTGAAGGTGACTCTTTATGGTCTCGCGAATCTGTACGCGACGGATATCCTCGCCCGCGGAGTCGCCAACAACCTCACCGCAACGCAGCTCCTCACCATTGCGGAAGCGCACGTAGCCAAGGGTGCCATCCTGATCGGCGCGAATCTCAGAGACGACGAAGTCGTTGCGATATGCCTCGAGCTCGCCCGAGGCAACGTAGATGTCGTCACCCTCGTTGAACGAACCAATGATCTTCTTAACGCTACCGTTGGCCATAAGCTTCTTGAACTCGATCCGCGCGACGGGAGCGGCCTTGCTCACCTTGATCTCCTGCAGGCAGAGGTAGCCGTCCGTACCACGCATGCCGCGCACCTCAAAGCCCTTTACCTCGATGCGCTTCACAAGGCGCATGTTGTAGGCGTCGAGCGCGTCAAGCGCATAGACCTCGTTATGGTGCTCTGCGTGCGTGGCCGAGTAGTTGAGCGAGAAGAGCGGATGGAACTGCTGCATCGCCTTGCGCGTGGCGCTGTTCTTCTTCCCCATTTTCTGAGGCTCATCGAGGATGAGGATGGGGTTGGTGGCTGCAAGAACGTCAATGGGGCGCCGGCTGCCAAAGTCGTCGCGTTCGGAGAACATGATGCGGGCGGTCTTGTCTCCCCCGCGCCCCTCCTTGCTCTTGGACTCGTCAAAGGCGTTGAACGCTTGCATGTTAATGACCATGACGGAGATGTCGCTTCTGCTGGCAAAAGCATCGAGCTCGTTCAGGCGCGAGCTGTTGTAGACAAACCACCAGATGCGCTTCCCGTAACGGTCGGCGAAGTGCCGCTCGGTGATGGCAAGCGACTTAGCCACGCCCTCACGAATGGCGACGCTCGGCACCACGATGATGAACTTGGACCACCCGTAGCGCTTGTTGAGCTCAAAGATGGTCTCGGTGTAGACGTAGGTCTTACCGGTGCCCGTCTCCATCTCGACGTCCAGCTCGCAGGCGCCAAGTGAGTGGCTGAGCTTGCCCGAACGCTCGATGCCGTTGCGGTCCTGGACCTTCTTAATGTTGTCGAGAAGAACGTCGGAGCCCATCGTTAACGGAGCGTTCTTGTAGCCATCGGAAGCATCTGCCTCAAGGCTATCGAAGTTGCCAATGAACGCCTGGCCCTTCTTGTTGTAGAACCCGGCCCCCAGATCACGAACGAACTGTTGGCCATCAACTTTGGGCTGGCCTTTGAAGACATCGGCAACCGCATCTGCCGCCAAAGTCTGGTACTGCTGAACTTTGAACTTGAACTCCATAACCTAGATCACCTCGACCTCAGTAATGGAGCTGTAGTTCTTGAAGATCTCGGCAAAGTTCGAGACAGCGTCGTCACCGGCGAAGGAGGCGTCACGCATGACCGCGTAGTCGGGCTCCATCTTGGCCATTGCCGTCATGACCTTGACGGGCACGCCTCTGTCGAAGCAGGCGACGAGGCGGCCACCATCGACCGAGAAGACCGTGTAGCCGTCGACGTCGAGCTTCTCGATAGGGGCCGAGAGCTCGATCTGCTTCTTGAGCATCACCTGGATGATAAGGTCGTCTGGCGTGCGATCCGGCTTGAGGTTGTCAGCGAAGCCAACAATCGCCTGCTGGGTGTATTCCTCGGGTTCTGCGGACACGTCCTCGAAGTTCGAGGAGTCAATCTTGAGCGTACGGAAGCCGACGTCGGGGACCTTCTTCGGCTCTTCGCCAAGCTTGAGCTGGCGGTTGGATTCCTCCACCTCGGAAGCAATCTTCTTGCCAGCGCGACGGATACGCTCCCTGCCGATCTCGCAGATGTTCTTGTAGCCCGCCTTGGCGGCCTCTGACTTCTCGTCGCAGACCTCTGGCAGCTGCACCATGATGAACTTGCGGTTACCACCATCTTCGGCATTAAGTCGCATAACCGCATGAGCAGTTGTGGCAGATCCAGAGAAGAAGTCAAGTATTACTGCGTTCTTATCGGGAATGAGATTAACCAGACTCTTAATTAGCTCACTTGGCTTCGAATAATCAAAGACCGGCGTCCCGAACAGTCCATCAATTTCTTTCTTTGAGTTGTCATTTGAGTACTTATTATCAACAAACTCGAGAGAGGATACTGCTCTTGTTCTAGGCTGTATTACAACCCTATATCCATGCGGAGAGCGATCAATCGAGGCGTTCTGATACGTCTTTGTATAGATTCGCTTTCCGTTTCGTCCCTCTCTAACAACTACGAAGCCATTCTCTAAACCAAAGGAGAACAGCTCTTTACTCCACCGCCATACCCAATCAGTTCGTCCATGAACGCCATTGTGGCGAGCTTCATACGCTGAAAATGAACCACCTGGTACAAATGTTTCACCTGCGATGTTAATCTGATAATCCATCGACTCGTTGTACTGAAGGCTGTTGTAGTCAAGAGTCTGGTTCAGTTTATATGGGCCTCTTTCATTCAGATATTCATCGGCGTTCGAGAACCCTGCATCTACGTGCGCCGGCAGGTTAACCTGAATAGATGCCTTCTTTTTTATTGCGACAATGTAGTCATTATTCTGGGCAATATCACTTGATTTCCCCGCCTTCTTCGTAACGCGCGGGAACATTCCCAGGCGGTTATCGGGGCCAAACATCTCCGGAAGCATCTTGCACAAGTTGGCAAGCTCGGAATCGTCAAGGCTAACGAACAGAATCCCGTCCTCGCTTAGCAGGTCCCTGGCGAGCAGCAGGCGCGGGTACATCATGCTGCACCAGTCGGAGTGGAAGCGGCCGTTGGACTCGGGGTTGGCGACGAGGCGGCCGCCCTCCTCGTCGTAGTCGCCACTCTCCGCGTCGTAGTCCTCCTTCGTCTTCGAGAAGTCGTCGTCGTAGATGAAGTCGTGGCCCGTGTTGTAGGGCGGATCGATGTAGATCATCTTGACCTTGCCGGCATAGGTGTTGCGCAGGAGCTTGAGCGCGTCGAGGTTGTCGCCCTCAATGTAGAGGTTCTGCGTCGTGTCCCAGTTCACGCTCTTCTCGGGGCACGGGCGCAGGCACTTGTCAATCTGGCGGTACGCCTCCTGCTTGGCCTCGCGCTTGCCTGGCCAGGTGAACTGGTAGCGCTCCCTCTGGCCCTCGGCGACGTCGCCCACGCGCTCCTTCAGGGCGTCGACGTCGATGGTGTGGCGAAGGGTGCCGTCGGGCTCGCGAACCTCGGTCACGACCTCGGGGAAGAGCGCGGCGAGCTTCTCGACGTTCTCGTCGAGGATGCTCTCGGTGGTATGGGACAGCTTCTCCATCAGGACTCCCCCTCCAGACGGGACAGCTCCGCCTCGATTGCGCGTTTGCGATCGAAGAGAGCGTTCTTCTTTGCGATTTGCTTTTCTGATTTGCGCTTCCGCTCAACCTGCTCGAGCTCAAGCCGCAGCGCCTCGCTCCGCCTCTTTCGCTCGAGGCGTCCGGCAAGGTCCGTGTAGCTTGCATCGCCGAAAATAACCTGGGACACGATGGAATCCCAGAGCTCTCCTAAGGTCGATCCCACGAGCTCGAGCTTGGCGCCATCGGTCGGCTCCCACCCCGTCTCATAGAGGCGGTCTCGTCTGACAAGCAGCTTGCAGGACTCGTTCGTTAGACAGATAAAGAGCAGCTTGTTGGATATCGAGCGGGCAACCAACTCGATTGCCTCGTAGGGGATGCCGATGCCTTTGAGATAGAGCGCGAGAACGTCTATCTCCGCCACGTCCTTGTCGCCAGGAATGTGGATACTGGCCTCCTTGATGGAGGCGACCATCTCGATGCGCTCGATCTGCTGGACGAACTGTTCCTTGATGGCAGCTGTCGTCTTAAGGTGCTCGTAGAACACCTTCTTGGGCATCACACGGTTGACGAGCACCGTGCTCGGCAGATTAAGCACGAGGCCTCACCACCAGGAAGCAGACAAGCTCGAAGTCGTCGAGTCCCGCCACGTCGTTTTCGAGGAAACTCGTGGTGCCGCCGGAGAAGAAGCTGTCGAGGTCGGCCTCGGCCTTCTCCTCCACGATCGACTCGATGGCGCTGCGCAACAGGCCCGAGGCGACGTGCATGTCTCGCCCGTTCTTCGTGGCCTTGTTGTAGGCACGGCAGAGCACCGAATCGGGTTCAGACTTGCCTTTGCACAGGCGTCGCATGGCGTCGAGAGACTCTTTGGGATCGAGGTAGCCATGCACGACCTCGCCCTCGTCGCTCACATACACCAGGTAGAACGGGTGAATCTGGTTGCGCGTCTTGGCGTCGAGCTCCTGGTTCACGTTGCGGAGCACGAAGATGATGCCCGGTGTGTCACCCTCCACCACGGCATCGATGCCCGTGGGGACGCGATCGATGTCCGGATTCTCCTGGTGGTAGGAGACCAGATCCATACGGAAGTCGTTGAGGCCAAGGTCGGTGATGGAGACGCCGCCCGAGACGTCCTCGAGGTCCACGACCTCGTGCTTCATCTGCTCGAGCTGTCGGCGACGATACTCTAGGTCACCTTTTTCGTCCTCGTTGATATAGTCATCATCACCTGTCGACGCCAAGACGAGGGCGCGATTCTTATTCTCGATGCGCGTCTTGAGGTTTAGGTAGTTATCCAAATCCTCATCAGGCCAGAAGTTGACGAGCTGAATGACATCATTCTTGGAACCGATGCGGTCCACGCGGCCGAAGCGCTGGACGATGCGCACCGGGTTCCAATGGATGTCGTAGTTCACGAGGTAGTCGCAGTCCTGGAGGTTCTGGCCCTCGGAGATGCAGTCCGTGGCGATGAGGATGTCGATGTCCTTGCCGCGCAGACGCGGGTAGACCTTGTCGCGGTCCTTGGAGACGGGCGAGAAGCAGGTGAGGATCTCGGAAAGGTCACCGCGGACGCCGTCAACGTTGGTCTTGCCGCCACCCGATCCCGTGACCTCTGCGACTCCCAGTCCCAGCTCGCGAGATGCGAACTCAGAGACGTTCTCATAGAGGTAGTTCGCGGTGTCAGCGAAGGCGGTGAAGACGATGACCTTCTTGTTGCCCGGGTTGATGGGGTTCTCGACCTTCTCGGCAATGAGCCGTTCGAGACGCAGGAGTTTGTCATCGTGCTCGGCATCGATGCCGCGAATCATCTCGAGCAGGCCCTCAATCGTCTGAGCGTCATCCCGGACGTCCTTCTCCCAGCTTTTCCAATCGAGGTCGCGAAGATCGAACTGCGTTTTGCCGCCCACGGAGAAGTCCATGAAGTCGGCATCCTCGTAGTCGAGGTCAAAACCGTCACCAAAAGAGGAAGCGTCCACTTTCGACGTGACAGCTCCCTCAGCCTTGAACACCTCAATGGTGTTGAGGCACTGGTTCATGACCGAGAAGACGCGCTCAAGCGTGAGCCTGAACGACGAGATAGAGCTTTCGAGACGCTTGAGCAGATTGGCTGCCATGAGCTTGCGGACACCCGTCTCGCGACCGCTCGTGGTGAGGTTGCCGTTCTTGTCCTCATACTTTCCTCGAGCCGACGGCAGCAGATAATGCGAAGGGATGTAAACCGCAAGCGTGAGACGGTCAAGCGAGTTGGCAATCTCGCTGTACGTAATACTGTTGGGCAGCGTCGACAGCTTGGGATAAATGGAGACGGGGTCGTTGCGACGCGGGAACGGTCCGATGGCACTCACGTCGTAGTAGCGCTGGATATGCTTGCGCGAACGAGCAACCGTCACCTGGTCGAGGACCTTGAAGAAGTCGAAGTCGAGCGAGTCGGTGAGCGCCTCAGTGCTGCGCTCCTCGGCGGGAAGTTTGGACCAGACCGTGAAGGCGCCCTGGGCACTCTTAAACACGTCCTCGATGTTGGAAGAGAGCCCCAGCTTCTCCGACCACCCAGCCGGATCTCCCTGATAGGCAAGCCTCAGCTGGTTGCGCAGGTCCCGGAAGCGGTTGTTGACGGGGGTCGCGGAGAGCATGAGCACCTTGGTGGGGACTCCGCCGCGAATGACGTGGTTGATCAGACGCTGATAGCGGTTCTCGGTACCACCCGTCCCGTCGTCCCTTGCCGCGGTTGCTGTGTCTTCGCCGTTGCGGAAGTTGTGAGACTCGTCGATGACGACGAGGTCATATCCGCCCCAGTTGATTGTCTCCAAGTCCATGCCTGTGACGGTCTTGCCCCGCTTGCGCGAGAGGTCGGTGTGATAGAGCACGTCATAGCGGAGACGATCGCTGGCTATGGGATTGTTGACCTGGTTGTTGCGGTACATCGTCCAGTTGTCCGAAAGCTTCTTGGGACAAAGGACGAGCACGTTTCGATTGAGCGACTCGTAGTACTTGATGACAGCGAGCGCCGTGAACGTCTTGCCAAGACCTACGCTGTCGGCAAGGATGCAGCCATCGTAGGTCTGGAGCTTGTTGATGATGGCAAGAACCGCATCTTTCTGAAAATCATAGAGAAGGTTCCATATAGTGCTTTCGCGGAAACCCGTTCCTTCCTTGGGCAGATTGTCCACTGAGACGTCATCAAGGAACTCGTGAAAGATTCGATAGAGCGCCGCATAGTAGATAAGCTCGGGCGCGTTCTCCCGATACATTGCCTGAATGTTGTCCACGACTGTATCGGTGACGTCTTCGAGCCCCCCGTTTTTCCATGCCTGATCGAACATGGCAAGGAACTGTCGGGACGTCGAGGTGTCAAGACGTGACACGCCCGTCACGGTGGGATGATCGCCCACCCCAAGCTCTCCCACCGTAAAGCGCTGGAAGGGCATGTAGGTAGACGCGTCTCCTTTTCCGCTCACAGTCAGAGCGGGCGCTACAGGTGCCTGACCGGCTGTTGCGGACCTGAAACGAGCCTTCTCCCTAATCCAGCTCGCACATTCCGACGCAACGGCTTTCTGGGTAAGCTCGTTGCGGAGCTTGATCTCGAACTCTGTGCCGTAGAGCCCCTGCTCACGCGAAAGGCGCGGGATGTAGAACTCGCGCTGCTCCTTCTTGGCGCGCTCCTTGGCAAAGGTCGGCTCGGTGTATATGAACCGAAACTCGTCGAGCGACTCAAGCTGCTCGCGAAGCTCGTTGAATGCGTACATCGAGAACACCGATGCCGCTACGGAGACGGTATCCCCTTCACTGATGACCTTGACGAGGTCATCTTTGAGAATGCTGGTCTTGTTGTCGAAGAAGGCGTTGTCCATCCGTTACGCCACCCCCTCGGAGCGGCATAGCGGGACATGCGGGACTAGACTGGCGCTCCTACTCGGAGAACCCCCCCCCGAACGTTTTTCTCGACCGTAAGCAGGATCATCTGTTAGCTCCCATACCGCACAGCGTTGCCGGAACCCTGAAAACTACGTATCGGGACCGGACAGCAATTGTCAACATTATCCATCATAACGAGAACGCGAGCGGTTGCGCACGCTCTCCTCCGCGGACGGTCCCGCCGTGCAAAGGGGACAGGCACTTTTGCACAGCCCCTCAGTCCTCGACCTCGATCTCCCCCACGATGCGCCGGATGCGCGCCGGCAGCGTGTCGTAGCGCTGCCCGTAGAGCTCGAGCAGCCTCTCCACGCGCCTTCGGTCCACCGGCGCGCGCCGGCTCTCGCGCAGCAGCGCCTCAGCCTCGCTGGCGAGCTCCTCCTCCGCGAGGCTCCCCCACGCGGCCCAGCCGGGCATGCCAGCGCTCATCGAGCCTCCGTTCTTCTCGCCTCGCAACAGTCAACACGAGTCAATCCTATATTCCCGAGGCATTCTCGAACCCCCGTCAGCGGCAAACTCGAGAGCAAGGTTCGAGGCCGACGAGATGACCTCCTCAATGTGAGCGAGCCCCTCCCCGAGAAGCCGGACCGGCCGTCCCCCCAGAGCTATTCGCCGCATTCCGCGCACACCCCGGCGGAGGGGCTGCGCCAGATTATACTGTGGGGGCACAGTCGGAGACGACGGCCCTCGCTGGCCCGCCGCCCGACGTGGAAAAGCGTGCAAAAGTGCCTGTCCCCTTTGCACCCGACGAAAGGACTCCTATGGACGTCAGCAACGACGAGCTCGTGGCGCTTCTCGGCGCGCTCTCCAACGCGAAGGCGCCGTCCGGATTTGAAGACGAGACGCTCGCCGTGGCGCGCGCGTTCTGCGAGGGCTGGGCCACGTTCAAGGAGAACACGCTGCGCGACGGCCTCATCACGCCGAAGAACTTCACCGGCGATAAGCCCGTCCTCATGCTGGACGCCCACGGAGACGAGGTGGGCGGCATGGTCAAGGCCGTGCTCTCCAACGGCACGATGAGCTTCGTCGAGCTGGGCCGCTTCACGCCGGGGACGCTTGCCGGCCAGGGCGTGTGGGTGCGCGCGACCGACGGATCGTGGGTGCGCGGCGTGGTGGGCGTGAAGCCGCCGCACTTCCTGAGCGAGGCCGAGCGCGCCTCGGGAAGGACCGCCCTCATCCTGGACGTGGGCGCGCGCTCGTACGAGGAGGCGGTCAACGCGTTCCACATGGGCATGGGCGAGCCAATCGTGCCGGACACGGCGTTTTCCTTCGACGCGGCGCGCGGAGTGGCCCTTGGCAAGGCGTTCGACTGCCGCGCGGGCGTCTGCGCGATGCTGCTCGCCCTGCGAGAGCTCTCACGCCGCGACGACCTGCCCGTCGACGTGGTGGGCTCCATCTCCGCGCAGGAGGAGGTCGGCGAGCGCGGGGTGGCCGCGGCCGCGCGGCACTTCTCGCCCGACGTGGCGTTCCTCTTTGAGGGCTGCCCTGCGGACGACACGTTCTGCACGCCCGACGAGGTGCAGGCCGCGCTGGGCCGGGGCCCGATGTTTCGCTACTTCGACCGCTGCATGATCACGCACCCGCGCTACCAGCGCTTCGTTCTTGGCGTGGCGTTCGAGGCGGGGATTGCCGCGCAGACCTCCGTGCGCGAGGGCGGCGGCACCGACGGCGGGCCCTTGCACCAGCTCGACGTCCCCTGCGTGGTGGCGGGCGTGCCGTGCCGCTACGTGCACGCCGGGACGGCTATCTGCCGCGTCGACGACGTGCGCGCCGCGGCCGAGGTGGCCGTCGCCGTGGCGGAGCGCCTCACGTCCGAGGTGCTGGCGAGCTTCTAGCGGCTCCGGGGGTGCCGCGCTCGCCTCATGTGGGCTTTAGCGGGGCTTGGCAGAGCCTGGACGTCTTCGCGAAGAACGCGTAAGCTCGGATTTCCGAAACCGCGGGTTACGCGTGCAAAAGATGAAACTTTCGCATGCGCATTCTCGAAAAACCGTGCAAATTTACCCCAAATCCCGAGCTACGCATCCAGAGGGGAATGCGTAGCTCGGGATTGCTGCAAAACGCTCGTTACGCATGCCGGAAAGCGGCACGGAATCGCGCGCGGAGCCCGGACGCTGACCGTGCGGCACCGGCGCGGGAAGGCCCCTACACCAGATACTCCGCGATCTGTACGGCGTTGGTCGCCGCGCCCTTGCGAATCTGGTCGCCGCAGCACCAGAACGTGAGCGCAGAGACGCCCTCCGGCGCGGAGAGGTCGCGGCGCAGGCGGCCGACCCAGATGAGGTCCTGGTCGGACGTCTCGAGCGGCATCGGATAGCGGCTCTCCGCCGGCTCGTCCACCACGCGCACGCCCGGCGCGGCCTCAAGCAGCGCGCGCGCCTCCTCCACGGAGATCGGCCGCTCGAACTCGGCCGTGATGGACTCGGAGTGAGAGCGCACCACCGGCACGCGGACGCACGTGCAGTTCACGCGGAGCTCGGGCAGGTGCATGATCTTGCGGCCCTCGTTGAGCATCTTGAGCTCCTCGGAAGTGTAGCCCTCGTCCTTGAAGCCGCCGATCTGCGGAATGAGGTTCTCGGCGAGCTGGTACTGGAAGGGCGCCGTCTCCCCCACCGACTCGCCCGCCGCCACGCACCCGATCTCGCGCACGAGCTCGTCGAGGCCCGGCTTGCCGGCGCCCGAGGCGGCCTGGTAGGTGGACACCACCAGACGCGTGAGGCCCGCCGCCTGGTGGAGCGGCCACACCGGCACCAGACCGATGATCGTGGCGCAGTTGGGGTTGGCGATGATGCCGTGGTGGCCGGCGATGTCAGCGGCGTTGATCTCCGGCACGACGAGCGGCACGTCGGGGTCCATGCGAAAGGCATGGGAGTTGTCAACGCACACGGCGCCGCGGCGCACGGCCTCCGGGAGAAGCGCGCGGGCCGTGGCGTCGTCGGCCGCGCCGAGCACGATGTCAACGCCCTCGAAGGCGTCGGGCTCGGCCAGCCGCACGGGGACGTCCTCGCCGCGGAAGCTCACGGTGCGGCCGGCGGAGACCGAGCGCGCGCTCGCAAGCGGCACGAGGCGCGAAACCGGGAAGTCGCGCTCCTCGAGGCACTGGAGCATCTGCTGGCCCACCACGCCGGTGGCGCCGAGGATGGCTACGTTCTTCTCGCTCATTGCGGTTCCTTTCTGCTGGGTGGGCGTAGGGGGCGTGCAAAGGGGCTGCGGGGCGTGCAAAGGGGACAGTCACTTTTGCACGGTATGCGCGTGCAAAAGTGACTGTCCC
The DNA here is from genome assembly GCF_002159535.1 of Olsenella sp. An290. Classification (GTDB taxonomy): domain Bacteria; phylum Actinomycetota; class Coriobacteriia; order Coriobacteriales; family Atopobiaceae; genus Thermophilibacter. The sequence continues at coordinate 110,436 of NZ_NFIU01000003.1, read as the reverse complement.
CTTTGCACGCCCCCCTTGCACGTTAGCTTGTGGTGACCATCTCGTCGCGGACGAAGCGGTCGTAGATAACCTGAACGGCGTGGTCGAAGTCCTCGTTGTTCACGCCCATAATGATCGAGATCTCCTGGGAGCTCTGCGTGATCATGCGGATGTTGATGCCGGCCTCGCCGAGCGCGCCGAAGATCTTGCCGGAGGTGCCGCTTCGCTTGGACATGTTGCGGCCCACCACGGACAGCAGCGCGAGCTTGTCGACCATCGAGATGTCGTCGGGCTCCAGCTCGCGGCGGATGTCGGCGACAATCGAGTAGATGGAGTCGCGGACGTCCGCGCCGTTGACCACCACGGAGAAGGAGTCGACGCCCGTGGGGATGTGCTCCACGGAGACCCCGTAGCGCTCGAAGATCGAGAGCGCGCGGCGCACAAAGCCGACCTCGCCGGACATGTGGGCCTTCTTGATGTGGATGGAGATGAAGTCGCGCTTGCCGGCGATGCCGGTGATGAGGTGCTCGTCCTCGCCGAGGCGCGCCTTCTCGCGGATGATCGTGCCCACGTCCTCGGGACGGTTGGTGTTCTTGATCTGGATGGGGATGTTGACCTCGCGAACGGGGAAGATGGCCTCCTCCTGCAGGACCGAGGCGCCCATGTAGGAGAGCTCGCGCATCTCGTCGAAGGTGATGCGGCGGATGGAGCGCGGGTTCTCCACGATGCGCGGGTCGGCCGAGAGGAAGCCCGAGACGTCGGTCCAGTTCTCGTAGAGGCCGGCGTCGATGCAGCGGGCCAGGATGGCGCCCGTGATGTCGCCGCCGCCGCGCTGGAAGAGCTTGATCTGGCCGTCCACCGTGGCGCCGTAGAAGCCCGGCAGCACGAAGCAGCCCTTGCGCACCATGACGTCCTTGAGACGCGCCGCGGTGCGCTCCATGTCCACGTTGCCGTCATGGTGGAAGACCACGACGTCGGCCGCGTCGACGAAGGGCAGCCCCAGGTACTCGGCCATGAGGTGCGCCGTGAACCACTCGCCCCGCGCGACGATGTACTCGGGAGAGTGCTTCTTGATGTTCCTGGCGAAGGTCGCGAAGCGCTCGCGCACGGGCCACGAAAGGCCGAGCTCCTCGGCGATGTCGACGAAGCGCTGCTCGATGTCGGCGAGAAGGGCGGTGCAGTCCACGTGATACTGGATGTGCGCGTTCACAAGGAGCAGCAGGTCGGTGATCTTGTTGTCGCCGTCGAAGCGCTTGCCGGCGGCCGAGACCACCACGAAACGGCGGTCGGGGTCCGACTCCACGATGGCCTTCACCTTGCGGAACTGCTCGGCGGAGGCCACCGAGGACCCGCCGAACTTGGCGATCTTGATCATGCGTCTCCTGCCTTCCCCGGGTCGGGCCCGGAACGTGGTTGCTGCTGCGGGCGGCGGGCGCCCGGCACCGGGCCGGGACGTCGTCGCCTCGCGGTCCCGGGCCGCCCGGACCGCGCGCCGCCCCTCGTGAGGTCGATCACTTCGCCTTTGTCACGACGGGCGGGCTTCGTGACAAAGTGCCCCGTCCCCTCCGTCAGGAGAGGGCCGCCATGAAGGTGCCGGGGTCGACGGCCGCCGCCTCGTCGAGCAGGGCCCGTGCGGCCACGGCCGTGAGGTCGCGCACCACCACGGCGCCCGGGGCGAAGGGCTCCGCGCCGGGGAGCTCGGCGGCGGTGCGGAACACGTAGTCTGCCCGCAGGAGCTCCGGGTCCCAGACGAGCCCGCGCGAGAAGTCGTAGACGGGCCGGCGCGCGCCCGAGGCGCAGTCGAGCACGTCCTGGACGATCGCGTTGCCCGTGGGGAGGCTGCCGGCGCCCTGGCCGTAGAACTTGAGCTCGCCGACCGTCGTGGCGTCGAGCGTGACGAGGTTGAAGTTGCCGGGCACGTTGGCATCGAGCGAGTCAACGGGCACGGCCACGGGCTCGACGGCGGCGGCGTAGCGCCCGTCTCGGCAGACGCCGCGGCCGAGGAGCTTCACGGTGCGGCCGCGCTCGGCAAAGAGGTCGAGGTCCGCCTTGGTGAGGGCTCGGATGCCCGTCACCGGGAGGTTCTTCTCGCACGCGACGTCAAAGGCCACGGAGGCCGAGATGATGGTCTTGTTGGCCACGTCAATGCCGTCGATGTCGGCGGAGGGGTCGCGCTCGGCGTAGCCAAGGCGCTGGGCCTCGGCGAGCACGTCGGCGAACTCGGCCCCCTCGCGGCGCATGGCGTCCACGATGTAGTTGGTGGTCCCGTTCATGATGCCCGAGAAGGACGTGACCTCGTCGACGCGCCGGGCCTTCTCGAGCGAGGCGATCCAGGGGATGCCGCCGCCGACCGCGGCCTCGAGGTAGAGCGAGGCGCCGGAGGCCTCCGAGGCGGCCGCGAACTCGCCGAAGTGGGCCGCGACCACGGCTTTGTTGGATGTGACCACGTGCTTGCCCGCGGCAAGGGCTGACATGATGAAGGTGTGCGCGGGCTCGACGCCGCCCATGCACTCCACCACGAGCTCGATCGAGGGGTCGGAGACGATCTCGTCGTAGCTGGCCGTCATACGGGGGTCGGTGAGGCGGTCCGGGAGCTCGAGGATGCGCGCGACCTCGACGCCGGGCACGCGCTCGGCGATGATCTGGTCAACGCCGCGTCCCACCGTGCCAAAGCCGAGAAGGGCGATCTTCATGGGGGTCCAATCTTTCGAATGTGTATCGGGCGTGCGGCGCGGGCGCGCCCTGCGGCTATGATACTTGCAGCAAGCACGGGTACCTCGACGCAAGGAGCCACAGTGAACCCGTTCTACCACAGCACGCGCTCAGGCGAGAATTCCGTAACAAGCAAGCAAGCTATCCTCACCGGCATCGCGCCCGACGGCGGGCTTTTCGTCTCCGACGCGCTCGGCGAGAAGAAGCTCCCCCTCGAGGCCGTCTGCGGGCAGGGCTTCCACGAGACGGCCCGCATGGTGCTCGGGACGCTGCTGCCCGACTACACCCCCGACGAGCTCGCCGACTGCGTGGCGGCCGCCTATGGCCCCCAGTGGGACAGCGAGGCCGTGTGCCCCGTCACCCCCCTCGGCACCGACTGGCTCCTCGAGCTCTACCACGGCCCCACCTGCGCCTTCAAGGACGTGGCGCTCCAGATGCTCCCGCAGCTCATGAGCGTCGCGCGCGCCGGGGACGGCCGGCAGATCATGATCGTCACCGCCACCTCCGGCGACACGGGCAAGGCCGCGCTCGACGGCTTCTCGGAAGTCGAGGGCTGCGGTGTCACCGTCTTCTACCCGGCCGGCAAGGTCTCCGACGTGCAGCGGCTCCAGATGGTGACGCAGCTCGGCGGCAACGTGGCCGTGTGCGCGGTGCGCGGCACCTTCGACGACTGCCAGGGCGAGGTCAAGCGCATCTTCGCCGACCGCGCCCTCGCTGAGCGCCTGGAGGGACGGGGCGTGGTGCTCTCGAGCGCCAACTCCATCAACGTGGGCCGCCTCGCGCCGCAGGTCACCTACTACTTCGACGCCTACGCGCAGCTCGTGCGCCGCCACGCCGTCCGCCCGGGTGACGAGGTCACCTTCTGCGTGCCCACGGGCAACTTCGGCGACGTGCTCGCCGGCTACTTCGCCAAGCGCATGGGCCTGCCGGTGCGCCGCCTCGTCGTGGCCTCCAACGCCAACGACGTGCTCACCGACTTCCTCACCACCGGCATCTACGACCGCCGGCGCGACTTCCACAAGACGATCTCGCCCTCCATGGACATTCTCGTCTCGTCCAACCTGGAGCGCCTGCTCTACTACGCCTCCGACGGGGACTGCGAGCTCGTGGCCTCCCTCATGGCCGACCTCGCCGAGAAGGGCGTCTACACGGTGCCCGACGCGGTGATGGACGAGATCCGCTCCACCTTTGCGTGCGGGCGCGCCGACGACGCGGCCACGCGCGCCGCGATCCGCTCCACATGGGAGGAGCTCGACGTGCTCATAGACCCGCACACGGCGGTCGCCAAGCACGTGCTCGACGCGATCCCCGCCGACGGGACCGAGCGCGTCTGCCTCTCCACGGCGAGCCCCTACAAGTTCTCCTCCGACGTGCTCGCAGCGCTCGGCACAGTGACCGACGGGATGAACGGCTTCGCGTGCATGGACGCCCTCGAGCACCTCACGGGAACCGCGGCGCCTCGCCAGCTCTCCGAGCTGCGCGCGGGCACCGTCCTTCACGACGACGAGTGCGACCGCGAGCGCATGGGCGCCTTCGTGGAGTCCGCGTGCGCGAGGGTCTTCCTGTGACCGGCGTCGAGGGGCTCGACCGGCGCACGGTCATCGTCCGCGTGCCGGCGACGAGCGCCAACGTGGGCGTGGGCTTTGACTGCCTCGGCGTGGCGCTCGACCTCACGGCGACCTTCCTCCTGAGCCCGTCCGACCGGCTCGAGATCGAGGGCTGCGAGGAGCGCTTCCGCGGCGAGGACAACCTCGTCTGGCAGAGCTACCTCGCCGCGTGCGAGAAGATCGGCACGAGGGCGGTGCCGCTTCGCATTGCGATCCTCTCCCCCATCCCGCTCTCGGGCGGCCTGGGGTCGAGCTCCGCGTGCGTGATCGCCGGCATCGGCGCCGCGATGGCGCTCTCTCCGGAGGGCTTCGACCGCGAGCGCGCCCTCAAGATCGCGGTGACGCTCGAGGGGCACCCGGACAACGTGGCGCCTGCGCTCCTGGGAGGGCTCGTGAGCTCGTTCGTCGACGGGGACGTCACCACCTCGACCCGCATGGACGTGGCGAGCTCCCTGCGCTTTGTCGCCGTGGCGCCCCCCTACGAGGTCAGGACCGCCGACGCCCGGCGCGTCCTGCCCGAAACCGTCACGCGCGAGACCGCGGTCTGGCAGATGGGCCGCTGCGTGGCCGTGGTGCGCGCCTTCGAGACCGGGGACGCCACGCTGCTCGCCGCCGCCTGCCACGACCGGCTCCACGAGCCCTACCGCTCCCAGCTGATTCCCGACTACGAGCCGCTCCGCACGACCGCGCTCGAGGCGGGCGCCAGTGCGTTCGTGATCTCCGGCTCCGGGTCCACGATGCTCGCGATCGCGGACGGCGACGAGGTCGCGCGCCGCGTCGCCGACGCCCTCACGGCCGCACGGCCGAGCTTCTGGCTCCGCACCCTGCCCGCCAACACCCTCGGGACCACCGTCGAGGTGCAGTAGCGCGGGACGGGGCGGCGTCGGCCCGAGGTTCTTCTCGGCCTGAGGTTCTTCTCGTCCCGCGGCGGTGCCGACCCGCAGGCGAGCCCTCTCCCGGACCCCGTGTCGAAACTGGGTGGTGTTCTTGATGCGTCACGCTCGCTGACATCAAGAACACCACCCAATCTCGTTCGATTTAGCGCGAAACGAGCACGTTTGAGCAAAAACGATCACCAAAGCGCACCACCATATCAAACGTACCACCCAGTTTCGAAAGAGGGAGAGCCAGGCCCGCTCATCATCCTACACGCGAGTCCACCAGGCACCCAGCCTTGCAGCTTCCCGGCGGCACGGGATGGGGCGCTGGTATCCAAGGCCCCCGGCCGACCTGCCGTGCCGTCGCCATGACCTCCCTCAGCTCAGGCGCTCGATCTCTCCCGGGCCCAGCTCTGCAAGCAGGCCATTCCTGAAGCGCAGCTGCCGCGTCCGAACGCTCGCGTCAGGCGGCTCCCACCGAACCCCCAGCGCACGGGAAAGCGTCACGGCAACCTCCTCCATGAGCTCCTGGCTGGAGAGCATCGCCCGATTGGCCTGCACGAGCGTCCACCCGTCCGCGACGAGCACGTTTCCCTTGCGAAGGTCTACGGTCTGGCGCGAGCGAATCTTGTGCTGCCATCCCTGGTACTCAAAGGCCACCCTTCGCCCCGCCCAGCTTGCATCGCAGACGAAGGAGTCGATCCCAAAGATCCGCGCCACCTCGCTCGAGAGCGGCACCGCGCGGTTGAGGCAACCGGGCGGCAGGCCAAAGCCGCCGCGGTCTCGTGGCAGCGCGAGCACCATCGAAGCGATCGCCTCCTCCGGTGAGGCCGCCCCGTCGAGCACCTGGCCCAGCGCGCGGCGCACGCGCTTGACGCCCGGGGGCATCCCCTGGCCCCGGGCCGCGCGCAGCCGCTCGAGACGTTCGAGGTAGCGCCCCATCCGTCCCGTCGACGTGAGCTTCGGGCAGCTGCAGAACCCCTCCGCGCCACGCGCGTAGTAGCCGCAGAGCTCATAGCCGTACGCCAGGAGCCCGTCGTCGGACAGCGTGCGCGCAAGCTGCACAAAGGTGAGCTCGGGCGACGCGAGCAACGTTCCGTCCGGCATCCGGCAGAACGACCCGGGAGGATATGAGCCGCTCGTGAGGTGCATCGTCGCGCCGGTCGCGACGTGCCGGCCGGCCTGCTCCGAGACGCAGGCGTCCAGGCGCCCTCCAAGCTCTGGGTGCTGCCCGAGCAGCTCGGACACCTCATGCGCGACCACCCTCGCCGGGGCTGCGGACACCCGAGTCCGTGCGGGAAGGGCGCTCATGTCCAGGCCCTCCCCACTGTCAAAGAGCAGGCGAACGAGCAGGGGCGGAGCGTCGTCCGCACGATTGTCTCGCGCCACGTCATGTCCGATCTTTCGCCAGAGCGCCCGAGCGCTCTCAAACCCGATGCACGTTCCCGCGCCCATGGAACCTCCCGCGACGGCCCTCTCGGTCGGCACATCATAGGCGCTTTCTCAAGATGGTGCAGACGGGGCCATCTGCAAGATTCATGCTAGTCAGACGCTTGCTTTTTGAGATGTGACCGTGCTCTTACAGATGGCTGTCGTTTTATGTTTGATTTACTTGGAGGTCATCTGTTGCGCCTGGGCGGCTGGAGCCGTGCTCAAGGGGGTCCTTGCAGGCAGGACCTCACGCGCAGCCGCATCGACTCAGAGTGCCTCACAGCATGGACGGTTTTGTGTGGTTGCACTCCCCCGTGCGGCGAGCATCGTCAAAACGGGGCCCTCGATCACGATATTGGGTGGTAGGTTTGATGACTGCCCGCCCTACAATGCCGCCAGGCACACAGAACCGCACCAGAAGCGTCGCGAGCGGCCGGAATCTGCTCGAAATTGGGTAGGGACTTTTATCAAGACTCAGCGTCATATCAAAATGCCTACCCAATACCGCAACAGGAGGCGCCACAACGGGAAACGCCGCGGCGGCGGCACCGCAACAGGAGACGTTGCGGCGCCGTCATAAGCGACCAAGGCGAGAAGAACGCGCGCCGCGGCCCGGGCGGCCGGGCGCGGCAGGAGCGCCCGCGCGCAAGGCCGGCCCCCACCCCGCGCCAAACGTAACGGCGGCGGGCCCGGGAGGAGGGGCCCGCCGCCGCGGCGAGGTGACGTGCGCAGGGGCGCTACCCGCCGAGGTAGGCCTTCCGCACGTCATCGTCAACGAGGAGCTCGGCGCCGGTGCCGGTCTTCTTGATCGTGCCGATCTCGAGCACATAGGCGCGGTCGGCCACGGAAAGCGCCATGTTGGCGTTCTGCTCCACGAGCAAAATCGTGGTCCCGGCCTCGTTCAGCTGCTTGACGATGTCAAAGATCTCCTGCACCAGGATCGGCGCGAGGCCCATCGACGGCTCGTCGAGCATGAGCAGGCGCGGACGGCTCATGAGGGCGCGCCCCATGGCCAGCATCTGCTGCTCGCCGCCGGAGAGCGTGCCCGCCACCTGCCCGCGGCGCTCCTTCAGGCGCGGGAAGTGCTCGAAGATCATCTCGAGGGTCTCGCGGTTCTCCGCGTCGGTGCGCGTGTAGCCGCCCATCTCGAGGTTCTCCGCCACGCTCATCTGCGTGAAGACGCGCCGCCCCTCGGGGCAGAGGGCAAGCCCGCGCTTCAGGACCTTGTGCGCGGGCACGCCCACGAGCGAGTCGCCGCCAAACTCGACGGAGCCGGAGTCGGGCCTGATGAGGCCCGCCACGGTGTTGAGCGTGGTGGACTTGCCGGCGCCGTTGGCGCCGATGAGGGTCACGATCTCGCCCTCGTTGATGTCAAAGGAGACGCCGCGCACGGCCTTGATGGCCCCGTAGGAGACGTGCAGGTCACGTACGGAAAGCAGAGACGCCATCTACCTCACCTCCTGCTTGCCGAGATAGGCCTCGATGACGCGCGGGTCGTTCTGGATCTGCTCGGGCGTGCCCTTGGCGATGATCTTGCCGTAGTCCAGCACGCCCACGACCTCGCACACGCCCATGACGAGCGACATGTCGTGCTCGATGAGCAGGATGGCGATCTGGAGCTCGTCGCGGATCTTGAGGATGTTCTCCATGAGCTCCTCGGTCTCGGCGGGGTTCATGCCGGCCGCGGGCTCGTCGAGCAGCAGCACCTTGGGGCCGGTCGCCAGCGCGCGCAGGATCTCGAGGCGCCTCTGGGCGCCGTAGGGCAGGTTGCCGGCGAGCGTGTCCGCGTAGCGACGCATGTCAAAGATGTCGAGCAGCTCGAGGGCGCGCTCGCGGTACTCGGCCTCCTGGCGCCAGTGGCTCGGGAGGCGCAGCATGTCGGCGATAAGGTGGGTCCTCATGGTGTTGCCAAAGCCCACGAGCACGTTCTCCTCCACCGTCATCTTGGAGAAGAGGCGGATGTTCTGGAACGTGCGCGCGATGCCCATGCGGTTGACCTCGGCCACGGACTTGCCGGCCGTGTCGTAGCCGTCCACGAGCACGGTACCGCGCGTGGGCTGGTAGACGTTGGTGAGTAGGTTGAAGATCGTGGTCTTGCCGGCGCCGTTGGGACCGATGAGGCCGGAGATCTCCGTGCGCCCCATGGCGATGTTGAAGTCGTCGACGGCGGTGAGGCCGCCAAAGTCGATGCCCAGGTGCTCGGCCTGCAGCACGGGGATCGTGCCAAGGTCGCGCTCGGGGATGAGGTTGGGCGTCTCAACCTGGACGAGAACGGGGCGGTGCCGCTTCCTATCGGCCATCGTCGCCCACCTCCTTTCCGGCGTCCGCACGCGCGGCTCGGCGCGTCCACGGGAAGTCGCGGTTCATGACGCGCTCGATCACGCGGGAGAGCGAGAAGTCGTAGGAGCCGAGAAGCCCCTGCGGGCGGAAGATCATCACGAGGATGAGCACCACGGCGTAGGCGATCATGCGGTACTCGGAGAACGCGCGCAGCGCCTCGGGCAGGATCGTGAGGACCGTGGCGGAGAGCGCAGATCCCAGCATGGAGCCCATGCCGCCCAGAACCACCATGACCAGGATCTCGATCGACTTCATGAAACCGAAGTAGGCCGGCTGGAGCACGCCGATGCAGCCCGCGTAGAGGCCGCCCGCCACGCCCGCGAAGAACGCCGAGACCACAAAGGCGAGCGTCTTGTAGTAGGTGGTGTTGACGCCCGTTGCCTCGGCCGCGATCTCGTTGTCGCGGATGGCCAGGATCGCGCGGCCGTGGCGCGACTTCATCATGGTGTGCGTGAGGAAGCACACGAGCGCCACGCACCCAAAGACGAGCAGGAAGCTCGAGTAGCTCGGGATGCCCGTGAGGCCGGCCGCGCCGCCCGTGAGCTCGATGCCGAGGACGCCGTCGATGTTGAGCATCACCACGCGGATGATCTCGGCGAAGGCGAGCGTGATGATGGCAAGGTAGTCGCCCTTGAGGCGAAGGGCCGGGATGCCGATGATGAGGCCCGCAACCGCGGCGCAGATGCCTCCCACGATAAGACCGCCCAGCACGAGCGCGGCCGTCACCGGGGTGCCCGTAACGAAGTCGCGCGCCCCCACGCCGAGTGCCTCGCTCATGTGGATGACAAAGATCGAGCAGCCATAGGCGCCCACGGACATGAAGCCCGCGTGCCCCAGCGGCAGCTGGCCCAGGTAGCCGGTCGCAATGTTGAGCGACACGGCCAGGATGATGTAGATGCCCACCTGCTCGAGCACCGTGGACTGATAGCGCGTGATGGCGCCGCCGTCGATCATGAGCTCGCCCACCACAAGGATGACGAGCACCAGGACGGCGTTGATCGCATAGCGCACGGGCATGGGCAGCGTGCGGCGCGCGTCCGGGGCGCCCTGGCCGCGGCCGCCCGCAGAGATGATGGGGCGCTTCTCGGTCATGAGTTCCTCCTCCATGCTCGCACCCCCTAGACCTTCTCGCTCATCGTGCGGCCGAAGATGCCGGTGGGCCGCACCACGAGGACGATGATGAGCAGCAGGAAGACCACAGCGTCCTTCCAGACGGAGAGCCCAAGCGCCGTCACGACCATCTCGGCAAAGCCGACGATGAGGCCGCCCACCACGGCGCCCGGGATCGACCCGATGCCGCCCAGGACCGCGGCGACGAAGGCCTTGGTGCCCAGCATCATGCCCATCGTGGGCGACGCCTGCGTGTAGGCCATGGCGTAGAGCACGGCACCGATGCCGGCGAGCGCCGAGCCCACCGCAAAGGTGAAGGAGATCGTGGAGTTGACGTTGATGCCCATAAGGCGCGCGGCGCCCATGTCCTCGGAGACGGCACGCATGGCCTTGCCGAGCTTGCTCTTCTGCACGAGGAGCGTGAGCGCCACCGTGGCGACGATGGTCACAAGGACCGTGGCCACGGCCGGGAAGGAGAGCGAGAGGCCCCCCAGCTGGATGGTCTGAAGGTCCGTGAAGGCGGGCACGCGCTTGGCGTCGGCGCCAAAGACGAGCTGCGCGCCGTTCTCAAGGAAGTACGAGACGCCGATGGCCGTGATGAGGATCGACAGGCGGGGCGCGTTTCTCAGCGGCGCGTAGGCCACCTTGTCAATGAGCACGCCCACGAGCGTACACGCCGCCACCGAGAGCAGCACCGCGACCACGGGGCTGAGCCCGAGCTGCGCCATGACGAGCCACGAGACGTAGGCGCCCACCATGATGATGTCGCCGTGCGCAAAGTTGAGCAGCAAGATGATGCCGTACACCATCGTGTAGCCCAGTGCGACGAGCGCGTAGATGCTGCCCAGCTGCAGGCCGTTGAGCATCTGCGACAGGAACATGTCCACGGGTGACACTTCCTCTCAGCGAATCAGGGCGAGAAGAACCTCCTCTCGCCTCCCTACCGGAAAGGGGCATCGGGCGCGCGCCCGATGCCCCGGGAGGATGGCCCTCTGTGCGACGGCTAGGCCTCGATGATGTCGAAGGTCTTCTCGGAGCCGTCCTCGGCGAAGGTGAGGATAAGGGAGGACTTGACCGGGTCGCCGGTGCCGTCATAGGAGATGGTGCCCGTGACGCCCTCGACGGTGGCCGAGGCGATGCCGTCGATCACGGCCTGCTTGTAGTCCTCGGAGCCCGCCTCGAGCCCGGCCTCCTCGGCGGCCGTGAGGCCCGCGGCCACGGTCATGGCCGCATCGTAGCCAAGCGCGCAGAAGTTGGTCGGCGCCTCGCCGTAGGCCTCCTGGTAGTCCTCGGTGAAGGCCTTGGAGACCTCGGTCTCGTTGGAGACGGAGAAGGCGCAGCAGTAGTAGCAGTCGTGGAGGTCGGCGGCGTCGGCGTAGTTCTCGGGGCCGCCGTAGATGCCCGACCAGCCGTCGACCCCAAGGAAGACCTTGTCGTAGCCCTGCTGGCGCGCCTGGGTCACGATCATGCCGTCCTCCTGGTAGTAGTTGGGCAGCAGGATGGCGTCGGGGTTGGTGGCGATGATGGCGGTGAGCTGGGTGTTGAAGTCCACGTCACCGTCAGAGTAGGACTGCTGGGAGGTGATGGTGATGCCCTTGGCCTCGGCCTCCTCGCAGAAGGCGGCGTTGACGCCCTCGTTGTAGTCGTCTCCGGTCTTGTAGAGGGTGGCGACGTTCTTGTAGCCCTGCTCCGCCGCGAAGTCGGCCATGACCACGCCCTGGACGGGGTCGGTCACGCAGGTGCGGAAGGTGTTGTCGCCAAAGGTCACGACGTCGGCCGCGGTGGCGGACGGCGTCACGCAGGGCATGTTGTCGGCGACGGACGCCTTGGCCACGGCGATCGAGGGGACGGTGAGGACGGCGCCCACGATGGCGGTCACGCCGTCGTTCTGGACGAGGCTGTTGTAGGCGTTGACGGCCTCGGTGGCGTCGCCCTTGTCGTCGTAGACGAAGGTCGTGACCTGCTTGCCGTTGATGCCGCCGTCGGCGTTCAGCTGGTCAAAGTAGAGCTGCGCGCCGTTCTTGCAGGCGAGGCCGTACGACGAGTTGTCGCCGGTGTGCGGGCCGAGGATGCCCACCTTGATCTCGGTGGCGTCGCCGCCCTCGGTGCCGCCGTTGCCGCAGCCCGCAAGGCCAAGCCCGGCCATCGCAAGAGCGGAGGCCTGCAGGAACTGGCGCCTGGAAACGTTTTCACACATGATTGACTCCTCCCGTCGCTCCCTGTGAAGCGAAAAAGCGTGAGTCCACCCTACGCTCGTCTCGCCGCACCCTTGGCGATGTGGAGGATTTGTTAACGAAGACGTGACGATGTCAGCCGGCCCGAGGCGTCATGACGCGCGCCGCGCGCGCAGGAGGCGCGCCGCCGCGTGGGAGACGAGGACGCCCGTCAGGAGCCCCGCGAGGTCGATGAGAACGTCGGACGGCTGACCCGAGCGTCCCGGGACGAAGAGCTGGAGGCACTCGTCGACCACCGGCACGAGAGCGACGGCAAGGCCCGAGGGCAGCGCGGGCCGGCCCGTCTCCGCCGTGCGCGCCGAGAAGAACCCACGGGCCAGGACACCAAGGACCGCGTACTCCGAGAAGTGCGCGCACTTGCGCACGAGAAACGACATCGCGTCTGCGTCAGTGACTCCCACGGCCCGGAAGGCAGGGGCCAGAAGGCTCACCACAAGCCCGCTCTCCGCGGACGACTGCGGGGCCTGGATAAGCGAGTGGCCCCAGACGAAGGCAATCCACACGACGAGCGCGGCGGCCCACCGAAAGGACCGCCGCACCGAGTCGCGTGAGGGGGATGGGGCCATCTAGATGACGGCCCGTGCGCGGGCGTCCCCGCTCGGGGCAAAGTGCTTGCCCACGTAGAGCGCCGTGCTCGCCGAGGTGCCGCCGTCAAGGACCTGAAGCGAGCGCCGACCTCCGCGGCGTATGGCCGGGCAGGGGTTCTTTGAGCACTCGTCCTCGACGAGATAGTCCACGTAGGAGGCCACGTCCACGACCTCGGGGTGGCCGGCGGGCGTCCTGAACGGGATGAAGTTCGTGTCCGGCTCGAGGCCGTCCGGCTCGTCGAGGGTGTCGATGCCGCCGGCGATGTCGGAGAACTCCACGGGGTCGCGCTGCGGGAGAATCGTGAAGAGGTTCTCCTCCATGGACTTGAGCGCGCTCGCCCACTCGTCCTCGGCGGCAAGGTCGTCGACCGTGCGCCGCTCGGGGTAGACGCCCTCGTCCACAAAGGCGACGCGCCCGGAGATGGCGTCGCGGCGCCGCTCGGCCGCGCTCACGAGGAGCTCGCGGCCCGTGAGGGTGAAGTCGGACGGGATGGCGAGGTCGGACTCCTCCTCGGGCGCAAAGCCGCTCGTGGGAGAGATCGCCTCGGCCCCGACGGCGGCCGTCCACCAGCTGGTGCCGACGTCGCCCACCGTGCCGTCCGCGCGCGAGATCACGGGGACGCCGTCCATCATGCCGGCGCCCATGCGCTCCCTCAGCGTGGCGGCCACGCCCTGGGCGCGGCGCGTCATGCGCTCGCGGAAGCTGACCTTGCTCGCGTAGTTGGACGCGATGTCCTCGTAGGTGCGCGCGACATGCGCGGCAGGGGGCTCCTCGCGCTCCTCCCCGCGCGCCTCGAGCTCCTCGGGGGTGAGGACGCGCATGTGGCGCGGGACGTAGGCGTGCCGACGGCCGCCCAGCGTATCGTCGATCGGGTGCTCGAAGCGCGGGAGCTCGAGCTCGCCGGAAAGGTCCTTGGCCTCCGGGGCACCCTCGGCCCGCGCGAATCGCCGGGAGACGACGGTGCACGCGACGCCGCCAATCACAAGGGCTCCTCCCGCGAGGGCGGCCGCGAGCGCTATGCCGGGCGCGGAGACGGGGTCGACAAGCCCGGCGAGGTCCTCAAGGGACAGCGCGCGTGCGGGCCGGGGCACGGCGGCGAGCGCCGCGCCCGTCAGCCCGGCAACGACGACCGGGTTCCTTCTCTTCTCCATGCGCTCCCGCTCCTCCCAGAGACGGAAGACGAGACGAACTTCAAACCTAGCTTGGGCCCCATGGCCTGGGGCGAGGTGTCAGCGGCTTGGGCTTCGTTTCATCTTCGTGTGACCGTGACGACACTCATGACATTGCATGCTATGGCATCGACTATACCGAGTCGCCCGACCGCTTTGCAAGGGAGAAGCCCGGGTCTCAAGCGATTTTTTCAGACCCCCGGGCACGTGGGGCACCCGGGGGTCCAGAAGGCGGAAGGATCTGTTGGGGACAGGGACGGAGCGACCCTAGCCCACGAAACCGGTCTGCTGCGCCTTTCGGGCGCTCTTCACGAGGAAGTCGCTGTTGGAGTCCGTCTCCTTGAGGCCGCGCACGAGGGCGTTGGCGGCGCGCTCCACGTTGTTCATGTTGGCGAGGATGCGGCGGATGCCCCAGACGAGCGGCTGGTACTCCGGCGAGATGAGCAGGTCCTCGTTGCGCGTGCCGGACGCCACCGGGTCGATTGCCGGGAAGATGCGCTTGTCGGCGAGGTCGCGGTCGAGCTTGAGCTCCATGTTGCCGGTGCCCTTGAACTCCTCGAAGATGACCTCGTCCATCTTGGAGCCGGTGTCCACGAGCGCGGAGGCGATGATCGTGAGCGAACCGCCGTTCTCGATGTTGCGCGCGGCGCCGAGGAACTTCTTGGGCGGGTAGAGCGCGGCGGAGTCGACGCCACCGGAGAGGATGCGCCCGCTCGCCGGCTGCGCGAGGTTGTAGGCGCGTGCAAGGCGCGTGATCGAGTCGAGAACCACGACGACGTCCTCGCCCAGCTCAACAAGGCGCTTGGCGCGCTCGATCACGAGCTCGGACACGCGGGTGTGATTCTCGGCGGGCATGTCAAAGGTGGAGGCCACGACCTCGCCCCTGATGGAGCGCTCCATGTCCGTGACCTCCTCGGGGCGCTCGTCCACGAGCAGGCAGAAGAGGTGCACCTCGGGGTTGTTTGCGGCGATGGACTGGCAGATCTTCTTGAGGACCGTGGTCTTGCCGGCCTTGGGCGGGGACACGATGAGGCCGCGCTGGCCCTTGCCGATGGGCGACACCAGGTCGATGGCGCGGCCGGTGATGGAGTCCTTGCCGTGCTCCATGACCAGGCGCTCGTTGGGGTAGACGGGGGTGAGGTCGCGGAAGCGCGGACGCGCCTTGAGGTTCTCGGGGGCGCCCCCGTTGACGCTCGTCACCACCTGGAGCGGGGGGTACTTGCTGTTGGAGCGCCCGGGGCCCACCGTGCCGGCGACGCGGTCGCCGGGGCGCAGGCCGAGCGAGCGAATGAGCTGCTGGTGAACAAAGGCGTCGGAGTCGCCCTCCATGTAGTTGCCGGTGCGGACCCAGCCATAGCCCTCGTTGCCGATCTCGAGGACGCCCTCGACGGGACGGAAGCCCTCCGCGCGCGCCGCGGCCTCGAAGACCGCCTCGACGAGCTCGGGCTTGCGAACGCCGACGTAGTCGATCTCGAGCTCGGCCGCCTTGGAGCGGAGCTCGGCGACCTTCATCTGGGAGAGCTCCTCGCGGGTGAGCGAGGGCTCGGCGACCTCCTGCTGCCGGCGGTTGCGGCGGCGGCCCTGGCCGTTCTGGCGGCGCGCCGTGGTGCCGGGCTGCGCGCCCGCGTGGTCGCCGGGGCGACGGTGCTTGCGGCCCGGGTGCGCGTCGCCGGCCTTCTCGGCGCGGGGCGCGTCCTTCTCGGCCGGCGCGGCGTCGGGCGCAGGACGGTCCGCGGCGGCGAGCGTCTGGGCGGGCATCGGCGTGGGCTCGGCGCTCGCGGAGGTCGCCTGCTGGGTGAGGGCCGTCATCGGGTCGACCTCACGGGCGGCGAGCTCGGACTTGCGGGGGCGGCCCCGGCGACGCTTGGGCACGGGCTCGGCGGAAGGGGCCGCCGCGGGCTCGGCGGAGGGAGCGGGCGCGACCTCGGTCGGTGCGGCCGTAGCCTCGGCCGGGACGGCGGCGTCGGGCGCGGCCTCGGACTTGCGGGGGCGGCCGCGACGGCGCTTGGGTGCGAGCTCCCCCGCCTCCTCGGCCGCGGCGCTGGCGGCGGCCTCCGCGGCGCGGGCGGCCTCCATCTCGGCCTTGGTGCGCCGCCGGCGGCGGGGCTTGGCGGGAGCCTCGGACTCGGGGGCCTGGGCACCCGTCTCGGGCGTGGACACGGGGTTATCGGCGTCCGACATGTGTCAACCTCTCTGAGCAGTGCGGCCCATGCGCGGCAGGGGGCAGCCCAGCTGCCGGGGCGGGCCTAACGTGGGATTTGGTCTCCGGGCGCACGAGGGCGTGGGCAGGGGCGACGATGCCCCGACGCGACGAGCGCGTCCGCCGCGGCCGGAACGGAACCGGCACGACTATAGCACGTATCCGGAACGAGCGCGGGCCCAAGGCGTCCTACGCAACGGGGGCGTCCGCCTCCGCGGCCGAGAGGGCCTTGCGCGAGCCGCGGAGCTTGCGCCTGACCACGAGCCCCTCGATGCGCCCGACGATGTCCTCGGCGGCGCGGCGGCCCTCGGGGGTAAGGGCGACGCTCGTGGTGTGGGCGCCGGCCGCCCCGCGGTCACGGACCGCCTGGCCGCGCTCGACGAGCGCGGAGACGGACATGGAGACCGTGGGCTGGAGGAGCCCGAGGGCGTCGACGACCTGCATGATGGTGAGCGGCTCGCCGTCGGCGGCGTAGAGCCCGAGCAGCACGAGGTCACCCGCCTTGCAGAAGAGCGAGCCCATGGCGTCGACGTACTTGGAGATGCGATCGGGCGAGGTGCGGGAGAGCGAGCGACCGGCGGGAATCTGCGCGCGCGTGAGCGCGGAGAGCTCCCTCAGGCGCTCGGAGCCGGCCGGCGTGATGGAGCAGACCACGTTCCTGCGGTCGGAGGCCCCCTCCGCGCGCTCGATGAGCCCGAGGCTCGCAAGGTGGTTGGTGCGATGCGTCATGGTGGGCCGCAGCGCGCCCTGATACTCGGCGATGTCAGAGGTCTTCATGGGCTCGTTGGAGAACTCCAGGCGGCAGAGGATCGCGTACTCCTCGAAAGTGAGGCGCTCGTCGGAGCCGACGCGCTGCCTGACGATGTTGTACGCCCGACGAACCGACATAAATTCCCGCAGATCCAACTGAAGCCCCTGTCTCCTCATGGTGATGGCCCGCCACAGCGGCGCAGGCCACGGCATGCAATCGTTATACGTCGGGAGTATACCCAACCCCGTCGTCCTCAACCACAATTAATGTATTGGAATTATTATGTTGGCCCGCCGCAGGCGCGCGGGCAGCGAGCACGCGGCGCGCAGGACGGCACCGCACAGGCGCGCCCGCCGTCCGCGGGGCACGGGCGACGGGCGCGGGACAGCAGCGCAGGAACAGGGCCGAGCTACATGCTCTGCGGCGCGGAGACGCCGATCAGCCCGAGCGTGAGCGCGAGCACGCGACGGCAGGCGTCGCAGGCGGCGAGGCGCGCGTGCGAGAGGCCCTCGTCGAGCGGCCTTCCCGTGCCGGGAAGAACCTGGCAGACCGTGTAGAACGAGTGGAACTCGCCGGCGAGCTCCTCGGCGTAGTGCGTGAGGCGGAAGGGCGCCCGGTCGCGCGCGCAGGACTCCACGAGGCCCGGGAGCTCCGAGAGCTTGCGGGCGAGCGCGGCCTCGGCGGGGTCCGTGAGCAGCGAGAGGTCGTAGCCCTCCCCCACCGCGCGCGCGGCGACCTCGTCCATGCCCAGCTCGCGCGCCTCCTCCAGGGTGACGCCCGCGCCGCGGCGCAGGATCGAGCAGATGCGGGCGTGCGCGTACTGCACGTAGTAGACCGGGTTGGTGTTGTCCTGGCGCTTCACGCGCTCGATGTCGAAGTCGATCATCTGGTTGGAGCTCTTGGAGATGAGGGTGTAGCGCGTGGCGTCGGCGCCCACCTCCTCGAGAAGCTCGTCAAAGGTGACCATCGTGCCCTTGCGCTTGGACATGCGCACCGGCTGCCCGTCGCGCAGCAGGTTCACGAGCTGGCCCAGGAGCACCTCGAACTGCGTGGGATAGCCGAGCGCCTCGCAGGCGGACTGCACGCGCTGGATGTAGCCGTGGTGGTCGGCGCCCCAGATGTCGATCACGTGGTCCACGCGCTGGAACTTGTCCCAGTGGTAGGCCACGTCGGAGGCGAAGTAGGTGTACTCGCCGTTGGTCTTGATGAGCACGCGGTCCTTGTCGTCGCCGAAGGTCGTGGAGCGGAACCACAGCGCGCCCGCCTCGTCGTGGTAGAGGTGGCCCAGCCCGTCGAGCGCGGCCAGGGCGCGGTCCACGGCGGAGGTGCCGGTCTCGTCCTTGACGTAGAGGCTGCGCTCGGAGAACCACACGTCGAAGTCGCAGCGCGCCTCGTGGCAGGTCGTGCGGATGGAGTCGAGCATCCACAGGTACCCGCGCTCGCGGAACTCCGCCACGCGCTCGTCCTCGGAGGCGTCCGCCCACTTCTCGCCGTCCTCGCGCGCGAAGCGGCACGCGATGTCGACGATGTAGTCGCCGCCGTAGGCGTTGCCGCCCAGCGCCTCGTTGAAGGCGTCCGTGAGCGGGTGGGTCTGCGGGCGCTCGTCGTTCTCGTCCGCGACGAAGGCCTCGCGGTCGGCGAGAAGGACCCCGCGGGCCGCGTCCAGATCGCACCCGCGCTCCCCCATCACCTCGAGCAGCTGCTCGTAGCGCTTGGAGACGGAGCGGCCGAAGACGTCCATCTGGGAGCCGTGGTCGTTGATGTAGTACTCGCGCTCGACGTCATAGCCGGCGTGCTCCATCACGCGGCAGAGCGAGTCGCCCAGGGCCGCCCAGCGGCCGTGGCCGATGTGAAGCGGGCCCACGGGGTTGGCGGAGACAAACTCGACCTGGACCTTCTGCCCGGCGCCAAGCGTCGAGCGCGCGAAGTCAGCGCCCTGCTCGCGCACGGTGCGGATGACCTCGTTGGCAGAGGCCGTGGCAAGGTAGAAGTTGATGAAGCCGGGGCCCGCCACCTCGACGCGCTCGACCGTGGGGTCCTCCGCGAGGTGCGCCACGATGGCCTCGGCCACCTGGCGCGGCGCGCGACGCGCGAGCTTCGCCGAGCGCAGCGCGACCGTCGAGCTCCAGTCTCCGTTGGCCGAGTCGGCCGGACGCTCGAAGCCGAGCTCGGCGACCTCGAAGCCAGGAAGGTCGCCCGCCTCCTGCGCGGCAGCGATGGCGGCTCTGACGAGCTCCTCGATCTTCTCGGGCATGGGTCACTCCCCTCTCGCGGGCGCGGGGCGTCCGGAACGTTCGTCTTCGTGGCCTGTCGACTATATCAGAGTCGCCGCGCGCGGCGGCGCGCCACGGGCGCGCTACTCGCCGCGCTCCTCGCGGGCAAGGCGGCTGCGCAGGTCCGCAAGGCCGGGCTCCAGCCCCACCGGGTAGGTCTGGGGGTTCAGGAAGCGCGCGACGGCGGGGTCCAGGCGCATGAGGGCCTCCTGGCAGCGCTCGCGCGCGACCTCGATCCCCTCCGGCTCGGCCACGCGGCGCCCGTGCGCCACGACGGGGACCAGGAGCTCGACGGGGTCGCCGGAGAGCTGGTAGGCGGTGTAGGGGTCGAGGATGTCCACCATCTCGCGCGGGGAGCCCGGGCGCGCCGCGCCGTCCACGACGATCATGTCGGCCACGGGGCGGCCCGCCTGGTCGAGGTAGCGCACGACGTGCTGGATGCCGGGCACGGTGCGCTTGTAGGACTGCTCGGAGAGCTTGATGACGGGCGTCCAGGGGTCGGTCGGGCGGCGCCGGATGGCGGAGAGCTTGTAGACGCCTCCGAGCGAGGGCTGCGGGTCGCAGGTGGCGAGCTTGGTCCCCACGCCAAAGGAGTCGATGGGCGCGCCCTGCGCGAAGAGGGACTGGATGGTGTACTCGTCAAGGTCGTTGGAGACGGAGATCTTGACGTAGGGCAGGCCCGCCTCGTCAAAGGCCGCGCGGGCCTCCTTGGAGAGGCGCGCGAGGTCGCCGGAGTCCAGCCGCACGGCGGAGAGCCGCTCGCCCGCCGCCTCCATCTCCTTGGCCACCGTGATGGCGTTTGCGATGCCCTGGTGAACGTCGTAGGTGTCCAGCAGCAGCACGCAGTTCTTGGGGCTCGACTTGGCAAAGGCGCGGAAGGCCTCGAGCTCGCTCGGGAACGCCATGACCCAGGAGTGGGCGTGCGTGCCAAAGACGGGGATGCCGTAGATCTTGCCGGCGAGCACGTTGGAGGTGGACGACGCGCCGGCGATGTAGGAGGCGCGCGCCACCGCGAGGCCGCCGTCGGGGCCCTGGGCCCGGCGCAGGCCGAAGTCGGAGACGGGGTGGCCCTCGGCCGCGCGCACCACGCGCGCCGTCTTGGTGGCCACGAGCGTCTGGAAGTTCACGAGGTTGAGCAGCGCCGTCTCGATGAGCTGGCAGTCGATGACCGGGCCCATCACGCGGACGAGGGGCTCGCGGCCAAAGACGACCTGCCCCTCGGGCACGGCGTCGATGGTGAGGTCGAGCCGGTGGTCGCGCAGGTACTCGAGAAAGCCCGGCTTGAACATCGGGCCGCCGCCCGGGGCCGCAAGGCTGGCGAGGTACTCGATGTCGTCGTCCTCGAAGACGAAGTTCTCCACGAGCTCGGCGAGCTGGCCGGTGCCGCAGCACACGGCGTAGCCGCCCCCGAAGGGGCAGTCGCGGAAGAAGGCGTTGAAGCAGGCCTCGGCGTCGGCGAGCCCCGCCTCCCAGAAGCCCTGGGCCATCGTGAGCTCGTAGAGGTCCGTGTTCAGGCAGACGTCGGTCGGCTTGGTGTGGTCGGTGAGGGACATCGGGACCTCCTTAGCCCAGAACGGTCACGGCGAGCCACACGAGGGCGACAAGGACAACCGCCAGGATGACCACCTTCTGGCCGAGGGGCATGCGGAGGTCGTCGTCGGGCTCCATGAGCCTGCGGCCGCGCTCGCGGGCGGAGGCATCGCGCTCGAGGCGGGCGCGCTCGGCCTCGCCCTCCTCCCGCTGACGCCGCAGCCGCTCGAGCTCCGCGCGCTCCGCGGCGTCGCGCTGGGCGCGCTCGCGCGCGGCCTTCTCCGCGCGCAGCTGCTCGAGCTCCGCGCGCTCCTCGTCCGTGAGGCCAGTCTCGTCCGCCATGGGTCCTCCGTGGTCGTGGTTGCGTGCCTACAGTTATACCCCTTGGCGGCGACGCACGGGGGCGTGAGGCACCTCGGAAAGCTCGGGCCCGCGCACGCCCGTCGCGTCGAAGGCGGGCACGAAGCTCTCCGAGACCGTGCCGCCCTCCTGCCACCAGATGCGCTCGAAGCCCAGGTCGTCGGCGTGGCAGAGCACGATCTCGTACTCCTCGTCCGTGACGGCGCGGGCAAGGTCGCCGCCCGCGCGGCGGCAGCGCTCGTTGGGCGTGTACTGGTTCATGACGGAGAGGTCGACCTCGTTGCCGGCGAGCCCCCACACGCGGTCGAGCACCGCGCACGAGTCGTCCGCGTGCCCCGGAAGCACGAGGTGCCGCACGATGATGCCCCGCCGGAGCGACCCGTCCGGCCCGAGCTCGCGCCCGCCCGCCTCGCGGACGGACTCGAGCATGGCGCGCAGCGCCGAGGTGGCGACGTCGGGATAGTCGGGCGCGCCCGAGAGGGCGCCCGCAAGCGCCGCGTCCGCGTACTTGAAGTCGGTCAGCCACACGTCAACGGTGCCCGCGAGCGCGCGCACCACCTCGGCGAGCTCGTATCCGGACGTGTTGCACACAACGGGAAGCGCCAGGCCCGCCCGCCGGGCGAGCTGGACCGCCTCGCGCACCTGCGGGGCAAAGTGCAGCGGCGTGACGAGGTTCACGTTGAGCGCGCCCTGCCCCTCGAGCTCGAGCATCATCTCGGCAAGGCGCGAGGTGCTCACGGGAAGGCCGAACCCCCCGCTCGAGATCTCGTGGTTCTGGCAGAAGACGCAGCGCAGGGGGCAGCCCGAGAAGAAGATCGCGCCGGATCCGGACTCGCCCGAGACGGGCGGCTCCTCCCAGAAGTGCAGGGCCGCGCGCGCGACCGTGAGCTCCGAGGTCATCCCGCACGCCCCGGCCCGTCCCGCGGCCCGTGCGGCGCCGCAGCGGCGCGGGCAGAGCTCGCAGCGCTCATAGGCCGCCGACGAGAGGTCCTTCTCGGCCGTCACGAGCGCGCCCCGCGGTGGTGACGGGAGCGCCGAAGCTCCTCGGCCGCCTGCTCGAAGCCGTCGTCGGACGGCGTGAGAAACTCGTCGGAGCCGGTCGCGGGGTCCAGGCGGTGCAGCAGCACGGGCCGGAAGAGGTGGAGGTGGCGCACCACCGCCAGCGAGACCAGCAGCAGCGTCAGGAAGATGACGATGCGCGGCATGGTCTCCACCTGCGTCATGACGAGCGAGCCCAGGCAGAGCAGGGCGGTCCAGCCGTACATGAGCAGGACGGCCTGACGCTGGTCGTAGCCCTCGTCGATGAGCCGGTGGTGGATGTGGCCGCGGTCGGCGTGGCCGATGCTCACGTGACCGCGCATGCGCCGCACGATCGCCGAGAAGGTGTCGATGATGGGGACCGCGGCGATGACGAGCGGCACGATGATCGTGGTGAGGCCCGCCACGCGCGTCACCGAGAGCAGCGAGACGACGCCGAGCGCAAAGCCCAGGGTGAGCGCGCCCGAGTCCCCCATGAAGACGGAGGCGGGGTGGAAGTTGTAGTTGAGAAACCCGATGGAGGCGCCCGACACGGCGATGGCGAGGGCGGCGGCGTCGAGGCGGCCCGCCCACACCGACAGGACGAACATCGTGAGGCTCGCGATGGCGGAGATGCCGGCGGCAAGGCCGTCGAGGCCGTCGATGAGGTTGATGATGTTGGTGTAGGCGACGAGGTAGACCACCGTCACGGGATACGCGAGCCACCCCAGCTGCAGGAACTCCCCCGCCTGGAAGGGGTTGGATATGTCGCCGATCACAAGGCCGCCGGCCACGGCGACGACGGCGCCGAGCGCCTGCCCGAACAGCTTGGCGCGCGGGCTCAGGGAGTAGCGGTCGTCGAGGAGGCCGGTGAAGAACACCACGAGGAACGCGAGCACGAGCGTCCAGTAGTTGACCTCGAGCTTGGGAGAGGGCACGAGCACCACGGGCCAGCCCGCAAAGGTCGTGCCGAGGTACTGGACCACGAAGGCGGCAACGATCCCCAGGAAGATGGCGATGCCGCCCATGCGCGGGACGGGCGTGCGGTTGATGCGGCGCGCGCTCGGGTAGTCGACCGCGTCGCACCAGAGGGCGATCTTGCGCGCGAGGGGCGTGGAGAGAACGCAGACGAGCAGGGCGGTTATGAACAGGCACGCATAGGGCACCAGGTTCTGCACGCACTTCTCCCTCCGTCGGCGCCTCACGGGCTCACGACATAATAGCCGAAAGCACGGGGCACTCGGTGCGGGGAGGCGGGGGGATGAAAAAGGCGTGCAGTCCCGCCGCGCGGACTGCGCGGGACGCAGGGTGCGCGGGCGCCAGGTCGCGGCGGGCGCTCACTCTTACTACTCTTGCGCGCTCCGCACGGCAAGTCAAGACTGGTTTCTCCGCCCGGCATCCGTATAGTAGGTGGTGTCGTCCCCCTGCGGCCAAACTGGGTGAACCGACAAGCGTTTCTAGGGAGTCCGATATCTCGTGTTCAGTACGGGGATCCTCCGATGATGGGGAAGCCGGAACGCGCGATGGGGACACCCACCTTCTGAGAGGTGGGTTCATTATCGAGCCGCAGGGGGCGTCTTCTTGCCTCGGCGCCGCGGCCCGCCTCGGTTCGGCGCCCGACGCAACCCCGCCTCAACCTGCATCCCGGATTAGCGCACAAAATCCGACTTTTCCGAAAAAGCGTCCTGCGGATATAGGAAGTGAAAACAGATTCTGTGCGTTAATCACCGAGGGCCCAGCGAGAAAACCTCGCGAGAAGAACCTCCCGTGCGCGGGGCGCCACGCAAAAGGGCCCGGACGCCATCTGGCATCCGGGCCCGAACCGTCATGGTGGAGACGAGGGGATTCGAACCCCCGGCCTCTGCCTTGCGAAGGCAGCGCTCTCCCAGCTGAGCTACGTCCCCAGGCGCATTGCGCGTTGGCTATTGTGGCAGGGCCGCGCGCGGCTGTCAAGCGACAATCCGGAAGAACCGTCGCCGGGGCCGCACCCTCACGCGCCGTAGGCGCCACGCAGGGAGTACCAGCCCTCGTCCTCCCCCACCACGAGCGGCACGCCAAAGAGGTCGCTCATGACCCCGCTCGTCAGGACCTCGCGCTTGGGGCCGTCGGCAAACACCTCGGCGTCGCGGATGAGCATCACGCGCTCGATGGCGGGAACGATGTCCTCTGGGTAGTGGGTCACGAGCACGACCGACCGACCCTCGGCGGCAAGCGTCCCCATGGTCTTGCGCACGTGGTACATGCCCTCGGGGTCAAGGCCGGTGCAGGGCTCGTCAAAGATCAGGACCTGCGGGTCGCGCACGAGCTCGCGCGCCACGAGCACGCGGCGCACCTGCCCCGTGGAGAGCGTCATCACGTCGCGTCCGGCAAGCCCGGCGATCCCCAGGCGGTCAAGCGCGGAGAGCGCGAGCGCGCGGTCGCGCTCTCCGACCTCGCCGCGCAGGGGAACGCCGAGCGTGCCGAACAGGCCGCCCACCACGATGTCGATGACCGGCAGGTGAACGCGCACCTGGTCGTGCATCGTGGAGCTCACGATGCCGAGGGCGCGCTTGATGTCGGCGAGCCTCGGGCGCGCGGCGCCGCGGAAGCGCACCGGGGGGTCCTCCCGCCAGAGCGGGAAGACCTCGCGGGTCAGGAGCTGGATGAACGTGGACTTTCCCGCGCCGTTGGGGCCGAGAAGGGCCACGTGCTCGCCCTCGGAGAGCGTGAAGTCGGCCACGTGCAGGATGGTCTTGCCGCCGCGCACCACGCTCGCGTCGTGAATCTGGAAGAGCGGCGTCGCGTCGATCTTCTCGCCCGTGGCGGGGCTCATCTCGCCCGCGGCGTCACACCCGATGGTTTCCATTTGATGCCCCCTTGCGTCGCGCCGGGACAGGCGTGCCCCGGCAGGACTACTATAGGCAGACTGCAACCGCGCCCGCGCGCCGACCGGCGCGCCGTCACCAACTGGCAAAGGAGCCCGTCATGGCCGACATGCTCACGCTCGAGGCGTTCGAGGAGGCCTCGGAGAAGGTCCGCGAGGTCACGCTTGAGACCAAGCTCGTGGAGAGCCCGTACTTCTCGCAGCAGTGCGGCAACCGCGTGTGGCTCAAGCCCGAGAACATGCAGCGCACGGGCGCCTACAAGGTCCGCGGTGCCTACTACAAGATCTCGACCCTCTCCCCCGAGGAGCTCGGCCGCGGCATCATCACCGCGAGCGCCGGAAACCACGCGCAGGGCGTGGCCTTTGCCGCCACGCGCGCGGGCGCCCGCTCGGTGGTGGTCATGCCCACCACGACGCCCCTCATCAAGGTGGAGCGCACCAAGGGCTACGGGGCCGAGGTCGTGCTCTTTGGCGACGTCTACGACGAGGCGTGCGAGCACGCCCTCGAGCTCGCGGAGCGCGACGGCCTCACCTTCATCCACCCCTTCAACGACCCCACGGTCGCCACCGGGCAGGGCACCATTGCCATGGAGGTGGTGCGCGAGCTGCCGCTCGTGGACACGATTCTCGTCCCGGTGGGCGGCGGCGGCCTGGCCTGCGGCGTGGCGACCTTCGCCAAGCTCTACAACCCCAAGATCCACGTGGTCGGCGTGGAGCCCGAGGGCGCGGCCTGCCTCACGGCGGCGCTTGAGGCGGGCGCGCCCGTGAAGCTCCCCTCCGCGAGCACCATCGCCGACGGCACCGCGGTGCTCGAGTGCGGCGACCTCGTCTTCCCCTACCTGCGCGACAACCTCGACGACGTCATCACGGTGCCCGACGAGGAGCTCATCGTGGCCTTCCTCGACATGGTCGAGAACCACAAGATGGTCGTGGAGAACTCCGGCCTGCTCACCGTGGCCGCCCTGAGGCACCTGCCCGCGGAGAACAAGCGCGTCGTCTCGATCCTCTCCGGCGGCAACATGGACGTCATCACGATGAGCTCCGTCGTCCAGCACGGCCTCATCCAGCGCGGGCGCATCTTCACCGTGAGCGTCCTGCTGCCGGACCGCCCCGGCATGCTGCTGCGCGTCGCCGGCGCCATCGCGAGCCAGAACGGCAACGTCATCAAGCTCGAGCACAACCAGTTCGTGAGCACCAACCGCAACGCCGCCGTGGAGCTGCGCGTCACAATCGAGGCCTACGGCGAGGCCCACCGCGCCCAGATCATCGACGCCCTCGAGCGCGCGGGCTTCTCCCCCTCCCTCGTCCAGACCTCACTGTAGGACAGAGGGGGCGGCGCGCCGGCGTCGTCCCTGAACGCCACCTGTCCGCCGCCCGCCCCTCTGCCCTGCCGCTCGCACGGGAAACACGACCGTTCGCGGGCGATTACCCGCCGGAAACACGAGCCGCGTAGAGTAGCCGCCACTGAGCAAATGCGATGACAGGGCCAGTAGGGGCCCATCCGTCCCACAGCGAGCGGGCAGCGTGAGAACCCGCGCCGGACGGCCCCGAAGACTCCCTCGAGCAGCTCGCGAGAACCTCCGCGCCGCACGGCGGGCCAACCCCGCACACGCGCCGAGAAGTACCGCGCGCCGGCGGCCACCGTGACGGCTTCGAGGTTCTGCGCCTCGCATTTCTCACACCGACAAGAGAAAGCGAGGGCACCGTGCAACTGAGAAGCGACGCCATCAAGAAGGGGCTGGCCCGCGCGCCGCACCGCAGCCTCCTGGCGGCCGACGGCCTCACCGACGAGGAGCTCGACCGGCCGCTCGTGGCCGTGGTATCCGCCCAGAACGAGGTCATCCCCGGCCACATCCACCTGGACAAGATCGCCGAGGCCGTCAAGGCCGGCGTCCGCATGGCGGGCGGCACCCCGCTGCAGGTCAACACCATCGGCGTGTGCGACGGCATCGCCATGAACCACGCCGGGATGCGCTACAGCCTCACCAGCCGCGAGGTCATCGCCGACAGCGTGGAGTGCGCCGTCCAGGGCCACCAGTTCGACGCGATGGTCCTCATCCCCAGCTGCGACAAGATCGTGCCCGGCATGCTCATCGCCGCGGCGCGCCTTGACATCCCCACCGTCCTCGTCTCTGGCGGCCCCATGCTCGCCGGCCGCGGGCGCAACGGCGAGCAGACCGACCTCAACTCCCTCTTCGACGCCGTGGGGCAGGTCACCGCCGGCACCATGACCGAGGAGGAGTGCCGCTGGCTCGAGGGCACGGCCTGCCCCACCTGCGGCTCCTGCTCCGGCATGTTCACCGCAAACTCCATCTGCTGCCTCGCCGAGGCCTTGGGCATCGCGCTTCCCGGCAACGGCACCGTGCCGGCCGTCTACTCCGAGCGCATCCGGCTCGCCAAGCGCGCCGGCATGAAGGTCATGGAGCTGGTCGAGAAGAACCTCACGGCCCGCCAGATCATCAGCCCGGCCGCCATCCACAACGGCATGGTGCTCGACATGGCCTTTGGCGGGTCCACCAACACGATGCTCCACCTCACGGCCATCGCGCAGGCCGCCGGCTGCCCCGTCACGATGGAGGACTGGGACCGCGCCTCCGCCGAGACGCCCAACATCGTGCGGATCGCCCCGGCGGGCCCGCTCCACATCCAGGACCTGAACGACGTGGGCGGCGTCTCCGCCATCATCGGCGAGCTCGGCCGCACCGGGCACCTCGACCTCTCCGCGCTCACCTGCCACGGCACCATGGCCGAGTGGGTGGAGTCCTGCCCGCCCGTGGACGGCGAGGTCGTGCGGTCCGTGGACAACGCCTACTCCCCCGACGGCGGCCTCAAGGTCGTGCGCGGCAACCTCGCGCCGGACTGCGGCGTGGTCAAGAAGAGCGCCGTCGCGCCCGAGATGTGGCAGCACTCCGGCCCCGCGCGCGTCTTCGACTCCGAGGAGGAGGCCTGCAAGGCCATCTTCGGCGGGGCGATAAAGGCGGGCGACGTGGTGGTGATCCGCTACGAGGGCCCGGCGGGCGGCCCCGGCATGCGCGAGATGCTCACCCCCACCTCCGCCATCTGCGGCATGGGCCTCGCGAGCTCCGTGGCCCTCATCACCGACGGGCGCTTCTCGGGCGCCTCCAAGGGCCCCTGCATCGGACACGTCTCCCCCGAGGCCGCGGCCGGGGGCCCGATCGCGCTCGTCGAGGAGGGCGACACCATCTCCATCGACATCCAGGCGGGCTTGCTCGAGCTCGACGTCCCCGAGGACGTCCTCGCCGCACGGCGCGCCGCCTGGCAGCCGCCCGCGCCCAAGTACACCACGGGAGTCCTCTCCCGCTACGCGAAGCTGGTCACGAGTGCAGACAAGGGGGCGTACCTCTCATGATCACCACCGAGGAGAAGATCGCTCGGCGGCAGCGCGCCATCGAGGGGCGGCCGCTCGGGCCCGGCAGCCACACGGAGCACGAGGGCAAGACCATGACCGGGGCGCAGGCCATCATCGCCAGCCTCGAGGCCGAGGGCGTCGACACCATCTTCGGCTACCCCGGCGGCCAGGCCATCAAGATCTACGACGCCCTCTACGACTCCAAGAAGATCCATCACGTCCTTGCCCGCCACGAGCAGGGCGCCACGCACATGGCAGACGGCTACGCGCGCGCCACGGGCAAGGTGGGCGTGGTCCTGGTGACGAGCGGCCCCGGCGCCACCAACACGGTCACCGGCATCGCCACGGCCTACATGGACTCCGTGCCCATGGTCGTCATCACGGGCCAGGTCACGCGCGGCGTCATCGGCACGGACGCCTTCCAGGAGTCCGACATCGTGGGCATCACCATGCCCATCGTCAAGCACAGCTTCCTCCTGCAGTCCACCGACGAGCTCACCCGCACCTTCCGCAAGGCCTTCTACATCGCCTCGACCGGCCGTCCCGGCCCCGTGCTCATCGACATCCCGAGCGACCTCTCCGGCTCGGAGATGGTCTTCCACTACCCGGACACCGTGAGCATCGCGAGCTACCGCCCCACCTACAAGGGCAACGCCAAGCAGGTCAAGCAGGCCGCCGCGCTCATCGCCGAGGCAAGGCGCCCGCTCATCATGGCCGGTGGCGGCGTCGTGGCGAGCCACTCCTGCCCCGAGCTCGTGGAGCTCGCCGAGCGCATGCAGATCCCCGTGGTCACCACCCTCATGGGAAAGGCCGCCCTCCCCTGCACGAACCCGCTCAACCTCGGCCCCGTGGGCATGCACGGCTCCAAGTACGCCAACATGGCCGTCACCGAGTGCGACCTCATCGTCGCCGTGGGCGCGCGCTTCTCTGACCGCGTGACCGGCAAGGTGTCCGAGTTCGCCCCGCACGCCAAGATCGTCCACATCGACATCGACCCGGCCGAGATCGGCAAGATCGTGAACCCGGACGTGCCCATCGTCGGCGACGCCAAGGTCGTGCTCGCCGCCCTCAACGAGCGCCTCGAGAGGATGGACGCGCGCCCCGTGGCCGAGGCCTGGCGCGACGAGGTCTTCAGCTGGCGCGAGCGCTGGCCCTTCTACACCTCGGACTTCTCGGACTACCCCGACAAGATCGCGCCGGAGGTCGTGCTCTCGCGCCTGTCCGAGAAGCTCGACCCGCATGCCTCGATCGTCACGACCGAGGTCGGTCAGCACCAGATGTGGGCGCACCAGAACATCCACCGTGAGCACGCGCGCACCTTCATCTCCTCCGGCGGACTTGGCACGATGGGCTTTGGCTTCCCGGCCGCCATCGGCGCCAAGATCGGCTGCCCCGACGACGAGGTCGTCTGCATCGCCGGTGACGGCTCCTTCCAGATGAACTCGCAGGAGATGGCCACGGCGCAGATCAACGGCGTCAACGTCAAGGTCCTCATCATCGACAACCGTGCGCTCGGCATGGTCCACCAGTGGCAGCACCTCTTCTACCACGACCGCTACTCGTTCACCGAGCTCGCCGACAACCCCGACTTCGTGAAGCTCGCCGATGCCTACGGCTGGCGCGCGGCGCGCATCACCCGCCCCGAGGAGATCGACGCCGCGCTCGACGAGATGCTCGCGGCCGACGGCCCCTACCTCCTCGACGTCATGATCCCCGCCGAGCAGACCGTCTACCCGATGGTCGCCCCCGGCGCGCCCATCGACGACATCATCGGCGCGCTCGACGTGACCCTCGGCGGCGTCCGCGTCACCGAGAAGGGCTTCGGCGAGGCGGGCCGGCCGCGCGTGAAGCCCTCCCACGAAGGAGTTGATGAGTGATGAACTACCTGCTCTCCGTGCTCGTTGAGAACAAGCCCGGCGTGCTCAGCCGCGTGACGGGACTCATCAGCCGCCGCGGCTTCAACATCGAGTCGCTCACCGTGGCCCCCACCGAGGACGAGAACCTCTCGCGCATGACGATCATCGTCGAGGCCGACGGGGTGGGCTTCGAGCAGATCACCAAGCAGCTCCACAAGCTCGTCTCGGTCTACAAGATCTCCGACCTCACCTACGAGGACGCCGTGGAGCGCGAGCTCGTGCTCTTCAAGGTCCAGTCCTCCCCCGAGCGTCGGCACGAGATCATCGAGATCGCCAACGTCTTCCGCGCCAAGGTCGTCGACGTGGGCAAGAACTCGCTCACCATCGAGGCCACCGGCACTGCGAGCAAGCTCGACGCGATGGAGGACCTCTTCCGCGGCTACGGCATCAAGCAGCTCACGCGCACCGGCAAGATCGCCATGTCGCGCGGCGCTCAGTAGCCTGCACCAAAGCGGCACCACCCGCCGATCTTCTCGGCGGTTAATCGGCACATACGGCCCCACAAGCAAAGGAGAAGAACATGGCCGTCGACATCTACTACGAGAAGGACGTGGACCCGAGCGTCATCCAGGGCAAGAAGGTCGCCATCATCGGCTACGGCTCGCAGGGCCACGCCCACGCGCTGAACCTTCTGGACTCCGGCGTTGACGTCCGCGTTGGCCTGCGCGAGGGCTCCGCGTCCGCCCAGAAGGCCCAGGAGGCCGGCCTCAAGGTCATGAGCATGGACGACGCGGCGGAGGAGGCCGACGTCATCATGATCCTCGTCCCCGACGAGATCCAGCCCAAGGTCTACGAGGAGCACATCAAGGACCACCTCAAGCCCGGCGACACCCTCGCCTTCGCCCACGGCTTCAACATCCACTACGGCTACATCAAGGCCCCCGAGGACGTGAACGTCATCATGTGCGCCCCCAAGGGCCCGGGCCACATCGTGCGCCGCCAGTACACCGAGGGCTCCGGCGTGCCCGACCTCGCCTGCGTCTACCAGGACGCCACCGGCGACGCCTGGGACGTCGTGCTCTCCTACTGCTGGGGCGTCGGCGGCGCCCGCTCCGGCATCATCAAGGCCACCTTCAAGGAGGAGACCGAGGAGGACCTCTTCGGCGAGCAGGCCGTGCTCTGCGGCGGCCTCGTCGAGCTCGTGAAGGCCGGCTTCGAGACCCTCACCGAGGCGGGCTACCCCGAGGAGCTGGCCTACTTCGAGGTCTATCACGAGATGAAGATGATCGTCGACCTCATGTACGAGTCCGGCATCCACTTCATGAACTACTCGATCTCCAACACCGCCGAGTACGGCGAGTACTACGCCGGTCCGCAGGTCATCAACGCCGAGTCCCGCGAGGCCATGAAGAAGATCCTGGCCCGCATCCAGGACGGCTCCTTCGCGCAGGAGTTCGTCGACGACTGCAACAACGGCCACAAGTGGCTGCTCGAGAAGCGCGAGGAGATCAACTCCCACCCCATCGAGAAGACCGGCGAGAAGATCCGCTCCATGTTCTCCTGGATCAAGAAGGACTAGCGAGAAGTCTGTTTTTCTCGGCACGCTTTCGGGGCTCGGCGCTTTGGCGTCGGGCCCCTTTTCGATGGCGCGCTCTTGGGCCGAACCCACACTTTGGGTCGCGGGCCACGGTCTCGTACCCTGATTAACGCACGTAATCTGCTTTCAAAACGTAAATCCGCAGGACGGTTTTTGGGAAGTGAGTAAATTCGCCACACGGATTTAAGCGCGAGAAAAGGGGCGGCGCCCCGTTGCGCCGCCCCGCCTCTTAGCTATTAGGGTGGAATCACCTGTCTTTGCGTCGTAGGGTGGACGAGGCGATTCAATGTTTGGGCCCGCGCCTGGTGTTTCCTTCAACAGTCCCATCCGATGCACATATCGGAAAACGTTGGCGAGTGCGCTCACCCCAGATGTTAAAGGACCTCGGTCCCACGGTTGGCGAGCCCAAACTGCTCGTGCTCTTCACTGTTCATTGGACTCCGCCTCCTCTGCCGGTCGCTTTGTGGGTAGCGACAATGTTCTTTGTTACTGCTCTTGTTCCCTCCAGGCAGCGCCTTACTCAGTCGTGACAGAGTCATCCGCGGACGGTTGCGTTTTGCCGGCGGACGGCACGCGCCCCACGTCCCGGGCAAGAAGGTCGGTGAGCTCGCGGCTCGTATGCACCCCCAGAAGCTCGTAGCCCTGTGCGCGATACGCGTTCACGGTGCCGCGCGCCACGTGCAGCGACTCGCAGATCTCTGGCGCGGTTCGACCGAGTGCGATCTCCGTGAGCACGTGGGCCTGGAGCTCCCCCGCCCCGCGACCGCGAAGATAGAGCGCGCAGCGTTCCTCGTCGAGTGACGTGGTCACGCGCTCGCGCGGCCAGAGGAGGTAGGGCGCGAGCGCCGCCACCGCACAGGCGTTGCCGAGGACGCCAAGCGCATTGAGGCTGATAGACCCGCCGGGCACCTGAACCTCGAGCCCGTACCATCCGCCTCCGGCAAGCAGCCCAAAGAGGGCAAGCGCGAGCAGCACGAGGCAAAGCCGGGAGGTGGTCCAGCGCAGGCGCACCCGCATCCCGCGCAGGCGCGCGTAGACAAGGAGCGCGGCCCAGGGCACGGCCAGGAGGGCAGGAACGAGGATGAGCCCGAGCGCCTGGTCCCACGAGCTGCCGCTCGTCATTGTCACGCGAGCGAGCAAACGCAGGGAGAGGCCGACGCAGAGCGCCATCGCCATGAGCGCGGCCGCACCGGGCGAGGTCACGTCAAAGGCCGCCGGCACGGCCCCTGCGCCCCGCACGACCGGGCGCAGCTCATCGAGCGAGGCCACGCCGAGCTTCTCGCACGCGCGCGACCGATACGTCATGACGGTGGACGCGCTCAGCCCCAGCGCGGCGGCCACCTGCGCGACGGTGCTTCCCGTGGCGAGCGCCTCCGCAATCGCACGCTCGCGCTCGCTGAGGGCCTCTGCCCCGCCAAGCCCGTCGAGCGGAGAAGCTGAGGCCGTAGAGGACGTCGCAGCGCGAAGCGCCCACACGGGAAGCGCCGTGCCCCAGAGGGCCCACGACCCCCAGCGCAGAATGCGCTCGGTCCAGCCGAGAACGCGCACGAGACCGCCCATCTTCCAGGGGAACCACAGGTAGTACGCCGCCGCAACGGCCAGGTACGCGAGAAGGACCACAAGCCCGGCGCCTGCCAGGAGACGCCTTCGCCGCTCAAGGCGGCCGCGGAACGCCCATGCCAGCGCCGCCGTCACGGCGGAGAGCGGGATGGCCGACGTCCAGAGGAAGTAGCCCAGCGGCATCGCAGGAACATCCCGGCCGGAAGGCAGCTGCACGTTGTGCTGATACGACTGGAGCAGCGCCGGCAGCAGCAGGAGCGCAAGCCCCCATGCCACCCACAGCACCGTCCGTACCACCGCCCGTGATCTATCGCCCATGGGAGCCCCTTTCCGTCCTTCTCGCCTGGCTACCAAATCGTAGGCCCTGAGCAGGTCGGATGTCATGTCGTAAAGGTTATGCGGGTGGCGCGACACGACCCAATCGGCCAAAAAAGCGCCCCGAGCCTGTGCTCGGGGCGCTTGCATGTGCAAAAGTGACTGTCCCTTTTACACGCTACTCGGCGAGGGCCTTCTTGGCGACCTCGGCGATGTCGGCGAAGGTCTGCTCGTCGCTGTAGGCAATCTCGGCGAGGACCTTGCGGTCAAGCTCGACGCCGGCCACCTTGAGGCCGTGCATGAGCTGGCTGTAGGACAGGCCGTTCGCGCGGGCGGCGGCGTTGATGCGCTGGATCCACAGGGCGCGGAACTCGCGCTTCTTGTTGCGACGGTCGCGGTAGGCGTACTGACCGGAGTGCTGCGCCTGCTCCTTCATGCCGCGGAAGGTGCGGGAGCGAACGCCATAGTAGCCCTTGGTGCGCTCGACGAGGGTCTGACGCTTCTTACGGCCGGCGACGGCGCGCTTGACTCGTGCCATATCTGATCAACTCCTTGCTGGAAACTTCAGTCGGTGACGCATGCGCGCCTAGTTGGAACCCATACGCTGGGAGACGGTCTTGACGTCCGAGGGGGCGAGGACGGTCTCCTGGCGGAAGCCGCGGATGCGCTTGGGGGACTTCTTGGTCAGGATGTGGCTCTTGAACGCCTTGGCACGCATGATCTTGCCAGAGCCGGTGCGGCGGAAGCGCTTGGCCGTACCCTTGTGCGTCTTCATCTTGGGCATGTCTAGTTCTCCTTCTCCGTCGTGACAGTCTCGTCCGCGTTGTCCTCCGGCTTGACGTCGAAGGCGCCCTTGATCGGGACGATGGTCATGTGCATGTTGCGGCCCTCCATGAGAGGCTGCTGCTCGACCGTGGCAAACGGCCTGAGGTCCTCGGCAAGGCGATCGAGCACCATCCGACCCTGCTCCGGGTGGGCCATCTCGCGGCCACGGAACATGATCGTGATCTTGACGCGGGCGCCCTTCTTGAGGAAGCGCATCACGTGACCCTTCTTGGTCTCGTAGTCGCCCACGTCGATCTTGGGACGGAACTTCATCTCCTTGATCTCGACCTTGGCCTGGTTCTTGCGCGCGGCCTTGGCCTTGCGGTCCTGCTCGTACTTGAACTTCTTGTAGTCGAGCATCTTGCACACGGGAGGCTCCGCGTTGGGCGCGATCTCCACGAGGTCAAGCCCCTGGTCGCGCGCGATGCGCAGCGCGTCGCGCACGCCGAACAGACCCATCTGGGAACCGTCGATGCCAATCAGGCGGCACGTGCGTGAAGTAATCTCCTCGTTGATGCGAGGACCGTCGTTCCTGGCTATGTCGAACCCCTTCCTCTCGCGCGGCTCGCGCCGCATAAAAAAGCTCCCGGCACCATGCGGCGTCCGGGAGACAGTGCCCGCCCCTGGGGCGGGAGTCATTCGTTGTCTGACCAGACAGCTGCCAAGCGGCGCCGTGTAGGTGGGGACGTTCGTCCCTCTTCGCAAAAGCACACTTGACGAGAATAGCACGCCGTCAGTGCCGCGACAACGACTTTTTCTCGCCAGACATTCTCCACAACCTGACAAGGGCCACAGGGCCGAAAAGGTGACGGGGCAAGCTGTCATCATGGCAGATTGCCCCGTCACCCCTGCCGTGGCTACAGGTTGAGGGAGGTGGACTGGACGTAGGTGCGGGCCTGGTACTCGCGGTCCAGGTCGTAGAGGCCCTTGGGGTCGCAGCCAAAGAGCTTCATGTTGGTGATCATGTCGCGGGCGTTGGTCTCCTCCTCGCCCTGCTCGGAGACGAACCAGTCGAGGAACTTCATCGTGCGTACGTCGTGGGCGGCGTGCGCGACCTCGTAGCAGTGGTGGATGAGGCTCGTGACGTACTCCTCGTGCTCGAGGCCGGCCTCGAGGGGCTCGAGGTCGCTCTCGAAGGCCTTGTCCGGCTTGGCGATGGCCTCCATCGTGGGCTTGAAGTCGTTGTCAAGAAGGTAGCGACGGAAGGCCATGGCGTGGTCCATCTCCTCCTTGGCCTGAATCTCGTACCAGTTGGCAAAGCCCTTGAGGCCGCGGTCCTCGTAGTAGTCCGCGAAGGTGAGATAGAGGTAGGCGGAGTACATCTCCTTGTTGATCTGCTCGTTCAGGACCTGGGTGACCTCGCTCGAGAGTGCCATGGCGCTTCCTTCCCTTGGGTGCTTGCGTACGCTGACACTATACCCAAACCGCGCGGGGCACAGGCGGTGCGCACGGGGCCACCACGAATCCGGACTAGCGCATGCGGCGCCGCGGTAAGAAGGATGCGCTTCTCGCCAACCAAGGTATCTGGTGCCCGAGGTGGGACTCGAACCCACACGAGTTGCCTCAGCGGTTTTTGAGACCGCCGCGTCTGCCATTCCGCCACTCGGGCCTGGGCGGCTCCTGCCGGCAGAACGACTATACCAGAGCGGCCAGCATCCGGGGCCGGACGGGCGCTACTCGAGGCTCTGCAGGTAGGCAACGGCATCGCGCACGCCCATCGCGGCGACGGGAGCATGGCGCAGCAGCCGCTCGTAGTTCGTGACGAACAGGTCCGCCTTGGCGCGGTCCGCCGCGGAGAGGACGAGGTTGTCCTCGAAGTCCCCATGGAGGCGCCTGCGCTTACGCGCGAGCCACACGTCCGACTGGTCGCAGCCCACTGCCGTGGCAATCTCGCACATGTTGCCCACGCAGCCCCACGCCATCTCGGTCGCCGCCGCAGCAGCGGCATGCGTGAGGGTGCCGCCACACTTGTCCCTTGCCCATGCCTTGTAGTCAGACGCAATCAGGTAGAAGAGGTCCTTCGACGAAGTGACGGAATAGAGCAGCTTGCAGCCCTTCTCAAAAGCGGCCTTGAACAACTCGGAGGCAACAGCATGCCCCGGCCGTACGCTTGAGTAGCGATCAACCCAGATGTTTGTGTCGAGAAGAACGGTCTTTCCGGAGGCGCTCACTCCGACCACCCAAACAAGTCACCGTATCGCTCACGATAGGCAAGCTCCTTGAGCTCCTCATAGCTAGACTCGAGGTCTCACCCTCATGCTGAGGTTCAATCCCGACCTTTAGAAAGGCCTCGTTCATGAGGTTGGCTCCCTCATCGGCAAGCTTGAGTTTGCGCTGGAGCTCCTTGTCACGCGCGGCCTGCTCGCACCGCTGCTCAGCGCAAAAACGGGTTCGTTGCGAGCTCGCGAGCCATCGTGGTGGCCGGCCCGTGACCGCAGAAAAGCGTGGTCTCGGGGGCAATCTCGGCCGCCATGCGCGCGAGCGAGGCCATGATCGTGGCCTCGTCCCCGCCCTTAAGGTCCGTGCGGCCGTGACTGCCCGGGAAGAGCGTGTCGCCCACGAAGGCCACGCCCTCGGCGCTGCCGCCGCCCACGAGCGTGACGCCACCCGGCGTGTGCCCCGGCGTCTCCATCACGGTGAAGGTGGCCGTGCCCACCCGCAGCACGTCGCCCTCGGCGAGGGTGCGGTCCGGTGCGGGCGCGTTGTCGTCGTAGCTGCGGCCCACCTCGCTCATCTCGCCCGCATGGCGCGCGAGCTCGGCATCGGCCGCGTGGATTGCGAAGGGCGCTCCCGTCGCACGGCAGAGCGCCGCGACGCCTCCCACGTGGTCGCCGTGGCCGTGCGTCGCTGCCACGCAGGCGACACGCGCCTCCCCCAGGCGCGCCGCGACCTCCGCCCCGGAGCCGCCGGGGTCCACGACCAGGCACTCCCCCGCGCTCAGGTAGGCGTAGCAGTTGGTTGCGAGCGGCGTCACCACAAAGCGCCGCAGCTCGTCTCTCTTCTCGGCCATAGGACTCCTTAATTGACGCTCTGCCCAAAGAAATCTTGCTTATATATGGACAGTCTCAATGGATGATAGAGGGGCTATAAGAACAGCTTCCGTACAATCTACCTGTCATGATTCGTTTTTTCTAGAATATGATAGTGAATCCGGTGTCATGTACTCTTCCCTAACCAATGCAATGATTATTTTTGGAACAAGCTCATCCTTCGAAGATTCATCTATCGAAGACCGCGGATTAGGCGACGTTCCAATCCTGAGAAATGCCTCGGTAACCTATGAAGAAGAATCGTTTTCTTGGAATGAGATTCAGGATGCCGTAGGTAAAGCGGCATATTTCGCAGATGTTTGCATCTTTATTGCGACCAAACTTAAGCTTAATGTGCCTGAAGTCGTAAGTCTCCTGTCCCTAGCGGCCACAGGAATCCTGACATTTGTCAACGGAGGGGATTCAACTTCTGGAATCATCATAAAATACAAGATAACTGTTCGCGAGCAGTTCATTCCCTTCCCCGAACGCTGGACGTACTATGACACCGTTAGGACGCCCGTTAGCTATAGGTTCTATTAATGATTTACTTTACGGGGAGGAAGCACGCTATGGCGGGGAGGCCAAACAGAGCGTCGCTTGCATCGCTCTCGGCGATTCTTCTGCTGCTAGCAAACAATCGGCTCGTCACCGTCTCCTTGGGAGGGTCCATGTTTGTCACCCTCTGCGTCTTAATGTGGGAGAGAAAACACTCCAATCCCTTTCTGGCAGGAATTGCCGAAAACTTCCTTCTGCTCGAGTTCGCTGCGATTGCCATCTGCTGTGCCATGCGTTTTATCGGCATAATCCGAGAGGCTTTTTCTATAGAACGTAGATGCGAGCCCCAGAGAAAGTGGGGCAGGCCGGCACGCAAAGACGCCCCGGCCTGCCCCACTTCGAAGCTACTTCACCCGCTGCTTCATCTGGTTGGCACCCTCGCCGGGCATGATGCGGCGCGCGTCGAAGACGCTCGGCACGCGGCTCACGGCGGCGAGCAGCACGTCGAGCAGGCTCGCGTCTGAGATCGCCACGAGGAAGCGCAGGCGGGCGACGCCCTGCGAGGTGGTCTGCGTGGCGGCCGAGAGAATGTTGGCCCCCGCGTCGCCGATCGCCACCGTGATGTCCTTGAGCAGGCCCATGCGGTCCGTGGCCTCCACCACGATCTCGACCCTGAACTCCGTGGCGCCCGAGGTGTCCCACGCGACCTCGATCATGCGCTCGGGGTTCTTCTTGAGGTCGGCCACGTTGGGGCAGTTGGCCCGGTGCACGGAGACTCCGCGCCCGCGCGTGATGAAGCCCACGATCTCGTCTCCGGCCACGGGGTTGCAGCAGTGCGCAAGGTGCACCAGCAGGTCGGCGTCGCCCTTCACGACCACGCCGCAGTTGCCCTTGCGGCGCTTGCCGCGCGCGGCCTGGGCCATGACGTAGGACTTCATGACGGGGGCGCCCGAGCTCATGGCGCGCTCGTGCTCCGCGTGGCGCGCCGCCTCGGCCGCCTGGGCGGCAAGCTGCTCGGGCGAGCCCTCCTCGAGAATCTCCTCGATGCGGTTGGCCGCCTGCTTCACGGAGACCTTGCCCGTGTGGATGCTCGCGAACAGGTCGTCCGGGCCGCGCAGCTCAAAGTGCTCGCAGACGCGCTCGATGGCCTTGACCGTGCGGCGCGTGGAGATGCCGTAGCCGCGCTTGCGCAGCTCGTGGGCGAGCTCGGTGCGCCCGGACTCGGCGTCGTCGTTCTTGGTCTGGGTGGAGAAGTACTTGCGGATCTTGGCGCGCGTGGAGGGCATCACGACGATGGCCATCCAGTCGCGGCTCGGCTTGGCGTTCTTGTTGGTGAGAATCTCCACGCGGTCGCCCATGCTGAGCTTGTAGGAGAGCGGCACCACCGAGCCGTTGACCTTGGCGCCCACGCAGTGGTTGCCCACCTCGGTGTGGACGGCGTAGGCAAAGTCGAGCGGCGTGGCGTCGCGGCGCAGGCTCATGACCTCGCCCTTGGGCGTGAAGACGAAGATCTCGTGCTCAAAGAGGTCCACGCGCAGGTTGTCGAGGAACTCGTGGGGGTCGTCGATGTCGTCCTCGGCGGCCCAGTCGAGGGTCTTCCTGATCCAGTTGATCGTGGAGTCGATGGCGCGGTCCTCGGCGCTCATGCGGCCGCGCGAGTTGCCCTCCTTCTTGTAGAGCCAGTGCGCGGCGATGCCGTACTCGGACGCCTCGTGCATCTCCACCGTGCGGATCTGAATCTCGATCGGCTTGCCGTCGGGTCCCACGACCGTGGTGTGCAGGCTCTGGTAGAGGTTGGCCTTGGGCGTGGCGATGTAGTCCTTGAAGCGCCCGGGCATGGGGTTCCAGAGCGAGTGGACGGCGCCGAGCGCCGAGTAGCAGTCCCCCACCGTCTGCGTGATCACGCGCAGCGCGATGAGGTCGTAGATGTCGGAGAACTCGCGCCCCTTGCGCGTCATCTTCTGGTAGATGCTCCAGAGGTGCTTGGGGCGGCCCGTGATCTGGTAATCCTTGAGGCCGGCGGCCTTGAGCTCGTCGTCGAGCGTCTTGATGGCGGCCTCGGTGTCGTCCTCGCGCTGGGCGCGGGAGTCCTGGACCATGCGGGCAACGCGCTGGTACTCCTCGGGCTCCAGCCAGAAGAACGCAAGGTCCTCGAGCTCCCACTTGACCGACGAGATGCCGAGGCGGTCGGCAAGCGGGGCGTAGACGTCCATGGTCTCGCGCGCCTTGAACTGGCGCCGGTCGGGCGGCAGCGCCGCGAGGGTGCGCATGTTGTGCAGGCGGTCCGCCAGCTTGATGATGACCACGCGGATGTCCCGGCTCATGGCGAGGAACATCTTGCGCAGGTTCCAGGCCTGCTTCTCGTCCATGGACGAGACCTCGATGGAGGTGAGCTTGGTCACCCCGTCGACGAGGTCGGCAACGGTCTCGCCGAACTGCTCGACGAGCTCGTCCTTGGTGGCCGGGGTGTCCTCCACGGTGTCGTGCAGGAGCGCGGCGCAGATGGTGTCCTCGTCCATGCGCAGGTCGTGGGCCAGGATGAGCGCCACCTCGACGGGGTGGTTGATGTAGGGCTCGCCGGAGCGGCGACGCTGGTCGCGGTGGTAGTCCGCGGCAAAGCGGTACGCCCGCTCGACCTTCTCGCGCCCCTCGTCGTCGAGGTAGGCCTCGCAGGCCGACTGCAAAAGGCGGTAGTTGGCGGCGTCGGGCACGGCCTTCCTGCCCCCGCGAGGAGCCTGCGGCGGTGCGGTGTACTCGTTAGCGCTCATGGGCCTCACCCTTCCCTTCACGCACGATGATACCGAAGTCCGGCGTGATGGGGCGGTTGATGCGGGCGAGAAGCTCCGAGGCGTCGGCGGAGAGCGCCCAGGAGCTGAACGCCGCGAAGGCGGCCTTGGCGCGCACGCCCTCCGCGTAGCACGCCGAGCGCGAGAGCTCCATGCGCGCGGGCGAGCGCTCCATGAGGATGCGACGCGTCGCGCCCCACCCGCTCGTCGAGAGAAAGCCGAGCTCCGAGAAGATCGCAAGCCCGCACTCGACCTCGCGCTCGTCGAGCGCGAGCGAGGGGTCGCGCAGCGCGGCCTCCCGGGCGATGGCCGCGTCGTCGAGCGCGACGGGGCCGCCCGCGGCGCAGAGCGCGCGGAGCGTCCGGTAGAGCGTGACGAGGACCTCGCGCGTGGGGGCCGCCGCGGCCAGGATCCTCTCGTCGGGGCGAACGTCGCGCGCGCCAAAGAGCAGGTGGACCGTGGCCGGCGCGCCGTCGCGGCCGGCGCGGCCGCTCATCTGGTTGAAGGCCACCTGGTCGAGCGGCAGCCCCCAGAGCACCACGTGGCGAATCCCGGGAAGGTTCACCCCCTCGCCAAAGGCACTCGTGGAGACGATGCAGGCAAGCTCGTCGCCCCGGAACGCCCGCTCGACGCGGGCGCGGACCTCGCGGGAGAGGCCCGCGTGGTAGAAGGCCGTGCGCGCGGCGAGCTCGGGGACGCGGTGGCGCAGCATCCGCACGAGGGAGACGGCCTGGTCGCGCGAGGTTGCGTAGACCACGCACTTCTCGCCGGAGGCCACGATGGAGACGAGCGCGGCCTCGCGGTCGCGCAGCCCCCGCCCGTCCTCGACGAGGAGGTTCGCGCGGCAGGCGTCGTCCACGACGACGTCCTCCTCCCCGATCCCGGCGAGCCGGCAGATCGCGCGGGCGACCCCGGGGTCGGCCGTGGCCGTGGCGGCCAGGACGACGGGCCCGCCGAGCGCGGCGCGGACCTGCGGGAGGTCGAGATAGGCGTCGCGATCGCCGGCTCGGGCCAGGCCCGCGTGGTGCGCCTCGTCGATGGCGAGAAACCCGATGCGGCCCGCCTCGGCAAAGCGGACGCGGTGGATGGAGAGGAACTCCGGCGTGGTGAGGACCACGTCCACGGCGCCCGAGCGCAGGCCCCCCAGGATGCGCTCGCGCTCCGTCCCGGGGGTCTCCCCCGTCAGGACCTCGACGGAGACCCCGAGCGGCGAGAGGGCCCCGCGCAGGTGGAAGGCCTGGTCGGCGACAAGGGCGCGAAGCGGGTAGACAAAGACGCTCGCCCGGCCGCGGGCGAGCGCCTCGCGCGCGGCGTGCAGGTGAAAGACCAGCGACTTGCCCCGGCCCGTTGCCATGACGGCCAGGCACGACCGCCCCTCGGCGAGGCGCTCGAGCGCCTCTCCCTGAGCGGGAAGCAGCTCGTGGCCCCCGATGAGCCTGTCGAGAAGGACCCGGTCGAGCTCCCCCCCGGAGAGCCCCGCGAGCCGGGCGCGCGCCCGCGCGCCCCCGGCCGCGGCAACGAGGTCTTCCTCGGGGTCTGCCTCGTCGGCTCGGACGGGCGGGACGGGACGGGCGTCCTCGCGGGCCATGAGCTCGTCGGCGAGGCTCGGCGAGGAGGGGTGCTCGTCGGGCAGGCGGAAGAGCACGTCCTTGACCATGAGCTTGGGCTTGGTCCTGCCCTGCCAGGTCTCGTTCACCGCCTCGAAGACCAGGTCGACGACGCCCTCCCAGGATGCCGTGCGCTCCGGGTCGGGGGCGCGGAACATGATCGCGGGGACCGAGCTCGCCCCGTCGGTGGCCACGAAGCGCACGTGCGCGCCGTCGGCGCCGACGCGGGCGCGGTTGCGCATGGTGACGCCGCGCACGGCGAAGAGCGGCTTCTTGTTGCCCTGGCCGAAGGGCTGGAGGAGCTCGAGGGCGTCGATGGAGGGCACGGTGAGCTCGGAGAGGCGCACGACGGCCGTGACCTCCCCCGTGTCCTCGAACTGCTCGGCGGGCAGGGCGTCGAGCGCGGCGGACAGACGCGCGCGGAACTCGTCGATCCGCGCCTCCTCGCAGGTGACGCCCACGGCGCCCGCATGCCCGCCAAAGCGCACGAGGACGTCGGAGCACTGCTCGACGGCGTGGAAGAGGTCAACCGACCCCACCGAGCGGCCCGACCCGCGCGCGATGCCGTCCTCGCCCACGGTGAAGACGATCGAGGGCACGTGGAAGCGGCTCACGAGGCGCGAGGCGACGATGCCCTTCACCCCCTCGTGCCAGCCGCGCCCGCCCACCACGACGGCGCGGCCGCCCCGGTAGGTGCGCTCGGCCTCGGCGAGGGCGGCCTCGGCGAGGGCCGACTCCGTCTCGCGGCGCTCGGCGTTGATTGCCTCGAGCCTCCCCGCGAGCACCATCGCCTCGGAGGGGTCGTCCGTGAGCAGGAGCTCGAGCGCGACGTCGGTCGAGCCCATGCGACCCGCGGCGTTGAGGCGGGGGATGACCGAGAAGGGCAGGCCGTCGGCCGTCACCTGCGCGATGTCGGTGCCCGCCGTCGCGGCGAGCGCGGCGAGGCCGGGGCGGCCCCCCTGGCGCATGAGGCGGATGCCCTCGGCCACGAGCGCGCGGTTCTCCCCCGCGAGCAGCATCATGTCCGAGAGCGTGCCGAGGGCGGCAACGTCAACGTAGTCCAGCCAGAGCTCGGGCATGCCCCGGCGCCGCCCGAGCTCGCAGACCAGCTTCAGGGCCACCCCCGCGCCGGCGAGCTCGCGCGAGGGGCACCCCGGCGAGAGCTTGGGGTCCGTCACGGGGACGCCCTCGGGGACGAGGTCGGCGGGCTCGTGGTGGTCCGTCACCACCACGTCGACGCCCTCGCCCACGAGCCACGCCACCTCGCGGGCCGCGGCGATGCCGTTGTCCACGGTCACCACGAGGTCGGGCGCGCAGCTCGCGCGCACGCGGTCGAGCGCCTCGCGGGAGAGGCCGTAGCCCTCCCC
This sequence comes from Olsenella sp. An290, assembly GCF_002159535.1. Taxonomy (GTDB): domain Bacteria; phylum Actinomycetota; class Coriobacteriia; order Coriobacteriales; family Atopobiaceae; genus Thermophilibacter. The sequence goes on along the minus strand of NZ_NFIU01000003.1, from coordinate 66,584 downwards.
GAAGCGATGCGGGATGAAGGGGTGGACGTCGGCGCCCATGCGTCGCAGCGCCAGGGTGAGCAGGCAGGTCGAGCTCATGCCGTCGACGTCGAAGTCGCCGAAGACCGCGATCGTCTCGCCGGCCTCGAGCGCGCGCTCGAGGCGGTCGGCCGCCTCGCCCATGCCGGGGATGCAGAGCGGGTCGCACCAGTCGCGCGCGAGCGACGGGGTGATGAAGGCCCGGGAGTCCTTAGGGTCCGAGAGCCCGCGGGCGGCGAGCACGCGGGCCACGAGCGAGGGGACCCCGAGCTCGGAGACGAGCGCGCGCTCGGCCGCCTCGTCGTGGGGCAGCACCGCCCAGCGGCGGCTGCCGTCGAGCCCGGCCATCTAGCGCACGCCCCTTGGCGCGCGGGGCGTGCGGGGCTGGGCGGACGCGCGGCGTCCGCGGAAGGGGGCCCTCCGGGCGGTGCCCGGGCAGGCCTGCAGGCTGTCTCTCATGGGTGCCTCTTTGGGGTGGGGCGCATGGCGCCGGCTGTCTATCGCACCCATCATAGCGCAACCCCCGGACGCGCCCGGCGCCCGGGGGCGGCGGGCGCTACCAGTCCTGCGCGGCGGGCGATGCCATCCAGTCGGAGAGAAACGCCGCGTAGGTCCCCGCGAGCACCGCCCCGCGGGCGCGCCGCATGAGGTCGAGGAGGAAGTGGATGTTGTGCTGGGAGATGAGGATGCCCGCGAGCATCTCGTGCTGGCGGACGAGATGGTGCAGGTAGGCGCGGCTGAACCCGCCCGCGCAGACGGGGCAGTCGCACGCCTCGTCGATCGGGCGGGCGTCGTGCGTGAAGCGGGCGTGCCGGAAGTTGAGGCGCCCCTCGCTCGTGAACGCCGAGCCCGTGCGCGCCGTGCGCGTGGGCAGCACGCAGTCGAACATGTCCACGCCACAGGCGACGGCGCGCACGAGCGTGGTGGGGTTGCCCACGCCCATGAGGTAGCGCGGCTTGCTCCGCGGCATGTGCTCGGAGACGAGCGGCTCGAGCGTCTCGAACATCGTCTCGTGGTCCTCCCCCACCGAGTAGCCGCCGATGCCATAGCCCGGGAAGTCGCCGGCCTCCTCGAGGTGGCGCAGGCTCCTGAGGCGCAGGTCGAGGTGCATCCCTCCCTGGACGATGCCAAAGAGCGCCTGGTCCGGGCGGGTATGGGCCGCATAGCACCGCTCGGCCCACAGGCTCGAGAGCTCCACGGAACGCTCAACCTTGCGGCGCGGCGCCGGATAGCCCACGCACTGGTCGAGCTGCATCACGATGTCGGCGCCGAGCTTCTGGGCGATCTCCATGTTGTCCTCGGGCGTCCAGGAGACCCACTTCCCGTCGTAGTCGACGGCGCGGAAGCGCACGCCGTCGCGCGAAAGCTTGCAGTACTCCTCGTGGCTGAAGACCTGAAAGCCGCCGGAGTCCGTGAGGATGGGGCCGTCCCAGCGCATGAAGCCGTGGAGGCCCCCCATCTCGGCCACGAGGTCCGCGCCCGGGCGCATGGAGAGGTGATAGGTGTTGGCGAGCAAGATCTTGGTGCCGAGCTCGCGCAAGGTCGAGGGCATGAGGCCCTTGACCGTGGCCTTGGTGCCCACGGGCATGAAGATCGGCGTGGGGACGTCCCCGTGGGGGGTGTGCAGGACGCCCGCGCGCGCGTGCGTCGCCGGGTCCTCGGCGAGGATGTCGTACTTGAACAGGCTCTGGTCCATGGGTGCCCTCCCTCATGTGAGGGGCCGGCGAGAGGGGGACGAGGTCCGGCGCTCGGACGGCCTGCCGCAAAGGGCGCGGCAAGAACGCGCGGCGGACCTCGTCGTCCTTCTCGCCGGCCCCTCGCAGTCGAAACAATGACCCATCCTACACAAAAGGACCCGGCGCCGCAGGGGCGCCGGGTCGAACCATCGAGAAATGATGGGGCGTCGCCGCTCGACTACTCGCCGAAGCCGGAGTCGATGAGGGCGATGAGGGCGTCCAGGGCCTCCTGCTCGTCGGCGCCGTCGCAGGCAATCTCGACCTTGGTGCCGGTGCCGAGGCCGGCGGCCAGAATCATCATGATGGACTTGGCGTTGACGGGCGCGGAGTCCTTGTCGACGTTCTTGATGGTGACGTTGCACTGGTACTTCTTGGCCTCGGTCACGAAGACGGACGCGGGGCGGGCGTGAAGGCCGGTGGCGTTGATGATGCTCGTCTGCTTAGAAACCATGTTGCGGACTCCCTTTCCAGAAATTCCCAAACGGACGGGGAATATCTGCATCCCCCGAAAAACCACATCGCCTATCCTAGCAAACGTGGAACAGATTGACACGCGCGTTCTGGCCGAACGTATGAACTCAGGCGATAAGCGGACGCGCGCAGGCCGGGGGAACACGGCTCCGAGGACCTGTATGACGGGACCCCTGAGCTGCGTAAATATGAGAGGAGCTGGCATGGGCGAGCCACGAGGGGACGAATTCGTCGACGAGCGGCGCGACAAGGGGGCAAACGGTCCGTCCGAGGCGGGTGCGGGAGGCACGGACGTCCTCGACGCGGCGCGCGGGGCGGCAAGCGGCGCGGCGGAGACCTTCATGAGCGGCCTCACGGCCGTGAGGAGCGTTCACGAGGCGGCCCGGCGCCACGCGGGGGCGCGCGGGACGCTGCGCGCGATGCTCGACGCGCTCGAGGAGGAGGAGCGCGTCCTTGCCCGTCGCGAGGAGGTCGAGGGCTCCTACGACGAGATCGTGCGCGAGCAGTCCCAGGTCGCACGGGAGGCGGGCGAGAAGGTCGAGGCCATGAGGTCCCGCGTGGACGAGCTCGAGGGCGAGGCGGCGAGCGCCTCCAAGGAGCTCGAGCTCATGCGCGAGAGCCACGAGCGCGAGCAGCGGCCCTATCGCCGCCTCACCGAGGGGGCCCGCGGCCGGCTCGATGACGCGACGCGGGTGGTCGCCGAGGCCAGGCGGGCGGTCAAGACCGCCGAGGGGCAGGTCCGCAGCGCGACCGACCGCCGAGAGCAGAGCATCGCCGCGGCCAACCGCGCCGTCGACAGCTCCCAGGCGCGCCTGCGCAGGGCGCAGGACGAGCTCAGCCGCACGCGCGAGGGGGGCGGCAGCGCCTTCGCGCAGCTCCAGAGCGAGGTCGCCGCCGAGCTTGCCCACGTCGAGTCGGCGCGGGCCGAGGTGGGCGTTGCCACGCGCGAGGCGCAGGCGGCCGTCGACGCGGCGCAGACGCACCTCTGGACGCAGAACAAGTCGCTCGAGAGCGCCCAGCGCGAGGCCGAGGAGGCCCGTCGGGAGTACGAGGCCCACCGTCAGGAGTACGAGGCGATGGTCGAGCGCGACCGCGCCGAGGAGCGCTCGCTCGAGGAGCGCATAGCCGAGCTCAGGACGCGGGCCGACGAGGCAAAGGCCGACCACGACGAGGCCGCCGAGCGCCACGACCAGGCCCAGGCCCTGCTCGACGAGGCCGAGGACGTCCACGCGACGCCCGAGGAGACCGAGCGGCTGAGGGGAAGCGTCGAGGGCAAAAGGCTCGAGGTCTCCCGGCAGGAGGGGGTCGTCGAGGGGCTCGCCCAGGCCGAGCGCGACCTGCGCGCCCGCACGCGCCGCGAGCGCGTCGTCTTTGGCGCCGTCATCGTCCTTGCGCTGGCGCTTCTCGTGCTCGTGGTGGTCCTTCTCGCCACGCGCTAGGGGGCCTGCGGGCGCGGCTACACGATGAGCATCGCGTCGCCGAAGGAGAGGAAGCGATAGCGCTCCTCGATCGCGGCGGCGTAGGCGGCCATGATCTGGTCGCGCGTGGCGAAGGCCGAGACGAGCATCATGAGCGTGGAGCGCGGCACGTGGAAGTTCGTGATCATGGCGTCCACCACGTGGAAGTCCGACCCCGGCATGAGGTAGAGGTTCGTGGTGGCGTTCTCGCGCGCGACGACGTCACCGGTGCCGGCCGCGGCCTCGAAGCGGCGCGCGGCCACGGGCGGCACGCTCGGCGCGGCGTCCGGGTCCCACGCGCTCTCGAGCGAACGGACCGAGGTCGTGCCCACGGCGATCACGCGGTGGCCCGCCGCCTTGGTGGCGTGGATCGCGTCGACGACCTCCCGGGAGACGTGGTAGCGCTCGGTGTGCATGACGTGCTGGGTCGGGTCGTCCTCCGTGACCAGGCGGAAGGTGTCTATCCCCACCTCGAGCTCGACCGTCGCCCAGCCCACGCCCCTCTCGCGGATCCGCTCGATGAGCTCGGGCGTGAAGTGGAGCCCGGCCGTGGGCGCCGCGGCGGAGTGCTCCTCCGTCATGGCGTAGACCGTCTGGTACTTCTCGGGGTCGCCCTCGTACTGCGTGATGTAGGGGGGCAGCGGCACGTGGCCGGCCGCGTGGATGGCCTCGTCGAGCGTGCGCGGCGTGCCGTCGGCCCTCTCCCCCGCCGGCGAGAAGCGCACGAGCCGGCCGCCCTTGCTGCCCTCGACGAAGTCGACGATCTCACCGGTGAGCACCACCGGCGCCGACTCCGGCGCGTGGAGGCCGCCCGCGCGGTACTCGATCACGGTGCCCGGCTGGCGCAGGCGCTTGCCGGGGTTGACCAGGCACTCCCACACGCCGCCAAGCGCATCGACGTCCTCGCGCCGCTTGAGCAGCAGCGTCTCGCAGACTCCCCCGGTGCCGCGCTTGCGGCCGACGAGCCGCGCCGGCATGACGCGCGTCTGGTTGGCCACGACGAGGTCGCCGGGCTCCAGGTACTCGAGGATGTCCGAGAAGCGGCGGTGCTCCACGGAGCCGTCCTCGCGATGGAGCACGAGCAGGCGGCAGGAGTCGCGCGGCTCTGCCGGGGCCTGGGCGATGAGCTCGTCGGGCAGCGGGTAGTCGAAGTCGTCGGTGCGCATGGGATTCCTTTCGGCGGTTTTCCAGCCGTCTACGATACCACCGGCGGCGGGGCCGGGAGCCCCGGGCCCCTCTCGCTAGTGCCACATCCCCTTGCGCTTGAAGATCCAGGCGGCCACCAGACAGCACACGGCGGCGATGACGATCGGGAACGCCCAGTTGTCAAAGAACGGGACCCCGTCGAAGGGAAGGTCCACGTTCATGCCGTAGAAGCCGAAGATGATGTTGGGGATCGCCATCACGATCGTGATGACGGAGAGCACCTTCATCACGATGTTGAGGTTGTTGGAGATGATGCTCGCAAAGGCGTCCATGGTGCCGGAGAGGGTGCCCGAGTAGATGTTGGCCATCTCGATGGCCTGGTGCACCTCGACGAGCACGTCCTCGAGCAGGTCCTGGTCGTCCTCGTAGAGCGGGATGATGCGCCCCTGGGCGATCTTGTTGAGCGTCACCTCGTCGGACTTGAGCGAGGTCGAGAAGTACACGAGCGACTTCTCGAGGTTGAGCATCTGGATGAGCTCCTCGTTTCTGACCGAGGCGTGGAGGCGCGCCTCGGTATGGGAGGACAGCCGGTCAATGCGGCGCAGGTAGAGAAGGTAGAGCTGGCTCACGCGCAGGAGCATCTGCAGCAGGAAGCGCGTCCGGTAGTGGGTGTCCACGTTGCGGATGCGCCCTGCCGCAAGATCGGAGACCACGGGGTTGTCGAGGATGGAGATGGTGACGAACATCCCGCGGTCCCGCAGGAACACCATGGAGAGCGGCATGGTGTCGTACTGGAGCGGCAGCGAGCCGCGCGCGGGGGCGCCGTCCTCCTCGACCGTGGGGTAGTCCACGATCACAAAGATCTGGTTGGCGTCGTCGTCGTAGTCGATGCGGGAGGTCTCCTCCTCGTCGAGGGCGGAGCCCACGAACTCCGGCAGCACGCCGAGCTCGCGCTCCAGCAGCTCTCGCTCCTCGGCCGTGGGAGCGACGGCGTTGACCCAGCAGCCGGTCTCCGGCGCCTCCAGCCGCTCCATCGTGCCGTCGGTGCCTGTCTTGAGGTACTCGATCATGGTCCCACCGTCCTTCTCGCTTCGGGGCTTTTCTCGTGACACCCCACCTTACGGCAGCGGGACGCCCGTCCGGCGAGAAGAACCCCGACTTGCCAAAACCCTTACAACTTGGGGTCGTCACTTGGGGTCGTCGGCGAAGGCGACAATCTTGGACCCGACGGGCCGACCGCCTCGTCGTGAACGGAGCCGGGCGGCGGCCGCGCGTCCCGCGCGAGCACGTCGGACCAGGGCCGCTCTATAGTTGCTGGGCGCTCCCCCTTCCGGCCGCGCCCTCCGAGCGCCTCTCCGCCCTTGCGCGCTTGCGGGCGTCGCGGGCCTCGTGGCGCTCGATTGCCGCCTCGGCGGCGGAGAAGCGGCAGCCGCAGTAGTTCTGGCGATACATGCCCAGCTCGCGGGACTCGCGCGTGGCCTCGGGGTAATACGGGCGGAAGTCGCGCCAGACCGGCGTGAGGCCGTGGGCCGCGGCCGTGGCGGCGAGAATCTCCCCGCAGGCGTCAAAGAGCTGGTAGGGCGAGACCGCGAGCGTCGTGGAGATGTGCTCGAAGCCCCGCTCGCGCGCGACGCGGCACGCCTCGGCGAGCCGCAGAGCGTAGCAGGCGCGGCAGCGGCGCTCCCGGTCAAAGCCCGCGGGCGCACAGGCGCGCTCCCAGAGGGCGCGGTCGTCCCCCGCCACGATGACGTCCACATGGGCCACCTCCGCCGCCCAGGCGCTCAGCGTGTCCAGGCGCCGACGCCACTCGGAGACGGGCTGGATGTTGGGGTTGGTCCAGAGAATCGTGGGCTCAAAGCCCTCCTCGCGCAGGAGGCGCAGAGGCTCGAGCGAGCACGGCCCGCAGCACGCGTGCAGCAAAAGCGGCGTCATCGTGGGTCCCCCGTTCTTCTTGGCGGCTCTTGCCGGCGTGTGGCGGCGGTGCGGGCAGGTAGCGCGGGCAGACGGCGCGTGCGGGCAGTGCGAGCAGTCGGTGCGTCGACGAACAGTATAGCCACGGCCTCACGCGGCGTCCGAGAGCAGCTCCACGCCCGTGTCGGTGTCGCGCACGTGCGTGCACGCGGGCTCGCGCAGGGCCGCGGCCGCCATGAGGGCGTCGCCCGCGCACCCCGCCAGGTGAAGCGACGCGAGCAGCACCGCAAGCGTGGGGCACCCCGCGGCGAGGGCGCCGGCCGCAAGCGCCGCCGTGACGAGCGCCGCCGGCGCGAGCAGCACCACCGCCATGCGGCCGCGCGCGAGCGTGGCGCCGTGGGCGCACGTGTAGAGGAAGGCGTCCTTGAGGCCAAAGGTCACGCGACAGCCCGGGCAGAGCAGCTTGAACGCCGCCCCGTGCACGAGCTCGTGGACGGGGAGGGCCGCCGCCGTGAGGCCGACGAGCGCGACCCACCACCACGGACTCGCCGCCGCGCCTCCGTCGGCGCCCGTGACGAGCGCCGCTGCGATCGCGAGGACAAGCCCCGCGACGAAGGCGGCAAGGGAGAGCCGCATGATGCTCCCCTGCAGCTCCGCGTTCCCGAGCACGTCGATGTGCGCCAGCGATCTCATGCGCCCAGTATAGGCGACGCCGCGGGAGCGCGTTCTTCTCGCCGGGCGCGGCGTGAGTTTGCGTGAGCCGGCGCCGCCAGCTCGCTCGAAGTCACGCTCCGGGGGTCGAAAGCGTGAGTTTGTGTGAGCCGGCGACGTCAGCTCGCTTGAAGTCACGCTTCGGCGAGAAGAACGTGACTTTGAGTGAGCTTCTCTCATAAACTCGCTGAAGCTCACGCTTCCCGCGCCGGAAGCGTGACTTTGCGCGAGGTCATTCTCGTCAACTCACTCGAAGTCACGCGCTGGAACCCAAAGCGTGAGTTTTAACGAGCCGGCAGCGAAAGTTCGCTCGAAGTCACGCTCTGGGGGTTGAAAGCGTGACTTTCAGTGAGCTGGCGCCGCAAACTCGCTCGAAGTCACGCCTCGAGCGAGAAGAACGTGACTTTGAGTGAGCTTCTCTCAGAAACTCGTCGAAGCTCACGCTTTCGGCATCGAAGGCGCGGCGCCGAAAGCGCGGCTGTGCGCGAGGCGTCCGCGCCAAACGCGCCCGCGCCGCCCGTGCCCGGCGGACCGTTGGCGCCCGCGCCGAGAAGTGCGAGAATATGAGGGCTACACCCAACGAGAAGGAGCGTCCATGCCCGACACCCGCCCGAGCTTCCCACGGCGCGCCGTCATCACCGGCGGCATGCCGTACGGCAACAAGAACCTGCACTTCGGCCACATCGGCGGCGTCTTTGTGCCCGCCGACTTCTTCGCCCGGTTCCTGCGCGACCGCATCGGGCCCGAGAACGTGCTCTTTGTCTCTGGCACGGACTGCTACGGCTCGCCCATCGCGGAGGGCTTCCGCAAGAAGGTGGAGAACGAGGGCTACCAGGGCACGATCGAGGACTACGTGCGCGCCAACCACGACGCCCAGAAGGCGGCGCTCGACGCCTACGGCATCTCGCTCGACCTCTTTGCGGGCTCGGGCCTCCCGCCCGCGGCAGACGTCCACGCCCGCCTCACCGACGAGCTCATCCGCCGCCTGCACGAGCGCGGCCACCTGCACCGCCTGACCACGCGCCAGTTCTATGACGTCGAGGCCGGCACGTTTCTCAACGGCCGCCAGGTCCAGGGCCGCTGCCCCGTGCGCGGCTGCAAGTCCGAGAAGGCCTACGCCGACGAGTGCGACCTTGGCCACCAGTTCGACCCCGAGGAGCTCATCGCGCCCGTCTCGCAGCTCACCGGCACCACCCCCGAGCTGCGGCCGGTTGACAACTGGTACTTCGACCTGCCGGCCTTCCGGGAGGAGCTCGAGCGCCTCATGGACGAGTGGGACGCAGACCCGCAGGTGCGCGCCGTGGTCACCAAGACCGTGCGCGAGAGCCTCGTCGACCCGGTGATCTACGTCCAGACCAAGTTCCGCGAGGCCTACGACGCCGTTGCCGCCGAGCTTCCCGAGCACACGCTCACGGAGGCCGAGGGCGGCCAGCAGTCTTTCTCGCTCACGTTCTCGGGCTGGGAGGCGCGCGACCGCGCCCGCGAGGTCCTCGACGCCGCGGGCGTGCGCTTCCGCACGGGCAAGTGCCTGCTTCCGCTGCGCATCACCGGCAACATCGAGTGGGGCGTTCCCGCGCCGGCGCTCGACGGCACCGAGGGCCTCACCGTGTGGGTGTGGCCGGAGAGCCTGTGGGCGCCCATCTCCTTCACGCAGACGGCGCTCGGCCTCGCCGAGGACGGCCGCTACTCCAGCCGTGACTGGCACGACTGGTGGTGCGCGGACGACGCCCGCGTCTACCAGTTCATCGGCCAGGACAACATCTACTTCTACTGCGTGGCGCAGCCCGCGCTCTGGGAGGCGCTCGGCTGGGGCCTCACGCAGGACGTCCCCGTGGCCAACTACCACATCCTGTTCATGAACAAGAAGGCCTCGAGCTCCGGAAAGATCGCGCCGCCGATGGCCGCCGAGCTCCTGGAGCACTACACGCCCGAGCAGCTGCGCGCGCACTGGCTGTCCCTGGGCCTGGACCAGAAGGCCGTCTCCTTCAACCCCAAGGCCTTCGACACGTCCGTCAGCCACAAGGACAAGAAGACCGGCGAGGACGTGCTCGTCCGCGACGACCCGCGCGTGGTGGACCCCGCCCTCAAGGAGAGCGCCTTCCTCACCAACATCTTCAACCGCCTGGCGCGCAGCTGCTTCTACGGCGCCGCCAACGTCTGCGACGCGCACCTGCCCGCCGTCACGCCGAGCGCCGAGGCCACGGACGCCGCGCGCGAGGCCACGCTCGCCTTTGAGCGCTGCGCGCACGGGTTTGACGCGCACGGTGCCCTCGCGGTGGCCGAGGAGTTCTGCCGCGCGGCCAACAAGCGCTGGGACGACGCCTCCAAGGCCGCCAAGGGAGACGACGCCGCCTACGAGGCGGCCCTTGCCGACGCCTTCTGCGCGCTGCGCACGACGGCCCTGCTCATGCACCCGGCCGTCCCCTCGGGCTGCGAGAAGATCTGCGAGCACCTGGGCTTCTCGCCCGAGCTGTTCTTCAGCTGGGAGCACGCCTTCGAGGGGCCCGTTGAGCTGGCCTCCGCCCTCGGCGAGGCGCCCGAGGAGCACAAGATCGTGCCCCTGCCCCCGCGCTACGACTTCTTCGAGAAGCACCCGTCGCAGGTTCGCTCCAAGTAGCGAGAAGGGCGGGCGAGAAGATCCGGCGCTCAGGCAGTCCTCGCCGCAAAGAGCGCGGCTGCGGAACTCGCGGCGGACCTTCTCGCCCGCCCGCACTTGATCGGCCCGTCTTACCGAAGGGAACCCACATGACCCCCACCCCGCCGCCCGTGCATGTTCCGAGGCCGTATGCTCTGCCGGCCACGCCGCTCGCGGCGCGCGTGGAGTGCCCAATGCCGGACGGCGCCACGATCGTGGCCTGGGTCTACGCGCCGGCGGGCGTGGCTGACGAGCCGGGGACGCCCTTTGGCATCGACCTCTCCGTGCCGCCCGTGCTCATGCTGCACGGCAACGGCGAGGAGCACGGCATCTTTGGCCCCGTGATCGACGCCGTGTGCGCGAGCGGCCGCTCCGTCGTGGCGCTCGACTCGCGCGCGCAGGGCGCGAGCACGCGCGGCGCAGCGCGGCCGCTCACCTACGAGCTCATGGCCGCGGACGCCATCGAGGCCTGCGCGCGGCTCGGCGTGGCGCAGGTCCACGTGCTCGGCTTCTCCGACGGCGGCATCCTGGGGCTCCTCCTCGCTCGCGACTGGGGCGCGCACGTGCTCTCGCTCACCGCGCTCGGGGCCAACCTCACGCCCGCGGGGCTGCCCAAGGAGGACACCGACTGGATGGCCTTCGCCGCGGCGGAGAACCGCCGCTGGGCCGAGGAGGGCTTCGAGGGCGCCACGCTCGAGGACGGGACGCCCGTACCCTCGCCCGCCGAGTCCGCGCAGATCGCGGAGCTCCTACAGCTCATGGTGGAGAACCCGCAAATTGACGCCGCTTCGCTTGCCTCCGTGGGCTGCCCTGTCACCGTGATGGTGGGCGAGTTCGACGAGATCCTCCCCGAGGAGACGGACCGCATCGTGGCGGCCATCCCCGGCGCCCGCAAGGTGGTGGAACCCGGGATTGATCACAACCTGCCCAAGATGGCGCCCGCCGCCGTGGCGCGCGAGCTTCTGGCCACGGTCGAGAGGAACGACGTGCGGCACCCCCGCCGCGCCATCGAGCAGCCCGCCGGCATCGCCGTCTGCCGCATCCCCGTCTCGGGACGCTGGGCCGAGAGGCTCGAGGGTCTCTACCGGCGCGTGGACGCCGAGCCCGGGACCTCGGGCTGGGTGCAGGACGTGTGGCCGCCCATCGGGATGGCGGCAGAGCTCCTGGCCGCAGGCGCGTACTGGGGCGCCTTCGACGCCGCGGCCGTGCGCGACGGCAGGCCCGCGGACGACGCCGCCCTTCTCGGCGCCGTGGCCGTGGACCACGACGCCGACATGGGGGACGGCACCGCCCCCGGGCACGGCTCCGGGCTCGGCGGCCCCTCGTGGGGACGGCGGGCCGAGAAGGACGTGGCGTGCTGGCACCTCCTCGCCGTGGACCCCGCGGCGCGCGGGCGCGGCGTGGCCGACGCCCTGCTCGTCGCCGGCGTGCGGGGGGCGCGGGAGCTGGGGGCTCGCGTGGTGCGCCTCAACACGAACGTGGCCAACGTGCCGGCCAACGCGCTCTACGCCGCGCGCGGCCTCACGCGGCACCGGCCGGTCTGGCTCCCCTACCCGGGGCTGCCGCTGCCCGGCTGGTCGAACCTCTGGGAGCTGCGACTTAGCTAGGCCCGCCCCCCAGCAGCGCATCGCGAGTGTCGACGCCGTCGATCGCCGCCCAACAGGCCCCATCATCGCCTGAGAGCGGCGACAGGGGCCGCCCCCTTGCGTCAACGCGGGAACGTCACGGTGATAGAGGTCCCCTTGCCGACGACGCTCTCGAGGCGGATGTCGGCCCCGTGGTAGGTGGCGGCGTGCTTGACGATGGCAAGGCCCAGGCCCGTGCCGCCCATGTCGCGGCTGCGCCCCTTGTCCACGCGGTAGAAGCGCTCGAAGACCTTGGCCTGCGCCTCCTCGGGAATGCCGATGCCGGTGTCGGAGACGCGCAGGCAGGGGTGCCCGCCCTGGGGCAGCACCCACACGAAGACCTTGCCGCCGGGGCGGTTGTAGCGCACGGCGTTCTCCACGAGGTTGCTCACGAGCTCGTCGAGCAGCCGCGCGTTGCCCAAAAGCGGCGTCGAGATGCCCGAGAGGTTCACCGTGACGCCGTTCTTGCGCAGCGCCCGGTCGCGCAGGCGCCCCACGACGTCGGTCGCCACGGACATGAGGTCGACGGTCTCCGCCCGCCCAAAGACCTCGCGGTCGCCCGCGCGCTCGGACTCGTCGAGCTTGGAGAGGGTGAGGATGTCGCTCACGAGCAGGGAGAGCCGCTGCGCGTCGTCGTAGATGCGCCCCGCAAAGCCGCTCACGTCCTCCGGCCGCGCGATGCCGTCCCGGATGAGCTCGGCGGCGCCCGAGATGGAGGCGATCGGCGTCTTGAGCTCGTGCGTGACGTTGGCCGTGAAGTCGCGGCGCATGTCGGCGGCGTCCTGTATCTCCTCCATGCGGCGCATGAGCTCGTCGTGCTGCTCGTTCAGGCGCGTGACGAGCGGGTCGAGCTCCTCGTAGGGGGCCACCCCGTCGCCGACGGACGGGTCGATCTCAAGGATCGGCCGCACGAAGCGGTCGGCCAGCCGGCGCGAGACGAGCCAGCTCATCGCCACCACCACGAGCGCGAGCGCCGCAAGCAGCGCCACGTCCTGCATGAGGAAGGCCGCCACGCCCGCGCGGTCCACGGACAGGCGCAGGACCTCGCCGCTCTCCAGGCGCACGGCCTCGTAGAGGCTCACGTAGCCGGAGGTCTCGCTCGCACGGTCGGAGGAGCCCACGCCCGTGGAGAGCGCCGCCGCCACCTCGGGGCGCGAGGCGTGGTTCTCGAGCGTGGAGGCATCGGTCAGGCTGTCGTAGGTCACCGTGCCGTCGGGCGCGACGAGCGTCACGCGGATCCCCGCGAAGTCGAGCCCCTCGAGCACGGAGGCGCCGTCGGTGCCGTCGAGAAGCGACGCCACCGTCCGGCACTCCCCCGCGAGCTGGTCGTGCTCGTCGGCGAGGAAGGCGGACTGGTAGAGAACGGACGCCGCGGCCGTCACCACCACGGCGACGACCGCGCAGGCGGCGACGAGCGCCGCGAAGACGCGCCTTGAGAGCGAGCCCTTTGCTCCCGGCTCCCTGACCACGCGCCCGCCTATCCCCGGACGCGGTAGCCCACGCCGCGGACGGTCTCGATGAGGTCGGAGGAGTCACCGAGCTTGGCGCGGATCTGCTGCACGTGAACGTCGACGGTGCGCGAGCCCCCGTCGAAGTCCCAGCCCCAGACGCGCTGGAGGAGGGTCTCGCGCGAGAAGACCACGCCGGGCGAGCGCATGAGGAACTCCAGGAGGTCGAACTCGCGCATGGTGAGCTGGACCTCGCGCCCGCCGGCCGTGACCTCGCGGCGGTCGGGCCAGAGGCAGACGTCGCCGGACACAAGCGAGCTCGGCTCCTCCTGCGCGGCCTGCTCGCGGCCGGCGCGGCGCAGGAGGGCGCGGGTGCGGCTCACCATCTCCATCATCCCGAAGGGCTTGGAGAGGTAGTCGTCGGCCCCGGAGTCGAGCGCCTTCACGGTGTCGAGCTCGGTGTCCTTGGCGGTGAGCATCATCACGGGGACGTTGGAGAGGCCCGGCGTCCGGCGCAGGCGCGTCAGGATCTCGAGACCGTCGGTGTCGGGGAGCATGATGTCAAGAAGGACGGCGTCGGGTCGGCGCTCGGCGCAGGCCCGGCGGAACTCGGCGTCATCCGCGCAGCCCCGGGCCTCGATGCCTCCCTGGCCAAGCGCATAGACCGTGAGCTCCCTGATGTTCTTGTCGTCCTCCACGTAGTAGACCACGCCGCACTCCTCCAAACGTCGTCCCTCTCTCCCCTATCCTACTACTGCTCCTGGGCCGCCTGCAGGTGGCTTGCCTTCTCGGCGACGGTGTGCTCGCCGGTCACGCGGAAGACCGCCCAGGCGGCGATGCGCTTGGCGAGGTCGCCCATGCGCTCGAAGTACTTGGCCACCATGAGGAGCTCCGGCAGGGACTGCGCGGAGGGCTTGCCGTCGCGGATGAGCGAGACGAGCTTCTCCTCGGCGGTGGCGTAGAGCTCGTTCACGGCCGCGTCCGCCTCCATGACCTGCTGCGCGAGCTCGACGTCGGCAGCGCAGAAGGCGCGCACGGCCTTGTCGACCATGTCGGCCGCGCCCTCGCTCAGCTTGCGGAACTCCCCCTCGAGCTTGCTGGCCGCCTTCTCGGGAATCTCCTCGACGAGAAAGACCGCGTCGCGCGTCATGGAGTCGATGTGCGAGAGGTCGCTCACCATGCGGAAGGCGCCGCTCACAAAGCGCAGGTCCTCGCCGATGAGGGGCTGCTGGAGGAGCATGATGTCGAGGCAGGTGTTCTCGATGGCGGAGCGCAGGCGGTCCTCCGCCTTGCGGCCGCCCATGACGCCGCCGGCCGCGCCCTTGTCGCCCGTGGCCGCAAGGCCCGCGGCGCGCACGTCCGCGACGGTCTTCTCGCCAAAGCGCCTGATGTAGCCCTCGACCTCGTCGAGCTGCTCGGTGAACTTGGTTCGGGTGCTGATGACCATTAGCTGAACCTCCCTGAGAGATACTCTTGCGTGCGCTGCTGGCGGGGGTTGCCGAAGAGCTCCCGCGTGGGGCCCTCCTCGACGAGCTCGCCCAGATAGAAGAAGGCGGTCTTGTCCGCCACGCGCGTGGCCTGCTGCATGTTGTGGGTCACGACGACCACCGTGTGGTCGACCGCGAGCTCGCCCATGAGCTGCTCGACCATACTCGTCGAGATGGGGTCGAGGGCCGAGGTGGGCTCGTCCATGAGCAAGATCTCGGGGTCGGTGGCCAGGGCGCGCGCGATGCAGAGGCGCTGCTGCTGGCCGCCCGAGAGGCCGAGGCCGCTCTTGTCGAGCTTGTCCTTGACCTCGTCCCAGAGCGCGGCGCGCGTGAGGCAGCGCTCGCAGATCTCGTCGCCCTCGGCCTTGGAGACGCGACGCTGGCGCCGGGGCCCGTAGAGGATGTTCTCCCGGATGCTCATGGGGAACGGGTTGGGGTGCTGGAACACCATGCCCACGTAGACGCGCAGGGCGTTGGCGTCCATCTGGAAGATGTCCTTCCCGTCAAACTCGATCGTGCCCTCGGTGCGCACGGACTCGACAAAGTCGCACATGCGGTTGAACGTGCGCAGCAGCGTCGACTTGCCGCATCCGGACGGGCCGATGAAGGCGGTGGCGCGGTTCCGGGGGATCTCCAGGTTGATGCCCTTCAGGGCCTGGAAGTCCCCGTACCACAGGTTGAAGTCGCGGATTGAGATCGCCGTCTCGGCGTCCGCGATGCCGCGGTGGGAGCCGCTGAGGTTGCTCGTGTCCATGTTCCTCCCCTCCTAGCCGAAGCGGCCCGTCAGATAGTCGATGAGGCGCTGGTCGTGCGGGTCCGAGAAGATCTGCTGCGTGGGACCCGTCTCGACCATGTCGCCCACGTAGAAGAAGGCGGTGCGGTCGGAGACGCGCGTGGCCTGCTCCATGTTGTGCGTGACGATGATCTCGCAGATGCCCGTGGAGGCGATGTCGCGGATGGTCTCCTCGATGGCAAAGGTGGAGATGGGGTCGAGCGCCGAGCAGGGCTCGTCGAAGAGGACCACGTCCGGCTTCATGGCCAGGGTGCGCGCGATGCAGAGGCGCTGCTGCTGGCCGCCGGAGAGGGCGTGGGCGGACTGGCGGAGCTTGTCCTTCACCTCGTCCCAGAGCGCCGCCTGGCGAAGCGACGTCTCCACAAGCTCGTCCTCCTCCGCCTTGGTGCGGACGCGACCGTGCTTCTTGGGCGCAAAGAGGATGTTCTCGCGGATGGACTTGCGAAACGGCGTGGGCTGCTGGAAGACCATGCCGATGGACTTGCGCAGCTCGAAGAGGTTCTCCTTGGGCGTGTTGATGTCATGCCCGTGATAGTGGATCTCTCCCCCGACGGAGCACTTGGGAATCTCGCGGTTCATGAGGTTGAGGCAGCGCAGGAACGTGGACTTGCCGCAGCCCGACGGGCCGATAAGGGCCGTTACCTGGCCCGCCTCGAAGGAGAGGCTCGTCTTGTGGAGCGCCTCGTGCGCAAGGTCGTAGGTGACCGTCACGTCACGGGTGAAGAGCAGGGGCCGGCCGGAGGTCGTCCGGGAGGTGGTGATGTCGGTCATTCGGCGGTCAGCCTCCTCGAGAGGAGCTTGCCGAGCAGACGGGCAAGCAGGTTGAACAGGAGCACGCAGACGAGAAGGACCGTGGCGGTGCCCCAGACGATCTCGGTGGAGCCGGCCGTGGGCTCGGAGGTGAGGCGCCAGATGTAGACGGCGAGCGAGCAGGCGGGCCGGAAGATGTTGAAGGGGCAGGTCGGGCTCATGAAGTTGAACGGGTTGGCGAAGTTCAGGCGCGCCGGGGCCGAGCCCGCGGTGAAGATGAGCGCCGCCGCCTCGCCGAAGACGCGCCCGGCCGAGAGCACGATGCCCGTGACGATGGCCGGCATGGCGGCCGGGAGCAGCACGTTGATGGTGGTCTCCCAGCGCGTGAGGCCCATGGCGAGCGCGGCGTCGCGCTGGCTGCGGGGCACGTCCTCGAGCGCCTGCTGGATGGTGCGCACGAGGATGGGGATGTTGAACATCGTGAGGGCGCAGGCGCCGGCGAGAATGGAGATCTTCCAGCCGAGCGTCACCACGAAGAAGAGCGAGCCAAACATGCCGACGACGATCGAGGGCAGGCTCGAGAGCGTCTCGATGGCCGTCTTGGCCGCCGCGGTCACCCAGTTGTCGGGCGCGTACTCCACGAGGAAGATGGCCGCGCCCAGCGAGATGGGCACCGAGATGACGAGCGTGACGATCAGAAGGTAGAACGAGTCCCACAGCTGGTAGACGATGCCGGCGACGACGTCGTCGTTGTAGGGGTTGGTGAGGAAGCCCGGCGTGAGCGCGCGGCCGGCGCCGCGGACCAGGATGTAGGCGATGATGGCCACGACGAGCAGCATCACGAGGCCCACGATGGCGGTGAGGACGCCGGTGGCGATCTTGTCCTGCCGATCGATGCGCCGGACGTGCGCGTCGAGGAGGTCCGTGCGGGAGAGCTCGCTAGCCATTGGCCTTCGCCCCCTTCCTACCGATCAGGTGGATGATCATGATGAAGACGAGCGACATGACGAGAAGGATGAGGCCGAGCGACCAGAGGGCGTGGTAGTAGACCGAGCCCGAGGTGGCGTTGGAGAGGCCCGCCGTGAGGGCCGCGGTGAGCGTGGAGGCCGGGTCGAGAAGGCCGGTCGGCATGGAGCGCTCGACGCCGCCGATGACCATCTGGACGGCAAGGGTCTCGCCGAAGGCGCGGGTCATGCCCAGGATGACGGCCGTCATGAGCGAGGGCAGCGCGCTCTTGAGGACCACGTGCCAGGTGGTCTGCCAGCGCGTGCAGCCAAGGGCGTAGGAGCCCTCGCGGTACTGGTTGGGCACCGCGCGCAGGGCGTCCATCGAGAGCGTGGTGATCGTGGGGAGGATCATGATCGCCAGCACGATCGAGCCGGAAAGGATGCCCGCGCCCGTGGGCGCCGCCTCGCCGAAGATGGCCTTGATCAGCGAGTTGATCACGTAGAGGCCGAGGACGCCGTAGACGACCGAGGGGATGCCCACGAGCAGCTCGATGAAGGGCTGAAAGACGCGGCGGCCAAAGCCGGGCGCGACCTCAACGACGAAGATCGCCGAGCCGATCGCGATGGGCAGGGCAAAGAGGGTCGAGAGCAGCGTGACTGAGAAGGACCCCACGATCATGGGCAGCGCGCCGTAGCGCTCCTGCTCGGGGATCCAGTTCTGTCCGAAGAGGAACTCGATCGGGTTGACGCCGTCCACGAAGAAGGTGGTGAGGCCCTGCTGGGCCACCATGAAGATCAGCGTGACGACGACGAGCGCGACGAGCGCGACGCAGAGGCCTGTGATGGACAGGCCGATGTTCTCGAGCCTCCGCTTGGGCATGAGGTGTGCCATGGAGGAGCCTTTCTCGTCAGGTCAGGGAGATGGCGGCATCCCCCGTGCGAGGGATGCCGCCACCAGGGAGGGCAGGTGTCGCTACGCGGCGGAGATGGTGCCGTCGGCGTCCTTCTTGACCTTCATGTTGCCCATCGGGATGAAGCCCTCCTCCACCACCGTGGCGGCGAAGTCGTCGGACATCATGAACTCGATGAAGGCCTTGGTCACGGGAGCCGTGGACTCGTCCTCGTCCTCTCGGGTGTACATGTGCTCGTAGGCCCAGATGGTGAAGTCGCCGCTCTCGACGTTCTCCTGGGTGGGCTCGACGCCGTCGACGGTGAGGGCCTTGATGCCGTCGCCCTCCATGTAGTTGAAGGCGACGTAGGAGATGGAGCCCTCGGTCGCGGCGACCTGCTCGACGACGGTGCCCGAGGAGTCGACCTCGGCGACCGGGCGGAAGCTGTCCGGGGCGGCCTCGCCGGCGAGGACGGCGTCCTCGAAGGTGGCGCGGGTGCCGGAGCCGGCCTCGCGCTGGATGACCTGGATGGCGCCCGCGGTGCCGCCGACCTCGGACCAGTCGGTGATCTGGCCGAGGAAGATGCCCTTGAGCTGGTCGAGCGTGAGGTCGTCGACGTCAACGCCAGCGTTCACGATCGGGCCCATGCCCACGATGCAGACCTGGTTGTCAACGAGGCCCTCGCACTGCTCGGGCTCGAGCTTGGTCTCGGCGTAGACGTCGGAGCGGCCGATCTGCACGGAGCCCTCGGCGATCTGGGAGAGGCCCTGGCCGGAGCCGCCGGCGGCGATGGCGATGGAGACGTCCGGGTTGGCCTCGCAGAAGGCGTCGGAGGCCTTCTCCACGAGCGGCTGGAACGAGGTGGCGCCGGAGCAGGAGATCGAGCCGGTCAGCGTGGAGGTTGCGTCGTCACCCGAGGGCTCGGTGGTGGAGCCGCAGCCAGCGAGGCCGAGGCCGGCCACGGCGGCGACGGCGCCGGTGAGGCCGAGGAACTGACGACGAGAGAGATCAGACATGTTTCTCCTTCCCAAGGATGTGACCCGTGCGCATGCCGGGCCGTTTCAAGTGGCATCCTAGGACGCCCCCACCACCGCCCCCGCAACGTTTCCGATGCATTACAGGAGGCTGACAGCGCCTTACGTTGGGCTTACAGAGCTCCTTACAGAAGCCATCGTTTGTAAGCCCACACTCCCGACCTGCCCATTTCCTCCTTTACATGTCAGGAGAGCCCCAGGGGCCGGGCGTTCTGAAGGGGCGCCGGCGCCGCCGCGCCCCGCACCCCGCCCCACGCCGATGACGTAAGGTGCAGATTTTGTTAGGTACCGTGAGATAAATCGCACGGTACCTTGAAAGCTCCCCCGCGGCGTCGCACAATGACTCCTTGTCGAAAGGAGTCACATGAAACGAAAGCAGAGAGAAGAAGCGGGCATGAGCGGGCGCGAGGTCGTCCGGACGCTCGCGAAGAGCATCCGCGAGTTCAAGGGGGCGTCGGTCGCCACGCCGATCATCGTCTCCGGCGAGGTCGTGATGGAGGTGGCGATCCCGTTTGTGACCGCCCAGCTCATCAACTCGATCCAGGCCGGCGCGGGCCTGCCCAAGCTGCTGCCCTACGCGGGCGTCCTCGTGGCCATGGCGCTCGCGTCGCTCGCCTTTGGCATCGGAGCCGGCGTCACGTGCAGCCAGGCCTCGTGCGGCCTTGCCATGAACCTGCGCCACGACGCCTTCGCCGCGGTGCAGCGCTTCAGCTTCGCCAACATCGACCAGTTCTCGTCGAGCTCGCTCGTGACGCGCCTCACCACGGACATCACCAACGTGCAGCTCGCCTACATGATGGTCATCCGCACCGCCATCCGCTGCCCGTTCCTTCTGCTCGCGGGCATCGTGATGTCGTTCATCATGGCGGGCCCGCTGGCGCTCGTCTTTGTGGTCATCGTGCCGATCCTGGGCTTTGGCCTCTACAAGGTCATCCGCACCGTGCACCCGATCTTCCGCTCGGTCTTCCACAAGTACGACGCCCTCAACGAGTCCATCGAGGAGAACGTCACCGGCATGCGCGACGTCAAGAGCTACGTGCGCCAGGACTATGAGAAGGAGAAGTTCGGCCGCGCCGCCCAGGACGTCTGCGCCGACTTCACCCGCGCCGAGAAGATCCTCGCGCTCAACACGCCGATGATGAACTTCGCGGTCTATGCCGTCTTTGCCGTGGTGCTGCAGTTCGGCAGCTACCTCATCATCTCCAGCCGCGGCAGCCTGCTGAACGTGGGCCAGCTCTCCGCGCTCACCACCTACGGCTTCATGATCCTCATGGCCCTCATGATGGTCTCGATGGTCTTCGCCATGATCACGATGGCCCAGGAGAGCGCCGAGCGCATCTGCGAGGTCCTCACCACCGAGCCCACGATCAAGAACCCCGCCCACCCCGAGACCGAGATGCGCGACGGCTCGATCGACTTCGACCACGTTACCTTCAAGTACTCCGAGAAGGCCGAGCACCGCGCCCTCGCAGAGATCGACCTGCACATCAGAAGCGGCGAGACGATCGGCGTCATGGGCGGCACGGGATCTGCCAAGACCTCGCTCGTGAACCTCATCAGCCGCCTCTACGACGTCACCGAGGGCTCCGTGAAGGTCGGCGGCGTGGACGTGCGCGACTACGACCTCGAGTTCCTGCGCAACAACGTGGCCGTGGTGCTGCAGAAGAACGTGCTCTTCTCGGGCACCATCAAGGAGAACCTGCGCTGGGGCAACCCCGACGCGACCTACGACGAGCTCGTGGAGGTCTGCAAGCTCGCGCAGGCCGACGAGTTCATCCAGGGCCTGCCCAAGCAGTACGACTACTACATCGAGCAGGGCGGCACCAACGTCTCCGGCGGCCAGAAGCAGCGCCTGTGCATCGCGCGCGCCCTGCTCAAGCGCCCCAAGGTGCTGATCCTGGACGACTCCACCTCGGCCGTCGACACCAAGACCGACGCGCTCATCCGCGAGGGCCTCAAGACCTACCTGCCCGACGCCACCAAGATCATCATCGCCCAGCGCGTGAGCTCGGTGCAGGACGCCGACCGCATCCTCGTGCTGGACAACGGTCACATCGCCGGTCTCGGCACCCACGAGGAGCTGATCGAGAGCTGCCCGTTCTACCGCGACACCTACCTCGCGCAGAGCCGCACGAGCCAGGAGGGCGAGAAGGACGCGAGGGCCGAGAAGGACGACGCGCCCGTGCCCGGCGCGACCGCGAAGGGAGGTGAGGCCGATGTCCGCTAGCAGCAACTCCGCCGAGAACGTCCTCGCAAGTGTCACCGGCTCCAACCAGCCGACCGAGCCCGAGCGCGAGCCGGAGCGCCAGAACGTCGCCGGCCGCCAGGTCGAGCGCCCGCGCCGCCGCGGCGGCCGCGGCAAGACGCTCTCCCGCCTCATCAGAACGCTCTTCTCGTTCTATCCAAAGATGCTGCCCCTCGTGGTCCTCTGCATCGTGGTGTCCGCCGTGCTCTCGGCCCTGCCCGCCACGTTCATGCAGCGCACGCTCGAGATCGTGACCGCCAACTGGGAGGGCGGCGACTGGGGGGCCGTCGCCGGCAAGGTGACCTCGCTCGTGCTCACGCTCGTCGGCATCTACGTGGTCTCGCTCGCCCTCAACTTCACCTGGACCCGCGCGATGGCCGTCATCACGCAGGGCTCGCTCGAGAAGTTCCGCGAGCGCCTCTTCGGCCACATGCAGGACCTGCCGATCAGCTACTTCGACCAGCACCAGCGCGGCGACATCATGAGCCACTACACCAACGACATCGACGCCCTGCGCCAGATGATCGGCCAGTCGCTGCCCAACATCACGCTCACCTTTGTCACGTGCTGCTCGGTCGTCGCCGTCATGGTCTACTACAGCGTGTGGATGTGCCTGGTCATCGTGGCCGGCGTGCTCTTCATGGCCTACATGACCAAGCAGCTCGGCGGCCGCTCCGCCCGCAACTTCGTGGCGCAGCAGAAGGAGATCGGCATCGTCGAGGGCCACGTCGAGGAGGTCATGAACGGCCAGCGCGTGGTCAAGGTCTTCTGCCACGAGGAGGCCGCCCAGGAGGACTTCGACGTCCGCAACCGGCGCCTGTTCGAGGCGAGCCGCGCGGCGAACATGTACACCAACACGCTCGGCCCCATCCTCATGAACCTCGGCAACCTCATCTACGTGGTCGTGGCGCTCGTGGGCGGCGTGTTCATCGAGGCCGGCGTGCCCAACCTCTCCATCTCGGGCCTGCCCTTCTCGATCGCCGTCACGGTGCCGTTCCTCAACATGACCAAGCAGTTCGCCGGTCAGATCGGCCAGATCTCGCAGCAGATCAACTCCGTGGTCATGGGCCTCGCGGGCGCCGAGCGCATCTTCGAGCTCATGGACGAGCCCGCAGAGCACGACGAGGGCTACGTGGAGCTCGTGGCCTGCACCGTGGCCCCCGACGGCACTGTCGCCGAGTGCGACCGCCGCGACCCGCAGTGGGCCGGCCAGTGGGCGTGGCGCCACCCGCACGGGGACGGCTCGCTCACCTACACCCCGCTCACCGGCGACGTGCGCCTCCTCGACGTGGACTTTGCCTACCGCAAGGGCCACACGGTCCTGCACGACGTGAGCGTGTGGGCCAAGCCGGGCCAGAAGGTCGCCTTCGTGGGCGCCACGGGCGCGGGCAAGACCACGATCACCAACCTCATCAACCGCTTCTACGACATCGAGGACGGCAAGATCCGCTACGACGGCATCAACATCAACAAGATCAAGAAGCCGGACCTGCGGCGCTCCCTTGGCATCGTGCTCCAGGACGTGAACCTCTTCACAGGCACCGTCATGGACAACATCCGCTTCGGGCGGCTCGACGCCACCGACGAGGAGTGCATGGCGGCGGCGCGCCTCGTGGGCGCGGACGGCTTCATCAAGCGCCTGCCCGAGGGCTACGACACCATGCTCACGGACAACGGCTCGAACCTCTCCCAGGGCCAGCGCCAGCTGCTCTCCATTGCGCGCTGCGCCGTGGCCGACCCGCCGGTGATGATCCTCGACGAGGCCACGTCCTCGATCGACACCCACACCGAAGCGATCGTCCAGCGCGGCATGGACGCGCTCATGACGGGGCGCACCACGTTCGTGATCGCCCACCGGCTCTCCACGGTGCGCAACTCGGACGCGATCATCGTGCTCGACCACGGCCGCATCATCGAGCGCGGCACGCACGACGAGCTGATCGCCAAGAGAGGGACCTACTACCAGCTCTACACCGGCGCCTTCGAGCTCGAGTAAACAGAAGGACACCGCATGCGAGCGGCCCCGGCGTTCCTCCAGAACGCCGGGGCCGCTCGCTTTTGAGACGCGCACGGCTGGGGGCGGTCCCCCAAACGGGTCAAACTGCATGGTACCTTGACATCTCGGGCGGGTGGGAGCAGAGTTGACTCGTTATGCAGACTATGACGAAAGGAGTCCCTCGTGTGCGAGACAGGGACCCAGAGGGGCGACCAGGGGGCCGAGCGGCGCATCCTGCGCAGCTTCGGGTACTTTGGCTACTATCTTCACGTGCACTGGGGCGGGCGCAACGGGAAGCAGCACATCCTCGTTGAGCTGCTCTCCCACGGCGGCACGATGACCCAGCGCGACCTGCAGGAGGCGTCGTGCATCACCTCCGCCTCCCTCTCCGAGGTCATCTCCAAGCTCGAGGCCGAGGGCCTCGTCGCGCGCGAGCGCTCGGAGACGGACCGTCGGCAGCTCACCGTCACGCTCACCGAGGAGGGCCTGCGCCGCGCACGGGAGATCGTTCGCACCCGCGCCGAGTTCGAGGCGCGCGCCTTCGACTGCCTCGAGCCCTCCGAGCGCGAGCGGCTCGCCGACACGCTCGACCACGTGGCGGCGCGCTGGCTCGAGCTTGAGGCGCAGGAGCGCGACCGCCGCTCGGAGCCGGACCTCGGGACGGAGAGGGGTGAGGCTCGATGAGCATTCTCCCGCAGAAGCCAGACGTGGGCGAGGACTTCGTGAAGACCGCCTCGCACGTGGGCTACGGCACGGTCGGGCGCAGGCTCATGGGCAGCGTGCGCCAGTACAGGGCCGCCACCATCGTCACTCCCCTGCTCGTGCTCGGCGAGGTGGTCTTTGAGGTCATGATCCCGCTCTACACGGCCGACCTCATCGACGCCATCAAGGGCGGCGCCGACCTGAGCCAGATCGTCTCCACGGGCGGCGTCCTCGCCCTCATGGCGCTCGTCTCGCTCGCCTTTGGCGCGGCGGCCGGCCTCACCTGCGCGAAGGCGTCCACCGGCTTTGCCAAGAACCTCCGCAAGGACATGTTCTACAACATCCAGACCTTCTCCTTCGCCGTCATCGACCGCTTCTCGAGCTCCTCGCTCGTGACGCGCATCACCACCGACGTCATGAACGTCCAGATGGCCTACATGATGCTCATCCGCACGGCGATCCGCTCCCCCTTCATGCTCGTGCTCGCCTTCATCGCGGCGTGGAACATGGCCGGCTGGCTCGCGCTCGTGTTCGTGGTGATCATCCCGGTCCTTGCGCTGGCGCTCTTCGGCGTGATCCGCAAGGTCGTCCCGATCTTCCGGCGCATCTTCCGCAAGTACGATGCCATCAACGAGCGCGCCGAGGAGAACCTCGCCGGCATTCGCGTGGTCAAGAGCTACGTTCGCGAGGACTACGAGAAGGAGAAGTACGAGCGCGCCGCGACCGAGGTCCAGAACGACTTCACCTACGCCGAGCGCATCCTCGCGCTCAACGCGCCGATCATGAACTTCTGCATCTACACCGTCATGGTCTTTGTGATCTACGCGGGCTCCTACGCCATCGTCACCACCCAGGGGGCCCAGCTCGACGTGGGGCAGTTCTCCTCCCTCATCACCTACGGCTTCATGATGCTCATGCAGCTCATGATGCTCTCGATGATCTTTGCCCAGGTGGTCATGAGCGAGGAGAACGCGCGGCGCATCTTCGAGGTGCTCGACGCAAAGACGACGATCGCCCAGCCCGAGGAGCCCGTCTTCGAGGTGGCCAACGGCTCGATCGACTTTGACCACGTGGGCTTCTCCTATCGCGGCGACAAGGACCGCGAGGCCCTGCGCGAGGTGGACCTGCACATCAGAAGCGGCGAGGTCATCGGCATCATCGGCTCCACGGGCTCTGCCAAGTCCACGCTCGTCCAGCTCGTCCCCCGCCTCTACGACGTGACCGAGGGCACCGTGCGCGTGGGCGGGCGCGACGTGCGCGACTACGACCTCGACACGCTGCGCAACGCCGTGGCGATGGTCCTCCAGAAGAACGTGCTCTTCTCGGGCACCATCAAGGAGAACCTGCGCTGGGGCAAGGCGGACGCCACCGACGACGAGATACTGGAGGCCGCGCGCCTGGCCCAGGCCGACGAGTTCGTCCAGGGCTTCCCGGACAAGTACGACACCTACATCGAGCAGGGCGGCACCAACGTCTCCGGCGGCCAGAAGCAGCGCCTGTGCATCGCGCGCGCCCTGCTCAAGCACCCCAAGATCCTCATCCTGGACGACTCCACCTCGGCCGTCGACACCAAGACCGACCGCCTCATCCGCGAGGGCTTTAGGACCTACCTCCCCGAGACCACCAAGATCATCATCGCCCAGCGCACCTCGAGCGTCGAGGACGCCGACCGCATCGTGGTCATGGACTCCGGGCGCATCAACGACGTGGGCACCCACGAGGAGCTCCTGGCCAGGAACCCCATCTACCGCGAGGTCTACCTCTCCCAGAACAAGCAGAGCCACGACGAGCGCGAGCTCGAGGAGCTGGAGGTGAGCGCCGATGAGTAGGAACATGCACCGCGGCCGTGCTCCCAAGTCCATGGGCCGGACCGCCCTGCGCGTCCTCAGGATGCTGCGCGGCTTCTATCCCGTGATGCTGCCGGCCGTGGCCTGCTGCATCCTCGTGCAGTGCGTCGTCCAGGCCATGCCCAACGTCTTCATGGAGCGCGCCCTCACCGTGGTGGGCCAGACCTGGGAGTCGGGCGACTGGGCCACGGCGCAGCCGCAGGTCTTCGCGAGCGCGGCGATGCTCGCTCTCCTCTACTTTGCGAGCCTCGTCTGCAACGCCGTGTGGCAGCAGTGCATGGCGATCATCACGCAGGGCTCGCTCAAGAAGTTCCGCTGCCTCATGTTCGGCCACATGCAGGACCTGCCGATCAAGTACTTCGACACGCACCAGCACGGCGACGTCATGAGCTACTACACCAACGACATCGACGCGATGCGCCAGATGATCGCCCAGTCGCTGCCGCAGCTGTTCCTCACGCTGCTCATGCTCGTCTCCGTGGGGTGCATCATGCTCTGGTACAGCGTCCCGCTCACCTGCGTGGTCGTGGGCGGCGCCGTCGTGATGGCCCTTCTCGCCAAGGTGCTCGCCGGCCGCTCGGCCAAGAACTTCCTGCGCACCCAGCGCGCCGTGGCGGCCGTGGAGGGGCACGTCGAGGAAATCATGAACGGTGAGAAGGTGGTCAAGGTCTTCTGCCACGAGCCGCAGGTCGAGGAGGCCTTCGACCGTCTTAACGACGAGTACGAGGCCGCCGCGCGCGCCGCCAACTCCTACGCCAACACGCTCATGCCGATCCTCATGAACATGGGCAACCTCCTCTACGTGATCGTGGCCGTGGCGAGCGGCGTCTTCCTGGTGCTGGGTACCCCCAACCCGTCCATCTCGGGCATGTCGCTCACGATCGCGGTGGCGGTGCCCTTCCTCAACATGACCAAGCAGTTCGCCAACCAGATCGGCCAGATCTCCAACCAGGTGAACTCCGTGGTCATGGGCCTCGCGGGCGCCGAGCGCATCTTCGAGCTCCTCGACGAGCCCGTGGAGCAGGACGGCGGCTACGTCGACCTCGTGGCCTGCACCGTGACCCCCGACGGCACCGTCGCCGAGTGCGACCGCCGCGACCCGCGGTGGGCCGGCCAGTGGGCGTGGCGCCACCCGCACAGCGCCGACGGCTCGGTCACCTACACCCCGCTCGCCGGCGACGTGCGCCTCTTCGACGTGGACTTTGGCTACGAGCCGGGCCATACCGTGCTCCATGACGTCTCGCTCTACGCCAAGCCGGGCCAGAAGGTCGCCTTCGTGGGCGCCACGGGCGCGGGCAAGACCACGATCACCAACCTCATCAACCGCTTCTACGACATCGAGGACGGCAAGATCCGCTACGACGGGATCAACATCAACAAGATCAAGAAGCCCGCGCTGCGCCGCTCGCTCGGCGTGGTCCTTCAGGACGTGAACCTGTTCACGGGCACCGTCATGGACAACATCCGCTACGGACGGCTCGACGCCACCGACGAGGAGTGCATGGCGGCGGCGCGCCTTGCCGGCGCCGACGACTTCATCCGGCGTCTCCCGGACGGCTACGAGACCATGCTCACGGACAACGGCTCGAACCTCTCCCAGGGCCAGCGCCAGCTCATCTCCATCGCCCGCGCGGCCGTGGCCGACCCGCCCGTCATGGTGCTCGACGAGGCCACGTCCTCGATCGACACGCGCACCGAAGCGATCGTCCAGCGCGGCATGGACGCGCTCATGACGGGGCGCACCACGTTCGTGATCGCCCACCGGCTCTCCACGGTGCGCAACTCCGACGTCATCATCGTCCTGGACCACGGCCGCATCATCGAGCGCGGCACGCACGACGAGCTGATCGCCAGGCGCGGCACGTACTACCAGCTGTATACTGGCGCCTTCGAGCTCGAGTAGCAGGAGGGGTCGCGCCCTCGGGGGCGAACCGCCGGTGACGGGGCAGCCTGCTATCCTTGTGGCAGGCTGCCCCGTCACCAGTCAACCCACGTCGGGAGGAAGCATGTACGAGCTGACGCAGGAGGAGTTCGAGGACGCCGTGGAGGCCGCGCTCGACGCGATTCCCGACGAGTTCATCGACGAGCTCGAGAACGTGGTCTTTACCGTCGCCGACGAGCCGAGCCCCGAGCAGCTCGACGCCGTCGACGACGCCCATGCCGAGGTCATGGGAAGCGAGGTGCTCGGCCTCTACGAGGGGACGCCCATCACCCAGCGCGACAGCTTCTACGGCTCGGGAGAGCTCCCGGACGTGATATCGATCTTCAAGGGGCCCCATGAGCGCTGCTTCGGCCTCGGCGAGCCGGACGAGGCCGCCCTCAGCATCCGCGAGCAGGTCCGCCGCACCGTGGTCCACGAGATCGGCCACTACTTCGGAAACGACGACGCGACCCTGCGCGCCCTCGGCTACTAGCGCGTCACGGGCGGCCTGACGCTCTCTCGCGCCCAAAGAGCTCGGCGTCGAGCTCCTCGAACTCCGCGGGCACGCCCTCGCACCCAAAGGACTCCCCCACCGCACGCGCCTGAAGGCGCCTCAGCCCGGCTAGGTCCGTGTTGCCCTCGCGCTCGTAGAGATCGGCCACGCGGTCGAGCGCGTAGCGGATGTAGGAGGCCACGGAGTCGCCCACGCCCGAGAGCAGGACCATCGTCACGAGCGAGTCGGGCGCGAGCGAGAGCGCGATCTTAGGGTCGAGCTCCAGGATGTCGCCCACCTGTCGCTCCGCCTCCGCAACGCCGTCGGCGTCCCCCGCCACGGCCCGGCGGAGCGCCCGGGAGACCTCCTGGACGAACTCCCCCACGACCTCAGTCAAGTAGTCCCTGTGCAGCATGCGCGCTCCTCTCCTTGGCCCTAGCATAGCGCGAAATGCGGCCGGCGCGGCGCGCTACTCGCTCCGGAGGGCCTCCACCGGGTCGCGGCGGCTGGCGGCCGAGCTGGGGATGAGGCCCGCCACGAGCGTGAGCCCCACCGAGATGGCCACGAGCGCGACGGCGGACCCCCAGGGCAGGCTCATGATGTTCTCCACGCCAAAGTCCGCGAGCACCCAGGCGTTCACCGGCATCGAGACGCCCACGACCACGGCGATGGCAAAGAGGCCGGAGATGAGGCCCTCGATGAAGGTCTCGGCGTTGAAGACGCTCGCGACGTTGCGCCTGGAGGCGCCGATCGCGCGCAGGATGCCGATCTCCTTCTTGCGCTCGAGCACGGAGATGTAGGTGATGATGCCGATCATGATGGAGCTCACCACTAAGGAGATGCTCACGAAGGCGATGAGCACGATGGAGATCATGTTCACGATGTCGGTCACGCTGCCCATGATGACGCCCATGTAGTCCGTGTAGGTGATGACGCCGTCGTCGTTGCCGGCGGCGCGCTGCTGCTCGTTGTACGCGTCGATGATGCCCACCACGCGCTCCTTGGCCGCAAAGTCCTTGGGGTAGATCTGGATCGCCGCGGGGTCGTCGGGCGTGGCGTAGCCGAGCGTCTGGAGGTTGTTGTCGTAGGTGAGCTGGCTCGCGTTGGCGTAGCTCTCCATGAGCGAGGTCAGGTCCTCGGCGTCCATGTTGAACTGGACGGCGCTCGAGAGGGCGTCGACGTCCACCGAGAACGCGTCCTGAAGGCTCGAGAGGCTCGCGGCGGCCTGGCTCGCATACTGGGAGAGGACGTCGGTCATTGCGGACTGCAGCTGCGTGGAGACGGCGGAGCTGATCTGCGAGGACATGCTCTGGAGAAAGCCCTGGAGGTAGGGCGCGAGGTCGCCGGAGACGTAGTCACGCACGACCTGTCCCACGCGCTCGCGGACGGCGGGACCGGCCACGGCGTCGATCTGAGTGAGGAGCGCCTGGGCGTTCTCGGTGGCGAGGTACTGCTCAAAGTGGTCGGAGACCTTCTGAACGAAGTCGGGGTCCTCGGGGTCGAGGGCGCCGGCGTTGGCGCCCCACCAGGCCACGAAGTCCTGGGCGAGCTGGCCGCCCAGGGTGGTGACCTCCTCGAGCTGCTCCGTGGAGAGGGCCGGGTCGGCGAGCTCCTGGTCCAGAATCGCGGAGAAGTCCGGCGCGGGAACGCCCGCCACGAGCGACTCCACGTCGACGGAGCCCGCCACGCTCGAGAGGTCAATGGAGAGGCCGGAGAGGTCGAGCCCCGACGGGTCAAAGCCCTCCGCGATGCCCGAGGTGTCGAACGAGAAGGCCGAGCGCAGCCGGTCCTCGTCCACGGTGAAGAGGCTCTCCAGGTCAACGCCCTGGCGCGCCTCCTCCTGGAGCGTGTCGAAGCTCTTGCCCGTGAATACGTCGACCTCGGGGCTCGCCAGCTGCTGCTGCACGATCTGAGAGCTCGCGGCGCGGTCCATGAGCTCGCGCGTGAACTCCGGCGTGTAGGCGATGCCGGCCGAGAGCGCCTTGGCGTCAGAGGACTCGTTGGGGCGCACCACGCCCACGACGTGCAGGTCAAGACCGTTGTTCACGGCATCGGCCATGAACTTCTCGTCCGAGGACATGTTGGTCCAGCCGCCGGTCTCGGAGTTCTTGCGGTACTCGTCCGTGGGGGCGATCACCTTGAAGGAGAGCTCGAGCGCGTCGTCATAGGTGAAGTCGACCTCCCCCTGGTCGATGTCCGTCTCCCCCGCCGTGCCGCTCATGGCACTGCCCACCATCTCCGTGAGCTCGGCCGGATCGAGCACGCCGATGCCGTAGAGCGTGTAGTCGCTGATGCGCCCGCTCCGCGTGAGGACGAGCACGCACTCGTCCGCCGCGGTGGCCCAGCGGCCGGCGACGACGTCGTACTGGGACTCGAGGAGCTCCTGGTCGTCGATCATCTCGTTGAATACGGACATCCCGCCCGCCGTCATGCCCGCCGTGGCGGTCCCGGACGCGCCGCCCGTCATGGCCGTCGAGAGCGCGTTGGGGTTGAGCTGGGTCACGCCTCCCGAGGTGTCCGCCTTGTAGACGAGCGGCGTGAGGCCGTAGTCGTACTGGATGGCGTTCACGTTCTCGGCAAGCCCCTCGGGCCCGGCCTCGAGGTAGGACTTGAGGCCGGAGAGGTCGTTTGACCCCACGGAGGCGAACATGTCCGTGAGCATCATGAACTCGGGAATCTGGGTGGAGCCGGAGTTCTTCTCGGCCGCCTCCTCGCCGCCCCTCCCTGCCGCCTCGCCCGCCGCGCCGCCCATGGCGTCCTCCGAGAGCATGCCCGAGATGTCCATGCTCTGTCTGCTGATGGTGAGCGGGTAGCTGGAGAGCGTGTCCTCCTCGACGCGTGCGATGTAGCCGTTCACGCCGTTGGCGAGCGCCAGGATCGCCGCGATGCCGATGATGCCGATCGAGCCCGCGAAGGCCGTCATGACGGTGCGGCCCTTCTTGGTCATGAGGTTGTTGAACGAGAGGCCGAGCGCCGTGAGGAAGCTCATGGACGTGCGTCGGGACGCCTTGGCCTCGCGGCGGGGCGCCGTGGCCGGGTCGAAGGGGTCGGAGTCGTGGGTGATGTGGCCGTCCGCGAGCTCCACGATGCGCGTGGCGTAAGCGTGCGCGAGCTCGGGGTTGTGCGTGACCATGATGACGAGGCGGTCCTGCGCCACCTCCTTGAGCAGGTCCATGACCTGCACGGACGTGGCCGAGTCCAGGGCGCCCGTGGGCTCGTCGGCGAGCAGGATCTCCGGGTCGTTGATGAGGGCGCGGGCGATGGCCACGCGCTGCATCTGCCCGCCGGAGAGCTGGCTCGGCCGCTTGTTCACGTGGTCGGCGAGGCCCACGCGCGCGAGGGCGTCGAGGGCGCGCTGGCGACGCTCGGCGCGTCCCACGCCCGAGAGCGTGAGCGCGAGCTCCACGTTGGCGAGGACCGTCTGGTGCGGGATGAGGTTGTAGCTCTGGAAGACGAAGCCGATGCGGTTGTTGCGGTAGGCGTCCCAGTCCCGGTCCTTGTACCTGCGCGTGGGGATGCCGTCGATCACGAGGTCGCCCTCGTCGAAGTGGTCGAGGCCGCCCACGATGTTGAGCATCGTGGTCTTGCCGGAGCCGGAGGGGCCGAGCACCGCCACGAACTCGCTGTCGCGGAAGGCCACGGAGACGTGGTCGAGCGCGACCTGTGTGAAGCCGGTCGTGACGTAGCGTTTGCAGATGTCGTTGAGCTCGAGCATGGAGTTCCTCCGGAACGGTTGTGGGCCCATTCATGGTACCCAAACGCCTTGCGTTCCAGACCCGTCCGCGCAATCGGCGCCCCTTCGCGCCAAGACAACAGCCGCGCGCGGCCGCGACGTGCCCCGGGGCGGCCCGTCCCGAGATTTGGCACAATGGGGCTGACGAGAGGAGAGGCATGGCACGGGTACTGGTCATAGAGGACGACGCGGCGATCAACGACGTGGTAACGACGCGGCTCTCCCGCGACGGCCACGCCGTGACGCAGGCGTTCTCCGGCTCCGAGGCGCGGCTCCTCCTGGGCGGCGCGGACGGGAAGGGCGCGGGGTTCGACGTCGTGGTCTGCGACCTCATGCTGCCCGGGGCCACCGGCGAGGAGCTCGTGGGCCTCATCCGCGGGCGCGACGCGGCGACGCCCATCGTGGTGATCTCCGCCCGCACGACGCCCGCCGATAGGGTGGGGCTTCTTCGCCTCGGCGCGGACGACTATCTCACCAAGCCCTTCGACCTCGACGAGCTGGCGGCGCGCGTGGAGGTGCAGCTGCGCCATCGCGGCGGCGAGGCGCCCGCGGCCGGCGAGGCGCTGCGCTGGCACCGCTGGTCGCTCGACCCGGAGGCGCGCACGCTCTCGGTGGCGCCGGGCGCAGGCGGCGAACCGGGCGGGGACGTCCCGCTCACCAAGATCGAGTTCAACATCCTCGAGGCGCTCGTGCGCCGGCCGAACAAGGTCTTCTCCAAGTCCGAGCTCTTTGAGCTGGCGTGGGGCGAGCCCTTTGCCGGGGACGACTCCGTCGTGGCCGTCCACGTGTCCAACATCCGCGCCAAGCTCCGCGCAACGGGCACCGACGCCTACCTCAGGACCGTCTGGGGCATGGGGTTCAAGCTCGCGTCGTGACCCGGCGAAGGACGCGGGCAAGCGTCCCTGTCACCTCCGCCGGCACTGCCGGCGGAGGCGCCCCCCATCCTCAAACTTTCTTAAGAGTTGGCTCACGGTTTCTGAAGGGTCACCTGCCAGACTGGAGCCAACCTCAGGAAAGGAGCTCAGCGTGAACGTCATCGAGACGCACGGCCTCACCAAGCGCTACCGCCGCAAGCTGGCCGTGGACAGCCTGGACATGACCGTCGCCGCCGGCGACATCTACGGCTTCGTGGGCAAGAACGGCTCCGGCAAGTCCACCACGATGAAGATGGTCTGCGGCCTGGCGCGCCCCACCTCCGGCGAGGTCGTCCTCTTCGGCGACCCCGAGAACGGTGGCGCCACGCCGCAGGGCTTCTCGCGCATCGGCGCGCTCATCGAGAGCCCCGGCGTGCTCGCCAGCCTCACCGCGCGGGACAACCTCGTCGCCAAGGCGCTCGCGCTCGGCATGACGCACGCGGGTGACGTGGCGGACGACCTCCTCGCGCTCGTGGGCCTGGACCCGCGCGACCGCCGCCGCGTGAAGGCCTACTCGCTCGGCATGAGGCAGCGCCTGGGGCTCGCGCTCGCGCTCGTGGGCGCGCCCGACCTGCTGCTCCTGGACGAGCCCTTCAACGGCCTCGACCCCGAGGCCACGCGCGCCATGCGCCTCGCGCTCGTGCGCCTCAACCACGAGCGCGGCGTCACGATCATGATCTCCTCCCACGTTCTGGACCAGCTCGACCGCGTGGCCACCCGCTTCGGCGTCATCTCGGACGGGAGGCTCACGGCCGAGTTCACCGACGCGGAGCTCCACGAGCGCTGCGGCAGCTCCGTGCGCGTGCGCCTGGCGTCCCCGGAGCGCGGGCTCGCCCTGCTCGAGCAGGCGCTCCCGCAGGCGACCTTCCGCGCGGAGCCCGACGGCGCGCTCGTGGTCGCGGGCGTCGCGCTCGAGGAGCTCAGCGCCGCGTGCTTCCAGGCCGGCATCGAGGTCCGCGAGCTCTCCCAGCAGGAGCGCGACATCGAGGAGTACTTCGTCGAGCTCATGGGCGTGCAAAGGGGACAGGCACCTTTGCACGGCAAGAAGGACGGTGGCGAGCGATGATCGCCCTGCTCCGCTCCGACGCCCACCGCGTCCTGCACGGGCGCTGGGTCTGGGCGCTTGCCGCGGCGGTGGCCGTTCTCACCTTTGCGCCCGCGCTCCTCATGCGCTGGACGAACATGGGTCCCGTGACCTTTGACACCCTCACCGGCTCGGCGCTCAGCCTCGGGGGCATCGAGGTCATAACGGCCGTCATGGCGGCGATCGTGTGCTGCGACCGCACGGACCTCGGCTTTGGCCGCTCGATCCTCTCGTCCCTCGGCACGCGGGCCCGCAGGGTCTGGTTTGCCGAGAAGTGCGTGTTCTCGCTGCTCCTTGCGGCCGTGACGATTCTCTTTGCGTTCGCGCTGGGCCTTCTCGGCTGGGCCGTCTCCGGCGTGCCCGTGCTGACGGTCGAGCCCGCGTGGCAGGTGGCCGCATGGCTCGGCTGCACCTGGCTCGTGAGCGCCCCCTACGTCGTGCTCACGGTGCTCGTGGCCCACCTCACCCGCGCCGAGGGCGTGACCATGGGCTTTGCTGCGCTCGCGGCGGCCGGGCTGCTCGAGGCCGGCCTGCTCGTCGGGCTCGACCTCCTGTGCGTGCTCGCCGGGGGAGAGTTTCTCGCCCTGAGCGCGTCCGTGGGCCCGTGGCTGCCCGCAGAGATTGCCGCCGCGGTGGGCGACGGGGCGGCCGCGACGTTTTCCGCGGAGAACGCCGCGAGCCTCGCGCCTGCCATCCGCGCGCTCGTCGTCTGTCTGCCGCTTGCCGTCGCGGCCACCGCTGCCGACGCGCTGCTCGCCTCAAGGAGGGATGTCGCATGATCGCCCTGCTCCGCTCCGACCTCTACCGCATGGCGCGTGCGCACTGGCCGTGGTTCGTGCTCGTAATCGTGGCGCTCCTGACCCTGGGCACGGCCGTGTCCACGCTCTGGTGGCCGCTCGAGCCGGGCATCGTCTACGACGGCCTCACCGGGCGCGACGGGGCGCTGCGCCTCGCCGGGCGCGGCTCGAGCATCGCGCTTGTCCAGATGGTCGCCGTGTACGTGGCCGCGTACCTCTCGTGCGAGGACTCCGACGCCGGCTATAACCGTACGCTCCTGTCGTCGCTGCGCGGCCGCGTCGCCTACTTTGCCGAGAAGTACCTGCTCGTCGTCATTGTCACGGGCTTTGTCCTGCTTGCCTACCTGGCGTTCAGCGGCCTCGGGGTCCTTGTGACCATGCGTCCCGTGGAAAACGTCGAGCCGCTCTGGCAGGTCGTAGCGTGGGCGCTCGAGGGCTGGCTTCACGCGTGCGCCTATGCGCTCGTCGTCCTGCTCGTGGGGCAGCTCACGCGCGTCCAGGCGATTGCCGTGATCGTTGCGTTCCTGCTGCTCATGGCTGCCTTTGAGCAGGGATTTCTCACCTTCCTGCTCTTTGTGGGCAAGGCCTTTGGCCAGGACTGGGAGCCTGCGCTCGAGGCGGCCATCGCGTGGATGCCCTACGTCACCACCGCCGCCGTGGGCAACGGCGCCGCGGGCATGCTCGCCGTGGACGCCACGGGCGTGGTCCCGGCCGTCCGCGCGCTCGTGGTCTGCGTCCCGCTCTGCCTTGCGTGCGGCGCGGTCGGCACCCTCGCGGGCACGAGGCGTGACCTCGCGTGATGGGCGACGCGCTCCTCGAGCGGCTCTACCGCTGGCTGGAGTCGCTCGTGGACTGGCTGCTCGCAAGCTCTAGGATGGAGTGGTGGGCCGGCGTCTTGGAGAGGTTTCACATGACGGATGCGATCATGCTCGCGGCGATTCTCGCGCTGGGCCTCGGGCTCGGGGCCGCTCTTGCCGCTGGCTGCTACGCCACCGAGCTCGGCCGCCAGGCGCGCTTCCTCGCCGACCGCGACCGCGCGAGCAACGCGCGCCTCACGTGCGGCAGCCGCCTGCCGGGCATGGTGGGGCTCGTGGACGCCGCCAACGCCGAGCTCGACGCCGCGGACGCCGAGCGCGTGGAGGCCCTGCGCGACGCCGACGAGTTCTCCCGCGGGCTCTCCGCGCTCAGCCACGACGTGCGCACGCCGCTTACGGGCGCCCGCGGCTACCTGCAGCTCGCGCGCGAGGAGGCGGACCCGGCGCGCAAGGACGCCCAGCTCGCGGCCGCGGACGCGCGCCTGGCGGCCATGTCCGGGCTGCTCGACGAGCTCTTCTCCTACGCCCGCGCCGCCGACCCGGACACCCCGCTCGAGCTGGCGCCCGTGGCGCTCCGCCCCTTGCTTGAGCAGGTCCTTCTCGGCCATTACCCCGAGTTCGAGGGGCGCGGCTGGGAGCCGGCGCTCGCCTGCGAGGACGTCACCGTGACGGCGGACGCCGAGGCCCTCGCGCGCATCGCGGAGAACCTCGTGGTCAACGCGCTGCGCCACGGGTCCGGCCCGCTCACGGTGACGGTCCGCCCGGCCGAGAGGGACCGCGTGGCCGTGGACTTTGCCAACCCCGTGGCCGACCCCGCCGCGATCGACGCCGACCGGCTCTTCGAGCGCTTCTACCAGGGCGACGCCTCGCGCGCCACGGCCGGCTCGGGCCTTGGCCTGGCCGTCGCCGCCGAGCTCGCCGCCGCCCAGGGCATGGACCTCTCGGCCCGCGTCGAGGGCGGCACCCTCACTATCACGCTTGTCGCATGGTGCGTGCAAAAGTGACTGTCACCTTTGCACGCAGGAAGGAGGAAGAGATGATCGTCACGACCACCAACTCCGTGGAGGGCCACGAGATCGCCGAGTACCTCGGCATCGTCACCGGCGAGGCGGTGAGCGGCATCAACATGTTCCGCGACATCGGCGCGAGCGTCCGCAACATCTTCGGCGGCCGCTCGGCCGGCTACGAGGAGGAGCTCCAGGCCGCGCGCGCCGAGGTCCTCGAGGAGATGCAGGAGCGCGCCGCCGCGCTCGGCGCCGACGCCGTCGTGGGCGCCTCAATCGGCTACGAGACCTTCGAGGGCATGATCATGACCTGCTGCTCCGGCACGGCGGTGCGCCTGCGCCGTGCGTAGGGGCGGCCACGCCTACTCCCCCGCCGGCATGCCCGCCCCCAGCAGCACGCGCCGGCACTCGCGAACGCAGAGCAGGTAGTACAGGGCGAGAAGGACGAGCGTGCCCGCGACCGAGCAGGCCGCGATGATAGCGAACGTCCCGTCCGGCACGGCGCGCGCGAGCTGGCGCACCAGCATGAGGCCGAAGGCGTCGTGCGCCACGGCGAGCGCGGCGGGCAGCGCGAAGGCCGCGCCCACCTGCGCCCGCACCGCGGCGCGCATCTCGCGCGCGTCGGCCCCGAGCGCAGCGAGCGTGGCGTAGGCGCGCCTGCCGTCCGCGGCCTGGCTCACCTGCTGGAGCGCGAGCACCGCCGCGGCGGCCACGAGGAACGACTCGCCGTAGAAGATCCCCACGTAGCCGATCGGCGCAAGCGAGGCCTCGGCCAAGGCGGCCGGGTCCGCGAGCCCGGCGGCGCGCTGCCCGACGGAGAACACGAGCCCCGCGCAGACCATGCAGACCGCGCACGCGATGAGCACGCAGGTGCACGAGAGCGCCTGGCAGCCCGTGGACACGCGGCCCTCGACCTGCCGCAGCGCAAAGGCGCGCAGGCCCTCCCAGTAGCGTGGACGCCGGCGCGCGCAGGCGGGCACGGCGGTCGCCACCAGGCGGAAGACGAGCGAGGTCGCCACGTAGGCGGCCCAGCCCATCGGCAGGATGGCGAGCACGAAGAGCCCCGGCATGACCACGCACGACCCCCACACCACGGCGAGAAGGACCACGGCGAGCACCGCCTGCGCGCGCGTCACCCCGCGATGCCCGGAAAGGGCGAGCCGCTCGGACGCTCGGTCCCGCCCGAGGAGCTCCACGAGCGGTCGGCGCAGCACGTCCACGACGGAGAGCACAATCGCGAGCCCCTCGATCCCGGCGAACCACGCGCACGCATCGAGCGCCGCCGCGGGCGAGACCGACCACGCGAGCCGCCAGGGCACGCCGAAGACGAACGCCGCGACGGCGCCGAAGGCCGGCGAGATGGCGGCCCCGAGCGCGAGCCCCGCCGCGAGCGCCGCCGCGCCGACGAGCGCGCCCTCCGCCGCGAGGATCGCCGCGAGCGAGGGGGCGCGCATCCCGAGCAGGCCGTACGTCGCGAACTCCCGGGAGCGCCGGCGCACGATGAAGCGGCTCGCGTAGGCCACGAGCACGGCGAAGACGAGCACCACGAAGACCGAGAAGGCGCCCGTGACCTCGCGCGCCTTGTGGATGACCTCGAGCTGGCCCGCGTTGAGCGGCATCGCGAGCAGGTAGTCCCCCGAGGCGTTGAACGAGTACATGAGGCACGTCGCAAAGGCGAGCGTGGCAAAGTAGACCGAGTAGTCGCGGACGCTGCGGGAGACGTTCCCGAGCGCGATGCGCACGACGGCGGGCATGGGCGGCTCCTTCCGGACGGCATGTGGGACCCCACGATCGTCCTTCTCGCCCGGACGGCGTGCCATGGCCCGGGCTTATGCGCCCCTAACGGTTTCGCAAGGTTGCCCGCGCCGGCGACGGGCCGGCGCCCCGCCTTGGGCTACAATGCCCGCATGAAAAGGACCCTTCTTGCCGGCGGGCCGGGCGGCGTGGCCGTGGAGGTAGAGCGCCGGCGCGTGCGGCGGCTCAACCTGCGCGTGCGCCCGGACGGCACCGCTCACCTCTCCATCCCCCAGCGCGCCACGCTCGCCGAGGCGCAGCGCTTCCTGGACGGGCACGCCGACTGGCTGCGCAGGCACGTCGCGCGGCAGGAGGCGCGCGCTGCCGAGGCCGAGGTCGCGGCCAGAGACGGCCTCCTCCCCCTCTGGGGCGAGCTCGTCGCGCCGCCCGCGGGCATGACGGCAGACGAGCTCTACCGCGCCGAGCTCGAGCGGCGCCTGCCCGAGGTTACGCGTCGCATGGAGGAGGCGACGGGCGCCCGCGCGTCCGGCTGGCAGCTGCGCGCGATGTCCTCGCGCTGGGGGTCGGCCACGCCCGGGACGGGGCGCATCCGCATCAACGTGCGGCTTGCCGCCTACCCGCCCACCTGCCTTGACTATGTTGTGGCCCACGAGCTCACCCACCTCCTTGAGCCCAGCCACAACGAGCGGTTCCACGTTCTTCTCGCCCGCGCGTACCCCGCCGAGCGCACCGCCCGGGCCCTGCTGCGCCGCCCCGCGCGCGAGGTCGCGGCAGCCAACTCGTTCCCAACCGGTAATGCGCACGAAACAAGCGCCGGGTAAGCTGCCCTCAATCGTCTCCGAAAGGAAGGACGTCAATGTCCCGTTCCGCGCACATCGCTCTTCTTGGCGCCCAGCAGCTCGCTGGCGCTGGCGCGTGGTGGTGGACAAGGACGACTCCCCTCTCGGACTGACGAGGCCACTCGCGCATACATATAGGGCCCTCGGACTCAGCTCCGGGGGCCCTTTTTTCGTGCGCGACCCACCCAAAGAAAGGAGCACGACATGGCCGGCACCTCCGCACCCTACCGCACCTACCTGAGCGAGCAGCAGATTCCCACGGCCTGGTACAACCTGCGCGCCGACATGCCCGAGAAGCCCGAGCCCATGCGCCTGCCCAACGGGGCCGTGGCCACGCACGCCGACCTCGCCCCCGTCTTTGCGGACGCCCTGATAGACCAGGAGCTCGACGACGACACCCGCTACTTCGAGATCCCGGCGCCCGTGCTGGAGATGTACAAGGTCTACCGGCCGAGCCCCCTCTGCCGCGCCTACAACCTGGAGCGCGCGCTGGGCACCCCCGCGCACATCTACTACAAGTTCGAGGGCAACAACACGAGCGGCTCGCACAAGCTCAACTCCGCGCTCGCGCAGGCCTACTACGCCGCGGCGCAGGGGCTCTCCACCATCACCACCGAGACGGGCGCCGGCCAGTGGGGCACGGCCCTCGCCGAGGCCGCGGCGCACTACGGGCTTGACCTCGACGTCTTCATGGTCAAGTGCTCCTACGAGCAGAAGCCGTTCCGCCGCAACATCATGGAGACCTTCGGCGCCTCGGTGACGCCCTCGCCGAGCGCCACGACCGAGGTCGGCCGGCGCATCCTGGCCGAGCACCCCGACTCCACAGGGTCTCTCGGCACCGCCATCTCGGAGGCCGTGGAGCGGGCGCTCCACGTGCCGGAGAACCGCGGGCGCTACCAGCTGGGCAGCGTCCTCAACCAGGTGATGCTTCACCAGAGCATCATCGGCCTCGAGAGCTACGAGGCGCTCGCCGAGCTCGGCGAGTACCCCGACGTCGTTATTGGCTGCGCGGGCGGCGGCTCCAACCTTGGCGGCCTCATCGCGCCCTTCATGCGCGACAAGCTCCGCGGCGAGCGCCCCGACACGCGCTTCGTCGCCGTGGAGCCCGCGAGCTGCCCCTCGCTCACGCGTGGCCGCTACGCCTACGACTTCGCGGACACCGGCCAGACCTGCCCGCTCTGCAAGATGTACACGCTCGGCAACGGCTTCATCCCCAGCCCCGACCACGCGGGAGGGCTCCGCTACCACGGCATGAGCCCGATCGTGTCCAAGCTCAAGCATGACGGCTACCTGGAGGCGGTGGCCGTGCGCCAGACCGACGTCTTCGAGGCGGGCGAGAAGTTCGCCAAGCTGGAGACGATCCTGCCGGCGCCGGAGAGCGCGCACGCCATCCTCGTGGCGATGCGCGAGGCCGAGCGCTGCCGCGAGACCGGCGAGGCCAAGACGATCCTCTTTGGCCTCACGGGCACCGGCTACTTTGACATGGCGGCCTACGACAAGTTCAACCGCGGCGAGATGGAGGACCACGTCCCCACCGACGAGGAGCTCGAGGCCGGCTTCGCCACGATCCCGAGCGTCCCCGGGATCCAGTAGCGCCACGGGCGGACGCCCTTCTCGCCCTGGCGGCGCCCCCCTGCGCCGAATCGGCCGCATATGTGCGTTTGGGTGCCGGAATAGCTGGATATGTGCGCGAGGGGTGCGGGAATGGTCGGATATGTGCGCGCGCAAACGCACACATCCCCCTGTTCCGGCACCCCAAACGCACATTTCCCCACTATCGGGCGCAGGATTATACGGCGACGCGCAGGCAGAAACGGCGACGACGGGGCGCGGACAAGCGTCCCCGCCCCGTCGTCACGTGTCGTGCGGAACGACCTACTTGCCGCAGTTCTTCCGGCCGAGCTCGGACCACTCGGGCTCCTCGTCAGGAAGCGACCCGGCCGCCTTGCCGAAGAGCTCCTTCAGGCAGTTGTAGGCCACGATGAGGCCCAGCACCACGAGCAGGATCGCAAAGACGAGCTGCAGGCCGGAGGTGGCAATCACGGCCGCGCCGCTCGCCGCGAGCGCGTTCACGCAGCCGATGATGCTCTGGACGAGCGAGGTGAACGTGCTCACCAGCAGGAAGGCCACCGGCACGTAGAGCATCCAGCCCTTGCGGCCGGTGCACTTGCAGAAGACCGCGAGCATGATCATGGTCATGCCGCCGAGCAGCTGGTTGGACGCGCCGAAGAGCGCCCAGATGTTGTTGTAGCCGCCGAAGGCGAGCGCAAGCCCCAGCGCCAGGGTGAGCACGGTGGCGACCCAGGTGTTGGACGCGACCTTGGCCACGCCGGTGGCGTCGGCGCCGGCCTCCTCGGCGGCGTCGTTGGTCTTGGCGAAGAACTCCTGGAACGAGAGGCGGCCGATGCGGGCCACGGCGTCCACCGAGGTCAGCGCGAGCGCGGAGACGCACATCGTCATGAACACCTTGGCCAGCGTGGCGTCCACGCCGAACGCGGTCATGCCGCTCGCCACGCCCTGCGAGAAGATCTGGAACGGCGTGGCCGTGGGGGCGCCCGCCTCGAAGGTGTAGAACGAGCCGAACATGATGGCCGCGAACACGATGGCCAGCACGCCCACGAAGGACTCGGCGACCATCGCACCGTAGCCCACGACGACCATGTCCTTCTCGTTGGACACCTGCTTGGAGGAGGTGTTGGTGGAGACGAGGCTGTGGAAACCGGAGAGCGCGCCGCACGCCACGGACACGAAGAGCAGCGGGAACATGTTCTTGCCGGCCGCGGAGAGCGACTCGAGCGTGGCGGAGTCGGCGATCATCGGGGCGTTCATCGTGGCCTGGCCGTTGAGGCCGAGCACCACGATGCCCACCACGGCGCACGCGATCATGACGATCATCATGATGGAGGTGAGGTAGTCGCGCGGCTGCTTGAGGGTCTGGATCGGCATGGCCGCGGCAAAGAGCAGGTAGACCGTGATGACGGCGAACCAGCCGAGCTTGTCCAGGTAGACGGGGAACTGCATGCCCACGGCAAACATGAGCACGAAGAGCACCACGGCCAGGACAAGCTCCTTCCACCCGGTGAGGCCGAAGCGACGGCTCGCCCAGCCAAACGCGATCGCCACGAAGGTGAACAGGATCGAGATCGTGCCGGCCGCGCCGCCCGCGTAGGACTTCGCCGCGTCAACGGCGCCGTCAGCGCCGAAGGTGGCCATGAAGGTGCCCGCGACCATGTCCACGAAGGCCGCGATCACGATGATCGTGAAGAGCCAGCTGAAGAGCAGGAACAGCTTGCGCCCGGTGCGGCCGATGTACTTCTCGATCAGCTGGGCGAGCGACTTGCCGTTGTTCTTAACGCTCGCGTAGAGCGCGCCGAAGTCGTGCACGGCGCCGAAGAAGATGCCGCCCACGAGCACCCACAGAAGCACCGGCAGCCAGCCGAACATCATCGCGGCGATGGTGCCCGTGACGGGGCCAGCGCCGCAGATGGAGCTGAACTGGTGCGAGAAGGCCGTGAAGCACGACGCGGGCGAGAAGTTCTTCCCGTCCTCCATGCGCCGCGCAGGCGTGAGGGCCTTCTCGTCGATGCCCCACGTGCGCGCGAGCCAGCGGCCGTAGAGCAGGTACCCGGCGACCAGCACCACGGCCGCGACGAGCACGATGACGATTCCGTTCATGTTTCCTCCTTTGACTCGATGGAGCGCAGTCCATGGTGCTCCTTTTAAGCTTCGTGGGCATGACATGGTTGCCGACCGCTAACCGCCGCGAAACATACCGTTCACGGAGTGCGGCGCAGGGGCCGAGGGGGTCATGACGCCCCGGCCCCGCCACGATGACAGAACCGTCACCGAACCGCGTCCGGTGCGCCCCGTATACTCGTGGCAGGAAGCGACGAAGGGAGGACCATGCTGCGCATCCTGCTCGCCGAGGACGACCCGCTGATCGTTGAGGGGCTCTCCGAGCTGCTCGCCGGAGAGGGCTTTTTCGTGCTCTCCTCCCCTACGCAGGCCGGCGCCGTGGAGCTCGCGTGCGCTCCGGGGGCAGACATCGCGCTCGCGCTCGTGGACCTGACGCTCGCCGAGGGCAGCGGCTTTGCCGTCTGCAACGCCATCAAGCACGTAACGCCCGAGGTCCCGGTGATCTTCCTCACCGCGGCCGACGACGAGCTCTCCACCGTGACGGGCCTGGGCCTCGGCGCGGACGACTACATCGCCAAGCCGTTCCGCCCGCGCGAGCTCGTGGCCCGCGTGCAGGCCGCCCTGCGCCGGGCGCGGCCGGAGCGCTCTGTGGCGCACCTCGGCCCCGTGACCATCGACCTCGATCGCGCCCGCGCCGTGAAGGGCGGCGAGGAGGTCCCGCTCTCCGCGCTGGAGTACCGACTCCTCCTGCTCTTTGCCAAGAACGCCGGACGCGTCGTCACGCGCGACATGATCCGTGACGCCCTCTGGGACGACGCCGGCGCCTACGTGGAGGAGAACACGCTCTCGGTCTACATCAAGCGCCTGCGCGACAAACTCGAGGACGACCCGACCGACCCGCGCCTCATCGTCACGGTCCGCGGCATGGGCTACCGCGCCCAGGGCTAGCGCGAGAAGAACGACGAGGCGCCGGATGGGCAACCTGCTGAGAAACCCGGAGGTCAAGCACGCGGCCGCGGCGTTTCTCGCCGTGGGCGCGGTGGGGTCTGCGGCGGCGTGGTCGCTTGCGGGGCCGCGCGCCGCGGCCGTGACAGGCGCGGTGGCGCTCGTGCTGCTGGGCGTCATGCTCCTGGCCACTCGGCGGCGCTACCGGAGAATCGCGCGTCTGGCGGCGCAGGTGGACGCGATGCTCCACGGCGAGCGCGACGTGAGCTTCGAGCGCATGCGCGAGGGCGAGCTCGCGATCCTGGCCTCCGAGCTGGACAAGATGCGCACCCGCCTGACCCTTGCCAACGAGGCGCTCGAGCGCGAGAAGAACGCGCTGGCCGATGCGCTGGCCGACATATCGCACCAGCTCAAGACGCCGCTGACCTCGCTTTCCCTCATGACGTCGCTCTCGCGGGGCGCGCTCGCGGCCGACGGCGCGCACCCGGGCGAGGTCGAGCGGCTGCGCACGATGGAGCGGCTGGAGGGCCGCGTGGAGTGGCTCGTCTCCTCCCTGCTCAAGCTGGCCCGCATCGACGCGGGCGTGGTGAGCTTCGCGCGCGGGCGCGTGGACGGCGGGGAGCTCGTGGCACGCGCGGCCGAGCCCCTTGAGCTGGCCGCCGAGCTCGCGGGCGTGGAGCTGCGCTCTGAGGCGCAGCCCGGCTGCGGCTTCACCGGAGATTTGGCCTGGACGGCGGAGGCGCTGGAGAACGTGCTCAAGAACTGCATCGAGCACACGCCGGTCGGCGGGAGCGTGACGGTGCGCGTCACGGAGGACGCGCTGGCC
Source organism: Olsenella sp. An290 (assembly GCF_002159535.1). Classification (GTDB taxonomy): domain Bacteria; phylum Actinomycetota; class Coriobacteriia; order Coriobacteriales; family Atopobiaceae; genus Thermophilibacter. Next base: position 21,973 of record NZ_NFIU01000003.1, on the reverse strand, counting down.
TTCCGCGTGCGCGTGCAGGACACCGGGCCCGGCATCGCGGCCGAGGACCTGCCGCACGTCTTCGAGCGCTTCTATCGCGGCGACGCGGGCCCGGCGGCCGGCGCGACCGGCTCCGAGGTAGACCCCACGGGCGTGGGCATCGGCCTCGCGCTCGCCAAGAGCCTCGTCACCGCGCAGGGCGGCTCCATCCGCGCCGGCAACGCGCCGGGTGGCGGCGCCGTTTTCGACCTCGTCTTCTTCAAGGCCACGGTGTAGCGGCGGCGCGGTTCTTCTCGGCGGCGCGCTCTTCTCGGCGGCGCGCTCTTCTCGGCAGCAGCCCAGTCCAGAAACTCACTGAAACTCACGCTTTCCGGTGCAAAACCGAGACTTTTGATGAGCTGCGCATCGCCAGCTCACACAAAGTCTCGTTTCGCGGCGCCAAAGCGAGACTTTCAACGAGCTCCCAAATCACAACATGACGAATCCGTCACGTGCACGTCACGCGCGCGCCGACCTCCTCCCCCACCATAGAATTGTCCACGAGAGCGAGGAGGCAGCATGGACATTCTGCGCATAGACCATCTCACCAAGACCTACGGCAGCGGCGACACCGCCGTGCGCGCGCTCGACGACGTGAGCTTCACCGTGGCGTCCGGCGAGTTCGTGGCCATCATCGGCAGCTCGGGCTCCGGCAAGTCGACGCTCCTGCACATGATCGGCGGCGTGGACCGGCCCACGTCCGGCACGGTCTACCTCAACGGCGAGAACGTCTTCGAGCGCACGGACGAGCAGCTCGCGGTCTTTCGCCGTCGCGAGGTGGGCCTGGTCTACCAGTTCTACAACCTCGTGCCGGTGCTCGACGTGGTGGAGAACATGTGCCTGCCCGTGCTCATGGACGGCCGCGCGGTGAACGAGCGCCGCCTCACGGGCCTCATCCGCACGCTCGGGCTCACCGGGCGCGAGCACCATCTGCCCAACCAGCTCTCCGGCGGCCAGCAGCAGCGCGTGGCCATCGGGCGCGCCCTCATGAACGCGCCCGCGGTGGTGCTGGCCGACGAGCCCACGGGCAACCTGGACTCCAAGAACTCCGCCGAGATCATGGCACTCCTGCGCCGCTCCAACCGCGAGCTCGGCCAGACGCTGATCGTAATCACGCACGACGAGGACATCGCGCTCTCGGCCGACCGCGTAATCGCGCTCGAGGACGGCCGCGTCGCCTCCGACACGAGGGCGAGGTAGCCATGAGCCGCTCGGAACATGTGGAAAAGGGACTGGCACCTTTCCACGCCAACGTCTTCACCCGCTTCACGCTGCGCTCGCTGCGCGCGAACCGCGTGCGGACCACGGTCACGATCGTGGGCGTGGCGCTCGCGTGCGGCCTGCTCATGGCCGTGCTCGCGAGCGTCACGAGCCTGCGCGCGGGGCTTCTGGAGCGCTCGCGCTCGCTCGACGGCGTCTGGCAGATGAGCTTCGACTACACCGACGACGCCACGATCGGCAACCTCGAGACGCTCGCCGGCTGCCACCTCGACCGACTCGCCACCCGCCAGGACCTCGGCGCCGCGGCGCTCTCCACCGACAACTCCGTCTACAGCGGCCCCTACCTCGGCGTGCTCAGCCTGCCGCAGGAGGACCTGAGCCTGCCGCGCGCCGCCGGGGACACCGCCCACGCGGTCGTGCCGTCGCCCTCCGTCGAGGAGGGGCGCCTGCCCGAGAAGCCCGGTGAGATCGCGCTGCCCGCCTACCTGAAGGGCGTCGAGCTCACGGACGGCCCAACGGAGCTCGAGGGCATTGCCACAAGCGCCACCTCGGAAGGCGAGCTCGAGCTCGGCTCCACCGTCACGCTCGCCGCGGGCCGGCGCACGTGGCTCGACGGCCACCCGGAGCCCGTCTCCTCCGGCGACCCGCTCCAGATTGACTACGCCTACGAGACGGACGCCAGCGGCAACGTCACCTCCGAGACCACGACCCCGCTCGAGACGCTCTCCGACCTTGGTGCGCCGCGCGCCTTCACGGTCGTCGGCTTTGTGTACCGCACGAACAACACGCTGCTCACGTACCAGGGGCTCGCCCCCAGCAGACAGATCTTTGACTCGCTCGCGCAGATGGCCCTCGTGCTCGCGGTGGTGATCGTGGTGGCGGCGGTCTCGCTCATCGGGAATGCCTTCACGATCTCCATCTCCGAGCGCACGCGACAGTTTGGCCTGCTCTCCTCGCTCGGCGCCTCGCGCCGCCAGCTCAGGCGCACCGTCTACACCGAGGCGGCGCTGCTTGGAGCCGTGGGCATTCCCCTTGGCCTTGCGATCGGACTCGCCGCGACCGCCGCCGTCTTTGCCGTGACCGCCGAGGGCTGGTCCTTAATGCTGGGCGATGACATCGCGGTGGGCCTCGTGGTCGCACCGCTCGACCTGGCCGTCGCCGCGGGCCTCACCGCGGTCACGCTCCTGATCAGCGCCTTCGTGCCCGCGCTGCGCGCGAGCCGCGTCTCTGCCGTGGACGCCATCCGCCAGACCCAGGACGTGCGCCCGAGCCGCCGCCTGCGGCGCCTCTTCCGACGCCGCCGCACCGCGATGGACGACTTCTCCGCGGACGGGCGCCGCCCGCGCGGGCTGGCGGCGCGGATCGGCGGCATGCCGGTCTTTCTCGCCCGCCGCACGCTCGCGGTCACGGCGTCGAAGTCCCGCGTCGCCGCCGCCGCGCTCGCGGTCTCGGTGGCGCTGCTCGTCACCGCGGGCCCGCTCTCCGACTACCTCACCGGCACCGTGGGCTACATGGACTACGGCAACGCGGACCTCATGATGCACCTCTCCTCCCAGGACTACTCCTCGAGCAACATAGCCGAGGACCCCGTGGCCTCTGACCTGGACGGCATTGCCTCAGACATCGCCGGCGTGGCAGGCGTGCGCGAGGGCAGCGTGAGCGGCGTGGCACGTGCGACGGCCAGCATCCGCCTGGGCGAGAACGACGTCAACTGGAGGGGCATCGACACCTTCAACGAGCGCACCAACCGCTACGGCGGCTTCCAGCTCGACCGACAGGGCTACGGCCAGGCGGTCGTCGAGCTCGTCAACGACGGCACCTGGCGCCACCTCGCCGACACGCTCGGCCTCTCCGGGGCCCAGGCGGACCCCACGAGCCTCTCCTGCGTCGCGTTCAACCTGGTGAGCGCCACCAACGCCGATACCTACGGCTCCATCTCGCCGCTCACGGGAACCGCCGGCTCCGTCGACGTGCTCCTGAAACCGGAGGGCCTCACCAACGACGAGTGGCTCGGCATGGGCGACGACGGTCGCTACTCGCTCAGGCGTGCCGACGAGACCTCCGGCGGGGTCGTCGACGTGGCCCCGGCCTCCGAGCTTGGCCTGAGAAGCGTGAGCGTCCCCGTGGCCGCCTACGCCACGGACCTCGGCGACGACTTCCCGATCGGGTCCGCCCAGCTCGCGGACACCACTTCCGTCACGCTGGTCATGCCGATGAGCGCGGTCGAGGGAGCCGGCCTCACGGACGCGCTCTGGCTCTCCCTGACCGAGTTCTACGCCGGCTTTGCCGAGGGCGCGGACGAGGAGGAGGTCATAAGCGGCATTCAGGACGTGCTCGCCGAACGCGGCGACATCGGCACCTCGCAGGTCGTCAACCTCCGCGAGTCCCTTCGCGAGTACCGCGCGATGACCTTCACCGTGAACGTCTTCCTCTACTGCTTCATCGCGATCACGATGGCCATCGCCGTGGCCAACGTCTTCAACACCATCGCCTCCGGGCTCATGCTGCGCACGCGCGAGTTCGCGACGCTGCAGTCCGTGGGCATGGGACGACGGGCGTTCCGCCGCATGATCTTCCTCGAGTGCGCGGACTTCGCGTGCAAGGGCCTGGTGGGCGGCGTGGCGCTGGCGGCGCTCGTCAACTGGGGATTCTTCACGGCACTTTCCAGCTCCATCTCCACGCTCTCCCTCGACATGCCATGGGGCCACGTGGCGCTGGCGTTTGCCGTGGTGGTCGTGGTGCTGGCGGCGAGCACGGGCTACGCCCTCCACAAGACGCACGCGCTCAACCTCGTTGAGGCCCTGCGCGCGGACGCGCTGTAGGGACGGGTGCGGGCGCGGCCCCGGCTCGCAGCGACTCGCGGGCCGGGGTCCTTCTCGCCGCGCGCTCCGGCCCGGCGCCTTAACCGGCACTCCGGCCCGGCGCTCCTCATGCTGCGCCGGATTTGCCGGATATGTGCGCGAGCGGTGCCGGATTCCGGGGTTATGTGCGCGAGCGGGCGCACACATACGGGTATTCTGGCACCACAAACGCACATATCCCCGGAATCCGGCGCAAGCGTAAGAGCACGCAAGCGGGAAGAACGCGCAAGCGGGAAGAACGCGCAAGCGAAAGAGCGGACCCGCCGAGAAGGACGGCCCCTACCCCAGGATCGCGGCGGGGAGCTCGGCCAGGCCCCCGAGCACGGCCGCGCACGCGAGGGCCACATCGGGGGCGGGCTCGGCCCACTCCGGGACCAGATAGGTCGCCATGCCCGCCGCGAGCGCGGCTCGCGCCCCGTTCATCGAGTCCTCCACCGCAGCACAGGTCTCGGGCGCAGCGTCGAGGCGCCGCGCGGCCTCGAGGTAGATGTCGGGCGCGGGCTTGGAGCGCGAGACCTCGTCACCGAAGGTCATCGTAGAGAAGAACGGCGTCATGCCGAAGCGGTCCATCTCCTTCTGGGCGTGCTCTCGCGCCGTGGTCGTGGCAAGCGCGAGCGTGACGCCGGCATCGGCGAGCGTGCGCAGCGCGTCGAGCGCGCCCTCGCGCGGAACGAGGATCTCGTCCTCGAGCGCAAAGAAGAGCTCGTGCTGGTGCGCAAAGAGGCGGTCGGTGAGGCCCTCGTCGCCGAACTCCTCGTTGATCATCGCGCACGAGGTGGGGATGCTGCAGCCCACGAAGGCGTCCCAGATGCGCTCCGGGACGTCGAGCCCCAGGTCGGCCGCCGCGCGGCGCCACGCCGTCTGGCTCACGCGCTCCGTGTCGATGAGGGTCCCGTCCATGTCGAAGATCACAGCCTGGGGCGTGGGCATCAGCGTCCTTTCGTCGCGCCTTATGTTCTGAGGCCGCATTGTATACGAAGGCTCGTCCCCTCGCCGCACGAAGGGACGAGCCGTGCGTGCAAAAGTGACTGTCCCCTTTGCACGGGGGTTACTGCTGCGGGCGGGCGGGCGGCACGCTCGCGTCGCGCTCGGCGGCACCCGCGGCGAGCATCTGCTCGAACATGCCCGCGGTCTGCGTGAAGTCGCTCGGCAGCACCACCGTCGAGGCCTTGCCCGCCTTGGCGAACTCGCCCATCATCTCGGTCCACTGCGTGAACATGAAGAGCTGGTTGGCCTCGGCGGCCGAGACGCCCGTCTCCTGGATGGTGGCGAGCGAGTCGGAGATGCCGGCCGCGATGGCCTTGCGCTGGTTGGCGATGCCCTCGCCGGACTTCTCCATGGCCTCGGCCTCAGCCTGCGCCTCGGTCACGCGGCGGATGCGGTCGGCCTCGGCGAGGTCCTGCGCCGCGGCCTTGGTGCGCTGGGCGGCGTTGATCTGGTTCATCGAGTCCTCGACCTCGGCCGGCAGCGCGATCTTGGTGATGAGCGTGGAGACGAGCGTGAAGCCGTAGGCGGCCATCTGCTCGGACACGGTGGCGTTGACGTCCTTGGCGATGTCGTCCTTCTTGGCAAAGACCTCGTCGAGCGTGTAGACCGGGATCGACGAGCGCAGCGCGTCCGTGATGAAGTCGCGCATCTGCGCCACGGGCTGCTGCAGCATGTAGTAGCTCTTGTAGACGCCGGACTGCTGCGGGGTGGCGCCGGTCTCGTAGCTCACGTGGTACTGGGCGGAGATCTCGAGGCCGATGGTGACGTTGTCCTCGGTCTTGACGTCGATGTTGAAGCCGTTCTTCATCGTGCGCAGGGAGACCGTGGCGGCCTTGCGGTCCACGAAGGGGATCTTGGCGTGGAAGCCCGCGCCCACGATGCGGTGGAACTTGCCCAGCCGCTCGATGATCACGGCGTGCTGCTGCTTGACCACGTAGAACAGGTTGCCGGTGACAAGGCCCACGATCAAGAACACGACAAGGACGAGAAGAACGAAGCCTACGAGCTCCATAGTCACTCCCTAGAACGTCCAACAGGTTCTTCTCAGCATACCCAACTGGCCGGACAACAATATACTGGGAGCAGAGTTTTTACCGTGAGCTGGCACTTTCGCCGGACGGAGGGAGTCCCCATGCCTGCTTTCCGCTTCTCGCGCCCAGACGAGTCCCAGGTGGACCCCTTCAACGCGGGCGAGCCCGAGCTCCCCTGCGACGAGCCCGACCTGCCCGGCGCCGCACCTGAGGAGCCGCCCGCCGAGGGGCCTGACTACGCCCCGCACGGCGAGCCGGGCGGCCAGCCCCACAAGGCCGATGACGACTACCAGGCGCCCACCACGCGCGGCCACGCCTACGACGCCCCCTCGACCGACGAGCCCCCGGCGCCGCGGCGTCGGAATCGCCGCGGGCGGCCCGCGGCGACCGAGCCCGTCAGCACCCGCAGGGCCTCGGGCTCGAGGGTCGGGAAGCTCGTCGCGGCGGTCGTCGCCATCATCATCGCCGTGAACGTGGCGGCTCCCATCCTCATGCTCGTGGGCGAGTTCGCGGAGAACGTGTCCTCGTCTACCGAGGACGTCTCCTACCTGGTCCACGAGAGTGACGATGCCGACGAGGAGGCCCTCGAGCTCGCCGCCTCGGCCGCCCTCTCGGGCGCGCTCGCGGACCCGGAGTCGGGCGCCCTGCACGGCCGCATCGCAGAGTACCTCGACGAGAAGCTCCTCACCATCGAGGGCTACTCCGCCGAGCAGCTGGGGATCGACGCGGACGCCTTCGCCACCTGGGCCGTCTCCCAGACGTCCTTCTCGACCGACGGGGGCTACGACCGGGAGGACGGGACGGCGACCGTCTACGTGGACATCGTCGCGCCCAACGTCAACGACATCTTCTGGGCCGCGAACGAGGGGCTGTCCGACTACCTCATGGAGAACGACCTCTGGGGCAGCTACTCGGAGGACGCCGCGCCGCTCTCGGAGGACCAGCGCGCCGTCGCGGCCACGCTCTTCGAGGACGCCGTGGACGCCGCGGGCGCCGGCGAGTCTCTGAGCTACTCGCTCGACCTCACGCTCGAGGACGACGCGTGGGCCGTCGATGCCGACAGCCTCTCCGACCTCTTTGTGAGCGCCTACTCCCTCTGGTAGGGCGACCTGCCGGAAGGGCCCCTTCTCGCCGGGGGCGGGCGGGGACGGCGTACAATGGTCCCGGCACATCCGAGGGAGAGGGGACCCCATGAACGCCACCGCACCCACCACGCACGCCGCGCCCTTCGAGGGCGCGCGCGGAAAGCTCGGCTTCGGCTGCATGCGCCTGCCCAAGCTCGAGGACGGCACCGTCGACATTGCCACGTTCACGGAGATGGTGGACGCCTTCCTCGACGGGGGCCTCAACTACTTTGACACCGCGCGCCCCTACCACTCCGGCGGCTCCGAGCCGGCGCTCGCGCAGGCGCTCGCCGCGCGCCACGACCGCTCGGAGTTCCTGCTCGCGGACAAGCTCTCCCCCAACGGCTTCGAGCGCCGCGAGGACATCCGCCCGCTCATCGAGGACCAGCTGCGCACCTGCGGCGTGGACTACTTCGACTTCTACCTCATGCACTCGCAGGGCATGGGCAACTACGAGAAGTACCAGCGCGAGGGCGCCTACGAGGAGGCCTTTGCCGCGCGCGACGCCGGGCTCGTGCGCCACGTGGGCTTCTCGTTCCACAGCAACGCGGCCTTCCTCGACAAGATCCTCACCGACCACCCCGACGTCGAGTTCGTCCAGCTGCAGGTCAACTACCTCGACTGGGAGAGCGGCGTCATCCAGAGCCGCGCGTGCTGCGAGGTGGCCGCCGCCCACGGAAAGCCCGTCATCGTGATGGAGCCCGTCAAGGGCGGACGGCTCGTCAACCTGCCCGAGGAGGCGCGCCGGGCGCTCGCCGCCGCGGGCCCGGGCTCGCCCGCGAGCTTTGCCCTGCGCTTCGCCGCGGGGCTGCCGGGCGTGGAGATGGTGCTCTCCGGCATGGGCACGCCCGAGATGATCGCGGAGAACGTGGCCACGTTCTCGCCGCTTGAGCCGCTCTCCCCCGCCGAGCGCGACGCCATCGACCGCGTGACCCAGATCCTGCGCGGCCAGAACGCGATCGAGTGCACGGCCTGCCGCTACTGCGTGGACGGCTGCCCCAAGAAGATCAACATCCCCGACGTCTTCTCCTGCCTCAACGCCAAGCGCGCCTACGGCGAGGACTCGGCCGGCTTCTACTACAAGTCCGTCCACACGGGCCACGGCCACGGCCTGGCCTCCGAGTGCGTGGGCTGCGGCGCCTGCGAGCGCGCCTGCCCGCAGCACCTGCCCATCCGCGAGCTCCTGCGCGAGGTGGCGGCCGAGTTCGAGACCGAGGCCTAGCCTCTCCGCGCCGGCTGACGGGGCCCGGCGGGCTGACGGGGGCGGGGCACGCCGTCGCCCCCGTCCGTCCGCCGGGCCCGACGCGCTGCCGTCAGGCGGACCTGTCAGGCGGACGGGTCCTTCTCGCCCAGCGACGTCACCACGGCAACGCCGTCCTCGCCCGGCCGCTCCGCGGTGAAGGCGACCTCGTCGCCCGGCTGCCACGCCACGACGCCGATCAGCTCCGGCAGCGCGCAGTCAAAGATCGTCTTGCTCCCCTCGAGCGTCACGTAGAAGTGCGAGTTCCCGTCCACCACGGCCTGCGCGACCGTCCTGACCACCCCCGAGACCGCCTCGCGCCCGGCCGCCTCGTCCGCCGCCTCGCCCGCGAGCACGCCAGAGTCGGCGAGCAGCGCCAGGTAGTCCTCCTGGCACGCCGCGACCGTGTCTCCCGTCGCGACGCTCTGGTAGGACTCCACGTTGATCATCGCGTACATCTTGACGAGCCCGGCGGCGTCCTTGAGGCTCATGAAGTAGGTGGGCTGGCCGGCCACGTTGAGCAGCAGCGGGAAGGTGGCCTGGTAGCCCAGGTGCTGCACCGCGCCCTCGGCCGAGGCCATCGCCGAGTCCTCCGTGGCCCCGCCCTGGGCCAGCGCGTAGTAGCGCGACTCGCCCGTGCGCTGGTTCACCAGGATGAAGCCCACGTTTGAGCTGTCGGCGGTGACCGAGGACACGCCCGTGTAGAGGTAGATGTCCCCGCCCTGGGCGAGGTAGTTGTAGCCCAGCTCCCCGTTGGTGCCGCTCGTGGTGCGCACCACGCCCTCCTGGCCGAGCCACGAGTTGAGCCAGCCGCCCTGGTAGGCGCCGCTCCAGTTGTACTGCTCGATGAGGAGGTCGGCGGGATAGGCGCGGTCCACCCACGTGGGGACCTCCTCCACGGCATAGAAGTCCGTCTCGCCCGTGCAGGCGTCCACGAGCACGACGGCGTAGATGTCCGTGCCGCCAAAGAGCCCGATCGTGCGGCGCTGGACCGGGTAGACCCACCAGGGGTGGCCCTCCTCGTCCAGCTCGAAGGACTTCTGGTCGAACATGAGGTCCGGGTAGGAGAGCTGCACGTGGCGGTCCACGTTGCGCGCGAGCGGCTCGGAGTCGGAGTAGAAGATCGGCTGCTCCAGGCGCACGACCTTCGCCTCCTGCGTCACCATGTCCACGAGCACGTAGGCCGGGATGCCCTCGTCGCGGTTGGAGAGCCACTTGAAGAGGTCCGCATAGGCCAGCGGGCTCACGCGGACGGGGCGTCCCTGGTAGTTGATCTGGCTGTAGGTGTCCGCGATCTCGAACTGGCTCACGTACTCCGGGATGGAGCCCATCGCGCGGTTGCCGAGAAGGACCGCGGAGTCGCGGTCGATCACGGGGACGTCGGCGTAGTCGACCTGCTCGATGTCCGAGGCGAAGTCCCCGTCCGTGGTGGCGAGCACGCTCGCGTAGCGCTCGGCGTTGCCGGGAACGAAGGGCTGGCTCAGAAGCGCCCCGAACGCGATGGACGCGATCACGGCGGCGGGGACGAGCATGAGGCGCCGGTAGAGGGGGCCGTTCAGCACGCTTCGCGCCGCCGCGACGGCGAGGGCGAGGATGCCAAGGAGGCAGATGCCGACAATCCAGAGGCACACGAGCGGGCTCCGCAGGTTGAGCGAGGGGTGAAACCACCAGTAGCACGCGAGAAGGACCAGCACGGCCACGACGGCGAGCACCGCGAGCGCGCGGCGGCTCCAGTGGGCGAGCGACTCAATCGGGTCGGGACGGCGCCCGGCCCCGGAGGGCGCGCGGTCGCCGGAACGACCCCCGTTGGTCGCACGGGAGGCGGCGAAGAGCGCGTCGACGAGCTTCTGGAACGGGCCGTTCGTGCCGGGCATCGGGAGTCCCCTCTCGCGGCGCGCCCCCGCGGCGCGCGTTCACCCCAGTATGACCGAGCATCGCGCGCGGGGGAAGTCGGGGCGGCGGCCGGGGTCGGGGCGGCGGCCGGCCGCTTTCCCGAGGCGCCCTACGGTCGCTTTCCGGCGGTGGGCGCGCGTCATGGTTCTTCTCGCGAGGGCTCGCCTGTGTCTGGCGCGCGGGCCGCGATGGTGCGAAAATGGGTCGGTCGCGAGAGGGGCGCCGGGCCGAGGGCCAAAGCGTCGCCGACCGCGGCCGGACCATCGGCCATGACGCAGGGAGGCCTCATGAGCGATTCCATCACCAACCAGGACGCGGCCACGGGGCAGGCGCCGAACCTCGTGCACCCCGGCATCTTCTCCGACCCGCACACCCCACACGACCTCATCCCCGCCGCGGACGGCCCCGCACCCATTGACGGGCGCCTGCGCAAGGCGCCGCTGCGCGTCCCCGAGAGCTACGAGGCCTGCAGCGGCTTCACGCTCTTCGGCCGGCGCATCCGGACGCTCCTCTACTCGACCGACGTCGCCGCGATCCGCAACTCCAACGCGGACGCGATCTTTGCCGTCTACCCGTTCACGGCGCAGCCCGCCATCACGCAGGCCCTGCTCACGGTGGCCGAGGCCCCGCTCTTCGTGGGCGTGGGCGGCGGCACCACCACGGGCCGGCGCGCCGCCGAGCTCGCGGCCGTCTCCGAGATGCAGGGCGCGGCGGGCGTGGTGCTCAACTCCCCCGCCACCCCGGAGATGGTGGGGCAGGTGGTCTCGACGGTCGACATCCCCGTGATCGCCACGATCACGCGCTTTGACAACGAGGCTGCCGAGAAGATCCAGGCCGGCGCGCGCATCATCAACGTTGCCGCCGGCCGGCGCACCGCCGGGGTCATCGCCGAGCTGCGCGCGGCCTTCCCCGCGCTGCCGATCATCGCCACCGGCGGGCGCGACGAGACGAGCTCTGCCGCGACGGTGGCCGCAGGGGCAAACGCGCTCATCTGGGCGCCGCCGAGCGTCGTCGAGCTCCAGCGCGACATGATGGTCCGCTACCGAGAGAAGGCAGAGGCGGCCGCGGAGGCCGCCGGCGAGGAGACGCCGGTCGCCACGGTCGTCCCCGACATCACGGACATGCCCGTGGCCGACGTGCCCACGGGCGTCGTTGAGAGCGTGCCGCCCGAGGTCGAAAAGGCGCAGCAGATCGGTGACGACGACTTCGTGAGCCCGTACCGAGGACGGCTGCCGCGCCTGCCGTTCTTTGGCCCGCGCCGCTGGTAGCGCGCGCCGCGGCGCGGCGTCGGCACCGACGCCGCGCGTGCGCGCTCGAAGCCACGTTCTTCTCGGCCGGGGCCACGCTCTTCTCGCTCGAAGTCACGCTTTTCTCGTTCGGGGCGTGACTTCGAGCGAGTTTTCTTTTGCAGCTCGTTAGAAGTCACGCCTTCAGCGCCCAAAGCGTGAGTTCGCGTGAGTTTTTGCCGACAGCTCAGCCAGAGTCACGCTTTTGCTCGCAAGAACGTTATCACAAGTGAGTTTTCTCCAACAGCTCACCCAAAGTCACGCTTTGCCGGCTGAAGCGTGAGCTATTGTGAGTTTTTCTCGCCAGCTCGCCAAAAGTCACGCCTCTGGGACTTGAAGCGTGACTTTCAAAGAGCTCTTCTCGCCAGCTCGCCAAAAGTCACGCCTTTCTACATTGACGACGCAGACCTCCAGGGGTCAACGCCGGCGCAGGGCCTCCCAGTCAAGCAGAATCGAGTCCGCCGGCACCGCGAGCGGAGAGTTTTCCCGTGGCACGCCATGAAGCTCGAGCTTGCGAACGAGCCCCTCGACGCCCGCCGCCTCGCCGTACGTGAACCGCACGATCGAGACGTCGTAGGCCGTGAGCAGCCCCTCGCGCTCTCGCTGGCCAAGAAGGACCTCCTCCGGGGACCTCCCCTGCGTCATCTCGGGGTCGAGCAGTTTGCGCTCGCCGTCGCACTCCCCCACGATCACGCGACCGTCGGTGCGCGCCCAGAGAAAGTCGACGCGGAACAGCCGGCCCGGATGCAGCGGGTCGGGCACCGCCACCTGGAGCTGTGGCAGAGCAAACCCCTGCTCGATCATCGCGGCACGCGCGATCGACTCGCCCCCACTCTCGGCCCGGCCATCGCCCGCCGCGAGCGTCTCGAGCGCGCGAGCGACCCCACGGCACGATCCCTCGTGCTCCCGAAAGTAGCGCTCAAGCGACTCCCGCCGACCGGCCCTCCCGTGCAGCGCGCGATCGGCGACGACCATGCCCTCGCGGAAGCTCATCCACCTCAGGCAGTCGAGGGTCGTCCTTGGAAGCGGCGTCACGCGGACGCCCGCGCGAACGACCGGGCACTCGCCGGGATAGCTCCCCATCTCAATGGCGTGGTAGCGCAGAAAGTCGGTCCGCGCGGGCCATGACGCGCCGCGGGCGAGCACGTGGAAGGGCCGCTGGAGGGCGTACGAGACGTCGGCACCAAACGCGAGCGCCGCAGACGGGCCGCAAAACACCCGGTCCGGGTGCAGTTCTTGCAGCCCCCGCATGATGGAGAGGCTCTGCTCCGTGGGGTCGAGGCGCCCCCACGCCTCCCGCTCCGCATACAGCCCGCGCGCGGGCGAGACGACCGTGCCGTCCTCGCCCATTCGGCGCCGAAGCGCCATCAGCAACCGGTGCGACGGCGCCGGGATGCACGCGCCCGGCTCGCCGGCCCCCTCGAAGAGCTCCCTCAGCTCGCGATCGACCCTCTCGCTCATGGTCCCCCCTTCCTCTTGTGGGGGCATTCTGGCACGAAGCTCGCGCGCGTGCTTTTGGGATATTTATTATCGTATTTTATCGATTCATAATTTGCTGTGATGTTGCCACATTTCTGCTGTTGGGCAGCTTTGACCATGTGCAGTCAGTTACATGCTAGTTACGTGTAATCCGCAGATGGTAGCAAATCGTCCCTCCAACGGCGGCATTCCCCCAACGCCTCTTTGCAGGCCGTGCGAGAAGAACCTCGCGACGTGATGCGCGCGACACCTTCTGCCAGCTCGCTCGAAGTCACGCGCCCGTCGCCCGGGGCGTGACTTTTGATGAGTTTGCCGCGTTGGCTCACCTGAAGTCACGAAACACGGCTCGAAAGCGTGACTAACTGCGAGTCATCGCGGCCGGCTCGCTAAAAGTCACGCTCACGGCACCGAAAGCGTGACTTTTGATGAGCTTTCTTTCGTGACACACTAATAGTCACGCTTCTATCGCCGAGAGCGTGACTCTGCTTGAGCTCATGCTCGCGGCTCGTCAATAGCCACGCCCCCGCAGCCGAAAGCGTGACTTTAGGGGCGCCGGCACGGGCGCTCACTCGTCAGGCACGTACTCGAGCAGATCGCCCGGCTGGCAGTCGAGCGCACGGCAGATGGCGTCGAGCGTGGAGAACCGCACGGCAGAGATTCTGCCGCACTTGATGCGCGAGAGGTTGACCTCGGAGATGCCGACGAGCTCGGCCAGCTCCTTGGAGCGCATCTTGCGGTCCGCGAGCACGCGGTCAAGGCGAAGCACGATCATTCGCGGGCCCTCACAGCGTCTCGTCGTCCTGCCGCTGCAGGACGCACCCGTACTCGAAGACCCGCGAGACCGCGGCAAGCGCGGCCCCCGCGAGAATCGGCCAGCCGGTCCCTCCGGAAAGCGAGAAGGACGCCCCCGCGGGAGCCGCCCAGGACGCGAGCATACAGAGCAGCGCCGGGACGACGTCGGCCGCGACGAGCAGCACGGACACGCAACGAAGCGAGCGCACCACCCGGTCGCTGAAGGGCCTTCCCGTCCGCGCGACGTCACGGAGCATGAGCGTGACGCCCAGGCACGCGGCGACGCCGATCGCGAGCGCGGGCAGCCCGGACGCGAGCGTGGTCACGGCCGCCCAGCCGCCGCCGTTGTGAACCGCGCTGTAGAGCCCGCCCGACGGGGGCGCTGGCAGCGTGGGGCTGGGATCGGCCATGTAAAGCGCATGCCAGAGGTCGGGCGCGCCCGTGGCGAGGGCGCCCTCCACCCGGGAGCAGACCGCGATCGTCACCGAAACCAGGGCGAAGGCCGCAAGCGCCGTGGCCATGGCGCCCAGACACCAGAGCGTCCGCATCGAGTCCCTGAGCCTGCGCTCGACGTCGGCACGATCGGCACCCGCACTCTCACGCCTTGCCAGCATCTCGCCCCTCCGTTCTTCTCGGCAGTTTTCCTCTAGGCTTCCTCGTGGCTGTTCTTATCGTTCTTATACCAGTAATTATCAGTAATCGATAACTTCTAACGAGTTTTTCAGCGGAGCGGCGCAGAATCGTCGCCGAGCGTGCATAATGGACGGGACGTCAAACCAAATCGAGAGGGGCAGGTCATGAAGGAGCTCGAGGACCGCATCCGGCAGGACGGCATCGTGCGCGAGGGCAACGTCCTCAAGGTCGACAGCTTCCTCAACCATCAGTGCGACGTCGAGCTCTACGATCGCATGGGCGCCGAGTGGGCGCGCCTCTTTGCCGACAAGCGCATCGACAAGATTCTCACCATCGAGTCCTCAGGCATCGGCATCGCGTGCGTCGCCGCGACCCACTTTGGCAACGTGCCCGTGGTCTTTGCGCGCAAGACCGAGTCCAAGAACCTCGACGGGGACCAGTACCGCACCAACATCACGAGCTACACCAAGGGCCGCGAGTACCAGGTCATCGTGGCCAAGCGCTTCCTCACGCCCGGCGAGCACGTGCTCGTGATCGACGACTTCATGGCCATGGGCTGCGCCATGAACGGCCTGCTCGAGATTTGCGACGAGGCGGGTGTCATCGTGGAGGGCATCGGGATCGCCATCGAGAAGGGCTTCCAGCCCGGCGGCAGCAGCCTTCGCGAGCGCGGCTACCAGGTGGAGTCGCTCGCCATCGTGAAGTCGATGGACGGCGCAACGGGCGCGATCGAGTTTGCCTAGGCGGCCGAACGGGAGCGTCCGGGGTGCCCGCGCGCGCCGCTCGCGTCGGGTCGCTTGAGCTTTCTCGCGCTTTGTCACGCTTTCGGCCGGGAATCCGTGAGTTTTTGCGAGTCAACGCTGCCGGCTCGCTCAATGTCACGCTTTGGGCGGCGTTTTCGTGACTTTCAAAGGTGCTGGCGGCGGCAACTCACCAAAAGTCACGCCCCGGCCGCGCTTCGTGACTATGAGCGAGGTATCGGCGAAAGCTCACTCGTAGTCACGTTTCTGCCCCCAACTCTGTGACAATGAGTGAGTCGCCGCCGGAAGCTCACAAAAAGTCACGCCTCACACGTCAATTCCGTGACGAAAAGCGAGCCGCCGTCGCCAGCTCGCTCGAACTCACGCCTCACGCCCCCGTTCCGTGACCTTCGGCGGCGCATTCCCCACCGGGCGAGAGCCCCCACTTGGCGAGAAGAGCCTCGCGCCCGCGCGCTTTCTCGTTGACATATGAACGTATGCTCATATAATCATGTTCAGCATTACATATGTGCGTCCGTTCATATGTTCACTTGAGACGCAAGACTTGAGGAGAGAGGCACGCCATGCCCGAGGAAACCACGCCGGCCACAGAGCCCACCCCCACCGAGATGCCGGACGAGGAGCTGCTCTACGACCTCGCCGACCTGTTCAAGGTGTTCAGCGACACCACCCGCATCAAGATTCTCTACGCCCTCATGGGCCGCGAGCTCTGCGTGGCCGACATCGCCGAGGAGACGGGCTCCACCCAGAGCGCCGTCTCCCACCAGCTGCGCACGCTCAAGCAGGCGCGCCTGGTGCGCTTCCAGCGCGACGGGCGCAACGTGCTCTACTCGCTCGCCGACGACCACGTCTACACGATGCTCAGCCAGGGCATGACCCACATCTGCGAATAGCCGAGAAGAACGTCGGCAAGGAACACCAGTCCACAGGAGGGACCCATCATGCGCAAGTCATTCAGGCTCGACGAGATCGATTGCGCCACCTGCGCGCTCAAGCTCGAGGACTCCATCAGGCGGCTCGACGGCGTCGACGACGCGAAGGTCAACTTCATGACGCAGAAGCTCACGCTCACCGCGGCGGACGAGCGCTTCGCCGAGGTGCTGGAGCGCGTCGTGGCCCTCGTCGCCAAGGTCGAGCCTGACTGCGAGATCGTCCGCTAGCAACACGTTTGGGGGCCGCCCATGAACAAGAAGCAGCGCCGCTGGCGCAACCGCATCGTCATCGCCGTCGCGATCTTCGTGGCCGTGATGGTCGTCGAGAGGACCGGGCTTCTCGCCAGCCTGGTCGGAGCGTCGTCCGAGCCCTACGTCGCCTTTGCGCTCTACTTCGCCACGTTCCTCGTGGCGGGCTACGACGTCCTCATCAAGGCGTGGGGCAACATCCGCCGGGGGGACCCCTTCGACGAGGCCTTCCTCATGACGGTGGCCACGATCGGCGCCTTTGCCACGATCCTCTTCCCCGAGACCGAGCCCCAGTCCGCCGAGGGCTGCGCCGTCATGCTCTTCTACCAGGTAGGCGAGCTCTTCCAGAGCTACGCGGTGGGCAAGAGCCGCAAGTCCATCAGCGACATGATGGACATCGCGCCTGACTACGCCAACGTCGAGCGCGACGGCCGGCTCGTGCAGGTGGACCCCGACGAGGTGGCCGTGGGCGACGTCATCGTGGTCAAGCCCGGCGAGCGCGTGCCCATCGACGGGCGCGTCGTGGAGGGCGCCTCGCAGCTCGACACGGCCGCGCTCACCGGCGAGAGCGTCCCGCGCCACGTGGAGCGGGGTGCCGACGTCATCTCGGGCTGCATCAACATGACGGGCATCCTCCACATCGAGACCACCAAGCCCTTCGGCGAGTCCACCGTGAGCCGCATCTTGGAGCTCGTTGAGAACGCAAGCGAGAAGAAGGCCCGGACCGAGAGCTTCATCACGCGCTTCGCACGCGTCTACACGCCCGCCGTCACGCTTGCCGCCGTCCTCCTTGCCGTCATCCCGCCCGTGCTGGGCATGGGCCCCTGGACGGACTGGGTGCTCCGCGGGCTCACGTTCCTCGTGGTCTCCTGCCCGTGCGCGCTCGTGATCAGCGTGCCGCTCTCGTTCTTCGGCGGCATCGGGGGCGCCTCCCGGCTGGGCATCCTCGTCAAGGGCTCCAACTACCTGGAGCTTCTCGCCCACGTCGACACCGTGGTGTTCGACAAGACCGGCACCCTGACCTCGGGCACCTTCAGCGTGGTGGCCGTCCACCCCGAGGAGGGGGTGGACCCGGACTACCTGCTCTCCCGCGCCGCCTACGCCGAGGCGTTCTCCGACCATCCCATCGCCGCCTCCGTCAAGCAGGCCTACGCCGGCACGATCGACGAGGGGCGCATCCGCGACGCGCACGAGGAGTCCGGCCACGGCGTGTCGGCGACCGTGGACGAGCACGTGGTGCTCGTGGGCAACGACAGGCTCATGGCCGCGCACGGCATGCGCTGGCACGAGTGCGACCTCACGGGCACGGTCCTGCACGTCGCGGTGGACGGAGCGTACGCCGGCCACATCGTGATCGCCGACGTGGTGAAGGAGGACGCCGCCGAGACCATCCGCGGCCTTCGCGAGGAGGGCGTCAGGAAGTGCGTCATGCTCACCGGCGACCGCCGGGACGTGGCCGAGGCCGTGGCCGCGCGCCTCGGCATCGACGAGGTGCACGCGCAGCTCCTCCCCGAGGACAAGGTCGACGCCGTCGAGCGGCTGCTCGCGGGCGAGAAGGACGGCGCGCGCCTGGCCTTCGTGGGCGACGGCATCAACGACGCCCCGGTCCTCATGCGCGCCGACGTGGGCATTGCCATGGGGGCGATGGGCTCCGACGCCGCGATCGAGGCCGCCGACGTGGTCCTCATGGACGACAGGCCCTCCAAGATCGCGACGGCCATGCGCGTGGCGAGAAGGACCATGCGCATCGTGTGGCAGAACATCGTGTTCGCCATCGGCGTCAAGGTGGCCATCCTGGTGCTCGCGGCGCTCGGCATCGCCAACATGTGGCTCGCGGTCTTCGGCGACGTGGGCGTGGCCATCATCGCGATCCTGAACGCGATGCGCTGCATGCGCGTCGGGGCCGCCCGCTAGCCGCGCCGGCCCCGGGGCCGCCGGTCCCGGGGCCTAGAGCTCGCGCTGGAGGTAGGCGATGATGTCGGCGGACTCGTAGAGGGGCGCGCCGTCGATGAAGAGGCAGGGCACCTGCCCCTTGCCTCCCACGCGCACGAGCTCGTCGCGTGCCGCGGGGTCGGCGGCTATGTCCTCCACGGCCACGACGTCGCGCGCGGAGATCCCGCTCCGGTCCATGAAGGAGAGGACGCGCTGGCAGTACGGGCAGGACGGCATGACAAAGAGGCGCAGGCTCGGCATGGCGCTCATGGGGCTCCCTTCGGTCGACTGACCGTATCCTACCCGCGCCCGCCGCCCGCGATTCGTGACAAAAGCGACAGGGCGGGCCGTCGCGTCCGCCCTAGCGCCCGAGCCGCGCCCTGACGAGCTCCTCGAGCACGTCGCCGAGCTCGCGGCCCGCGACGCGCATCATCTGCGGGAAGCGCGAGTAGTACGTGAGGCCCGGCATCGAGTTGACCTCGTTGAAGACGACCTCGCCCTCGGGCGTGACGAAGAGGTCCACGCGCGCGAGCCCCTCGCAGCCGAGCGCCCCGTACACGGCCCGGCCGGCCGCGCGCACGCGCTCCATGACGTCGGCGGGAAGCTGCGCCGGGCAGCGCAGCTCGGTGTTCGCGCCGGGGTCCTTCTCGAGATGGATCCGGAAGAAGCCGTCACCGGAGACCACGATCTCGTCGGGCTCGCCCATCTCAAGGCCGCGCGCGGCGTCGCCCACGATGGCGCAGCCCACCTCGACGCCCGTGATGGCCTCCTCCACCGCGACCTTCTCGTCGAGCTCGAAGGCCGCGTCGAGCGCCGCGGCGTAGGACGGCCCGTCCGCGGCGCGGGAGACGCCGATCGAGGAGCCGCCGCGCGCGGGCTTGACGAAGACGGGAAAGCCGCCGCAGGCCTCGACGGCCGCCGCGCGCGCCTCGTCGGAGCAGCCTCGCCAGAGGACCTCGCAGCGCGGGGAGCGGACGCCGGCGGCCGCGGCAAGACGGTGGGAGGCGTCCTTGTCCATGCAGATGGCGCTTGCCATGACGCCGCAGCCCACGTAGGGCACCCCGGCCACCTCGAGGGCGCCCTGGACCGTGCCGTCCTCGCCGCCCTGACCGTGCAGGACCGGCAGCGCAACGTCAACCTCGAGTGGACGGGCCCCGTCGCCCGCAAGCTCGACGAGGCCGCCCGCCGGCACGAGGGCCACGGGCGCGCAGTCGTGCCCCTCCCATCCCCCGCCCACGATGTCGGCGGGGTCGCCCGTGTAGCGCAGCCAGCGGCCGTCGCGCGTGATGCCAACAAGCACCAGCTCGAACCGCCCGCCCAGCGCCGAGATCACGTTGTCGGCCGACTTGCACGATATCTCGTGCTCGGTCGAGACGCCGCCAAAGAGGAGTGCCACCTTCGTCATGTCATGCCTTTCGCTCGGGGCTCCGTCCGGAGGGATTCGCCCCATTATAGGGGCGACGCGACGACCCGTGGCGCGGTATAGTTCTCATGTGGGCGCACGTGAGGACAGACCCCCGCCGCCCCGCCGCCCGTGACCGTCCCACGGCCCCAAGGGGTCTGCCCCCTTGGGAGGTATGGAGAAGAACCATGTCAAAAGAGCGCAAGTACCTCAAGATCGTCTGCTTCCTCTACGCCCTTGACGCCATCGCCTGTCTCGTCTTTGGCGCGATCGTGCTTGCCGGGATGGGCCTCATCGACCCCGCCGAGACGGTCAGCGTGGGCGGCATCGACTTCCACCTCCAGCCCTGGGCCCTCGGCTTCGGCGTGTGGGGCATCCTCTCGGGCATCTTCTACCTCGTCTTCGCCGGCGCGGGCATCAGGGGCGCCAACACGCCGCGCAAGATCGGCCCCTTCCGGGCGCTGTGCGCCGTGGCCGTGGTTCTTGCGCTGCTCGGCTTCCCCCTCACGCTCGTCTTCAACGACGGCACGCTCGTGAGCGCCAACGGCGTCATGCCGATCGTCTCGCTCGTCTTCTCGATTCTCTGCCTTTGGCTCTCCGGCGCCATCGCCAAGCAGGCGCAGCGATAGCGGCTCCCTCGCGGCACGTCCCGGGCGCGCCCCCCATCCGGGGGGCGCGCCCGACTCATGATGAGAGGATATCTCTCACCGATTGACCAAATTGGCGCGGATATTCCATATGAACCTGCAAGGTGCTCGCTCGATGAGGAGAGCGTTGCGGTATAGTCTGCGCAAGGCCGAGCGCATGGAAAGGACCCTTGATGCCCACCTCCGCCAAGAACCCGATCTCGGCTCGAGAGCTCCTCCCGCTCCTTGCGCTCACGCTCTCCGCCTTTCTCCTCAACACCTCCGAGTTCGTTCCCATTGGGCTGCTCACCGACATCGCCGGGACCTTTGGGCTCACCGAGTCCGGCGCCGGCGCCATGATCTCCGTCTACGCGTGGGCGGTCGCGCTGCTCTCCCTCCCCCTCATGCTCGTCGCGAGCCGCCTGCCCCCGCGCCGGCTCATCGTCGCCGTCCTCGCCGTCTTCTGCGCGGGCCAGGCCCTCTCCGCCGTGGCGCCCACCTTCGAGCTTCTCGTGGTCGCGCGACTCGTGGTCGCGGCGGCGCACGCGGTCTTCTGGTCCGTGGCCTCCCCCTTCGCCGTGCGCGTCGCCGCGCCCGAGCGCTCCTCGCTCGCCATGAGCCTCGTTGTCACGGGCACGTCCGTCGCCATGATCTTTGGCCTTCCCCTGGGGCGCGCGCTCGGCCTCGCGCTCGGCTGGCGCATGACCTTCGCCTGCGTGGGCGGTGCCGCCGCCGTGGCCGTGCTCGCCCTGCTCGCGAGCTTCCCGCGCCTCAGGGCCGCCGAGCCCTTCACGCTCTCGCGCCTCCCCGAGCTCGGTCGCAACCGCCCGCTCGTGGCGCTCTACGCCACCACGGTGCTGATCGCCGGCGGCTACTACACCGGCTACAGCTACATCGAGCCCTTCTTCGCGCAGGTCGCCCAGCTTCCGGCCGACCTCGTCACGGCGGCGCTCACGGTCTTCGGCGTGGCGGGCCTTGCCGGCAGCTGGCTCTTCTCGCGCCTCTTCGACGCGCACAGGACAACGTTCCTCTGCGCCGCGCTCGCGGGCGTGGCGGCGGCGCTCCTGCTGCTCCTGCCGCTCGCCGGGTGGGCCTGGGGCCCGTTTGCCGTCTGCGTCGTCTGGGGCGTCTCCGCCACGGCCATGAACGCCGCGGCCCAGGCGGAGGTCATCCGCGTGACCCCCGTGGCCGCCTCCGCGGTGGCCATGTCGATCTTCTCCGGCCTCTACAACATCGGCATCGGGTGCGGCTCCGCCGTGGGCGGCCTCGTCTGCGACGGCCCCGGCGTGGGGATGGTGGGCGTCGCGGGCGGCCTCGTCGCCGGCGCGGGCGTCCTTCTCGGCGTCATGCGCCTGCGCCCCCTGCTCGACTCCCCGCAGCACCCCTAGCCGCACCCCCGCGACGTCAGCCCCCTCGAGGAAGGACGACCATGCTCGACGATTACGCCAAGGCCCGAAAGCTCGGCCTCAAGCAGGTGGAGAGGGACGTCGCGGACGGCCGCTACCC
>NZ_NFIU01000029.1 GCF_002159535.1 Olsenella sp. An290 | reverse complement strand
GGGGCGGGACCGGGTGCTCCTGCGCGCCGGACCAAGAACCGCGGCCACCGTTCTTCTCGCCCGCGGCCCTTGCCCGTTTTGCCCCGCCTGCGCCCTCCAAGCCGCGCATCGCCGTCCCGGCCGTCAAAACCGGGTAGGCGGTTTGATGTTCACGACGAAACTGGGTAGGCGGTTTGATGCCCCCGCGCGCACTCGGCTGCGTTTTGCGGGATTGGGTAGGCGGTTTGATGTCCAAACCGAGATTGGGTAGGTGGTTTGATGTGAGCAAGGGGTCAACCACCCAAAACCGTCGAGAATAACGTGCTTTTTGCAGGTTTTTATCGATAGTGGGTAGGTGTTTTGATGCAGGAGCTCCGTGCATATCAAAACACCTACCCACTATCGTGCAAGGGAGGGCCGAAACGGGCTTGTCGAGTGACGGGCCGGGTCGACCCACACAAAAGCGGTGCCGAAGAAGTGGGCTCACCCAAAGTGAGGTGGGCTCATATCAAGATGCCTACCCAATCTCGCATGATAGGGGCTGCCGGGACGTGAGGGCTTGCGGTCGGCAGCCCATGAGGCTCGGGGGAAGGCTGGCTCCATGCGATGAGGGCGCGGCCATGCGAGAAGAACCCGCGCGGCGCGGCCCCGGACCAACCGCGGCCCCGCGCCGCTACCCGAGGAAGCGCACCTCGGGCTCCAGGCGCACGCCGAACTGGCGCTCGACCTCGTCCTGAACGTGCTCGATGACGGCGTGCACGTCGGCCGCGGTGGCATCGCCGAGGTTCACCACGAACCCGGCGTGCTTCTTGGAGACGGCCGCACCCCCGACCTGATAGCCCTGGAGCCCGGCGTCCATGATGAGCTTGCCGGCGAAGTAGCCCTCGGGGCGCTTGAACGTGGAGCCGGCGCTGCCCAGGTCGAGCGGCTGCTTCTCCTCGCGCTGGCGCATGAGGTCGTCCATCGTGGCGCGGATCTTCTCGGGGTCGCCCTTCTCGAGCGCAAAGGTCGCGGAGAGCACCACGAGCCCCTCGTCGTGGACGCGACTGTGGCGATAGCCCAGGTCAAGCTCGTCCACGCCCAGGGTGACCTGGGAGCCGTCGGGCATGAGCACGCGCGCGCACTTGAGCACGTCGGCCGTGCACCCGCCGTAGGCGCCCGCGTTCATGAAGCACGCCCCGCCCACCGAGCCCGGGATCCCGCAGGCAAACTCGAGGCCGGTGAGCCCCAGCTCGCAGGCCATCTCCGAGGCCTCCCGCAGGTCAACGCCCGCCTGGCAGGTCATCTCCGTGCCGTCCACGGTGACCCCGACGAGGCCCTCGGTCAGCGCCACGATCACGCCCCGATAGCCCGCGTCGGAGACGAGCAGGTCGGACCCGCGCCCCAGGACAAAGCGCTCGACGCCCGCCTCGTCGCAGGCGCGCAGCACGTCGCGCACCTCGTCGAAGCTCTCGGGAATGACGAAGAGGTCGGCCGGGCCCCCCACCCCAAACGTGGTGTGCTCGCTCATCGGCTCGTCGGCGAGGACGTTCTCCTCGCCCACGATGGAGCGCAGCTTCCAGGCCAGGGGTCGTTCGCTCTCGGTGTTACTCACGGGCCGGTCCCTTCGACGACGGCGGCGCGCGGGGCGCCCTCATGACCCTACGAGTATAGCAGCGCGCCGCGCGGCCCCCAAAAGTGCTACACTTCGCGTGACAGTTTCAGGGCGGGGTGAGATTCCCCACTGGCGGTAACGGCCTGGGCGCGCCCAGAACCCGAAGTCCGCGACCCGCTAAAAAGGCGGCTGACCTGGTGAGATTCCAGGACCAACGGTTACAGTCCGGATGGAAGAAACGGAGGCCCCCATGGCCGCTCCCACGCATGTCCCGCACGACACCCACTCCACCACCTCCGGCGGCGCCTGGTCCACCCGGCGCATTGCGGTGACCGCGCTCTTCTGCGCGCTCTCCTTCATCCTCACCTTTGTCGAGGTGCCGATCTTCCCGCCCGCGCCCTGGCTCCAGTACGACCCCTCGGGCATCGTCGCCCTGATCGCGGGCCTCGTCTTTGGGCCCGCCACCGGCTCGGTCGTCGTGGTGCTCCCCTGGGTCCTCAAGACGCTCTTCAGCTTTAACGTCTGGGGCCACGTCATGGCCATCGTCGCCGGGCTCGCGCTCACGGTCCCGGCCGCCCTCGTCGCACGGCGCGTGCCCGGCGCGCGCGGCCTTGCCGTGGGCATGGTCGTGGGCGGTATCGTCTCCCTCGTGGCCTGCATCCTGTGCAACCTCGTCGTGACCCCGCTCTACACCGCGGTCTCCGTCGACGAGGTCATCGCCATGATCGTCCCCATCCTGCTGCCGTTCAACCTGCTCAAGATCGTCATCAACTGCGTGGTGACCGCGCTCATCCAGAAGCCGATCTCGCAGGTCGTCTCCCGCTAGCGCCGCATGGCAAAAGACGCCCTCATCAGGCTCTCGCACGTGAGCCTGCTCTACGACGGCACGCCCGCGCTCGACGACGTCTCCCTCGAGGTGGGGCGCGCCGAGCGCGTCTGCGTGCTCGGCGCCAACGGGTCGGGCAAGTCCACGCTCGCCTCCGTCGTGACGGGGCTTCTGGCCCCCGACGCGGGCACGGTCGAGCTCTGCGGCGAGCGCGTCTGCGCGGACGGCGCGCCCGACCTCGAGGCCTACCGGCGCGCCCGTCGCAGCCTGGGCCTCGTCTTCCAGAACCCCGACGACCAGATCGTCACGAGCGTCGTGGAGGACGACGTCGCCTTTGGCCCGGAGAACCTCGGGCTCCCGCGCGGGGAGATCGCCGCGCGCGTGGAGCGTGAGCTGCGCCGCGTTGCGCTCCAGGGCCTCGCCCAGGCCGACCCCACGCGCCTGTCCGGCGGGCAGAAGCAGCGCGTCGCCATCGCCGGCGCCCTCGCCATGGAGCCCTCCGCCCTCGTGCTCGACGAGCCCGGCTCGCTCCTCGACGTCCGCGGCCGCGGCGCCATCATGCGCGTGATGGGGCGGCTCGCGGCTGCGGGCACCACCCTGCTTCACGTGACCCACTTCATGGAGGAGGCGCTCGAGGCCGACCGCGTGATCGTCCTGGACCACGGGCGCATCGTCCTGGAGGGGACGCCGGGAGAGGTCTTCTCGCACGGCGCCCGCCTCGCCGAGCTCGGGCTCGAGGTGCCCTTTGCCGCGCGCCTCTCACAGCGGCTCGGCCTCCCCTGGACGTGTGGCGAGAAGGACCTCGTCGAGGAGCTCTGCTCCGGCGCGGCGCGCCCGACGGCCGGCGCGGCCGCGGCAGCCACGGCGCCGGCCGCTCCGCCCCTCTCGCCCGCGCCCGCGCGGCCGCGCCGCCCGCTCGTCTCCGTCGAGCGGGCGTCCTTCTCGTACGACGCCCGCGGCCGGGCCCTTGACGGCGTCACGCTCGAGGTGGCCGAGGGCACCTCGACCGCGATCGTGGGCCAGACGGGCTCGGGCAAGTCCACCCTGCTCCGGCTGCTCTGCGGGCTCGAGGTGCCCGACGAGGGGCGCGTGCTCGTGGCGGGCTTTGACACCCGCACGCGGCACGGGCGGCGCGGCGCGCGCCGGGCCGTGGGCTACGTGATGCAGCACCCCGAGCGCCAGCTCTTCGCCGAGACGGTCGAGAAGGACGTCGCGTTTGGCCCGCGCAACCTGCACCTTCCCGAGGCGGAGGTCGAGCGTCGCGTGACGCGCGCGCTGGACCTGGTGGGCCTCTCCTCGCGCCGGGAGGCCTCGCCCTTCGCGCTCTCCGGCGGGCAGCGGCGCCTCTGCGCGCTCGCCGGCGTCCTCGCGATGGAGCCCTCCGTCCTCATCCTCGACGAGCCCACCGCCGGCCTTGACCCGCGCGGCCGGGCGCTCCTGCGCTCCGTCCTCGCCCGCCTGCGCGAGCTGGGCGTCACCCTCGTGCAGGTCACGCACTCCATGGAGGACGCGGCGCGGGCGGAGCGCGTCATCGTGCTCAACCAGGCGCGCGTCCTCGCCCAGGGGCGCCCGTCGGAGGTCTTTGCGCCCGAGCGCGAGAAGGACCTCGTCGCGGCGGGCCTTGGCATCCCGCGCTCCCTGCGCGTGGCGCGCGAGCTCGAGCGGCGCGGCATGCCCGCGCTCGGCGACCCGCTCACCACCGATGCGCTCGTGGCCGCCCTCGGGCGCGTGCGGGCGGCGGGGGGCGCCACGGCCGGCAGCTCCGCCACGGCCGGCAGCGCCGCCGCGGCCGGCGAGGGAGGCGATGCCTGATGGCGCTCAGGATCGAGATCGGGCAGTACGTCGCCGCCCGCTCCCCCGTCCACGCGCTCGACGCGCGCGCCAAGCTCGTCTGCGCGCTCGCCCTGCTCGTGGCCATCTTCTGCATCTCCGGCGCAGCCCAGCTCGTCGCGGGCGCGGCGCTCGTGGGCGCCCTGCTCGCGCTCTCGCGCATCCCCGCGGGGCGCATCGTGGCCTCCGTCCGGCCGCTCGCGCTCTTCCTCGCGGTCCTGTCGCTCTTCAACCTCATCTTCGTGAGGACGGGCGAGGTCGTGGCCGTGGCGGGCCCGCTCTCCGTGACCTCGGGCGGCATCTGGGCCGCGGCGCTCTACTCCGCGCGCTTTGCCCTCGCGCTGCTCACGGGCTCGCTCATCCTGCTCACCACCACCCCGACGCAGCTCTCGGACGCCCTCGACTCCCTGCTCTCCCCGCTTGCGCGCGTGGGGCTTCCCGGCCACGAGCTCGCGATGGTCTTCTCGCTCATGCTGCGGTTTGTGCCCACGCTCGCCGACGAGACCTCCGCGATCATCGACGCCCAGTCCATGCGCGGCGGGGCCTTCGACGAGGGCGGCCCCGTGCGTCGCGTGCGCTCGATCGTCCCGGTGGTCGTGGCGCTGCTCGCAAGCGGCCTGCGCCACGCGGAGGGACTCTCCCGCGCGCTCGACGCGCGCTGCTACGAGGGCGGGCGCGGGCGCACGCACCTGCACGAGCAGCGTCTCGGCCGGCGCGACGCGCTCGCCGCGCTCGTCACGGCGGCCTTTGTGGCCGTGCTCGTCCTTCTCGCCCCCTAGGTGTTGTGTGCCAATAGGTTGTTTACGCCGACGATGCGCGACATGGGCGGGAGGCCCCCGCACGCGCTGTGCGGACGCTCCCAATTGTAGCGCTCCAGATAGGCGGGCAG
>NZ_NFIU01000028.1 GCF_002159535.1 Olsenella sp. An290 | reverse complement strand
GCATGGCGAGCTGGGCGCGGATCGAGAGGTCGTTCGCCGTCCCGAGGGTGCTCCCGGCCTCGCGGTGGAGGCGCTCGGCCTCCTCGAGCAGGGATTCTGCGTCGCCGAGGCTGCCCTGGCGCATGGCGAGCTGGGCGCGGATCGAGAGGTCGTTCGCCGTCCCGAGGGTGCTCCCGGCCTCGCGGTGGAGGCGCTCGGCCTCCTCGAGCAGGGATTCTGCGTCGCCGAGCCTGCCCTGGCGCATCGCGCACTCCGCTGACGCCCACGCGGCGAGGGCGTGGAGGTCGTCGTCCCCCGCATCCCGGGCAGCGCGGAGCAGCGCGTCGAGCACGGGCCGGGACGCCTCCCAGTCGAACTGGTAGTGGTTGATAAGAGCCTGGGCAAGCTCGGGCGCGCCCGCCCCCAGCCCGCGGAGGCCGAGCGAGCGGCCGAGAAGGAAGAGGGCACGGGGGAGGGAGGCGAGGGCGTGGGCGTGGGCGTCACCGGCGCCGGTACCGAGGACGCCGGAGCCGTTGTCGTCGGCCTCGAAGACCCCGACGAGTCTCTTCGTGAGCAGGCTGAGACAGCGGTCGACGATGTCGTCGCTCGCGAGACTGAAGAACGCCTCTCGCACGGGGCGCAGCATCGACGGGGAGCCGTCCCCCGAGGCTGTCATGAGGCTCGCGCCCCTCAGGCGGGCGTAGGCATCCAGCCAGTCATCGGAATCGGCCCCCGAGAGGTCAGCGAGCGCGTCGAGCTCCGCGCGCGGCAGGTCGCCGGGCGTGAGCGCCATGACGCCCCACAGCTCGTGGGCGAGCGGGGCATCGGCGACCGCCTCCCAGGACAGGTGGAGCGCTGTCTCGAGGCTGTCGTGCCGGGAATTCTTTGCGTTCTGGGAGGCCTTGGCCCAGTGACCTAGGGCGTCGCCACAGGAGGGGTAACGCGCCGCGAGCGTAGCAGCGAGCACGGTCGCAAGGGGATGGCCCTCGAGCTTGCCGATTAGCTCCTCGAACTCAGAACCTGAAGGGTCTGGTGAGCCCCCTTTCATGCGGAAGACCTTTCGGAAGAGGTCTACTGAAGGCTTCCTTTCGAGACCGAGAATCTCGATAGTCATAGCCCCCGTCTCGTAGTCCGCTGCAATCTCTCTACTCGAAACGAGGATGGATGAGCCCCCGCCGCAAAGGTTCTGAAGCAGGCCGACGAGCTCCCTCCGCCCCTCCTCATCGGAGGCGACCCAGGCGTCCTCCCAGTTGTCGAGGTAGACGACAGGACGCTCCAGATCAGCGAGCTTGTCCGTGAGATATCGGGCGTAGTCCGCAGTGCGGACGCCCTCGCGCTGCTCCATCTTCGGGACGGACAGCGCCTCCGCGACGGCGTCGCATTGGGCCCAAGCAGACTCCCTGTTCGCGGTCTCGGCGTAGACGACGTTGCGACCCTTGTCCCGGAGCCTCCTCAGTGCCTCGCGACAGACCTCGGTTTTGCCGATGCCGCCGGGGCCGGTGACCAGGGTGATCGAGGGCTCTCCGGAGAGGGACCTGACGACTTTGCTGATTTCCTTCTTACGACCTACGGGTTTTCCATAGGTTGAATCGGGAATCGAGACAGGACTTACTGATGTCGAGGCAGAGTCAGAATCGAGCTCCCCCTCGAGCCAACCCAGCAGCGCGTCGAGCGCCTCGTGCTGTCCGTGGGGGTACCAGATCGGGCGGATGCCGAGCGCGTCGAGCCTGAGG
The DNA here is from genome assembly GCF_002159535.1 of Olsenella sp. An290. Lineage (GTDB taxonomy): Bacteria > Actinomycetota > Coriobacteriia > Coriobacteriales > Atopobiaceae > Thermophilibacter. The sequence goes on along the minus strand of NZ_NFIU01000028.1, from coordinate 6,841 downwards.
CGCGCCTCGCGGTACGCGGGGGCCTGCCTCCCGTCGGGGCCGACGAGCGCGGGGGCAAGCGGGTCGGCGGGGTTGTCGGTTTCTTTTGGCAGCTCCACGAGAGCGTAGTGCGTCGTCCCCTCGCAGCAGCCGTGGAGGACGTCGAGGGGGCGGTCCCCGACGAGCGAGCAGCCGAGGAAGAGGACCCGCCTCCCCGTGAAGGCGCGCCTCATGACCTCCACGAGCGGGGCGCCCTCGCCGCCCGTCCCGTACGCGCGGTCGTAGTCCTCCCGGGTGATGACGGCGTTGGCCGGGTCCCACGCATCCCCGTGGAGCTTGAGGAGGAGGGGTTTGTTGCCCTGCACCCCGCCGGCGGCCTGGGGGAGATGGTAGGCGGTGTGCGGGCAAACCGCCTCGAGTCGCACTCCCGCCGCCTCGTATGCCCTCTCTATGAGCCGGTCGTAGTTGGTCGTGAGCACGAACCCGCGGAACGCGGAGGGGATGCCCCGCCTCTCGGGAGTCAGCCTCTCGAACGCCCCGTCGAGGACGCCCTCCCCGAAGGTCCGCCCGAAGGCGTCGCGGAAGGCGTTCGCGCCCGTCTCGGACTCGACGAGGGAGGCGGCGCCCTCGAAGTCTCCCGCGTCGAGGCGACCCGTGACCTCGACCTCGACGGCGGGGCCGAGCTCCCTGGCCCAGCCGAGGAGCGCCCCGCGCCACAGCGGGATGGAGCCCGCCGAGAATCCGGCGCCGAGCAGCGGGACGACGGAGCCGCCCCTCACCCCGGCGAGCACCTCGTCCAGGTGCTTGGCGTTTCTGGCGTACATCCCCTTGACGACGGGATCGCCACCCGTGTACGTCTCTCCGCGCAGCTGCTCGATGGTCACGGAACCCATGTCTGCCCCCACTCACTCAACTAACTGAGTGCAGTATGAACCCCAACGGGAGCAAAACTGCCCAAATCCGAAGGCCATTCCGCGGAGCCCGCGCCCGACTCGGCTAGCGGAAACAGACCCCCTACACCCATCTCCCCAAAAAGCCAAGCACGCAGCCCCAGTAGCGCTCTGGGTCGGCAAAGACGGCGCAGCAGTGGCCGGCACCGGGGAAGACCTCCAGCTGGTGACCGCCGCCCGTCGCGGCGAGCTCGTGCGCCATGCTCACGGGCACTACGCAATCCGCCTCGCCGTGGACGAGCAGGACCGGCACATGCGTGCGGGCGAGTGCGTCCACCGGCCGTGCGAGCCTGATGTCGTAGCCGCCTCGCTCCCTCATGAGCCGACGCCGCGCCACGTCCAGAAACGGGTGCGCCAAGGCCGCAGGCGTCCCGAGCGAGCCCGTCTCCACGACGTTTTCCGCCGTGCGCCAGAAGTCCGCGTATCCCGAGTCCGCGACGCAGGCGCGGACCTGCGGCGGCAGGTCCTTCTCGCCACAGGCCATGAGACAGGACGCGGCTCCCATCGAGATGCCGGCGAGCGCGATGCACGTGCCCTCCCCCGCCCGGGAAACCACCCAGCGGCACCACGCCACGAGGTCGCGACGGTCGAGCCAGCCTGCGCCCACCCAGTCGCCCCCGCTCTCGCCGTGCGCGCGCAGGTCCACGAAGAGCAGGTTGAACCCCGCCACCGCATAGCGGCGCGCGTAGGTGAGGCCGGTCCGCCAGTTGTCGTGGTAGCCGTGGACAAAGACGAGCCAGCGCGGGGAGTCCGGGCAGCACGCGAGGACGTGCCCCGCGAGACGCACGCCGTCGTCCGAGGCAACCTCGACGCGCTCGAAGCCCTGCGGCTGGCCCTGCAGCCAGTGCCAGGTGCGATCCGCCTCCTCGGCGCGGTCCCACTCCAGGACCTCGCTCTCGTGGGCGCTCACGCCCGGGGACATCTCTCGCACACGGGCGTCGCCCCCGCCGCCCAGGTACGGGCCCAGCTCCTCGTGGCCCGCGTCGGGCTGCGGTCCCAGGACGACCGGAAGCAGCCTGGATACGAGCGCGGAGGCGGCGAGGCCGCGCACCACGGACAGACCCCGAAATCCCGCCATTGCGTCACCCCCTCGGCACGTTATGCGGTCGCCGCACAGCTCCTACAGACGACCGTACCCAACTCGTAGAGAACCAAGGTCGCACAACCCGACAAATTTGCGGAAAAACCGGCAAGATTGTCGGCCTATGCGGCATCGGACTTCTGACTCCAGCGGCTCTGCCCCCTACAGCGCCGCGAGCAGCGCCTCGCAGCCCTCCAGGACGTCTCGGTACGTGGCGTCAAAGTCGCCGGTGTACCAGGGATCGGCCACGTCGCCGGGGCGGGCGGTCCAGTCGAGCAGACGGCTCACCTTGCCCTCCGGGTCCCCGCCAAGGATACGGGCAAGGCCCCGTGCGTTCTCCGCGTCCATGTAGACGATGTGGTCCCAGTGCGCGTACTCGCCGCGGCGGACCTGCCGCGCGCGGTGGGCACCCACGGGCACGCCCGCGGCACGCAGCCGACGCACGGTCCCGGGGTGCGGAGGGTTCCCCAGCTCCTCGGTGCTCGTCGCGGCCGAGTCAATGCGAAACTCCCCCTCCCGTCCGGCGCGTCGGACGAGCTCTTCCATCACGAACTGAGCCATCGTCGAGCGACAGATGTTGCCGTGGCAGACGAACATGATTTTTATCATTCTATGAAACCTCTCATATATCAGGATATCCGCAGGTAAACAGCATATTGTTGATTCCTCGATTAAATACAGAGTATCAAATCAATTCATAAATGAGCGGGTTTTTCCGCCGTCAACGTCGTAAGAATCGTCGTAAACAGAGACGTTTTACGATTTCCTACGCCGCCCCGGATTCGTAACCGAGCATGTCCGCTTTCACGTCATCGAAACCGAGGTGGGTATACGTGTTGAACGTCACCTCTATGTCGGAATGGCCCATGATGTATTTCAGCTTCGCCGGGGTAACGTACAATTTCTTGCGCACTTTGACAGCAGCATAGCGTCCAGATAGACAGGAGGGCACGGCCCGCCCCGGTATGATTCGAGTTGCCTAGATTCGATCAGACTGGAGGAAGACCATGCCCGAGCCAATCATAGCATTCAACGAGGAGACCCTGAAGTCCGACCCTCGCGAGCTCGTCAGGAGAACCGTCGAGGACACCCTGAACGGCCTGCTCGAGGAGGAGGCCGGCGACCTCGTCGGCGCCGAGCGCCACGGGCGGACCGCCGAGCGCGAGGCCTACCACGCCGGCCACTACGAGCGGAGCCTGACCACGTCGTCCGGCGAGGTGACGATCCGCATGCCCAAGCTCAGGGGCATGAGGTTCACGACGGCCATCATCGAGCGCTACCGCTGCCGCGAGACCTCGGTCGAGGAGGCGATGATCGAGACGTGCCTCGCGGGCGTCTCGACGCGCAGGATCGAGGACGTCTCCGAGATCCTGTGGGGATCGTCCGTGTCGGCGTCAACCGTCTCCAAGCTGAACGAGAGGGCGTTCGCGTCCGTCGAGGAGTGGCGCAACCGCCCGCTCGACCGGGCGTACCCCTACGTCTTCGTCGACGGCATCTACCTCAAAAGGTCGTGGGGTGGCTCCTACGAGAGCGTGGCCGTGACGGTGGCCATAGGCGTCAACGACGACGGCTACCGCGAGGTCATCGGCGCGGCCGAGGAATTCACGGAGTCGACCGAGTGCTGGCGCGAGTTCCTCTCGTGGCTGAAGTCCCGAGGCCTGCGCGGCGTGAGGATGTTCACCGGCGACAAGGCGGCCGGCATGGTCGGCTCGATCGCCGAGGTGTTCCCGGGGGCCGCCTACCAGCGCTGCACGGTCCACTTCTACCGCAACGTGGTGGCCAGGGTCCCCAAGTCCAAGCGGCCGAAGGTCGCGGCCATGCTCAAGGCCGTCCACGCCATGGAGTCGCGCGAGGCGGCCGAGGCCAAGGCGCTCGAGGTCGCATCCGAGCTGGAGGCGTCAAAGCTCGGGGAGGCCGCCAAGGTCGTCCGCGAGGGGTACGCGGAGACCCTGACCTACACGCGCTTCCCGCGTGAGCACTGGCGGCGCATACGCACCAACAACGCCATAGAGCGCCTCAACCAGGAGATTCGCAGGCGCACCCGCGTGGTGGGCACCTTCCCCGACGGGAGGTCCGCCCTCATGCTCGTGACCGCCAGGCTCAAGTACGTCGCCGAGAGCGAGTGGGGCTCCCGCCGCTGCCTGGACGTGACGCTGCTGGACGAGTAGCCGCACCGGACGGCGGGCCTAGGGGCTGTCGGAAAGTGCGCAAGAATCTTGACGGTACCTAAATCCTTTGGATGGAGTTTATTATTGCGATTTGCGTCCAGTAATGAAAACTGACGGTTTGCTGCGCAGGCATATTCGAGAGCTTGATTGCCTCTTAATAACTGATATTTGGCATTTGATTGAATAGGCCCCGTACCCACACACAAAATGCGCCCCATTCGTGATTTTCTACGAATGGGGCGCATGCCGAAGCATTATGCCTGCGATTCATGAGTGAAATAATCGATTTCCGCAAGTAATCTTCTTGAGCAAGAATAGAACTTGTAGGGATTAAGACAATAAACAAGAGCGGCATTCATATGAACAAGATCGCTCATTTCTGCTTTTACTTCTTTATTCTCCTCTATTTCACGAAGTGCAGCAATGTTCTCAATCAGAAGAAATCCTTCACGATTATCTATATCTTGCTTCGTTACTTCATCTAGCGGCGAAAGAAGAACCCCTGTCCTTTCCTCAATGCTATCGCGAAGGTCTGCTTCGTTTTGACCGTATTGTGAAAGGGATGAAAGAACGAGTTGCTTGTACTGCTCAAAATCATCAGCTTTTGGAGCGTGAAGTATTGCAGACAGATAGCCATAAATATACTTGTCATCTTGTTTGTTGCGTGAGCATTCGTAAAACAAACGCAGATTGATGACTTGTTGGTAGTAAGACAAATCCGAGGTTCGCAACCGATTTAGAATGTGATTCGTCATAGTGTCGTAATCATCAACGGAAATTCTTTTGGTACTTGCGAAGCCATTTTCATTAACCAGATACAGGACTTCCCCCGTTCGCTTCAGCACATGTTCATCAAAAGAGGACAGGCTCCTGTTCAGCTCCTGCTGTCGTTTTGATTCTCTATAGTGAAATAGAGCATACTTGGCGAATACATGATCGTGCGATAAAAGAAGAACTGTATTCGTCCAGTCCTGATCAATGATGAGCTTATATATTTGCTCTCTTCTATATTCGTCGTAAGAAGATACTGGATCGTCAATGATGATTAGATCTTCCGTATTCATGGGTTGAAGCAGAAAGAAAATCAATGCGATAACATTACGCTCTCCATACGAGAGCTTCTTTCTAAAATCATGATCAGAAGACGAATCATTATGGACAAGAAGATAATTTGCTTCTTGCGACTCAACGCTCATATTTAGAATTTTGAAAGAATACGGAATATCGAATCGTCGTAAATAGTCGTTTATCTTTTTTTGATTAGTTTGAACTATCCGGCAAAACGCTCCTCGCATTTCACCAAAAGCCCTTTTCACGCGAGTTGATGAACCTTGTGCGGTTCTAATTGCGGCATCAAGTCCCTTGAATTGCTGATAGGCTTTGTTACTGGGATCAACCGAATCAAGGAGATTGGTATTCTCTCTTAGATCAAATGAGGTTGCATGCAGAAAAGCAAGCAATGCGTCAATCGCTTGACACTCTGCGTTGAGCGCAGCTACTTGCTTTGCAGCAGAGGCAAATTCCTCGCTGTCGTACAAGTCGCCAAAATCGACGCCCGCAGCGCGAAGGGACGATTCGATAGTTGGAATATAGTCAAATCCTTTAGTCTCTGTGGTGTCTGTAACTACGTCTAGATAATCAATTCTCTCTTGCGAAACTGTGTTAGATAGACAAAATGGACATGTTTTCTCATCGCGCCATTGGGAAAAGCTTACGCCGTCGATAAGCCAAGTCAGATATTTGCCGCCGGCATTTTGAATGAGTTCAATCCTTTGGGATGGAGAGTTCAGCAAGGCGCTTCTTGCGGATCCAATCATTGAGCGCTTTGTAAAATCGCCATCGTTCTTAAATGCCGTTTTCGTTGAGCTAAATAAGGTGTTGATCTTCGCTCTGCGTTCTACAAGAGCATCCTCGTAGCTTTTGATCTTTTTAACGCTATGCTCGAATTCGCTTTTCGCATTTTCATATTCATCGTCGTTAGCCATAACAATGGCATAAACTCCCGATGACAATTCGTCGGCATATAGTCTTCGTTCCGTATCAACATTAAATGTCTTAACGGACAAACGATCGGAAGATGTTGTCACTTTCATTGTACTTGGATCTGTACCAGCACGAGCATCATCCGAATCGAACTCTCCGTTAATTGCAACCGCGATAGACGATTTACCGGAGCCGGACGATCCCGTGAGAAGTGACACCTTTCCATCGGGTATCTCAAATGTCATCGACTTGATATTTCTTAAATTTGTAATATCAACTTTCACAAGTATCCGCCTCCCAGTTGGTAATTAGTCCACAGCGTGAAAATCTGTAACCCACTTCCTAGCTACTTGCCGAATGAATGGGAATATACGTATCGTTTTCCCATTGTAAGAGAGTCGCATCGAGGCTCAAGGGGATGCGGGCGAAAAGTTGGACCCATGGGGTCCGGAACGGAGGTCCGCATGTACTCGAGGGAGGACGTGGAGCTGGCGCTGCTCGCGCTCGGGGAGGGCATGAGCAGGAGGGAGGCGGCCGAGCTGGTCGGCTGCGGCGAGGACGCCGTGCGCGCCTGTGTTTAGTCAAGTCTCACTTGCGGAAAAGAGCGCGCCCTTCTTTCGGGTTTCAGCACGCAAGTTTTTCGGTTTCCGGCGCCGGCACGCCCCTAGCTTCCTGACTTG
>NZ_NFIU01000027.1 GCF_002159535.1 Olsenella sp. An290 | reverse complement strand
GCTTAGGGGCGGGGGCCGGCTTAGGGGCGGGCGCCGGCGCGGGTGCGGGTGCCGGCGCGGTCGTCGGGCGCTCGGAGCGGGAGATGGCCTGGTTCGCGAGGCTCGACTCAACGTAGATGACCTGACGCGGGCCAAACGCCGCGGCGACCGCGGGCTCAACCGTCTCCCTAACGTCCGTGCGCTCGAGCATGCGGGCCGCAAAGTGCGAGCCCTTGGGCAGGGAGACCGTGAGGCGCTCGCCGTCGTCGGACACCGCCGTGGACGAGAGGAGCAGCGACCCCTTGGCCGGCGCCTGCGCCACAAGACGGTCGACGACCTGCTTCCAGGTGCGCTGGAGGTTTCCGTTGGAGAGACCGGCGGCGGCAGGGGCCGAAGGCGCCGGCACGGGCTTGGGCTTAGGAGCCGAGGTGGGCTCCGGGGTCGGGGCGGGCGCCGGCGCGGCCTGGGCCGCGGGTCGCGCAGCCTGAGGCTCCGGGGTCGGGGCGGGCGCCGGCGCGGAGGGCGCCGCGGGTGCCGGCGCGGGCTCCGGGGTGGGCGCACCCACGGCCTTGAGGTTCTTCTCGCCCGTGGAGGCGAGGGCCTGGCGCGGAGCCCCGGGTGCGGAGAGTATGGCGACCTGGCGCTCGAGGTCGGCCACGCGCTCGGCAAGCGAATCGAGCGTGAGGTCGGTCTCCGGGCGGGCCAGGCGGGTGAAGGCGACCTCGAGCACGAGGCGCTGGTTGGTCGCGGTTCGCATCTCGCTCGAGGCATCCCCAAGGACGGCAAGCGCGCGGGCGAGGCGGTCGGGCGAGCCGAAGGCCGCCGCCTCGGCGCGCAGGGCGTCGAGCTCGGCACCGCGCGCCGCGACGACGTCGTCGGAGCTCGGAACCACCGAGACCACATAGACGTCGCGCAGGTGGGCGGAGAGCTCGCGCGTGAGCTGCAGGAGGTCCCGGCCCGCATCGACGAGCGTGGCGACCTCGGTGAAGAGCGTCGGCACGTCACGACGCGCGAGCGCCCGGGAGATCTGGCCCAGGAGGGACCCGGAGACCTCGCCGAGGAAGTCCGAGGCCACGGGCAGCGTGATCTGGCCGGCCCCGAAGACCGAGAGCTGCTCCAGCGTGGTCAGCGCGTCGCGCATGCCGCCGCGGGCATGGCGCACCACGAGCTCGAGCGCCGCCTCGTCGTAGCCAAAGCCCTCCTGGCCACAGACGTAGGCAAGGTGGGCCTGCATCTCGTCGTTGCCGATGGCGTGGAAGTCAAAGCGCTGCACGCGGGAGAGAATCGTGGCAAGTATCTTCTGCGGGTCGGTGGTGCACATGATGAAGACCACGTGCTCGGGGGGCTCCTCGAGCGTCTTGAGCAGGGCGTTGAACGCCTGCGTGGTGAGCATGTGGACCTCGTCGATGATGTAGACCTTGCAGCGGCCGAGGGCCGGGGCGTAGTTCACGCGAGAGATGATCTCCTCGCGGACGTTGTCCACGCCGGTGCGGGAGGCCGCGTCGAGCTCGATGACGTCCGGGTGCTCGCCGGCGGCGATGAGCCGGCACTGCTCGCAGCTGCCGTCCGGCAGGGCCGCGGGGCCCTGCTCGCACATGAGCGCCTTCGCGAGGATGCGCGCCATGGTGGTCTTGCCCGTGCCGCGCGGGCCGCAGAAGAGGTAGGCATGGCTCGTGCGGCCCTCGAGCACGGCGCGCTTGAGGGTCTCGACCACATGGGTCTGGCCTACGACCTGCTCAAAGGTCTGCGGCCGGTACTTGGTGTAGAGCGATTCCATGCGACCTCCGGACGACTCGTTCCCGAGCCTCCAGTATACCCGCGCCACCGGACGCGCCGAGCGCCCCCACAGGTTCTTCTCGCGCGTGGGACGGCGGGCGCGGGGCGGGCTTGGCGGCGGGCGTCGTGGGCGCAGCGGGCGCGGGGAGGCACGGGCGGCAGGCGTGAGTATTGGTGAGCTTTCGTCGCTGACTCGCTGAAACTCACGCTTTCGGGGCGCAAAGCGTGAGTTTGCGTGAGTCGGCTCGGGCAACTCGCTCGAAGTCACACTTCCGAGATGCAAAGCGTGAGTTTGTGTGAGCCGGCTCGGGCAACTCGCCGAAAGTCACGCTTCTGGGGTGCAAAGCGTGAGTTTGCGTGAGCAGGCGCGGGCAACTCACTGAAAGTCACGTTTCCGAGATGCAAAGCGTGACTTCGAGCGAGTCAACGCGCAAAACTCATCGCAAATCACGCGCCTGCCCCGCCGCCACCACGCGTCTGCCACCACGCGCGGCCGCCCGCCGCCTTCGTCACGAAAGCCACTCGAGCAGCGCGAGCGCGACGGGCTCGGGAAGGTCCCGCAGGTCGAGGCCGTCGGTGGTGCCGGCAGCCGTGCGCACGGAGACGCTCGCCAGGCCGGCGCGGCGCTGGAAGGGGCTCACGGAGACGCGCATCCGCTGAAGGTGGGAGCGGGGCACGATCGCGGTGCGCCGCGTGAGCCCGCCGGAAACAAGCACCAGCTCGCGGGCCGTATGCCCATAACGCGCCGAGGACCAGCCGCGCACCGCGTCAAGAACGAGGCAGGCCAGCAGCACGACGCTCAGGATCGCCGCCGCCACGACGAGCGGGCCAACCAGCCACGCGGCCTGCGCGGCAAGGCCGGAGACGCCCAGAAGCCAGATTCCCAGGCCCGAGAGCCCCGCGGCGAAGGGCCACCACGCCACCGCGCGCACCACGGAGCGCCGGAGCGCCACGCGCCCAAGCCTCCCCAGCCCAGCCTGGCCGAGCACGCCCGCATAGGCCGGAAGCGTCTCGGACAGGAAGGCGTCCACCTGGGACACGCGCAGAAACGGGTGCAGCACGACCTCGCCCGACGGCTCGCCGTCCTCCTCGCCCGCCGCGGCCACCACGATCGCGCGAACCTCGGCGTAGCCCATGAGCTGGCGAACAAGCCCCTGCCGCACGCTCACGTACTGGACGCGCCCCGCAGCCAGCGTGCGCGAGTAGCGCGAGAGCAGCCCGTGCTCCACGGACAGGCGGTCGGCGTAGCGCTCCACGCGATACCCCGCGTAGCGCACGAGGTTGAGCACAAAGGAGACGAGCGCCCCCAGGAGGAGCGCCGCCAGAAGAAACGCCACCACGATCGAAGCGAGCATCGGGGCAAAGCGGGCCATGAGCTCGTCGCCGGTGCCCGCAAGGTCGAGCACGCCCCACTCGATCAGGTTGTTGAGCCCGTTGGCGAGAAGAACCACGAGCGCGACGGCCTGGCTGCCCGCGCTCATCTGGGACACCGCGGCGAGCAGCAGGTCGCGGCGGGAGAGCGTGTAGACGGAGAGCGGGCGCTCCTCGGCCGTCGCCTCGGCGGCGACCTCGCCGGGGGCGCCTGGCGAGCCCAGGTCCTTCTCGCCCGGCGCGGACGCCGCGGCGCGCTTGCGGCGGAAGAGCTCGACGCGCAGCGCCTCGGCCTCGCCCGCGCGAAGTCCGCGCAGCTTGGAGGCGTCGCCCTCGGAGGCCGCGGCGCCCGTGTCAAGGTTGAGCGTCATGAGGCCGAGCGCGCGCTCGAGGAGCTCGGAGCTCATGGTCACCGTGTGGATGTGCTCGTAGGGAACGGAGAGCTGGCGCCGGTTGACGAGCCCCCAGCGAATGACGAGTTCACCGGGCGCGAGCTCCCAGGTCCGCGCGCGCCAGATGGCGTAGCTCAGGCCCGCGCACGCGGCAAAGATGGCCACCGCGGCGAGCGCGACCTGCGCGATCGCCGCGAGGTCGCCGGAGAGGACAGCGCCCATCCGCGCAAAGGCCAGCAGCACGACCAGGCCGGAGGCCATCTTGACGGCCTCAGTCAGCACGGAGAGCGGGTTGGCGCGGTGCGTGCCGAGAAGCGCCGCGGGCGTGGCGTCGGCGGCGTCCTCGAAGAGCGACCGCTCGGGGACCGCCAGGCGCTCGACCTCGCGCTCGAGGTCCCTCTTGCCCGGCTGGGGGCTCACGCATCCTCCTTGGCAAGGCGGGCGAGCTCGGCGACGCGGTCGCGCAGGGCGTTGGCGTCGTCCTCCGCAAGGCCGGGAATCTCAAAGCTCTCGCCCGCGGTCGAGACGGTCACGCTGGCAAGGCCGTGCGCGCGCAGGATCGGCCCCTGCTTGGTCTGGACGTGCTGGACGCGCACGAGCGGCACGAGCACGCGCTTCTTCACAAAGACGCCGTGGTAGAGGTCGACGTCGGTGGGCGTGACGTCATAGCGCCACGTGGCGTACTCGATGCGCGGGGAAACGAGAAGGTCGGCCAGGCAGACGACCTCGATAACGCCCGCGACGAGGTAGACCCAGAAGACGTCGCCTCCCAGGTGGCGCACGATGAGCCACGCCACGACGGCGAGCACGGCAACGACGACCATCCCCACGACGTCGGAGATGCACCAGACGCGCAGCATGCGCGGGTCCAGGCGGTGAGCGGGCAGCGGGGTCATCGGACTCCTCTCGGCGTGGCATCGCCTCATTATCGCATAGCGAGAAGGACGCAGCCGAGCGGGCGGCACCTCGCGAAATGTCACGCTTTCGGCCCGGAGGGCGTGACTTTGAGTGAGCTTTGCGCGCGCGGCTCGCTGAAAGTCACGCTTTTATCGCTTGAAGCGTGAGTTTTAGCGAGTCGCCGCGCAAAACTCACACGAGATCACGCCCCGGCCGCAGAGCGTGAGTTTTGGCGAGTCTTCGCGCGCAGCTCATTGAAAGTCACGCTTTTGGCCGGCAAGGCGTGAGTTTTAGTGAGTCGGCTGACAAAGCTCATCGCAAGTCACGGTTTGGGGCCCGAAGGCGTGACTTTGAGCGAGCCAGCGCAAAAAACTCACCACAAGTCACGCGCCCCGCCCCGTGAGGCGTCACCAGCGGCGAGGCGGCGCCCGCGGCGACCGCGCGCCCGCGGCGCAAAAAAAGCGCGCTCGATGGGATCGGGTGCCCGCCAGAGGCCCCTTATGGCTGCTGCCTCCCGGCCCTGACCAGGTTCGAGGTGTTGCGTCACCCGAGCCCATCGAACGCGCTCGCTAGCAGTGTAGCAGATGACGTCGCGTTGCGAGAGCCGCAGCCCCCGCGACCCCGCGCCGCACGGCCGCCCGCCGAAGCAACGGCCGCGGGGAGTGCGCTCGCGCTACCCTTGTCACAACTTCGACCAAGGAGGCCCCATGCGCAACCGCTTCTGCAAGACTCCGCTCTGGGAGTGCAACGACGAGCTCGTGCGCGTGGCGCAGGGCGAGAAGCCCGCCGACCTCGTGATTCGCCACGCGAGCCTCGTGTGCGTGACCACGCACGAGATTCTGCCGGACACCGACATCGCCGTGGCCTGCGGGCGCGTGGCCTACCTGGGCCTCGGCGAGCACACGGCCGAGCACTGCATCGGCCCGGACACGCAGGTCGTGGACGCCACCGGCCTCTACGCGGCCCCGGGCCTCATGGACAGCCACATCCACATCGAGTCCGCCATGGTGGGTCCCTCCGAGTACGCCCGCGCCGTCGTGCCGCACGGGACCTGCGCCATCCTGGCCGACCCGCACGAGGCGGCCAACGTCTGCGGCCTCCCCGGCGTCCGCGCCATGTGGGATGACGCGGCCCGCACGCCGCTCAAGACCATGCTCACCACCCCCTCCTGCGTGCCGGCCGTGACGGGCGTGGAGGACACGGGCGCCAGCATCACGGCGGCAGACGTCGCGGACAGCATGGCCTGGGACAGCGTGGTGGGGCTCGGCGAGATGATGAACTTCCCGGGCATCCTCGCGGGCGAGAAGAACGCCCTGGACGAGGTGCGCGAGACCCTGCGCGCGGACCGCGTGGTCACCGGCCACTTCCCCTCGCCGGACCGCGACCGCGGCCTCAGCGCGTACGTGGCCGCCGGCGTCTCCTCCTGCCACGAGTCCGGCAGCTTCGACGAGGTGCTGGCCAAGCTCCGCCTGGGCATGTGGGTGCAGCTGCGCCAGGGCTCGGCGTGGCTGAACCTCCCCGGCTACCTCCCGCAGCTCGTGGCGAGCGGCGTTGACACGCGCCACTGTCTGCTCTGCTCGGATGACAACCACCCGCACACGCTCGTGGACGAGGGCCACATGGACCGCATCCTGCGGACGGCCGTGGAACTGGGGCTAGATCCGGTGACCGCGCTCCAGATGGCCACGATCAACTGCGCGGAGTACTTCGGACTCGCGCACGACCTGGGCTCCGTCACGCCGGGCAAGTGCGCCGACATCGTTCTTCTCGACGATCTTGAGAGCTTCCGCGCGCGCAAGGTCTTCATTGACGGCGAGCTCGTGGCCGAGGACGGGCGGGCGCTCTTCTCGGTTGCGCCGTACGTCTGGCCCGACTTCATGACCCACACGATGAACCTGGGGCTCGCGCCCACGGCCGAGACCTTCCGCATCCCTGTTGACCTGCCGGACGGGACGGCCCGCGTGCGTGCGATGGCCATCGACCCCGGCGACACCCTCACGCGCAACGTGGTGGTGGAGGTGCCGGTGGCAGGCGGCGCGCTCCAGGCCGACCCCGCGCACGACGTTCTCAAGGTGGCCGTCTTTGACCGCCACCACAGCGCGGCGGGCACGCACGCCTTTGGCTTCGTCACGGGCTTCGGGATTCACGGCGCGCTCGCGCAGACCGTCTCCCACGACGCGCACAACCTGCTCGTGATGGGCGACAACGACGAGGACATGGCGCTTGCGGCGGCAACGCTCGCTGAGTGCGGCGGCGGCGAGGTGGCCGTGGCGGACGGCAAGGTGCTCGCGCTCGTGGAGCTGCCCGTATGCGGCCTCATGAGCACGGAGCGCGTGGAGGTCGTGGCGGAGAAGGTCGGCGCGGCGAGAAGGGCGTGGGAGCAGATGGGCTGCACGATGCCCTCACCGTTCATGACGATGGGCGTGATGTCGCTCGCGTGCGTGCCGGAGCTGCGCCTCACCAACCGCGGCTACGTGAACTGCCTCACCTTTGAGATGGAGCCGCTCCTCGTTTCATGACAAAACGGCGCGCTCATGGGCGCGCACAGGTGATCTGAAACGCGAGGCTGTGACTTCTTGCTTGCAATGGCGTGACTTTTGGTGAGTTGCGCACGTAAGCTCGGGGCAAAGTCACGATTTCTGGCATGAAAGCGTGACTTTTGGTGAGTCGCGACTGTTGTCTCATCAGAAGTCACGCTTTGCCGGCCAAAGCGTGAGATTCGATGAGCTGGAAGCGATGGCTCACAGAAAGTCACGCCTTGCAGCGTGAAAGCGTGACTTTCCGCGAGCCAGTGCCCGCCGCGCCACAACGCGAGCCGGCGCACGCCGCCCGCCGCGCCGCAACATAGACGAGGGCCCGTCGACGCCGTGGCGTCCGGGCCCCCACTTTTGGCAGCTGCCAAGCACTTAAGCTCACACAGTGCGAGCGCACGCGGCGTTCCGTCGGGCGCTCGCTCCCTGCACGATGTGTATGATTCCCCATCAAAGACCGCGTAGTCTCGAGACGCCGGCCAGCGGCGATTTCCACCGGGCAAGCACATCTCGAAGACAAGTCCTCCACAGGACGCTAGGATTTATCGGGTAGTCAAGCCAAAGGAGACCCCATGCCCAAGAAGTCCCCGGCGCGCAGGGACCAGAGCGCGCCGATCAAGTTCAACGACGAGAAGTACGACCACCTGCGCTTCTCGGCCACCTTTGAGTACAACGAGCTCTGCATCGCCCGCGCGGCCGAGCTCCTGGGCCCGCGCCTCAAGCAGGTCGTGACCATCGGCAACTTTGGCGCGCTCATCCTGCTCGTGCTCGTGGCGCTCTGGGCCAAGGACGCCATCGTCGTGATGATCGTGCTCTTCCTGGTTGCGACGGCCCTCTCGTACGTCACCTCCAACTGGCGCAAGCTCCAGCTGCGCTACGCCCGCACCACCTCGCTCGGCTCGTGGACGCAGGCCGGGCGCCTGCACGTGGTCGTCTGCGATGACGCGCTCCACGTGGTGGACAAGACCGGTGAGCTGGCCACCTACCCCACCTCCGAGCTGCGCTACGTCCACGAGACCGGCGACTTTGTCGTGGCGGGCTTTGGCCGCAAGCGCTTTGTGTACGTCCCGCGCGCGGCCCTGAGCGAGAACCGCTGGCGCGAGCTGCTGCGCTTCCTCAAAGATCACCGCTAGCAGGCGCGGGGCGTCCAGGACGCGGGCGAGAAGAACGCCCCGTCGCAGCCGCCCGCGCACGCGACGAGGAGGCCGGGCCAAGACGATGCGCGTCGTCCCGGCCCGGCCTGTGCGTAGTGCTCGTTCTTCTCGCCCGGCGTAAGGGCCGGGGCCGGCGGGGCGCCCGCCGTAAGCCGTCTACGACGCGCGCCCGTGCCAGACGACCGCCTCGAAGGGACGCAGCGCACCGGCGGCGGGCGCGTCGTCATAGTTGCCCATGACGACCGCAAGGCCCGCGGTCCCAAGGTCCGCCAGCTGGCAGGGCCGCTCGTCAAAGGAGCAGGCCACCACGAGCCGCTCGTCGCCGAGCGTGCGCTCGTAGGCGATCACCTTGGGCGCCTCCGCGCCCGCGTCCAGGAAGCGGACGGCGCCCTCCGCGACCAGGTCGCTCTCGTGTCGCAGGCGGATGAGGGCGCGGTAGTACTCGAAGAGGGACCCCTCCGCGCCAACCTCGGCCTCGGCGTTCACCTGGGCGTGGTTGGCCGGAATGGACAGCCACGGCGTGCCCGTCGTGAAGCCCGCCCCGGGCTCGGCCGTCCACTGCATGGGCGTGCGGCCGTCGTCGCGGGAGCGCTCGTTGACGATCTGCAGCGCCTCCTCCGGCGTCTTGCCGGACTCGAGCATGATACGGTAGTAGTTCAGGGTCTCCACGTCGCGGAAGTCGTCGATGCTCGCAAAGCCCGGGTTGGTCATGCCAAGCTCGTCGCCCTCGTAGACGTAGGGCGTGCCCTTCATGAGGTGCGTGCAGGTGGCGAGCATCTTGCCCACGCGGAAGGAGAGGGGCGCATGAAGGCGCGCTACGACGCAATCTACCGGGAGATTCGCGACAGCATTGAGCAGGGGGTCTACCCGTACCAGTCCTTCCTCCCCTCGGAGGCGGAGCTCACCGCGGCGTTCTCCTGCTCGCACAACACGATCAGGCGAGCGCTCGGCGTCCTGCGCGAGCAGGGCTACGTCCAGCCCGTCCACGGCAAGGGCGTGCGCGTAATCTACCAGGAGCCCGAGCGGACCACCTTCACCGTGGGCGGCATCGAGTCGTTCCACGAGGCCGACGAGCGCATCCACCTGCACGCGCAGACCGAGGTCGTCACCCTCGAGCAGGTCATCGCCACCGAGAAGACCGCGTTTCGGACCGGCTTTGAGGTGGGCTGCGAGCTCACCTTGGTGAAGCGCGTGCGACGGATCAACGGCGAGGCGCTCATCCTGGACCGCAACCTCTTCCGGACCTCCTCGGTGCCCGGCATCACCCGCGAGGTGGCCCGGACCTCCATCTACGCGTATGCCGAGAAGAACCTCGGGGTGACCATTGCCACGAGCAAGCGCGCGATCACCGTGGAGCGGGCCACGGGCGAGGACCGCACCCTGCTTGACCTGGGGGACATCGACTACCTGGCCGTGGTCACGAGCCAGACCTTTGACTCCCAGGGCATCCTCATCGAGTGCACCCAGTCCCGGCACCGCCCCGACCACTTCTGCTTCCGGGACACGGCCGTGCGGCAGCGGCTGTAGCGCGACGGGCGCGCGGGGCTGGCGGCGCGGGGGCGCGTGGGGGT
>NZ_NFIU01000026.1 GCF_002159535.1 Olsenella sp. An290 | reverse complement strand
GCCGAACGGGATGGTCGGCGTGCCCGCGCTCAGACCCGAAACTTTTTCGCGCTCATTCCCGAAAAACCACCGCGCTCAAACCCGCAATACGGAGGCTATCAAACACACGTTTGACGAGAGGCACCCAATCCACCTGCTCGTGGACGGGCCGGCCAATCGCGTCCACTCTGATCGTGTGGTGAGCCACGTGTGGTCGGGACCCATTCCTCCCGGCTCGCTCTACCACCTGGCCCCGGGAGTGCTCATTGCCTCCCCGGGCTTCTGCTACCTCATGGCGTCGGGGTCACAGAGCAAGCCGAGGGCCATCTCGATCGGGATGGAGTGCGTGGGGCTCTACGGAAGGCGACGCGACGTCCGTGGCTTCAGCGACCGAGGCCAGCTGATGACAAAGTCTGAGCTCGCGGGCTACCTCAAGGGGGCAAAGGGGTGCTATGGATTTCGTAATGCGACCAGGTACCTGCCCTACGTGCTGGAGCGCTCGCGATCTCCCATGGAGACCTGCATGGTTCTCGTCCTAACGCTTCCCGCCAGGGAGGGCGGCTTCGGCCTTCCTCGGCCGGAGCTCAACGTGACCATCAGGCCTCGTCCCGAGGAGTTTATCCTCAGCCAGCGCCCCCAGTACGAGGTTGACGCCTGCTGGAAGAGACGGCGCCTCGTGCTTGAGTACAACAGCTATGCTGACCATCTGTCCAGGGAGGCCCTGGACAGGGATGCCATGAAGGCCAACTCGCTCAGAAGCTTGGGCTGGAAGGTCCTGGTTGCCACGCGCGCCCAGTTGGATGGCGACGCCCTGACGGTGCTAGCGCATCAGGTGGCCCGGGGTCTTGGGGTAAAGAGGCCTCATCCCGGGACGGGGGAGCGAGACCGGCTTCTCGAGGAGCTTCTCTAGCATGGCTCAGGCCGCATAACCCGACAATACCTGCGTGGATTTGCAAAAAGTGTCAGGGTATGCGGCCCGGGCCCGCTCCGCTACCGGTGGTAGTAGCCGTGGCGCTCGTACTTGGGCTCGCAGCAGACGTTGATGCCAAGGTTGCGGTAGGTGGACTTGTCGGCCTCGGAGATGATGACCGAGAAGTATGCGTCGCAGCCCGCGAGCTGGTCAAGCGCGTCCACGGCCTCCCCCGCCTGGTCGTTGGTGGCCGAGGAGAGGGACAGGGCGATGAGCATCTCGTCGGAGTGCAGACGCGGGTTGTGGCTGCGAAGGTGCTCGGTCTTGAGGTGGCAGATGGGGGCGAGGGCCTCGGCGCTCACCACGTACGTCTTCTTCTCGATGCCGGCCATGTGCTTGGCGGCGTTGAGCAGAAGCGACGCCGCAGCGCCCATGAGGTCGGAGGTCTTGCCGGTCACGAGGGCGCCGTCGGGCAGCACCATGGCCGCGGCCGGGCCGCCCGTCTCCTCCTCCTTTGCGAGTGCGGCCTGGTGGGCGGGAGAGTAGTCGCAGGTGACCTCGGCCTGGCTCATGAGGAGCTCGATCTTGTCAAGCGCCTCCTTGCCGTCACCGGTGCGGCGGAGCTCCTCGGCGGCCGTGAACCAGCGGCGCACGATCTCGTTCTTGGCGGCCTCGCGGCACGCGTCGTCGTCGGAGATGCAGAGCCCCACCATGTTGACGCCCATGTCGGTGGGGGACTGGTAGGGGCTCTCGCCGGCGATGCGCTCCATCATGGCCTTGAGCACGGGGAAGGTCTCGACGTCACGGTTGTAGTTGACGGTGACCTCGCCGTAGGCCTCGAGGTGCCAGGGGTCGATGATGTTGCGGTCGTCGAGGTCGGCCGTTGCGGCCTCGTAGGCCACGTTCACGGGGTGCTTGAGCGGCAGGTTCCACACCGGGAAGGTCTCGTACTTCGCGTAGCCGGCGAGGACCCCGCGCTTGTTCTCGTGGTAGAGCTGGCTGAGGCAGGTGGCGAGCTTGCCCGAGCCCGGGCCCGGAGCCGTCACCACGACGAGCGGACGCGTGGTCTCGATGTAGTCGTTCTTGCCAAAGCCCTCGTCGGAGACGATGTGGTTCACGTCGGAGGGGTAGCCGTCGATGAGGTAGTGGCGCCAGGAGCGCACGCCCATGGCCTCGAGGCGGCGCTGGAAGGCCTCGGCGTGGGGCTGGCCGGTGAAGTGCGTGATGCAGATGCCGCCCACCATGAGGCCGCGCGCGCGGAACGCGTCCATGAGGCGCAGCGCGTCCTCCTCGTAGGTGATGCCGATGTCGGAGCGACGCTTGGCGTTCTCGATGTTGTCCGCGTTGATGACGATGATGGCCTCGACGTCGTCCTTGAGGCTCTCGAGCATGCGGATCTTGGAGTCGGGCGCAAAGCCGGGAAGGACGCGGCTCGCGTGATAGTCGTCAAAGAGCTTGCCGCCGAACTCAAGGTAGAGCTTGCCGCCGAACTGGCCTATGCGCTTGCGGATCTTCTCCGCCTGCAGGGAGATGTACTTGTCGTTGTCGAATCCGATGCGCATGGGAGATCCCCTCTCTGTCTCGTCGGCCAACCAGACAGAGTAACACGCGAGCGCCCCAAAACTCCCCTCGCCGGCGTCGTGACAAAAGTGACAGGTATTCTGTCGCGAAAGGGGGTGGCCCCGGCCGTTGGGCGGGCCGTGTCGCCGGCCGCGCGGCCCCTTCGTTACCAACTCATGCACTCTTTACCTGGAATGCACACGCTCGAGACGCATAATGGCTAAAATAGCAGTGTTTTTGATAGGTCCACACTCACGGGGGAGTCACCATGGACAAGAAGATGGTCGTTCGTCACAGCGAGAGCCTGGGCGAGGATCTGGCAGTCAACGTCTTCGGTACCGCAGGGCAGCCCATCATGGCCTTTGCTCCGCTGGGCCAGGCGCCCGAGAACCTCGAGGAGGCCGGGCTCGTCGACGAGCTTGCCGACTACCTCGACGCCGGTGTGATCCAGCTCTTCTGCGTGAGCAACGTCGACGGGCAGTCCTGGGCCTCGGACGGCTACGCCGTCGAGCGCGCCGCTCGCCAGGAGGCCTACTACCAGGCCATCTGCGACGAGATCGTGCCGCTTGTCCACGAGCTGAGCGCAACGGACGCCCGCCCGCTCGCCCTGGGCTTTGACATGGGCGCCACGCACGCCGCAATCTTCGCGCTGCGCCGCCCCGACCTCTTCCAGGGCTGCGTCTGCCTCTCGGGCACCTATGACGCGAGCCGCTACTTCGGTGACTGGATGGACGCGACGCTCTACGACAACACGCCGTGCGCCTTCCTGCCCAACATGCCGGTCGACCACCCCTACATCGCCCTCTACAACCAGCGTCAGCTGCTCTTCTGCTGCGGCCAGGAGCCGAGCGAGGCCGAGAGCCTGCGCACCACTCACGAGATCGACGCCCAGCTCCAGCGCTTGGGCGTCGAGGCCTGGTGCGACTACTGGGGCGGCGACGTCTCGCACAGCTGGTTCTGGTGGAAGAAGCAGATTCGCTACTTCATGCCGATCGTCCTCGAGGACATCGAGAAGACCACGGCCGCCGAGAAGGCTACGGCAAAGCGCAAGGCCCCGGCCAAGAAGCGCGCGACGACCAAGAAGGCCGCGACCAAGAAGGCGGCCGAGAAGCCCGCGGAGTCCGAGAAGCCTGCGGAGGCCAAGCCCGCCGTGAGGGCCGGCGCCAAGAAGGCGGCTGCCCCCAAGGCAACGACCAAGAAGGCCACGACCGCCAAGAAGTCCGCCGAGCCCGCGCCCGACGCGGAGGCGCCCGCCGCGGCCAAGGCTGCCGCGAAGCCCGCCGCCAAGAAGACCGCGACTACCAGGAAGGCCGCCGCGGCCAAGGCCGCCGAGCCCGTGCCCGCTGCGGCCGAGGACGCGACCCTCGCCAAGGCCGAGAAGCCTGCGGTGCCGGCTAAGGCCGAGAAGCCTGCGGTGCCGGCTAAGGCCGAGAAGCCTGCGACGCCGGTGAAGGCCGAGAAGCCCGCGGCGCCCGCAAAGACCGCCAAGACGACCGCAACCAAGGCGAAGACGGCCGCGACCAAGGCGACCGCGGCCAAGACGGCCAAGGCAACCGCGACCAAGACGACCGCCAAGGCCACGACGAAGTCCTCCGCCGCCAAGTCCACCAAGACCGTCGCCAAGAAGGAGAGCGCGAGCGCCGAGTAAATGAACGTCGTCTTTGTCTCGCCGCAGTTCCCCGAGGTCTACTGGCGGTTCTGCGCTGCCCTGCGCCGCAACGGCGCGCGGGCCCTCGGCATAGGGGACACCCCCTACGACAACCTGCTGCCCGAGCTCAAGGGCGCGCTCGACGAGTACTACTGGGTCCCCGACCTCTCCGACTACGACCAGGTCTTCCGGGCCGTGGCGTTCTTCTCGTTCAAGTACGGGAAGGTGGACTGGATCGAGTCGAACAACGAGCACTGGCTCGCACAGGACGCGCGGCTTCGCGAGGACTTCAACGTCCTTGCGGGGCCGCGCCCCCATGAGGTGGCGACCTGGCAGAGCAAGGCGGCCCAGAAGCCGCTCTACGCAGCCGCGGGCGTCCCGACGGCGCACCAGACCCGGCTCACCACCTTCGACGAGACCCGCTGGTTCATCGGCGAGATGGGCCACTTCCCGGTCTTCGCCAAGCCCGAGGTGGGGGTGGGGTCGGTCGGCGCCCGCCAGCTCACGAGTGATGACGACCTGCGCGTTCTTCTCGCCGAGCACGGGGACGTGCCCTACGTGATCGAGCAGTGCGTGGAGGGCGACATCTGCTCCTATGACGCAATCGTGGACAGCCAGGGCCGGCCGCTCTTTGAGAACCAGGAGGAGTTCCCGCCGTCGATGGCCGACGTCGCGCAGCGGCAGCTCGACCTCAGCTACCGCTCGTGCCCGGACGTCGACCCGCGCCTGGCCGAGCTCGGGCGTGCCACGGTTCGCGCCTTCGGTCTGAGGAGCCGCTTTGTCCACCTCGAGTTCTTCCGCCTCTCCCACGACCTTCTGGGCCTGGGGTCTGCGGGCGACTACGTGGGGCTCGAGGTCAACGCCCGGCCGCCCGGGGGCTCCACGCCGGAGATGATGTGCTGGGCGCACGGGCTCGACGTCTTCCAGGCCTGGGCCGACATGCTATGCTTCGACGAGCTGCGCACGCAGCCGGAGGGCACGCCAGCCACCTGCGTCTACGCGGCCCGCCGGGACGCGCATCGCTACGCGCACGCGCACGAGGAGGTGCTCGCGCGCTGGGGCGACGCGGTGGTCTCGTGCGGCCGCGTTCCCCGAGCGCTCTCCGATGACATGGGTGACTATCAGTACACGGCGCGCTTCTCGACCTCCGAGGAGGCCGACGAGTTCGTCGCGTACGTTCAGGAGGGGAGGCGCCTGCATGGAGATCAGGCGAGCGGGTGAGGCGGACATCGAGGGGGTCGACCGGCTTCTCTCGCAGGTTCTCGAGGTGCATGCCCAGGGGCGACCGGACCTCTTCCGGTCGGGTACCCGCAAGTACACGGACGAGGAGCTGCTCGGCATCTTTGCGGACGACGAGCGGCCGGTCTTCGTGGCCGTTGAGGACGGCGAGGTCCTGGGGTACGCGTTCTGCGTCCTGCAGGACGCAACGGGGAGCAACAGCCTCCAGCCCATCCTGACGCTCTACCTCGACGACCTCTGCGTTGACGAGCGGTGCCGCGGCCAGCACGTGGGAAGCGCGCTCTACGCGCACGTCGTCTCGTACGCGCGCTCGCGCGGGTGCCACAACGTGACGCTCAACGTCTGGGAGTGCAACCCCTCGGCGCGCCGCTTCTACGACGCGATGGGGCTCGTGCCCCTGAAGACCTACCTGGAGCAGGTCCTGTGAGCACGGCTGTGAGCGCGGCGAGGTCCCCGCGGCCCATGCGCAGGGCGCATCGCGCGGTGACGTCGGGCGAGGACCTCGCGGCGATCATCGGGCGCTGCGATGTCGTGCGGGTGGGGTCTTGCGACGCCGAGGGCCCCTTCATCGTTCCCATGAGCTTTGGCTTTGAGCGCGGCGAGCGGGACGGGCGGCCCGCCTGGACCTTCTGGCTCCACTCGGCGCAGGAGGGGCGCAAGGTCGACGCCTGGCGCGCGGACCCGCGCGTGGCCCTTGAGCTTGACGTCCCGTCGGGCGTCATCAGGGGAGACTTTGCGTGCGCGTACTCCTTTGCGTACGAGAGCGTGATGGCGTCGGGCGTGGTGGCGCCGGTCACGGACGAGGCCGAGAAGCGCCACGGGCTTGCGCTCATCATGGCGCACATGGCGCCCGACCAGCCCGTGACCTTCTCCGACGAGGCCGTGCGGCGCGTTGCCGTGTGGCGCGTGGACGTCGAGGGGGAGTCGCTCACCGGCAAGCGCCGGGCGTAGGCGTTCGCCGGGCGTAGACCCGCGGTCCTTCTCGCCCGCGCCTCGGGGCCCGCGTCCCTGCTTTGGGTACGGACGCTCCTGTCGGTTACGCACACTCTGCCCGGTTACGTACACTTTGTCCGGTTACGTACACGAAAACTTGGCCTTCCAGGGCATGAGATTTACGTTTTCCCAGGTAGACGGCTTGATGGCATGTGTACGTAACCGTTGCAAGTGTACGTACCCGTCGGGAGTGTACGTACCCGTCGGGAGTGTACGTAACCGGAGAACGGGCGAGAAGGACCTGGCAGGGCCGGCGGGCAAACCGGCCGGCCGGCGACTAGCGCTCCTCGAGCCAGCTCTTGCCAAAGTCGTCGGTGAGGCAGACGACGTTGCCCACGAGCGGGCAGGCCCGCGTGCGCACCACGCGCGCGGGGTTTCCCACCACGGTGGTGTTGGCGGGGACGTCGTCGACCACAACCGAGCCCGCGCCCACGCGCGCCCCGTCGCCCACGGAGATGGCGCCGAGCAGGATGGCGCCCGCGCCCACGAGCACGCCGTTTCCGAGGGTGGGGTGGCGCTTTCCCCCGTGCTTGCCCGTCATCCCAAGGGTCACGCCCTGGTACATGAGGCAGTCGTCGCCAATGACGGCGGTTCCGCCGATGACGATGCCGATGCCGTGGTCGATGGTGAAGCGTCGGCCGATGGTGGCGGCAGGGTGAATCTCGGCACCATAGCGAACGCGCGAGCGCCGCGCGAGCCAGAGGGCGAGCCCGCGGTGGCCGCGCTCGTAGAGCCAGTGCTGCATGCGGTAGGCGCGCACGATGCGCGCGCCGATGGAGTAGCGCCGGATGTCGCGGATCGACTCGGCGGAGGGGTCGCGCGCGAGCGCGGACTCCTCGTCCTCGCGGATGAGGGCACGCAGGCTCGGGCGCGGGCCCTTCTCGGCGGCCGGGGCGGCGCCCATGGAGGCGCCCATGGAGGCGGTGCCCATCAGAGCCCGAGCGAGAGGTAGCGCTCGCCCGTGTCGGGCAGGACCGTCACGATGGTGGTGCCTTCGAGCTCCGGGCGCCCGGCGAGGGCAAGCGTCGCGGCAACAGCCGCTCCGGAGGAGATGCCCACGAGCAGGCCCTTTCGTTCCGCGAGGTCTCGCATGGTGGCGATGGCGTCGTCGGAGGCCACGGGCACGACCTCGTCGACGACGGAGGCGTCATAGTTGCCCGGGACGAAGTTGGCGCCGATGCCCTGAATCTTGTGGGGGCCGGCCGTGCCGCCGGCAAGCACCGGGGACTCCGCGGGCTCCACGGCAAAGGCGAGCAGCGCGGGGTTCTTCTCCTTGAGGTAGCGGGCGGTGCCGGAGATGGTGCCTCCCGTGCCCACGCCCGCCACGAGGGCGCCGACCGTGCCCTCGGTGTCGGCCCAGATCTCGGGTCCGGTGGTCTCGTAGTGGGCCTGCGGGTTTGCGGGGTTGTCAAACTGCCCCGCGATGATGGCGCCCGGGGTGGCGGCGGCGAGCTCCTCGGCGCGGGCCACGGCGCCCGCCATGCCCTCGGCGCCCGGGGTGAGGACGACCTCGGCGCCGTAGGCGGCCGCGAGGCGGCGGCGCTCGACGCTCATGGTCTCGGGCATGGTGAGGATGAGGTGGTAGCCGCGGGCGGCGGCGACCATGGCGAGCCCGACGCCGGTGTTGCCGCTCGTGGGCTCGATGATGGTGCCCCCCGGGGCGAGCCGGCCCTCGCGCTCGGCCGCGTCGACCATCGCGCGGGCGACGCGGTCCTTGATCGAGCCGCCGGGGTTGGCGGCCTCGCGCTTGGCGAGGATGCGGACGGGGCTGCTGGTGAGGTCGGAGAGGTCCACCAGGGGGGTGGAGCCGATGAGGGCCTCGACGGTGCGCGCGTGACGCATGGTGCCTCCTTCTGCTGATGTGCTGGGTGCGAGGGTGCGCCCGCGGGCGCGCTCGCCATGGCTAGGTTGGCACGTATAACACCTGCGCGCAAGTAGGAATTACGGCGCGGAAACAATGGGCCGCGGCGAGGGTCGGGCTAGAAGAGGGGCAGCTCTCCCGTCAGCGGGTCGATCTTCTCGGCGGGAAGGGGCTCGAAGGCCAGGCAGGTGTAGGTGGGCTCGCCGTGGAACTCCGTGTGGCCGGCGTCGCGGACAAGGGCGACGGCAAAGCCGAGCTCGCGGCCGCGGCGAGCAAGGTCGAGCAGCGCCTCCTCTGAGTCCACGTAGACGCAGACCTTGGCAACGCCGGCGTCGAACCAGTCCGTGAGCGGGGTGCGGTCGGACGCGGCGTGCTCGAGCCAGGCCCACTCCTGCGTTGCGCGCACGTCGGCGCCGCGACCCTCGCGGGCAAGCGCCATGAGCGTGGCCTCGACGCAGGCGTGGCCCGCCTGCGCGGCGATCTTTCCCTTGCGCATCTTGAGGTCGCGGCGCATGACGATCATCTGCTTGGCAAGGTAGCTGCTGGAAGGCATGGGACTCCAATCTTGTATGGGGCGGGCGTGCAAGGGGGACAGGCACTTTCGCACGGATATGCCGTGCGAAAGTGCCTGTCCCCCTTGCACGCCCCCACGGTCTCACCTACTGCCGGGAGGAGACGTACGAGTCGTCGATGGTGATCTTGCAGATGGCGCGCGGGTAGCGGCCGCGCACGAGCTCTGAGATGCGCCGCCGCAGCTCCTCGCGGGGGAGCGAGCAGCCGGCGGGGCGCACGCAGTCAAAGATGACGTTGGTGTGCGTGGGGCCGGGAACGCAGCGCAGGTCATGGATGGAAAGGCCCGGGTCGATGCCCTTCACGGCCAGGTCGATCCAGTGGCGCATGTCGCGAACCTCGGGATCGTTGGTGACGATGGGGTCGTAGTGCAGCGTCATGACGAGCCCCTCGTCCGTGAGGAAGTCCTGCTCGATGTTGTCGAGCAGGTCGTGCTGCGCGAGCGGGTCGCCCTCGGCGGCCATCTCCACGTGGGCGCTCGCAAACTGCCGGCCGGGGCCGTAGTCGTGGACCATGAGGTCGTGCGTGCCCAGGACCCCGGGGTAGCCCATGATCTTGTTGCGGATGTGCTCGACGTAGGCCTGGTCGGGCACGCGCCCCAGAAGCGGGCTCACGGCCTCGCGCACGAGCCCCACGCCGCTCCAGCAGATGAACCCGCCCACCGCAAGGCCCGCCCATCCGTCGAGGTCAAACCCCGTGAGGCGGGACACGACGGCCGAGGCGAGGACCGCCGCGGTGGCGATGACGTCGTTGCGCGAGTCCACGGCCGTGGCCTCGAGCGTGTCCGAGGAGATCTTGCGCCCGAGCGCTCGGTTGAAGGCGGCCATCCAGAGCTTCACCGCCATGGAGGCGAGAAGAACCACCACGACGGCAGGGCCGAACTCCGTGGGCTCGGGGTGCGCGATCTTTCCCACGGAGGTCGTCACGAGGTTGAGGCCGATCGAGCACACGAGCACCGCCACCACGAGCCCGGCCAGGTACTCGTAGCGCCCGTGCCCGTAGGGGTGGTCGCTGTCCGCGGGGCGGCTCGCCAGCTTGAAGCCGAGAAGGCTCACGATGTTGCTCGAGGCGTCGGAGAGGTTGTTCACGGCGTCGGCCACGATGGAGACCGAGCCGGCGAGAAGCCCGACGGCGCCCTTTACCAGACAGAGCACCACGTTGCACACGATGCACGTGATGCTTGCCACAAGGCCCACGCGCGTGCGCACGGCGGGGTCGGAGACCTCGTCTGCGTTGGGCACGAACATCCTCATCAGCCACTCGCTCATGCGTCCCTCCCCACGCGACGTGAAACGGCGTGGTGAAGTATACCCGCTTCCGCCCGCGCTCAGGCGAGGTGAAGCGCCCTCAGGAGGGGAATCCGCACGAGGTAGTCGAGAAGCAGCGCGACGGCGAGGATGGCCAGGCTCACCGCGCCGCCCAGCAGGAGGAGCCCCACGTCCCCCAGCGCGGCTCCGGCGTTGCAGGCGGCGTCGGCGATGGGGCGCCAGACCCCGTGGAACAGGGACTGCATCACGTAGAAGCCCAGGATCGAGGGCGTGAGGGCCAGAACGAGGCCCGCCGCGCGCCCCTCGGCATGGGTGCCGCCTGCCGCCGCGCCGCCGCCCGCACCCCCGCGCGCCACAAGGACGCAGAGCGCCGCGAGCGCAAAGGAGAGCAGCGAGGTCGACTTGAAGGAGAGCGCCTCGAGCAGCCGGAGGTCTCCCGCCAGGGCCGCCCCGCCCTCAAGGGCCACGCCGGCCAGGGCGACTGCGGCAAGGGCCCGTCCCGGGTGCGCGGGGCGGGCGTCGGCCAGCGCGCCGCCTGCGAGGAACGCCACGAGGTAGGTGAGCGCGCTCATGAGCTTGCGCCACTCGAGAAGCCCGCGCACCTCGTCGCCGGGCGAGAAGAACGCGATGTAGGCGTTCACCGCAAACGTGGCCGCCACGAGCGCCCAGACGACCGCCCGCGGGTGGCGCAGGCGCGCCCAGACCCAGCCGATGACGGGCGAGAGCGCCACGACGACGAGGTAGACCCAAATGAACTCGAGGCCCCCGAGGAGCCAGCCGGTCTCGTGGAGGGAGACGCCGGGGAGGGGGAGCGCCCATGCGCTCACGGCGAGCGCGCAGGCCCCGTACAGGGCGACCGTCGCCCCGATGACGGCGGCGCGCCTCAAGGTTCTTCTCGCCTGGTCGCGCCAGAAGTCCTTGCGTGATGAGGCACGGGCCGCGGTGGGCACGAGGAAGAGGCCGGAGATGAGGAAGAAGACGTTGTTGCCAAAGGCCCCGAGCAGGTTCACGCAGCCGAGCGCGCAGAGCGTGCCGGCGCCCGCGGCCCACGTGCCGCCCGTCGCCGCGGAGAACCACGGCTGGAAGGTGTGGAAGACGGCGATGCCGGCAATGGCAAAGAGGCGCAGCGCCTCGACGCGCGCGTCGCGCGGGCGGGTGGGCTTCTCGCTCATGAGGTCCTTTCGTCAGGTGTCGCGCGGGCGCCTCGGGTCCGTGAGCCTTCAGTATACGACGGGCCGACCGCGCGCCGGCGGCCTGCCGGGCGTGCGCCGCGCGCGGGCGGGAAGGCTGGCGAGGGGGAGGTCCTGTGACGCCCGCCGGCGCCCCCGGCGCGCCGTCCGGCCGTCCCTAGAATGGCGCCACGGCAGCGGGGACGGGAGGCGCGCATGGACGGGCTGGGGGCGGCGGAGGTCGCGTGCGAGGCGGTGCTGGCCGCGGCGCTTGCCGTTGCGGCGGCGGTCGACCTGAGGAGCCGGGTCGTGCCCGACGGCTGCGTCGTCGCGGTGGCGCTCTCCGGCGCGGCCCGCGCGGGGCTGCGCGTGGCGTCCGGCGCGCTCGCGGGCGCGCTCGCCGAGGCCGCGCTCGGCGCCGCGGTCGTTCTCGCCGCGATGCTCCTTGCGGCGCGCCTCTCGCGCGACGCGGA
>NZ_NFIU01000025.1 GCF_002159535.1 Olsenella sp. An290 | reverse complement strand
GGCGCCTCCGACGCCCTGCGCGAGCTCTCCGAGCACATGAAGTGGTACCAGGGCGGCGGCGTGACCTTCGAGTCCCGCGAGTCCGAGGCCGCCAAGCCCATGCTCGACGCCTTCCGCGCCAAGGTTGAGGACGGCACCGTGACGGTGGACGACCTTGCGGAGATCGAGGAGTTCTTCTCGGGCCTTGCCGAGGCCACCGAGACCTACAAGACGTCCGCGGGCAACGCTGCCATGCGCGAGCAGATCGACCCGTGGATCGGCTTCTGGGAGGACGGCACCGAGGCGGCGCTGCGCTACCTCAAGGCCATCCGCGCTCATCTCGAGAATGACGTCGACGGCCTGCTCATTGAGTACACGCAGGGCAAGGGCGCCTTTGACGCCGCACTGATGCACAGCTACTCCTATGTCGAGGACATTCAGTACGCTCGTGCCGGCACCCGCGCGGTCTGGCCGGTTGTCGAGGCGATGGGTGAGTACCTGCGCCCGATCGCGTCCGACGCCACGGGCACCGTCGAGGTGCAGACCGAGGTCACGCTCAAGGGCCTGGGCACCACCAACCCGCTCGGCAACCTGACCGACGGTGACACCGGCACGACGGTGCACTTCTCGGGCAGCAACGCCACGACCAACGTCGAGGTTGGCGACTCGCTCACCCTTAGCTATGACCCGTACGTGACGGCCGACTCCATGACGATCGTGCAGTCCGTGCCGGACGGCCGCCCGCAGGACGTCATGAGGGACGCGCTTGTTGAGTACACGACCGACGGCGAGGCCTGGGTCGAGCTGGGGCACATCGACGGGACGGCCGAGCAGACGCTTGACTTCCCGGAGACGGTCCAGCTCAAGGGCCTGCGCTTTACCAACAAGCAGTACTACAACGGATACTGGCAGGTGAACGAGATCTCCCTCGGCACCTCTGCCGCCAAGATGTCCGAGCCGTTTGCGAGCGTCGAGCCCACCGAGGGGACCGTTGCGGCCCTCATGGACGGCGAGACGAGCACGGGCGCCACGTTCGCCGCGCCCGCCGAGGGCATGAACGCGGGCATCACGTTTGTGAAGGCCACCGAGGTGGGCCAGCTCGCCATCAGCCAGGGCTCCTCGCCGCGCGCAGGCGTGATCGAGGGCCTGGTCTCCGGCACGTGGACCAAGCTCGGCGACTTTGCCGCCACGGCCGATCAGACGGTCACGTTCGAGGCGAACACGGCCCTGACGAGCCTGCGACTTGTGGTCGAGGGCGAGGGTGCGTGGACGCTCAACGAGCTCACGGCGTCGCGCCTGCCGAGCACGACGACCCCGGTCATGAACGACACCATGGCCGAGTACGAGTCCTATACGCTCGACAAGGTGACCGACGGCAACACGGGCACCTACGCGCACCTCAAGAACGTCGAGAGCAACAACATCCGCCAGGGCGACTGGGTGGGCGTCACGTTTGAGCCCTCCAAGCGCGTGGGCAAGGTCACCTTTGTACAGGAGGGCAACGGCGACTGCATCGCCAAGGGCGAGATCTCCTACCAGGGCGAGGACGGTGAGTGGTACAAGATCGGCGACGTTGACGCGTCCGGGACCCAGACCTTTGAGTTCCCCAACGTCAACGTGAAGGCGATTCGCGTGACCAACCTCGAGAACACCTCCAAGTGGTGGAAGGTCTACGAGATCACCGCCGAGGAGGGCGTGGAGAGCCCGGCCGGTGCCATCGTGAACAACGATTCCTCCATCGCGCTCTCTGGCGTGGCCAACGAGACCTCCGCTACCATCACGGGCGGCGAGGTGACGTTTGAGCCGGGCGCGTACGCGGCCATCGACCTCGCGAGCCTGCGCACCGACATCGCCATCAGCCAGGAGACCATCGACGCCCTTGCGGGCTCCGGCCTCACGCTGGTCTACTCGACCAACGGCCTGGGCTGGAACGCCGTCGAGGACGGGCACGTGGACTCCGCGCGCTACGTGGGCGTCCGCAACGAGACGGACGAGGCGGTCACGTTTGACTTCAGCGCCGCGCCGATTTCCCTGACGTTCTCTGCGGTCTCCGGTGCCTTTGTGAGCACCTCCGAGGCCGTTGAGGGCGCCGAGACCGACAAGATGCTCGACGGCAGCCTGACCACCTACTGGCGTCCGGTTGATGAGCAGGGCACCCTGACCTACCTGGTCTCCGACCCGCTGGTTGACGGCCTGCCGCGCGACGGCGCGCGCATCCTGTCCTGGGGCGAGCCGAGCGGTGCCTCGGTGAGCGCCAAGGTCTACACCTCTGACGACTACAGCACCACCCAGGTGGTCGAGCTCGGCACCCTCGAGCACTCGATCACGGACCTCTCGTTCTCCGAGGCGGTCAAGGCCGCCGGCGCCGAGTTCTACGGCGTCGAGTCCATCAGCATCTCCTGGGACGGCACCGTGCCCTCCATCGCCGAGGTGAGCATGCTCGATGCCACCTACGAGCCGCCGGTCGAGCCCGAGCCGGGCGTGGACAAGTCCGAGCTCAAGGCCGCCGTTGACGCGGCTGCGCAGCTGGTCGAGGGCGACTACACCGCGGAGAGCTGGGCTCCCTTCGCCGAGGCGCTTACCGCCGCCGAGGGCGTGCTCGCCGACGAGGACGCCACGGCCGCAGATGTTGCCTCCGCGCTCGACGCGCTCAAGACCGCCCAGGCCGGGCTGGTCGAGGTGCCCGAGGAGCCCGAGGTCAGCTACGACGAGCTCAAGGCTGCCATCGAGGCCGCCGGGACCCTGGCCGAGGACGACTACACGCCGAGCAGCTGGGCCGTGCTCGCGGATGCCCTTGCGGCAGCCCAGGATGCCCTGGCCTCCACCGACCAGGAGGTGGTCGACGGTGCGACCGCCGCACTGAACGACGCCATGAGCGCGCTCGTTGAGCGGGCCGACACCTCCGCGCTTTCCGACGCCATCGATGCCGCCGTCGCGCTGGATACCACCGGCAAGACCGAGGAGTCCGTGGCCGCGCTGAACGACGCCGTTGAGGCCGCTCGCGAGGTGCTGGCAAACGCTGAGGCCACGCAGGATGTGGTTGACGCTGCGACCCAGGCGATCGCCGACGCGATTGCGGGGCTTGAGGACGTGGAGGCCCCGGCGGTCGACACCTCCAAGCTGGCCGAGGCCGTCGCCGACGCGCTGACGCTCAAGGAGGGCGACTACACCGCCGACTCCTGGGCCGCGCTCGTTGACGCCCGCGAGGCTGCCGAGGCCGTCCTGGCCAACGCCGACGCCACGCAGGACGAGGTCGATGACGCCCTGGCGGCGCTCGAGGCCGCCCGCGCCGCGCTCGTCGAGGACACGACGGAGCCGGGTGGCGAGCCGGGCGAGGAGCCCGGTGAGGAGCCTGGCGACAAGCCTGGTGACAAGCCGGGTGAGGAGCCTGGTGGCAGCCAGCAGCCTGGTGGCAGCACCAAGCCTGGCGGCACCGTCAAGCCGGGCTCCGACGAGGAGGTCCCGCAGACGGGCGACCCGTCGTCCTTGGCTACCACTGCTGTTGCCGGTGCCGCGGGGGTTGCGAGTGTCGCCGCCGCGCTGGTCGCGAGCCGTAAGGTCCGCCGCAGCTAAGGGCTGCAAACGCTCGTACAGAAGGGGCCGACCGTCAGGTCGGCCCCTTTTTTACAGAGCGGGAAGCGCAATATCTCTTACAACTATATAAATATAAGATATACTTATATAGTATTAATATATGTTGGAAAGGGAGGTATGGGGGAGCGGCTCATTATAGGGTTTGACTCTGCGCTCGAGTTCTGGCGGCGCGCTCGGGCGGCGGCCCCGTCGGCGCCCGATCTTGAGCCGGCGGGGCACGTGTTTGGTGCCCAGCGCCTTTCCGTGCCCGAGCGCGCCGCGCGCGTCTGCGAGGGCTATGGGCTCGAGGCGCCTCTCACGCTTGTTGCGGCGGGAAGGGACCGTCGCTACGCATGCCGCGGCGTCTCGTTTCTGACCTGGTCGGGACCCCTGCCCGATGCTTTGCTGTTCGGGCTGGGCGATGACGTCTTCGTCTGTCGGATGCCGCTCGCCCTCTCCCAGCTCTCGCGCTCCTACGACGAGATCGGCCTTGCCGAGGTTGCCTACGAGATGGCGGGCACCTATGGCCTGGCGCCCTGGGCCCACAACGACCTCGTGAAGGACGTGCGGCCGCTCACGGACGTTTCCGAGCTGGTCTCGTATGCCCAGGCGGCGCGGGCGCTGGGGACCTATGGGTCAAGCAAGGTTCTTGCGGCCCTGGCGCTGGTGGTACCTAACTCAAACTCTCCCCGTGAGACCGGCTTGGGCATCTATATGATGCAGTCGCGGGCGAGGGGAGGCGCGCGGCTTGGTGGCTTTAGGATGAACGAGCCCCTGGAGCTTCCGTCCCAGCTGCAGGAATTCTTGGGCCAGCGGGTGATCAAGCCCGACTTCCTGTGGCCCAACGGGACGGTTATGGAGTACGACAGCGATGACTGGCATCTCAGCCCAAGAAAGAAGGCCGCCGACGAGCGCAAGCGCCGGGCCTATAGGGCCGAGGGGCTCGACCACCTCACCATGACGAGCGACATCCCGCAGAGCCAGCAGAAGCTCGACGCCTTCATGGCTGATTTGGAAAAGAGTCTGGGGCTCCGTCGTCGACCCGCCTCCGACGTCATGGAGCGCAGGCGGCGCGAGCTCAGGGGGCGCCTCTTTGGTCCCGAGTCAAACGACGCGGCCCTTGCCCTCCTGAGATAGTCGCCGCAGGTCGTCGGATTGTGCAGAAAAGCAATTCTGGTAGTGAAGTTGCGGAAGGCGCGTGCAGTTTAGGCCTTTTGGCAGTGGGCTTTGGCGCCCTCAAGCGCCTTCGGACTGGAGGGGCATTCGTGCGAACAGGCCTTTTCCTAAGCGAGGGAGACCCTGGGCCGCCTTCATGGCGGAAAAGGCCACTACCAAAAGCGCGATAACGCTCGTCGACTCAGCTGATTCACTACCAGAAGGCCAAAAAGGCACACGGCTGCGGCATGCGGTCCCGCAGGCGTTCCGGACCCCGCACGTCTTACGGGGGTAATCGGTGGGATGAGCATGCGCTCCTGCGTCTGACCTGATAGAATCAATCCATTATGTCGGCAACGCAGCGTCCCTGTTGCCGTCTTGCATCTGAACCCCGACCGAGGAGGTTGCGCACAAGCGCATGGACGTAGCAATAAGTATTGTGGTCACCTTCCTGCTCACCTTGGCCAACGGCTATTTCTCAATGTCCGAGCTTGCGGTGGTGAGCGCCAAGAGGGCAGTGCTCGAACCCGAGGCAGAGGATGGTGACCGCAAGGCACGTGCCGCCCTCAACCTCGCCTCGAACTCGGAGCAGTTCCTCGCCACCATTCAGGTTGCCATCACGCTCGTTGGCTTTGCGTCGTCCGCGTTCGCCAGCACGAGCCTCTCCGACCCCCTCGACACCTGGTTCATGAGCCTGGGCATGCCCGAGGCCATCGCCACGCCCCTTGCGCCCGTGCTCATCACGCTCGCGGTCTCCTATCTCTCCATTGTGGTGGGCGAGCTCGTTCCCAAGCGCATTGCGCTCTCCAACTCCGAGACCGTGGCCAAGTCCGTTGCCGGCCCCATCCGCGGCTTCATGCACGTTGCCCGGCCGCTCGTCTGGCTTACCGCCAAGTCCGCCAACGGCCTCTCGGCCCTGCTGGGCATCGCCTCCGCCGACGAGCGCGACAGCGTCTCCGAGGAGGAGATCAAGTACATGGTGACGGACGCCGACGAGCTCTCCGACCAGGAGAAGTCCATGATTCACGAGGTCATCGACCTTGGCGACACCATCGCCCGCGAGGTCATGGTCCCGCGCGTGGACATGACCGCGATGGAGGACACCTCCACCCTCTCCGAGGTCCTGGCCGTCATGCGCCGCACGGGCTACTCGCGCATCCCCATCTACCATGGCTCCGTGGACCGCATCGTGGGCATTGCCCACATCAAGGACCTCATCAGCCCCATCCTCGATGACGGCAAGTCCTCCGAGCTCGTGGCCTCCCACGTGCGCACCGCCGACTTCGTGCCCGACACCAAGGACATCATCCCGCTTCTTTCCGAGATGCAGTCGAGCCACGACCAGATGGTCATCGTCGTTGACGAGTACGGTGGCACCGCGGGCGTCATCACGATCGAGGACATCGTCGAGGAGGTCGTGGGCGAGATCGAGGACGAGTTCGACCCCGACAACAAGTACCTCACGCAGCTTTCCGACCGCGAGTGGCTCGTCGACGGCCGCTTCTCTCTCGACGACGCCATCGACCTGGGCTGGCCCGTCGAGGACTCCGAGGAGTACGAGACCATCGCCGGCTTTGTGACCGACCTCGCCGACAAGCTGCCGCATCCCGGTGACGTGATCGTGAAGGACGGCTACCAGTTCCGCGTCCAGTCCATGCGCGGCCGCCGCCTCTCCATGCTCCGCGTCATTGCCCCCGAGCCGTCCGCCGAGGGCGAGGACGACACCGCTCGGGACCAGAAGGAAGTTGAGCCGTCGAAGGAATAGGGACGCTCCCGCCCACATTAACTACAATGGGTTGGACCAAACGCCGCCCGCGTGCCTGCGGGCCCGAGGAGAAGGAGCCTCCCATGGCTCAGCTTTTCGACATCAGGAAGGTCACGGTTGGGCCGCGCACCCTTGAGGCCGAGGTCGCCCTCTCGCCCAGCGCGCCCGTCATGACCAGCGACGACCCGGTCGGCACCAGGCTCGTTCTCGAGCTCATGCCCCACCTTGCGGACCACCTCTGCCTGGGCGACGCCGCCTCGTCCTTTGGCGACGTCATCGCCCAGACCGAGCTTGCCCACCTGCTCGAGCACGTGACGGTTGAGCTCCTTGCGCAGACCAACGTCGCCGGTGACATCTCAAGCGGCCAGACCACCCAGCTTGACGAGGGGCTCTACCAGATCTCCCTTGCGTGCCCGGACGACGTGCTCGTGGCCGGTGCGCTCTCCAGCGCGGTCTGGATTCTCCAGTGGGCGTATTCGGGCGGCGGCGACCCGCAGCCCGACGTGCAGGCCATCGCCTCCGGCCTGGCCGACCTCGTGGCGAGCCTCGCGCCCGCCGAGGACGCCCCCGAGGCGCCGGAGCCCGACGAGCCGGCCCCCGCCCCCGAGCCCAAGCCCACGCCCGTCCACCCCGCGCCCGCCCAGCCCGAGGGGCGCTTTGAGCCCGCCCCCGCGGCGGAGGAGCCCGAGGCGCCCGCCGTCGAGGAGCCCGCTCCCGAGGACCAGGCCCCGTCCGAGGACGACCCCTGGCGCCTCGATGACGTCCCACGCTCTCACCACGTTCGTTAGCCGGCGCAGCACGCGCGCCTCTGCATAGTCCGATCGACAGGAGGAAGACATGAACAAGAAGACCGCCGGTTTCATCCTCGGCAGCATCGTGGGCGCCGCGGCCGGCGTCGTTGCCGGTCTCATGCTCGCTCCGCGCTCCGGCGCCGAGAGCCGCGCCATGGCCGCCGACGCCATGAACGACGCGTGGGACTCCGCCGTCGACACCTATGAGCGTGGCGCCAGCGTCGTGAACGACAAGATCAACGACTTCCGCCCCACCGTCGACGCCAAGACCGACGAGCTCCGCGCCAAGGTCGACCTTGCCCGCGAGCGCATGGACCAGCTCCGCGAGTCCCTCTCCGACGCCGTCTCCGGTGCCTCCGCCCAGGTGCAGGACGCCGTTGCGTCCGTGAGCGACCGCGTTGCCAGCATGGTTGACACCGCCCCCGCCGGCGAGAAGGCAGCCGAGGCCGTCCACGTCGAGGTCGTCGACGAGGACGAGGACGCTCCGCTCGGGGTCTAGCTTGTATAAGGTCTCCGAGCTCGCAGGCCTGAGGGTCCTGCTTCCCAAGAAGCCAAAGGTCGCCAAGGACGGCACCGTGACCGAGCGCCTCCAGCGCCTCGGCAAGGTTCACAACGCCGTCTTTGCGCCTAACGGCCTGCGCGTGACGGGCGTCATGGTCAAGCGACCGGACGTCGTCGGCATGATCAAGCGCGAGGACGCCTTCGTTGCGCTTGACTCCCTCAAGCTCGAGGACGGCTGCCTTGTGGTGACAAGGCCGGATGACGGCATGGGCGAGCCCGCCCGCCGGCGCCTGGGCCTCAACTGGGACGCCTGCATCATCTGGACCGGCATGGACGCCCGTACCACGGACGGCAAGCCGCTCGGCTATGTCTCCGACGCCGAGTTCGACTTGCGCACCGGTGCCGTCTCCCGCTTCTTCACCACGGACGGAGGCGTCGCCCGCGCCCTGCTCGGGTCGTTCGTGATTACTCCGGACATGGTCCTTGGCTACAAGGACGGCTGCATGGTCATCGACGCTCGCGAGCGCCCGGTCGAGCTCGAAGGCGGCCTTGCCGGCGCTGCCGGCGAGGGCTATGCCCGCGCCAAGGCCAAGGGTGGCGAGATCGGCAAGAAGGTCGGCGCGGCGGCGGGGGAGGCCGTGGACAAGGGCTCCTTCGCGCTGGGCAAGATGATCGGCAAGGCGCAGCGTGTCATCAAGGACGCCTCGCAGGACGATGGGGCCGCCCCGCAGCCTCCGGAGACCCCTGCGGTCCCGGCGGCCGACGTGCGCGTCTCCAAGCCCGTCGAGGCGCTGCCCGCGGAGGCCGCCGCCCCGGCCGATTGCCCTGCGCCCAAGACGTACCGTCCGGCGACTAGCGCCGAGGCCGCCTCACAGGCCGCTCCCAAGGCGGCCGCCCAGGCCCAGCCCAAGCCGCGCCCCAAGCCCCAGCCCAAGAAGTCGACGTCCGACCAGGTGGCCCGCGCGGCGGGCAAGCAGCTTGGCTCCCTGGGCAAGATGTTCGGCTCGTTCAGAGACGAGTTCAACAAGGCCAACAAGTAGGCTGCGCTCCCTTTTGCGAAATGCCCTGTGCGGGCCGGTCCCCCTTTTGGGACCGGCCCGCTTTCATATATCTGCGTTCTCTGTGGACGTGAAGTAAGCGCTGCGTGTGCGGCCGATAAAAGATATACCCCCCCCATTTTCAGATTCGGCTAAGTGGTAGACTAAGACGGCTACTGAAAAGCGGGCGGGGGTACAAAGGCGGTGAGCGCAATGAGCAGGCATGACAGCAGTGTTTTTGCTGGTAGAGCGCCTATGACGCGCCGCTCCCCATTGGCGTCCTTCCGGAATAACGTCTCTGGGGGGGGGGTCTCACGGATTTGTGATTCCTCGCGCCTTCCCTGGAATCGATGCCGTCCCTCGTACCATGCACCCGGCGGGAGCTCCGAGGCCCTGATGCGTAGGCCCCGGCGGTTGGCGCACACCGCTGTGCCTGTCCGCACCAACGGAAAGGAGACTGGGCCCCAATGACCCTTCTCGAACTCATCCAGCTGCTCAAGAAGCACCTTCGCCTCGTGGTGGCGCTGCCCATTGTCTGTGCGCTGGTCATGGGCGTGTATGGCTATGGCTTCATGGGAAACACCTACACGGCCTCCACGAGCATGTACGTCCTCGCGCGCAACGCCGACGCCAACACGAGCGCAAACCTCTCGACGGACCTTAACGCGTCCCAGATGATCTCCAATGACGTCTCAACGCTGCTCACGAGCGACCGCGTGAAGGGCGAGACCGCCTCTGACCTGGGGCTCGAGAGCCTGTCTGGCTACAGCATCTCGGTTTCCAGCGAGACCACGTCGCGCGTGGTGGGCCTCTCCGTCACCGGCCCCGACCCCGAGATGGCGGCCGAGATCGCCAACACGATGGTCGAGAAGGTCTCTGAGATCGCGCGCGAGGTCATGAACATCGAGTCCGTCAACGCCATCGACCAGGCCTCCGCGCCCGCGGCGCCAAGCGGCCCCAACCGTCCTCTCTATGTGGCGGTGGCCCTCATGGCCGGCCTCTTTGCGGCCGTGGCCATTGTCGTGGTGGCCGACATGCTCAACACGCGCGTCCGTGGTCAGGAGGAGGTCGAGGAGCTCCTCGGCGTGCCCGTGATCGGACGCATCCCCGCCATGAAGGGAGGGCGATAGCATGCCCGCCAGCTCCGCCAAGGGAACAAACACGCGCGTCATCATGCAGAACGCGCTCAAGACGCTTGCGGCCAACATCCGCTTTGCGTCCGTGGACACGCCCATCAAGACCCTCGTGGTGACGTCTTCTGTGCCCAACGAGGGCAAGAGCTTCGTCGCCCTCGAGCTTGCCCGCACGCTTGCGAGCGGCGGCAAGGACGTGCTGCTCGTTGAGTGCGACATGCACCGTCGCACGCTTGCGGGCACGCTGGGCGTTCACCCGCCGATGGGCCTTTACGCCGTGCTCTCCGGGCAGGCCTCTCTCGAGGAGGCGGTGGCCCAGACGGACGCCAAGGGCCTCTTCTTCCTGGACTGCGAGCCGCACATCCCCAACCCGGCCGACATCCTGGCCTCGCGCCGCTTCCATCACCTGACGGAGCGCGTGCGCGACGCCTACGACTACGTGATTTTTGACACCCCGCCGCTCTCCGCCTTCGTCGACGCCGCGGTGCTGGGCTCGGTTGCGGACGGCACGCTCCTTGTGGTGCGCGAGAACTTCGTCAAGCGCGATGAGCTCGTGGCGGCCGTCGACCAGCTCCACAAGGCGGATGCCAACCTCATTGGCACCGTGCTCAACTTCTGCGAGTCCCAGGGCGAGGAGCACTACTACAACTACTACGCCCGGGACGACGCGCGCGACGCCACCTCCGGCTTCGATGCGATTGCGGCCGACGCCGCGCCGGCACCGCGCGCCGCGACCCGCTCGGTCGCGCGCCCGGCCGCACACCACGCCGAGGGCGGCTCCCGCGCCGCGGGCCTCAGGCCGCTGCCCAAGGGCGCCCACGTGGCCGCTGCCGGGGCGGACGGCTCCT
Organism: Olsenella sp. An290; assembly: GCF_002159535.1. Classification (GTDB taxonomy): domain Bacteria; phylum Actinomycetota; class Coriobacteriia; order Coriobacteriales; family Atopobiaceae; genus Thermophilibacter. The sequence continues at coordinate 1,978 of NZ_NFIU01000025.1, read as the reverse complement.
ATCAGGGGTATCGGCCGTCGGGCGGGTCGTATCTGGACGAGTAGCGAGTAGGGAAGACGGGGCGCGGCGGAAGCGCGGAGAGCCGGAAGGAGGGATCGCATGAGGGACATCCACAGTCACATTCTGCCTGGCGTTGACGACGGGGCCCAGGACCTGGGCATGGCGCTCGAGATGCTTGAGGCCGCGCGCGCCGCCGGCGTGACGAGCATCGTGTGTACGCCGCACGTCCGTGACCCGTACTTTGACTACGACCGCATGTGGTCCGCCTACCGGGAGCTTGCGCCCCGCGCGCAGGAGGCTGGCATCGAGCTTGCCATGGGCTTCGAGGTGGCGCACGCCAAGCTTCTGGAGCTGGGCGTGCGCGCCTGGGCGGAGCGGCTCTCGTTTGAGGGCAGCTCCGAGTTTCTTCTGGAGCTGGATTCCGGATGCTCCGCGGAGGACTTCCGGGAGTACGAGCGCACCATCTACAAGCTCCAGACCTTGGGGCGCGACGTCATCATCGCGCACCCGGAGCGCTATCGCGCCATCCAGAAGCGTCCGGAGCTGGCCGAGGAGCTCGTGCGCATGGGGTGTCGGCTCCAGGCCTCGGCGAACTTCATCTCGGGCGGGCGGCTCGGTCGCGAGAAGCGCCCCGCGCGCCGGCTCTTTGAGCGCGGCCTCTACCGCTTTATCGCCTCGGACGCGCATCGTCCCCGGCACTACGAGCTTCTGGCGCGCGCCGTACGGGAGTTTCCCGTAAGGGAGGAGGTGGCTGGCTGGTAGCCGCGCGAGAGTTGCCTCTGCTGCGCTCGTCATGGGCGAGCTTGGCAGAGGAGGCTCTTGCCTCCGGGTCGCAGCGCGGCCCATGCATATCCGGAAGGCCGGCAATCGTCGCCAAGGGCGCGTTGCTGAGGGCTTGCGGGGGATGAATATCGTCGCTTGCTAGCGAGGCGGGGCCCCAGGGACCCGTCGCGGGGCATCCTGCGCGCTAACTGCCTTGCTGGTACGGGCGTCCCCAGAAAGGAGGCGCTGATGGCCTTGTACGTTATACAGGTTGCGGGCGGCCGCGAGGCGCGAGTGCGCGACCTCATCAACAAGCTTTTGAGCAAGTACGTCACCGACTGCTTTGTTCCGCGCCGAGAGGTTAAGCGCAAGGTAGCTGGAGAGTGGACCTTTGTGCGGGAGACCCTCTTCCCGGGATATCTCTTCGTGGAGACGTCTAACATCCAGCAGGTTTCCGACCAGCTTGCGCGGGTTCCCGCGTTCACCCGCCTCCTTGGCAAAAGCGACGAGAAGATCATCCCCCTGAGCCCCGACGAGGTCGCCTGGCTCACTGCGCTCATGCAGCCACTCGACAAGGTGGTTGAGATGAGCGTGGGCGTCATAGAGGGCGACCGCGTCGTGGTGACCGACGGGCCCCTTGTGGGCCACGAGGCACTCATCAGCAAGATTGACCGCCACAAGCGACTGGCCTGGCTGGATATGCGCATGTTCGGCAGGACCAAGACGATCAAGGTGGGACTAGAGATTGTCAGAAAGAGCGTTTGAGGCCTCGACCACGGGCGAGAAGAAGAGTCAAGTGTTTTACGACCTGGCAAGAGCATCTTCTGGCGTTGAAAACCGTCGCGAGGCTGCTCGCGTCTATGAGGCCGCAAAAAGCACGCCCGGCCTTACCGAGAGCGGCATCGCTCCCGACGTCCTTGCTGGGCTGCTTCCCGACGAGGAAATCATTGAGCTCCCGCGCGTTCGTCAGGTGTCGGGAAGCCTGGGGTACCGATTTGTGAAGCGCGCCTTCGACCTCTGCTCGTGCTCTGTGGCCCTGGTGCTTATGGCCATTCCGATGGCCATAATCGCAATAAAGATCAAAGGCGAGTCCGAAGGTCCCATCATCTGTGTTTAGTCAAGTCTCACTTGCGGAAAAGAGCGCGCCCTTCTTTCGGGTTTCAGCACGCAAGTTTTTCGGTTTCCGGCGCCGGCACGCCCCTAGCTTCCTGACTTG
>NZ_NFIU01000024.1 GCF_002159535.1 Olsenella sp. An290 | reverse complement strand
GGCGGGGGAGGATGGGCGCGGGACGTGGCCGGGGCGCTCGCCGAGGCGCTGTGGCCCACGCGCTGCGTGGGCTGCGAGCAGCCCGGCGAGCTTGTCTGCGAGGCGTGCCGGGAGGCGCTGCCCTGGGTGGAGCAGCGCCTGGCCTGCCCGAGCTGCGGGGCCCCGTACGGCTTTCTCACCTGCACGGAGTGCGACGGCACGTGGCCCCCGCGCGCCACCGTGGCCGCCCTCGGCTTCCATGGCACGCCGGCGCGGATGGTCACCGCGCTCAAGGACGCCCACGAGCTCCGTCTGGCGCCCGTGATCGCCGCCGCGCTCGCCTGCGCGCTCGAGGAGGCCTCGGCCTGGCCTGCCCGCGACGGGCGCCCGCGCTTCTCGCCCGGGGGCGTGGACGCCCTGTGCTTTGTCCCGGCCACGCCCGAGGCGCTCGCGCGGAGGGGCTTCGACCATATGGAGCTCGTGGCCCGCGCGCTCGCCGCCGAGCTCGGGGTCCCGCTCGTCGACCCGCTCGTGCGCTCGTCGGCCCATGACCAGCGCGCCCTCGGGCGCGAGGAGCGCGCGGCGAACCTCTCCCGCACCATGCGGGCCGTGGACGACCTCACGGGCGCCCGGCTGCTTCTGGTGGACGACGTGGCGACGACGGGCGCCTCCCTCGCGGAGGGCGCCCGGGCGCTCCGTGCCCGGGGCGCGTCCGAGGTCACGGCCGGCGTGCTCGCCCGCGTCTGGTGAGCCCATCGCATTTCTGCAGGCAGGAGGGGAGGGCTGCGAGTATACTGTCAGGGTCCGACCCAGGTCTGTGGTTGCGGGCGGCCCGCGCCGCCCCAGTCCATGCCAGACGAGGGCAAAGGGATCCACGTAAGCTCGGGCGTGCGCGCCCGGGCGATCATGGCTCGTCCTAGAGGTAAGTCGTACCGCCCGTCAGACATGAGAGGCATCCGGCCTCGCGGGCGAGAGGGGCAAAAGTGGCGGCGCCGCGGCGCCAGAAGCGACGTCCCCGGTGCGCGAGTGTGGGGGCAAAGACCAGGTCAGCTGGGTGGGACACTGGCATACGCTCACGAAAGGCGGATACAACATGAAGCGCACCCATGCACGGGGCGCCCTCGCGGCGCTTGCCGCGGGCGTCTCCCTGGCCCTGCTCGCCGGATGCTCGGGCGTCCCGGCGGACGGGGGGCTTGCCGGGATGCTCGGGGTGACCACCTCGGTCGCGGAGGCCCGCGCCGCCGCGCGCGACGCGCTCGTCCCCGCCGTCTCCGACGCCGACCTCAAGACGCCCGGCACGCTCACCGTGGGCATCGTGTCCACCGGGTCGGCGCCGCTCGTGGTCATGGGCTCCGGGGGGACGCCCCAGGGCGTGGACGTGGACACGGCCTACGCGCTCGCCGACGAGCTTGGCCTCGCGCGGGTCGAGCTCGTCGCGGTCCAGAGCGTCGAGGCGGGCCTCTCGGGCACGTGCGACGTGGTCATGGGCGCCCACGCGACGGGCGAGGACGGCTACGAGGTGCTCGGCGACTACGCCCAGAGCGCCCTCGGCGTCTTTGCCGCGCCCGGGGCGGACGCGGCCGGCGCCCCCGTCTCCGTCACGACGCTGCGCTCGGCCACCGTCGGCGTCCAGCGGGGCTCGGTCTCCGGGGCCGCCCTCGAGGAGCTCGGCGTGAGCGTGGCGCAGGACGAGTTCGCCAACCTCAACGCCGCCTTCGAGGCGCTCGAGGAGGGCACGCTCGACTATGTGGTCTGCGACGCCTACGCGGGCGCGTACCTCGCGAACTTCTACGGGGGCGCCTCCTTCGCGGGGACCCTGGACGAGCCCGTCGCCGTGGGCGTCGCCGTTGCCTCCGACGGCGGTGCGCTCGCCGACGCCGTCGGGGAGGCCGTCGAGGAGATCCAGTCCAACGGCGTCGCCGACATCGCCCGGGCGCGCTGGATGGGCGAGTTCCCCGCGCTCTCGGCCTCCGACCGCCTCGCCGGGGCCGCCTAGGGCCGCGCCCCACCCGCACGCCCGCCGAGCCAGACCGCCCGCTCGGGCGTCTCGGGGGGCGTCCCACGGGGACTGCCCCGCGGGTTTTTGGGTATCAATGTCCTAAGGCGCGCGCACCACGCGCTCGCCCAAGGCCATCGATAGGAGGTTCGTATGGTTGACATCAAGATCTCGGGCCGCAAGGTTGGCGTCTCCGACTCCCTGCGCTCTCAGGTCGAGGAGAAGGTCGGCAGTGCCCTCAAGGTGTTCGACATCAAGCCCATGACCTGCGACGTCGTGCTCCGCGTGGACAAGAACCCCTCCAACCCCGAGCGCAAGACCTGCGAGGTCACGGTCTTTGTGCGCGACAACGTCGTTCGCGTGGTCGCGAGCTCCGACGACATGTACGCCGCCATCGACGAGGCCGCCGACAAGGTCACCCGCCAGCTTCGCAAGTACAAGACGCGCGTCATCGACCGTCGCCAGCGCATGAGCGCGACCAAGTCCGGGACGCTCACCCAGGAGGACCTCGCCGCCCTCATCGAGCCCGCCCCCGACGAGTCCGAGGACGACCAGCTCGTGCGCGAGAAGTACGTCGACCTGCTCCCCATGACCGAGGAGGAGGCCCTCGTGCAGACCGACCTCATCGGCCACGATTTCTATGTGTTCACCAACGCCACCACAGGGCTTGTTAACGTCATCTATCATCGTAAGAATGGCGGGTACGGCATCATCAAGCCCAAGATCGAGGAAGAGAATGAGCAGTAGCCAGGATCTGACGGCACAGAGCGCCCCCGACACGGGGGCGAGCACCAACGCCCAGGCGTCGCAGGAGGCTGCGCGCCTGGGCCGCGCTTATCACGCGTGCGGGAACGTCAACATCATCGTGGACTCGTGCGCCGACTTCGCGCCCGAGGTGGCCCAGGCCCTCGGCGTCGAGGTGATCGGCTTCCCCTTCGTCATGGAGGACGGCGAGCACACCGACGACCTCTGGCGCTCCATGAGCGCCCACGAGTTCTACGACCGGATGCGCGCGGGTGACCGCGTGACCACCTCCGCGGTCACCCCGGGCCACTACCTCGAGGTCTTCGAGCGCGCCGCGGCCGAGGGGACCCCGACGGTCTACCTCGCCTTCACGCGCGGCCTCTCCTCGAGCGTCGACGCGGCGCGCCAGGCGGCCGAGATGGTCCGCTCGGCGCACCCCGGCTTCGAGCTCTACGTGGTGGACAACCTCTGCCCCTCGGCGGCGGCCGAGCTCCTCGCCATCGAGGCGGTTCGCCAGGCCTCGCGCGGCCTCACCGCCGCGGAGCTCGTCGCATGGGCGGAGGAGGCCCGCTACTACATCCACGGCTACTTCACGCTCGAGTCGTTCGACGCCCTCGCGCGCGGCGGGCGCATCCCGCCGGCCGCGGCCACCGTGGGCGGCAAGCTCGACATCAAGCCGGAGCTCTCCTACGACACCAACGGGGCCCTCACGCTGCGCGGCATGTGCCGCGGCCGGAGGAAGGCGCTGCGCGCGATCCTGGCCGACTTCAAGGAGAACTACCTCGGTGCCGAGGGCGGGGACGACCACCTGCCCATGGCCATCGTCTCCTCCGACGCCGAGAAGGACGCCCGCTGGCTTGCCGACCAGGTCCGCAAGGAGCCCGGCTGCTCCGACGTCCCCATCATCCACAGCTCCGTCTCGCCGGTCATCGGCGCCCACGTGGGCCCGGGCATGGTGGCCCTGCTCTTCTGGGGCAAGGACCGCCGCGAGGCCCTCTCCTTCACCGACCGCATCGCCCGTCGCGTCCGCGGCCAGTAACCGTTTCCAGAACGGGTCGGGTCCCTCTGCTCCTGTCACGGGGACCCGACCCTTTTGGCATGTTTTTCTCGCAAGAAAGGAACGAACGTGCAGATCAAAAACGTTGCCGTCATCGGGACCGGCATCATGGGGGCGCCCATCGCCGGGCACCTGCTCGACGCCGGGTTCGACGTCACCGTGCACAACCGCACGAGGGAGAAGGCCGAGGCCCTTCTCGCCCGCGGCGCCCACTGGGCGGACACCCCCGCCGAGGCCGCGGCCCAGGCCGACGTCGTCCTCACGATGGTGGGCTACCCCACCGACGTGGAGGACGTCTACCTCTCCACGGAGGGGCTCATCCGCACCGCCCGGAAGGGCGCCTGGCTCATCGACCTCACCACGAGCTCCCCGCAGCTCGCGCGCGACATCCACGACGCCGCCGAGGTCGAGGACAAGCACGCCTTCGACTGCCCGGTCACGGGCGGTGAGCAGGGCGCGGTGGACGGCACCCTCACCCTCATCATCGGCGCCACGGAGGAGCAGGTCGCGCCCGTCCTTCCCGTGCTCGAGGCCTTCTCGTCCCGCCGCTTCTACTTTGACCGGCCGGGCGGCGGGCAGGCGGCCAAGCTCTGCAACCAGGTGAGCCTTGCCTCCTGCATGGTCGGCTACGCCGACGCCCTCGCGCTCGCGCAGCAGTCCGGCATCGACCCCGAGCGCGTCCTCGAGGTCATGGCCGCGGGCACGGGCGGCTCCGGCGCGTCCAGGACCCTTGCGCCCAAGTCGCTGGCGGGCGACTACAAGCCCGGCTTTCTCGCCGAGCACCTGCGCAAGGACATCGCCCTCGCGCTCCAGCGCTCCGAGGAGCTCGAGATCACGCTCCCGGGCGCCGAGACGGCCTTCACGCTCTTTGACATGCTCTGCCAGATCGGCGGCGGGCGCATGGGCACCCAGGCGCTCACCCTGCTCTACCAGGAGGAGGCCGCCTGCGTGGCCGCCGGGCTCGACTGGTCCCTTCTCGACCAGGGCGACGAGGAAGACGCTCACGAGTGCCACTGCGGCCACGACCACGGCGAGGGCCACGAGTGCCACTGCCACGACCACGACCATGGCCACGACCACGAGTGCCACTGCCACGACCACGAGTGACCCAAGGGGGGCCGCCCCCCGCTGACCCCAAGAAGGAGCGAACCATCACCGACATGAACTCGACCGACATCCCGCAGAGCTCCATCGCGGTGCTCATCGACTACGAGAACCTCGCCCTGGGCACGGGGCGCCGCAAGCGCAACGGCCACCAGGAGCCGGGGCCGCTGCCCGACGTCAAGCTCATCTTCGAGCGCCTCGTCGACAAGGGCCGCATCACGGCCAAGCGCGCCTACTGCGACTGGCAGCGCTTCGCCGACGCCATCACGCCCCTCCACGAGCTCGGCGTCGAGCTCATCGAGATCCCGGACCGGGCGTTCACCGGCAAGAACTCGGCCGACATCCGCCTTGCGGTGGACGCGATGGAGATCTGCCTCACCAAGGACCACATCGACACCTTTGCCATCCTCTCCGGGGACTCGGACTTCTCGCCGCTCGTCTCCAAGCTCAAGGAGTTTGGCAAGACGGTCATCGGCGTGGGCATGAAGGAGGCCACGAGCAGCCTGCTCACCGAGGTCTGCGACGAGTTCGTCTTCTACGAGGACCTCACGAGGGGCCCGGGCATCCCCGACTTCTCCGGCAAGGTCCCCAAGGAGCGCCAGAGCTGCTACCAGCTGCTCTTTGAGACGATCGACGCCCTGCAGCGCGAGAGCGACGGCTTCATCCTGGCGTCGCGGCTCAAGGACACCATGAAGAGGAAGCGCCCGCAGTTCTCCGAGTCGTCGTTCGGGTATCGTTCCTTCACGGCGCTGCTGCGCGAGGCGGCAAAGTACGGCTTCATCGAGATTCATCAGGACCCCAAGAGCGGCACCGCCGTCGTGGACGGGTTCTGCGAGTAGGAGGAAACATGGCTAACACCCAGGAGGTCCAGATCGCGGCTCTCATCGAGGAGCTCTCGGGAGCGAGCAGGCGCCGTCGCCAGGAGGTGGCGCACACCATCGCGCTCACCGCCCGGGCGGCCCCGGAGGCCGTGGCCGTGCACGTCGACGCCCTCGTCGACGCGCTGTTCCGGCCCGAGGCCCAGACGCGCTGGGAGGTGCTCGACGCCCTCTCCGCCATTGCCGAGAAGGACCCGGAGAGCGTGGCGGGCGCCTTTGACGGCGCCGAGGCGTCGCTCTTCGACGACGGGTCGGCCACGGTGCGCCTCTCGGCGTTCGTCTTCCTCTGCCGCCTGGGCGCGAGCTCGCCCGAGCGCTCCGACGAGGTCTGGCCCCTCATCGACGAGGCCATCCAGTGCTTCCACGGCGACGCCGAGTACCGCGACATGCTCGTCGCGCTGCTCGGCCTGGCCCAGGGCAACGCCTCGGACGCCACCAAGAAGGCGCTCGCCGACCGCGTGCGCTTTGACGCTGAGAGCGGTGCCGCCGGCTACATCAAGTCCTTCTCGGCGGAGATTCTTCAAGCTCTCTCATAGGTTTGTGCACGTCCCCTCCCGGAGGGGAGGACGGGCGCGGGCCGAGGTGTAAAATCTACAAGGTTTGTTTCAGAAGCGGCGCGCGAGGTCGCGCCCTGGTCTCAAGGGGGATCAATGTCAGACAACGAGAAGAACGCGCCGACCGCGGACGCCGCCGCGCCCGCCGCCGCGCCCGCCAAGACGGGCCTCGCCACGCCGGCGTGGGTCGCCATTGCCGTGGCTGCGCTCGTGGTGGGCGTGCTCGCGGGCCACTTCCTGCTCGGCGGCTTTAGCGCCACCACGTCGCTCGCCGGCAAGACCACGCTCTCGACCGACCAGCTTGACAGCACCATCGCCACCTACACCTACAACGGGACGGCGCACCCCGTCACCGCCCGCGAGGTCATCGAGCAGACCGTGACCGTGGCCAACGGCGCCAACGAGGACGGCACCTACAACGTGCCCGCCGCCTCCGACGTGGTGTCCTACGCCCAGCAGCAGGTCCTTCTTGCCGACGCCGCCGCCCGCGGCCTCTCGGTGAGCGACGATGAGCTCGACTCGTTTGCCAACGACATGTTCGGCAGCTCCGACTACGCCGAGATCGCGAGTCAGTACGGCATCGACGAGGAGACCGCCAAGGCCACCCTGCGCGACTCCGCGCTTCTCAACAAGCTGCGCGACGCCGTGGTGACCACCACCCTGCCCGAGAGCGCGCCCACCGCCCCCACCGAGCCGGAGGAGGGCCAGGAGGACGTGGCCACGGCCGACTACGCGAGCTACATCATCGGCCTGCTGGGCGATGAGTGGGACTCCGAGAACGGCACGTGGGCGCGCTCCGACGGTGACTACTACGGCACCCTCTCCAGCTATGAGATCACCAACGACTCCGCCACCTACGCTGCCGCCCAGGCCGCCTACCAGGTCGCGTACAACAAGTACAGCGAGGCCTACACCCAGATGTCCCAGGAGTGGAGCGACTACACGCGCTCCACGCTCTCCAACGCCAGCATCCAGGTCGGCTCCCTGACGGCATAATGCGCGTTGCCGTGAGCGCCTGCCTGCTCGGCGAGCCCGTCCGCTTTGACGGGGGCTCCAAGCCGGTGCGGGAGGTCATGGAGCTCGCAGAGAAGGTCGAGGCCCGCCGCGTCTGCCCCGAGCGCGCGGCGGGCCTTCCCGTGCCGCGCCCGCCCGCCGAGCGGGTGGGCGCGCGCGTGATGCTGCGGACGGGGGAGGACGTCACCGACGCGTTCGCGCGCGGGGCGTGCGCCTGCGCGCGCGAGATCGTCCGCTCGGGCGCGCGCCTGGCGGTCCTCAAGGCAAAGAGCCCGTCGTGCGGGGTCGGACTCGTCTACGATGGAACGTACTCAGGAAGACTGGTTCCGGGCCGCGGCGTGCTCGCCGAGCGGCTCAGCGAGGAGGGAGTCTGCATGGTCACCGAGGACACCGTGAGGGCGTGCAAGCCGAGCGTCGAGCATCCCGTCGCCATCGTGCTGGGGACGGGGCTGGGGCACCTGGCGAGCCTCGTGCGCCCCGTGCGCAGGATCGACTACCAGGACATCGAGGGCTTCCCGGCCTCCGCGCGCCCCGTGGCGGGGCACCGCTTCGAGGCCACGGTGGGTACGATCGACGGCGTCCCCGTGGTGGTCTACCCTGGGCGCATCCACCTCTACCAGGGGTACTCCGCCGCGGAGGTGACCTCGCTCGTGCGTCATGCGCACCACCTGGGCTGCCGTGACATCGTCTTTGCCTGCGCCACGGGGGCGGTCCCCGGGCAGGCGCACGTGGGCCTGGGCATCCTCACGGACCAGATCAACCTCACCGGGCGCAACCCGCTCGCCGAGTGGGACGGCCTGCGCGACGTGGAGAGCCCCTTCGTGGACATGAACGAGGCGTACGCGCCCTACCTGCGCACCATCGCCCGCGGCGTTGCCGACGACCTGGGCATCGCGGTGGAGGAGGGGGTCTACGCGGGCGTGCTCGGCCCCTGCTTCGAGACGCCGGCCGAGGTGGCTGCGCTCGGCGCCCTGGGCGTCTCGTATGTGGGCATGTCCACGGTGAACGAGGTCATCATGGCCAAGGCGCTCGGGATGCACGTCCTGGGCCTCACCCTTGCCGCCAACGAGTCCGGCGCGCCGGCGGTCTCCCACGAGAGCGTGCTCGAGGCCGCCGAGCGCCACGCCGACGACTTCGAGCGGCTCGTCCGCGGCGTCCTGCGGCTGCTATAGCCGGGGCGCCCCGGTAGGGGCCGGCGCCTCGTGCGTCGTCGGGGCCGTGCGGGCCCCGGAAAAACGGGGCTTGCGCGCCGGGGGCTCTTCTCGTAAGATTGGATACCGCGCCAGCATAGCTCAGTTGGTAGAGCACCGCTCTCGTAAAGCGGGGGTCATCGGTTCGAGTCCGATTGCTGGCTCCAGCGACAGATGGGCCCGGGGCATCTTGCCCCGGGCCTTTTGCGTAGGGGGCATCGCATGTAAGCTCTTTGTAAGGAGCCGCGAACGGTGCGCCCGGGTGCCGCTTCTCGACGTTGCGTCACGCCGCTTTACGCTATTCTTATCAGGCGTTTACAAAGCTGTGACATTTGGCCGGCCCCCGAGCGGCCATGGAGGAAGCGAGTTCGCCCTTGATTAGCTTTGAGCAGTTTCTCGGCGTCCTGTCGAGCAATCCCTTTCTGATCGTTGTCATGCTTCTCGTGATGGGCACCATCTTCGTCAACGGTGCCACCGATGCGGCCAACGCCATCGCCGAGCCCGTGGGCACCCGCTCCATCGACGTGGACTCGGCGATTCTCATGTCCGTCATCTGCAACTTCGTGGGCCTCGTGGCCATGTCGTTCATCTCAACCGCCGTCGCCGACACCATCTCCGGCATGGTGGACTTTGGCGGGGACACCCACGCCGCGCTCATCGCGCTTGCCGCCGCCACGGTGGGCATCGTGGCCTGGGGCGTCGGCGCCTGGCTCTTTGGCATCCCCACCTCGGAGAGCCACGCCCTCATCGCCGGCCTCACGGGTGCGGCGCTTGCGGTCTCCGGCGGCCTTGACGGCGTCAACGGCGCCGAGTGGATCAAGGTCATCTACGGCCTTGTCCTCTCCACGGTCCTGGGCTTTCTCGCCGGCTGGGCGATCTCCAAGGTCATCCCCATCGCCTGCAAGAACGCCGACCGCCGCCGCGCCAACAACTTCTTCGGCCGCATGCAGGTGCTCGGCGCCGCGGGCGTGGCGCTCATGCACGGTGCGCAGGACGGCCAGAAGTTCATGTCCACGGCCATGCTCGCCATCGCGCTCTCGCTCAACCTGACGGTGGGGGAGATGGGCGGCTTCCCGCTGTGGATCATGGTGCTGTGCGCTGCGGTCATGGCCATCGGTACCGCCGTCGGCGGCAAGAAGATCATCAAGAAGGTGGGCATGGAGATGGTGCGCCTGGACAAGTACCAGGGCTTCGCGGCCTCCGTGTCCGCCACGGCGAGCCTGCTCATCGCCACGCTCACCGGCCTTCCCGTCTCCACCACCCACACCAAGACGGCCGCCATCATGGGCGCCGGCGCCGCCAAGGACCCCAGGTCCGTCAACTGGGGGGTGGCCAAGGAGATGGTCCTCACCTGGGTCTTCACGTTCCCTGGCTGCGGCATCATCGGGTACCTCCTCGCCAAGCTCTTCCTCGTCCTGTTCTAGCGCCTGGCCGCGCGTTCTTCTCGTCCGTCTCTCACGAGCCGTCTGTCAAAAGGAGTCAGCACATGCCCCGCATCAAGAAGGAAGACGAGTTCTACACTATGCTCAAGGACTTCTCCGCGCTCATCGTCGAGGCGGCGGAGGAGTACAACGGCATCATCTGCGACTTCCCCAACTCGATGAGCCGGATTCCCCAGATGAAGGTCTTTGAGTCCACGTGCGACGAGCGCGTCTCGGCCATCATGGGCAAGCTCTACACCTCCTTCATCACCCCGATCGACCGCGAGGACATCTCCAGCCTCGCCCTGGCCATGGACGACGTGGTGGACTCCATGTACGGCGTGGCGGTGCGCCTTGACCTCTTCAACATGAGCGACCTGCGCCTCGAGGCCAAGCAGATCTCCGAGCTCACGGTTCACGCCGCTCGCGAGATGCAGGAGATGATCGGCCATCTGCCCGACTACAAGAAGGACCGCGTGGTGCTTGAGAAGGCCATCGAGATCGGCAGCGTGGAGGACGAGGGCGACACCGTCTACCAGAACGCTCTGCGCCGCCTCTTCTCCGACGACGAGGACGCGAGCGGCAAGTACGCGGTCACGTGGCTGCGCATCTTCGACCGCATGGAGCTCTGCCTCGATGCCTGCGACCGCGTCTCCGGCATCGTGCGCGACATCATCATGAAGGACGCCTAGGCGAGAAGAACGTCTCGCTCGAGGGGCCGCCCCGGCAGCCTCCCGACCTTCACGCAGGACTGCGCTTCGCGGAAGATCCTGCTTTGAAGGTCGGGAGGCTGCCGGGGCGGCTCGCGTCGACGGGTTCTCTTGCCGCCGGGGTGGGCCCTGGACGCGATGGTTACGGGGCGGATGTCTCAGGCCAAGAAGGAGCTGGGCAACCAGGTGCTCAGGGAGCTGGGGACCAACGCCTGTGCGCTGCCGTCGCGACGGTGGATGCCGCCCCCAAGGTCGAGCTGGACGAGCGCTTTGCTGTCATGGACATGAGACAGGCACGGATGGAGCGTCGGAGTCACGTGGCGTACGCCGAGGTCGAGCTCTGAGGGGGCATCAGCGCTGCGGAGGAAGGGGCGGGGTGACGGGGCCGCCCCAGCGTTGGCGCTCCCTGTCCAGGTGGACGCCGATGAGCGAGAGCGCGGCGCCGCCGGCAATGACAAGCACGGCGAGCGGGGGCGTGAGCACGCCGCCCGCGGCGAGTCCGGTGAGAACGGCAAGGTCGACGAGAACGCCGTTCCAGATTTGGATGTGCTTCAGGATGGCGTGGGCGACCCTCGCGGCGCGCGACTCCCCGAGAACGAGGTTCTTCTCGAGGTAGCGGCCTATATCCTGGTAGTACCGGAGCTTGTGGCCCTTGATGAAGCGGTAGTAGGGAATCAGGATGACGAGCCATGCGCCTGCGGCGAAGGCGCGAAGATACAGCCAAAGCGGCGACGTGAAGGCGTCGCCAAAGTTTGAGCCAAAGTTTGTCACGAAAGAGAACAGCAGGAAGACGTAGTTCAGCGCAAACAGGATGAGGAACCGGCGTGCCTCCGCGTCGGTGCGGCGCCTGATCTCCGGTACGTCGTCGCCGATGAGGGCGTCCACCGTGGTGCCGAGCTCGTGGGCGATGACCTTGAGGCTCACGATGTCGGGGAGGGTCTTGTTGCGCTCCCAGTTGCTGATGGTCTGGCGGCTCACCCGGCAGAGCTCGGCAAGCTGGTCCTGGTGCAGGCCGGCGGCCTCGCGGTGCTCGCGTATGCGCGTCCCAACGTCCATGGTGCCTCCTCTGCCGGGACTGCCCTCTGGCCACATCCTACCCGTCCTTCCAAGGGCGATGGCGTCTACCTGCGTCAAAATGCTTTGACATGGGGGACTGCCGGCGACATTTCGTCGGCGGGCGGAACGGGCGCGCCCTCTGATACACTGTCGCCGTTCACCGCGGACCCGAGGAGGACCACATGGCGCGCCCGGAGCGCATCGACGCCGTGCTCTTTGACTTTGACGGGACGCTCTGCAACACCGAGGTCGAGAACATCCGCCTCGTGCAGGGCGTGCTGCGCCGGATGGGCGCCGAGGTGTCGCTCGAGGAGCTCGAGGTGCTCACGGGTGGGGAGGACCGCGTGACGGTGCCTCCCATCCTCGAGCGGCACCACGTTGACGGCACCATCGACGACTACGAGCGCCTGAGGGACGACTGCTACCGGACGTATGCCGAGGCGGCGCTTGCGATGGAGCCCGGGGCGATCGAGATGCTGGACGACCTGCGCGCGCGTGGCGTCAGGGTGGGGCTCGTGTCGATGACGGTCTCGCGCTGCATCCTCACGGCGCTTGCACGGCTGGGTGTCCTGAGCCGCTTCGATGCCATCGTCTGCGGTGACATGGTCTCGCGGCGCAAGCCCGCGCCAGACCCGTACCTGCATGCGGCCGAGCTCTTGGGCGTGGAGCCGTCGGCGTGCGTGGCCGTGGAGGACTCGCCGACGGGCATTGCCTCGGCGAAGGCGGCCGGCTGTTACGTCATCGCCTACACCGGATGCGACATCGTCCAGGACGTAAGCGCCGCCGACGAGGTCATCTCCACCTATGTGTAAAAGGGGACGGGTTTTCTCTCTCAGAGAATTTGGGACAGGCCTGGGCGTTAGAGCCCAGGCCTGTCCCAAATTCTCTGAGAGAGAAAACCCGTCCCCTTTTACAGGGCGGCGGCAAACGCGAGGAGCTCGTCCACGTCCTTCTCGCCCGTGGCCCAGGAGCAGACGAAGCGAGCGACCACGGTGCCGTCGGGCAGCTCGTAGAAGGTCTCGCAGCCGCACGCGGCCTCGAAGGCGTCGCGCTGCGCCGGCGTCATGACAAAGAACTGCTGGTTGGACGGCGCCTCGCCGTAGGGCTCAAAGCCGAGCTTCACAAGCCCCTCGCGCAGACGGAACGCGCACGCGTTGGCGTTGCGGGCCAGGCGCCAGTAGAGCGGCTCGCTGCCGTCTGCCGGCTGCTCGAACGCCGTCTCAAACTGCACGCCCAAGAGGCGTCCCTTGGCGAGGAGCCCTCCGCGCTCCTTCTGGAGGAACGGGAAGGCCTCCTTGAGGCGCGGGTCCGCGATGACCATGGCCTCGCCGAAGAGCATGCCGTTCTTGGTGCCGCCGAGGTAGAAGGCCCCGCAGCGCGTCGCGATGTGCTCGAGCGTGAGGCCGCCCGCGGCAGGGGAGGTGAGGGCCGATCCCAGGCGCGCGCCGTCGAGAAAGACCGGCAGCCCGTGGCTGTCCGCCCAGTCGCAGATCGCGTCGAAGCGCTCGCGGTCCCACACGCCGCCGAGCTCCGTGGTGTTGGAGATGTAGACGCAGCCGGGGCGCGTCATGTGGCGGCCCGTGGAGGTCTGGAAGCGCCAGACGCGCTCGGCGGCCTCGGGCGAGAGGAAGCCGTCGGCGTCGTCGGTGGGGAGCACCGTGCGCCCGCACGCCGCCACGGCACCCGTCTCGTGCACGAGGATGTGGGCGTCCTTCGTGCAGACGGTGCCCTCCCAGTCGCGCAGGAGCCCGGTCACGCCGATGACGTTGGCCGAGGTGCCGCCGACGCAGAACTCCACGTCCACGTCGTCGCGGCCGCACGCGGCGCGGATGAGCTCGCGGGCACGCTCGCAGTGGGCGTCGCCCTCGGTGTAGCCCACGGTCTGCTCGTCGTTGGTGGCGGTGAGCGCGGCCAGGATCTCGGGCGCGGCGCCCTCGGAGTAGTCGTTGCGGAACATGCGCATGGCGGGCCTTTTCTTCTCGGCGTGCAATCTAGGCTTGCATTGTACGCCGCGGGCCCTTTTGCTGTGGTGGCTCGCTCGAAGTCACGCTTTCGGGGCGTGAGGCGTGACTTTCGACGAGCCAGCGCTGCCAGCTCGCTCGAAGTTACGCTTTCGGGGCGCGAAGCGTGACTTTTGGTGAGTCAGCGCTGCTCGGCTCGAGTGAGGTCGCCCCGGCGCGCCGGGCGTCATTGTTACAACCTCCGCAACGGTGCCGCGCCGCCCGTCGCGCAGGGTTTATCGTTTCCGCAGCACATAAACCCGGCACGAGGGGACAGCACATGGAGAAGAAGGACATCGACTGGGGCAGCCTCGGCTTTGCCTACCAGCCCACCGACTACAGTTACGTCTGCAACTACAAGGACGGCGCCTGGGAGGAGGGCGGCCTCACCACCGACCACACCCTCACGCTCTCCGAGTGCGCGGGCATCTTCCACTACTGCCAGGAGGTCTTCGAGGGTCTCAAGGCCTACACCACCAAGATGGGCGACATCGTCTGCTTCCGCCCGGACCTCAACGCCGCCCGCATGGCCGACTCCGCCCGGCGCATCGTGATGCCGCCCTTCCCGGAGGACAAGTTCGTCGAGGCGGTCAAGATGGTCGTCAAGGCCAACGAGGCGTGGGTGCCGCCCTTCGGCTCCGGCGCCACGCTCTACGTGCGTCCGTTCATGGTGGCCACCGGCGAGGTCATCGGCGTCAAGCCGGCCACCGAGTACCAGTTCCGTATCCTCGTGACGCCCGTGGGCCCGTACTACTCCGGCGGCGTCAAGCCCGTGGCCGTGCGCGTGCCCGAGTACGACCGCGCCGCGCCCCACGGCACCGGCGCCATCAAGGCCGGCCTCAACTACGCCATGAGCCTCTACCCGAGCGTCCAGGCGCACGAGCAGGGCTTCGCCGACAACATGTATCTCGACCCGCAGACCCACACCTTCGTGGAGGAGTCCGGCGGCGCCAACTTCCTCTTCGTGGACAAGGACGGCACGCTCGTGGTGCCCCAGTCCGCCACCGACTCCATCCTGCCGTCGATCACGCGCCGCAGCCTCGTGCAGGTGGCGCAGGAGATGCTCGGCATGACCGTGGTCGAGCGCCCGGTGAAGTTCGAGGAGGTCGCCTCGGGCGCGTTCGTCGAGTGCGGCATGTGCGGCACCGCGGCCGTGATCAGCCCGGTCGGCAAGGTCGTGAACGGCGAGACCGAGGTCGTCTTCGGCGAGGGCGGCATGGAGCACGTCGGCCCCGTCATGCAGAAGCTGCGCGAGACCCTCACCGGCATCCAGGACGGCGAGATCGCCGGCCCCGAGGGCTGGGTCGTCAAGATCTGCTAGGCGAGAAGAACCTGACATCGCGGGGTGCGCGGCCGCCGGCTTCCACACGGGAGTGCTCTTCGAGAAACTCCCGCTTAGGAAGCCGGCGGTCGCGCCGTCGCTGCAGGGGATTCTCTTACCGGCTTTTGGGTGTGGCGGTGGGTGCTACTGCGCGGAGTACGACCGTGCGGCGAGGTCGCGGAGCTGGGCGGTGGTGAGGGCCGGCGCCAGCACGAAGCTGGCGCCGGTCGCGAGCGCGTCCGGCTCGAGGAGGTCGAGCGCCTCGAAGTAGTCCAGCGTGGCGAGCAGGTCGCCCGCCTCGTTGCTCACGAGCAGAAGCCGCCAGTCAAAGACGTTCTCGCCGCTCACCTGGTACATCGTCTGCGGGTGGCGGGGGAGCATCGTCTTTCTGTTCTCGTGCAGGAGGTACATCCCGATGGGATGGTCGTCGTCCTGGGCGCGATAGAAGCGCGGGGGCAGCTTGGCAGCGTCCTCCCAGACGTCCGGCCCCTTCTTGCCGCGCAGCCTGTCAAGCAGTCCCATCGTGCCCCCTCGCCTCGGCGTTTGCGAACAGCGTAGCACGACGGGGCGCGGGAACGCGCGGCGCCGGGCGAGAGGGGCGGCGCGCGCCGGACTCGCGCTATACTTGACGGTCGAGAAAAACGGCGAGAAGGGAATCGCACGATGGCTCAGAAGGTGCAGGGGACCGAGGACCTCTACGGCGGCTATATGCGCGCCTGGCAGCGCATGCAGGACGTGGCGCGCGACCTGTTTGGCGCCTACGGCTTCGACCAGATCGAGACGCCGGCCATCGAGCAGGTGGACACCTTCGTGCACGGCATCGGCGAGTCCACGGACGTCGTGCGCAAGGAGATGTTCCGCGTGGTCTCCGGCGCGCTCTTCGGCGACCTGCTGGAGCGCGGCAGCGAGAGCCACCTGAAGCCCCGTCAGCGCATGGCCATGCGTCCCGAGGGCACGGCCGGCGTGGTGCGCGCCGTGGTGGAGAACAACCTCGTGCCGCAGGGCGCGGCCCCGGCCAAGCTCTGGTACGCCGAGGCGATGTTCCGCGGCGAGCGCCCGCAGAAGGGGCGCCTGCGCCAGTTCCACCAGGTGGGCGTCGAGTGGCTGGGCGCGAGCGACCCGGCCTCGGACGCCGAGTGCATCATCATGCTCATGACCTACTTCGAGCGCCTGGGCTTTGCCCGCGAGAACCTGCGCCTGGTCATCAACTCGATGGGTGACGCCGCGTGCCGGCCCGCCTACCGCGACGAGGTCCGCGCCTTCATCCTGGACCACGCGGACGAGATGTGCGCGGACTGCCTCGAGCGCGCGCAGATCAACCCGCTGCGTGCCTTTGACTGCAAGAACGACCACTGCCGCGAGGTCATGAAGGGCGCCCCGCTCGCGCCGGACAACCTCTGCGATGAGTGCGCCGCCCACTACGCCGCGGTCAAGCGCTACC
This sequence comes from Olsenella sp. An290, assembly GCF_002159535.1. GTDB lineage: Bacteria > Actinomycetota > Coriobacteriia > Coriobacteriales > Atopobiaceae > Thermophilibacter. The sequence continues at coordinate 752 of NZ_NFIU01000024.1, read as the reverse complement.
TGGACGCGGCCGGCGTGGCCTACGTCGAGGACCCCACGCTGGTGCGCGGCCTTGACTACTACACGCGCACGGTCTTCGAGGTGGAGGCCGTGGGCGCGGGCGTGGGCGCCATCGGCGGCGGCGGTCGCTACGACGGCCTCGTGGAGCTCGAGGGCGGCAAGCCCACGCCGGGTCTGGGCTTTGCGGTGGGCTTCGAGCGGATCGCCCTCGCGCTCGCGGCGGCGGGCGTCGAGATGGGCGGCGCGGAGCCGTCCTGCGTCTACGTGGCCCGCACGGGCGGAGAGGCGGAGCGCGCGGCGGCCTTCGACGCGTGCCTCGCGCTGCGCTCCGCGGGCGTGCGCACCGAGGCTGACTACCAGGGCCGCTCGCTCAAGTCCCAGTTCAAGCAGGCGGACAAGCTGCATGCGCGCCTCTGCGTGGTGCTCGGCAGCGACGAGGTGACCGCTGGCGTCGCCACGCTGCGCGACATGGTGAGCCACGAGCAGGTCCAGGTGCCCGTTGACGACCTCGTGGACGCCGTCATCGCCCGCCTCCGGTAGCCGGGGTGGCCGGGCGGCCGCGCGGGCGTCACGGGCGCGGCCCGGCCGCCTCTTGTCCTGCGAGTCGGGCCTGGTGCGGGCGGCCTAGGAGACTCTAGGAGATTGCCACCGCCAGCCCCACGAGAACCGCGAGGAACGCCGCGTTCACGACCGTGAACCGCAGCAGGTACGCGCCCGCGGTGCCCGCGCCCTCGGCGACGACCCGCTTGTACG
>NZ_NFIU01000023.1 GCF_002159535.1 Olsenella sp. An290 | reverse complement strand
GGTCGGTGGCGCGCCAGGAACTGCGCCGGGTGCGCGGGGGCCGGGGCCGCCGCCAGGAATTGCACCGGGTGCGCGCCGGGCTGCGCGCACTCGACAAAACCCGTGTCCGCATGGACACAAAACGCCCCAGGTGCGCGCCCGGGGCGCCGGGCGGGCGCGCACCCGGCGCGGTTCCTGGCAGCGCGGCCCGCGGCATGCTCGCACCCGGCGCAGTTCTTGGCAGCGCGGCCCGCGGCGGGCCCCGGGCCGGAAGCGCAGCCGCGCGCAACCCGCCCGCCGGGCGAGAAGAACCCCGGCGCCCCAGCGTCACCCGCACGACCGCCTCCGGCGCGCACCCGGCGCGGCGTATATACTGGCTTCGGTTCTTTCCCCCAACGTTAAGGAGGCCCCCATGGCTCTCATCAGCGTCGACTACTTCTCCTCGTCCCTCATGCGCACCACCACGCTCGAGGTCATCCTGCCCGTCGACGACCAGGGCGACGCCTACGCCACCGACTCCGTGATGCGCCACGCCACGGGCGACCTGAACGAGGAGCTCAAGGCCTGGAAGTCGCGCCCCTACCCCGCGCGCAAGGCGCCGTTCAAGACCCTCTACCTGCTGCACGGCATCTCCGGCAACCATGCCGACTGGCTCTCCGAGACCCGCATCCGGCACTGGGCCGAGAGCCACGGCATCGCCGTGGTCATGCCCTCCGGCTACAACGCCTTCTACCTGGACCAGCCCGAGGTCCACAACTACTACGGCCGCTTCGTGGGCCAGGAGCTCATCGAGGTGACGCGCCGGATGTTCCCGCTCTCCGACCGCCGCGAGGACACCTTCATCGGCGGCATCTCCATGGGCGCCTACGGTGCGCTGCGCAACGGCCTCAAGTACTGCGAGACGTTTGGCTCCATCGTGGCCCTCTCCTCCGCGATGATCATCGACAGCTTCGACCAGATCATCTCGTCCGACGGCCTGTTCTTCCTGTCGCGCGACTTCCTCGAGCACACCTTCGGCAACCTGAACGAGGTGCGAGGCTCCGACAAGGACCCGGCGCGCCTGGCCGCCGACCTCGTCTACTGCGACCGTCCCCGCCCGCGCATCTTCATGACCTGCGGCAGCCAGGACCCGCTCGCCGAGCCCAACCGCGTCTTGGCCCAGCGTATGCGCGACACGGGACTTAACGTCACGTATCATGAGCTTACGGGTGGCCACGACTGGGACTTCTGGAACACGGCCCTGCCGACGGCCCTCGACTGGCTGCTGTAACACCGCGTCGCTCCGGCGCCGCGTCCGCTGGGAAGGGGCTCTCACATGGCACTGCTTAGAGTCGACTTCTACTCGCACTACCTCAAGCGCAACGTCGTGCTCACGGCGGTCCTGCCCGTGGACAAGATGGACGGCGACAAGCTCGCCAAGAGGCGACGCGGCCCGTACCGCACGGTCTACCTGCTGCACGGTCTCTTTGGGCAGGACGTGGACTGGATCGACCGCACCCACGTGGTCGAGACGGCGGAGGCGCGCGACATCGCGCTCATCATGCCCTCCGGCGAGGACGGTCTCTACCTCAACAAGCCGGAGATCAACGAGTGGCACGGCAAGTTCATCAGCGAGGAGCTCGTGGACTTTACGCGGCGGCTCTTCCCGCTCTCGGCCAAGCGCGAGGACACGGCGCTTGCCGGCATCTCGATCGGGGCGTACACGGCGCTCATCAACGGCCTCTTGCGACCGGACCGCTTTGGCTCGATCATCATCCTGTCGGGCGCGTTCATGCGCGACCGCGTGCTCGAGGCCGTGGAGTCCCACTCGCCGCGCAAGCGCAAGTACTACGAACGCTTCTTCGGCGACCTCGACACGGTCATCGGGTCCGACAAGGACTACGTGGCGCTCATCGACAAGTTCCGCAAGGACCCCGAGCTGCCCAAGCCGAGCTTCTATGCGGCCTGCGGCCTGCACGACAACCTCTGCGAGAACAACCGCGACCTCGTGCGGCTGCTGCGCAAGGCGGACTTTGACGTCACGTACTGGGAGCCGGAGATCGGCGCGCACGAGTGGCCGTTCTGGAACGCCTGGATCGACTGCGCGCTCGACTGGTACGCCCCCGGCCCGATGAGGCCCTCGTCGGTCGACGTGGACTACAGCGCGCTCACCGAGCTGCGCCCGCCGGAGAAGCAGTAGCCCAGAAAGGCAGTAGCCCAGAAGCCCCCGAACGTCACGAGGCGCCCGGGGGCTTCTTTGATGCCGTTCGCCACTGCGTCCTGGGACTCTGCGCGCGTCACCTGCGCGGCAGCCCTCAAGCGAGCGCGCGCCGAACGCGAGAGCAGAACTCCTCGAGGAAGCGCGGGGCGTCCACGGTAAGCGCCACCTCGGCGTCCTTTGCCTCGTCGCGCAGGCGCCGGGGATCGCAGACGGTGCGCCCCCTGACGGCGCCCTCCCGACAGACGCGCAGGTTGGTACGCAGGCACCCCACAAGCGTGGGGTCGAGCGCAGCCGCGAGCGCCAGCGGGTCGTGGAGCGCGCAGCCGCCCATCCCGGGGTTGTTGCGCTCGTAGACGGCAATGTAGTGATCGGTCATGTCCGCAAAGAACCGCCCCGCGCGCGTCCCAAGGGCGCGCCAGCGAGCGGTCTCCTCGCGCGTGAGGACCACCTGATGCGTGACGTCAAGGCCCACCATCCGGGTGGGCAGCCCCGAGACGAGGACCTCGTCCGCGGCCTCCGGGTCATTGTGGACGTTGGCCTCCGCACAGGGCGTCACGTTTCCCGGCACGCCAAGCGCCCCTCCCATGAAGGTGATGCGTGGCAGGCGCTCGGCGAGCTCGGGGCGAGCGCGAAGCGCAAGCGCCAGGTTGGTGAGCGGCCCCGTGGGGACATACGTCAGCGGGGCAGCAGGTGGTGCGGCGCACCCCTCGCGCGCGAGCCAGCCCACGCCGTCCGCGCGCGTCGGCCGGGAGGGCGCGGGCAGCTCGGAGGCCCCCAGGCCGCTCTCCCCGTGGATGCGCACCACCCCGGCCGCGGGCGAGAAGGACTCTGCGGCGCCCAGAGGGCGGTCCGCACCCGCGTACACCGGCACGTCCGGGCGGCCCAAAAGGTCGAGAAGAGCGCAGGCGTTGCGCGCGGCGCGCTCCTGGGTGACGTTTCCGTAGCTCGCCACCACGGCGACGAGCTCGACCTCAGAAGACCCAAGCGCGTAGGCGAGCGCAAGGGCGTCGTCGATGCCGGCGTCGAGGTCGAGGACAAGACGGACGGGATGGACGGCCAGGTTCTTCTCGGCCGGGCGTCGCTCGCTCATGCGCGGGCCTCCTTCAGGAGCGCGTCCACCTCAGACGCGTCGGGAATGGACGGCTGGGCGCCCAGGCGGCTCACCGCCAGCGCGGCGGCCGCGGTTCCCCGCCGCAGGGACGCGGCGAGCGGAAGACCTGCCGCACAGCCCGCCGCGAGGGCCCCGATGAAGGTGTCCCCCGCGCCCGTGGTGTCCACCGCGGTCACGGGAAGGGCGCCCACGCGCAGCGGCGCGTCGTCCGGGCCCAGGGCAAACGAGCCCGCCGCACCGAGCGTGATGACCACGGTCCCGGCGCCGAGCGCGCGCAGGCGGCCTGCGGCGGTACGGCAGACAGACTCGTCAGCGGGCAGCACGCCGCACATGACCTGGCACTCCGTCTCGTTGAGGCAGACCAGGTCAACGCACGGCCAGAGGTCGTCCGGCACGGGCCGCGCCGGGGCGGGGTTGTAGACGGTGAAGAGGCCGAGCTCGCGCGCGGTGCGCAGCGCGGCCTCGGTCGCGGTGGGATCGCACTCGCCCTGCGCGAGCAGAAGGTCGCGCGGCCTGGCAAGGCGACGCAGCTCGGCCGTGACGTCGGCGGCCGTAAGGGCGTGGTTGGCGCCCGCATGCAGGACGATGCGATTCTCGCCCGCGGTGCGCACGATCACGGCAACGCCGGTGGACACCCCCTCGAGGCGTCGCACGGACGAGGCGTCCACGCCGGACGCCTCGAGGCCGCGCACGAGCTCGTCGCCAAAGGCGTCGGCCCCCACCGCCGCGACCATGCGGACGTCCGCGCCCATTCGCGACGCGGCAACGGCCTGGTTGGCGCCCTTGCCGCCCGCCGCCGTGATGAAGCCGGACCCCGCAAGCGTCTCCCCCGCGGCCGGCAGGCAGGGCGCCTCGATGGACAGGTCCATGTTCATGCTGCCAAAGACGATGACCCGGGGCATGGCGGCCTCCTCGACGTTCTTCTCACTGGACCTAGGACGGGGTGCCCGCGGGACGCCCCGTCGTCATGTGGCGGAGCCGCTACTTGACCTCGATCAGCTCGTAGTGGCTCGTGCCCAGGCCGATCTTCTCGGCGTGCTCGATCATGGAGCGCCAGTTGGTGTCCGGGTGCGTCATGTTGAAGTGGTCGTGCTGGCAGCGCTCGGGGATGCCGCCCTCGGCCTCCAGACGGTCGCGCATCTCGGTGAGCTCGGTGTTGGGCAGCGCCGGCGCGGCGAGCGCCATGTCGATGGCCGCCTGGTCGATGGCCACCGGGTCAAAGCTCGCGAACATGCCCAGGTCGGGCACGATGGGCGTGTCGTTCTCGGCGTGGCAGTCGCAGTTGGGGCTGATGTCCATGGCAATGGAGATGTGGAAGTTCGGGCGGTCCTGCACGATGGCCTGGGTGTACTCGGCGATCTTGTAGTTGAGCACGTCCACGGCGGCGTCGAAGTCCGGCTGGATGGCATCCTGGTTGCAGGCGCCGATGCAGCGGCCGCAGCCCACGCAGCGGTCGTGGTCGATCGTGGCCACGGGCACGGTCACGACCTTGCCGCTCGGCAGCTCGCGCTCGCGCGTGGCGTCAAAGCTCACGGCCCCGTGCGCGCAGATGCGCTCGCACGCGCGGCAGCCGATGCACTTCTCGTGCGCCACGCTCGGCTTGCCGGCCGCGTGCTGCTCCATCTTGCCCGCGCGGCTACCGCCGCCCATGCCCAGGTTCTTCATGCAGCCGCCAAAGCCGGCCTGCTCGTGGCCCTTGAAGTGCGTGAGGCTGATCACGATGTCCGCGTCCATGAGGGCGTGGCCGATCTTGGCCTCCTTCACGTACTCGCCGTTCTTGACGGGCACGAGGGTCTCGTCGGTGCCCTTGAGGCCGTCGGCGATGATCACGTGACAGCCCGTGGCGTAGGGCGTGAAGCCGTTCTGGTAGGCGCAGTCGATGTGCTCGAGGGCGTTCTTGCGGCTGCCCACGTAGAGCGTGTTGCAGTCCGTGAGGAAGGGCTTGCCGCCCAGCTCCTTCACCACGTCGGCGACGGCGCGCGCGTAGTTGGGGCGCAGGAAGCTGAGGTTGCCCAGCTCGCCAAAGTGGATCTTGATGGCCACGAACTTGTTCTCGAAGTCGATCTGGTCGATCCCAGCGCGGTGGATGAGCCGCTTGAGCTTGTCGAGCTGGCTCTCCCTGCCGTGCGTGCGCAGGTTGGTGAAGTAGACCTTGGCGGTGTCCATGACGTCCCCTCTCCTCACGGGTGGTGGTCCACCTTGGATTGTACGACATCCTACCGTTAAGAGACGTTGCGTCGCCAATGTTTTCTCGCAGGGCGGCGGGGCGACGGGCAGGCCCCCGACAGCCGGCCGTTCCGACCGGACCCGCCGCCTACTCGTGGCTGCCGAACGCCCTCATGAGCACGGTCACGACGCCGCAGAGCAGGCCGCCCACGGGCCAGGCCACCCAGAACCACATGGCCGAGGTGCCCTCGGGCTCGAAGGCCGAGAGGTCGGGAGCCGAGAAGACCGGCGCAAACAGCAGCGCAAACGCCACGATCGTGGCCACGATCATGATGGCGCCGCAGACCGCACCGATCTTCTCGTCCGCGCGCTTGTTGGCGAGAAAGGCCTCGCGCCGAGCCTCGTCCAGCTGGGCGGCCACAAGGTCCTCGACCTCGAGGTCCTCGCCGACGGAGCGGTTGTACTCGGCGACGTTGGTGCGGCCGAGGAGCATCCCGGATCGCACGATCCACCACACGCCGAGCGCGATGAAGACCAGCAGGAGGAAGAGCGCCCAGTTCTCCGCCATCGGCTCAACCACGATGAGGCAGCCGATGCCCGCAAAGATGAACGCCAGGCCGGCGATGAACCCGCCCGAGAACTGCTTGCGCGCGACGGCGCGGTCGTCCTCGGTGTAGAAGTCTTCCACGTAGGGATGGGCGCGCTGGAACGCGGTGTGCTCCATGCCGGCGGGAACGAGAAACGCCAGGCCGGCGAGGATGCCCACGAACACGCAGATGACGAGCAACCCGTCGCGCGCGCCCACCGGCGCCAGCTCGACGGCGCCCTCGAGGAGCAGGCCCACGGCGATGCCCAGAAGGATCAGCGCGATTCCCGTGGGCACCTTGCCCGCCAGCGCGCGCCAGTGCTCGTCGTAGCCGCAGACGTCGGCGGGCGGGCCGGCGGGCACGGCCGCCGCGGGCACGGGCTCGCGACCCGTGAGGTCGCCGGTCACGAGGTCGTCCAGGCTGCACTCAAAGATCTGGCAGAGCTTGAGAAGCTTGTCCATCTCGGGCTGGCTCTTCTCGGCCTCCCACTTGGTCACGGACTGGCGGGAGACGCCGAGCAGCATGGCAAGCTGCTCCTGGGTCATGTTGCGCGTGGCGCGGAGGTGCTGGAGGTTGTCGCGGAAGCTCATGGCTGCTCCTTTGGTTGGGGCGGGCGCGCGGGGCGCTGTCTGCCGGCACCACATACGCTACGGTACCAGAGGGGCGCGGGCCACCAACCAGCGGGCTGCATTTTGGCCGGAACGTGGCAACCGGAAGGCGCCTCGCGGTTGCAATCCGCAGGTAGACGCGGTGTAAGGGCTACGACAACCGAGCGAGCAGGGCCGCGCGGCGCTCGTGGGCGCGCGGGGTCAGGGGCGCGAGGTTCTTCTCGTCCAGGAGCTCGAGGGCGGCGGCAGGGCGACCGGACTCGAGCTCGTGCTCGGCCAGGAGCAGCGTCCACGAGACCGACTCGCGGTGGCTCTCCGCGGCCTCGCGGCGCTCGGCGGCCCGAGCGGCATCCGCCGCGTCCCAGGACGAGCAGGGCTTAAGGGAGAGCGTGAGGTCGGCAAGCTGCCGCTCGGCAAGCGACCGCCTCTTGGAACCATTACGGTAGCGGTCCGTCAGCTCGCGCAGCGCGGCGAGCGAGGCGCCGCACGCAGCGTCGTCACCCAGGCAGTGCGCGCACACGGCTCGATTCTGGTAGAGCATCACGTTCAGGATGCTGTTCCGCCCAAATTCCAAGCCGGCCATGCGCCTGAGGGCGTCGGCGGGGCGCGCGTCCTCGAGGTCGGCAAGCGCCAGGTAGCAGTCGCACAGCGCCCGGGAGCGGCGGCGCCGGGTGGCGCGCTTGCGAATCTGCTCGATCACGTAGCGCCACTTTGCGACGTCGCAGTCGGTGTTGATGATGCCGGTGAGCGCCCGGAACTCCTTGTTGACCCGCAGGCGACAGGAGACGCCCAGGCAGACGATCGCCCCAAGCCCCACGAAGTAGAGCAGCAGGTTGTCCAGATAATAGAGGCTTGCGATCGCGGCGATGCCCACGGCAATCACGGCGACTACGGATCGCAGGAGCAGCCGTCGGTACCAGGTCAGGTACGTCTGAGCGACCTCCTGCGCATCCCTGCCAAAGAACTGCGAGCGCGGTATCTCCGTCATGCGCCCTCCCTGGGGTTGGATTCGCGTCACGGGCCTAGGGTAGCACGCGGGGGGGTTGCGGGACTACGGGCAGGGCGACCACGCGACCCGTCGAGCCGGCCGCCGAAAGGGGGAACGCCCCCATCACCTGTAATGGCTTGAAGTTTTTTCTCCATTTCCGCTCCGCCGGCATCGTCAGGGGGCGCCGCGTCAGGCTTGAGGCCCACTCGACGCGGCTCCGCAACGGTTTTGGGTGGTAGGTTTGATATCTAAGCCCCAAAAGGCGGGCGAGAAGAACGCTCGGGCAGCTGGTAGAGAACGTTTCCGCAGGTCGTTCTTCGCGACCGGCGGATTATTAACGTGCGGAGGCTCTACGACATAAATGATGCCACCCAATATCGGAGAGAAACCGCCCGGGCATCAAACCTGCCACCCAATACCGACGTGCGGGCCGCAGCCGTGGACGTGCGGGCCGCGCGCCCCACGTCGCAGCGCCAAAAAGGCCGCCGGGCGAGAAGCCCGACGGCCCGAACCGTGCAAAAGTGCCTGTCCCCTTTGCACGCCCTACTTGCGGTGGGCGCGGTAGTAGGCGATGAGGGCCTGCGTGCTCGCGTCCTGCGCGGCGAGGGCCTCGTCGTCGTGGAAGGCGGGCGTGATCTGCTTGGCGAGCTGCTTGCCCAGCTCGACGCCCCACTGGTCGTAGGAGTCCAGGCCCCAGACCGTGCCCTCGACAAAGGTGATGTGCTCGTAGAGCGCGATGAGCTCGCCGAGCGCGTGCGGGGTCAGCTCCACGCCGAAGATGGACGTGGTCGGGCGGTTGCCCTCGAAGCAGCGCGCGGGCACCATCCACTCGGCCGTGCCCTCGGCGCGGACCTCGTCGGCCGTCTTGCCAAAGGCGAGCGCCTTGGTCTGCGCGAGGAAGTTGCCCAGGAACAGCTCGTGGACGTCCTGGTCCCCGTCACGCGTGGGGTTGGGCGTGTTCACGAAGGCGATGAAGTCCGCCGGGACCATGCGGGTGCCCTGGTGAATGAGCTGGTAGAAGGCATGCTGGCCGTTCGTGCCCGGCTCGCCCCAGAAGATCTCGCCGGTGGCGCAGGTGACGGGGCTGCCGTCCCAGCGGACGCTCTTGCCGTTGGACTCCATGGTGAGCTGCTGGAGGTAGGCCGCAAAGCGGTGCAGGTACTGGTTGTAGGGCAGCACGGCGTGGCTCTCGGCGCCCCAGAAGTTCACGTACCAGACGTTGATGAGGCCCAGCAGCGCCACGACGTTCTCCTGGAGCGGGGTCTCGGCAAAGAGGCGGTCAAGGTCGTTGAAGCCGGCAAGGAACTCCTCGAAGCGCTCCGGCCCAAAGGCAATGATGAGCGAGAGGCCCACGGCCGAGTCCACGGAGTAGCGGCCGCCGACCCAGTTCCAGAAGCCGAAGGCGTTCTCCGGGTCGATGCCAAAGTCCGCCACGAGGTCGAGCGCGGTGGAGACGGCCACGAAGTGGGCACGGATGGCCTCGGCGTCCTTATCGGCCGAGCCGTCGATGGCGCCGGCGGCGCGCAGCTCGGAGAGGAGCCACGTCTTGGCCTCGCGCGCGTTGGTGAGGGTCTCCAGCGTGGTGAACGTCTTAGAGACCACGATCACGAGGGTGGTCTCGGGGTCGAGGCCACGGACCTTCTCGGCCATGTCGTTGGGGTCGATGTTGGAGACGTAGCGGCAGTCGATCCCGGCGTCGGCCAGGGGCTTCAGCGCCTCGTAGACCATGACGGGGCCGAGGTCGGAGCCGCCGATGCCGATGGACATCACGTGCTCGATGCGCTTGCCCGTGACGCCCTTCCACTCGCCGGAGCGGACGCGCTCGGCGAAGGCGTACATGCGGTCGAGCTCGGCGCGGACGTCGGCCACGCAGTCCTGCTCGCCGTCAAAGACGGTTCCCGCGTCTGCGGCCGGGCGGCGCAGCGCCGTGTGCAGGACGGCACGGTCCTCGGTGGTGTTGATGTGCGCACCGGAGTACATGGCGTCGCGACGCTCCTCCAGGCCCACGGCACGGGCGAGGTCGCAGAGCAGCTCCACGGTCTTTTTGGTCACGAGGTTCTTGGAGAGGTCAAAGTGCAGGTCGGAGGTCTCAAAGGAGAGGTCCTCCACGCGCCCGGGGTCGGTCGCGAACGCCTCCTTGAGGCTAAAGCCGCTGGCCACAAGCTCGTCGTGATGGGCCTGCAGCGCCGCCCACTCGGGCGTCGCGGTGACATCGATGGGCGCAGCAATGGTGGACATGGGCGGGCTCCTTCCCCGGAAGGCCGATGGTGCCACCAGTATAGCGCGCGCCGCGTCGCCTGAACGCCCGCTGCACGAATTCCCGCTGCTAGAACGGCTCCCCCAGGGGAGGGATCAGCTTGAGGCGGGCCCACATGACCTGCTTCTCGCGCGCGTCGGAGAGGGCGTCGGCAAAGCCCCCCAGATTGAGGACGCGCATGCCGGCAACGTGCGCGACCACGCCCGGCGCGAGCATCGCCTCCTCGAGCCGCGCAAGGATCGCAAGGTCGTCCGCGTAGGCCTCGCGCAGCGCCGACGCCGCCGCCTCGTCGCAGCAGACGAGCGTCGAGGGGTCGAGCGCGGCCAGCGCCTCGCGCAGGAGCTCGGGGCCAAGGGGCAGCCCGTCCTCGCCCACGGTCAGCAGGGTCTCCCAGTCCTCCGGCGCGTACCCGAGCGCCGCGAGCGACGCCCTGAGCGCCTTCCCGTCAGCGCCCGAGAACGCGGGGGCGCCGTTCTTCTCGTCCTCCGTGAGCTGGCCCTTGACGAGAAGAACCGGCGAGAAGGCGTTGCCCCCCATCATCACGCCGCGCGCCTCGAGCGCGTCCGTCTCGGCCGCGGTCTTGTCCAGGTATGCGCGCCTGCGCGCGTCTCGCTCGGATGCCATGCCCGCCCCCTTCGCGCGGCCCGTGCCCGGCCCGCGGCTCAACTGTGATAAGAACCGTATCATTTCATGAGTGACCCGTATGAATCAGTGTAGAACGGGCATAAGACCCAACAAGCAGAAAACCAACCAAAGGAGGCTCCCATGGCCAAGGCACTTACCACCAGTGACTTTGAGAGCGTCGTGTCCGGCTCCGACAAGCCCGTGCTCGTTGACTTCTGGGCGCCGTGGTGCGGGCCGTGCCGCGCGCTCGGCCCCACCATCGACCAGATCTCCCAGGAGATGGCCGACAGGCTCGACGTCTACAAGTGCAACGTCGACGAGGAACCCGACCTCGCCACGAAGTTCCGCATCGTCTCCATCCCCACGCTCATCCTCTTCAAGGGCGGCAAGCCGGTCCACACCATCGTGGGCGGCATGCCCAAGCCCGCGCTCGTGGCGGAGCTGGAGTCCAACCTCTAGCATGGCCGCACAGAACCACCGTTCCGAGGGCGCCCGCGACGTTGCGCGCGGCGCCCTCGCGCTTGCCCGGGACAATGTGCGCCTCGTCGTGGCGCTCGTGGCGACGCTCGTGTTTCTTGTCCTGCTCGGCGAGGTTGCCGAGGGCGAGCTCATGCGCCTCGACGCCCTTGCGTACCAGACGATCGTCGAGGGCCTGCGCTCAGATGCCCTGACACCCGTCATGGAGGGCTTCACCTCGCTTGCCTCCGTCGTCGTGCTTGCCGTGATGGCCGCAGCCATTGCCGCGCTCGCCCCGGGAAAGGCCCCGGGGTGGTGCGTCTCCATCAACCTGGCGTGCGTGGTCATCCTGAACGCCCTGCTCAAAATCATCGTTCAGCGGCCGCGCCCCGAGGGGTTCCGCCTCATCGAGGAGGCGGGGTACAGCTTCCCCTCCGGGCACTCGATGGTGGCCATGGCCTTCTTTGGCCTGCTCATCTGGATGATCTGGCGCCACCACCGCCATGACGCCATGCGCGTGGTGTGGTGCGTCGTGTTTGGCCTCGTCATCGTGATGGTTGGCGTAAGCCGCGTCTACCTGGGCGTTCACTACGCCTCGGACGTGATTGCGGGATTCTGCGTCTCGCTCGTGTGGCTGGCATTCTACACGCGCGTGGTGGCGCCGGCGCTCGTGGCGGCAGACGCCTCCTAGGGCGGCCCAGGGGACAGCCTCGGCTCGGAAGTCATAGGGAACCTCAGGCGGCCACGCCGCCGCACCATGGGGCCCGGCGCTAGTCCAGCGTGATGATCGAGGCCTCGACGATAGTCCCCTCGTCGCAGATGATCCGGCCCATGGAGGCCCGGGAGCGGCGCGGGTAGGTGGGGCTGCCGGGGTTCATGACGAGCGTGCCCGTCCACTCGTCGCGCTCGACGAAGGGGCGGTGGGTGTGGCCGCAGATGGCGATGTCGCTCATGGAGAGGTTCAGGTGCTCGCGGTAGTGGCAGACCTGCCACTTGAGGCCGCTGCTGTAGAACATCTTGCGGCGCTTGATCGACGGGCCGTAGTCGTAGGCAAAGTCGTTGTTGCCCAGGCAGAGCTGCACATAGGCGATGTTGCTCAGCGTGCGGAAGTCCGACGCCGAGCAGATGTCGCCCGCGTGCACGATCACGTCGGCGCCCTTGAGGGCGTCGAGCAGGTCCGGCGAGAGAAAGCCGTGGGTGTCGGAGATGATGTCGTAGCGCATGATGGCCAAGGCGGTTCCTTACCTCGAGCTGGTGTTGCGTGCCGCGCGGGCGGCCTAGAGGCCGAGGGCGCGCTTGAGCGCCACGACCCGACGGCGAGAGACGGAGATCTTCTTGCCCTCGATGCCGTTGACGCCCAGCTGCAGGATGCCGGAGGAGATGACCTCCACGTCCTCGACGTACTCGAGGTTCACGATGTAGCCGCGGTGCACGCGGAAGAAGCCGTGCGGCGCGAGCTTCTGCTCGAGCTTGGCGAGCGAGATCGTGGAGAGGAAGCGGTCGTCGGAGGTGTAGATGCAGGAGTAGTCGTCCTTGGCCTCGATGTAGCGGATCTGGTCGATGGGCACGAGCACCTTGCGGCCGCTCTTGACCACGGGGATGCGCTCCACGGAGGAGTGGCTCTGGGGCTGCGGCTTCATGCGCGACTGGACCTTGTCGAGGGCCTGGTTCAGGCGCTCGGGCTCCACGGGCTTCATGAGGTAGTCGATGGCGTCGACCTCGAAGGCCTCGAGCGCGTACTCGCTGTAGGCGGTCACAAAGACCACCGCGGGCGGGTTCTTGAGGCGGTGCAGCGCCTCGGCGAGCTGCATGCCCGAGGTCTTGGGCATCTGGATGTCGAGGAAGATGACGTCGGACTTGCTGTCCATGAGCTTCTCGACGGCCTCGCGGGCGCTCGACGCCTCCATGATGGCGTCCACCCGGCCGGTCTCCTCGAGCAGGTACCTGAGCTCAGAGCGGGCCGGTGCCTCGTCGTCAACGATCATCGCGCGCATATACTCGTTCCCCTTCAGTCCCCTTTGGCGGAGCCCCGCCTGATCACTCGTGTCCCCGGACGCCCACGGCGCCCAGCGTCTTTCGTGCCCCCACCAGGCGCAGCGTCACGCACGTGCCCTCGTCCGGCTTGGAGACGATCTCCACGCCCGAGCCCACGCCAAAGAAGCGCTCCACGCGCTCGGCGACGTTGCGCAGCGCCATGCCGGTCCCGCGGGTGGACGCGCCGGATGAGGGTCGCGGCTCGCTCGCGGAGGCAAGCAGTCGGTCGGCAACGTCCTTGGTCATGCCCAGCCCGTCGTCGGCAACGGCAATAAGAATATCATCACCGTCGCTCGCCACCTGAACGTCCACATGAAGCGCCCCCTCGTCACGCATCGCGTGGCGCACCGCGTTCTCCACGATGGGCTGCACGAGGAAGGACGGGACGGGCAGGACCTCGCAGCCGGGCGCGACGTGCTCGCTCTCCACGATGCGGTCCTCACCGAAGCGGGCCTTCTCGATGCGCAGGTAGCGGCGCGTCTGCTCGAGCTCCTGGGAGAGCGGGATGAGCGACTTCTCGGAGTTCTCGAGGGTCCTCCGGTAGAAGAGCGAGAACTCGCGCAGGAGGTCGCGGGCCTTCGTGGGGTCCGTGCGCGTGAACGAGGCAATGGTGTTGAGCGCGTTGAACAGGAAGTGCGGGTTGATCTGGGCCTGGAGCGCCTTGATCTCGGCGCGGGCCGTGAGCTCGGCCTGGCGGTCGAGCTCGTAGGAGGAGAGCTGCGTGGAGAGAAGCGTCCCCAGCCCCTCGGCAATGGCGAGCTGCGTGCGGTCGATGTCAAGGTCGCGGCGGTAGTAGAACTTGATGGTGCCCACGGCGCGCTCCTGCACGAGGAGCGGCACGATGATGCCCACGCCGCCGGTCGAGGCCGGGCGCGCGCGGAGCACGGCGCCCGGGCCGCCCTCGAGGTCAACGGAGTCGAAGGTCTCCATGCGGCAGCTCTCAAGGACCTCGATCGTCGGGCGGCCGTTCTTGCTGCCCGGCACGTAGCGCGTCATGAGCTCGCCCTCGTAGGCGAGGACCTCCTTGGTGTCGGTCACGGCGACGGCCCGCGCGCTCGTCTCGGGCAGGAGCAGGGCGCAGAGGGCCTGCGCGTTCTCCGCGGTGAGGCCTCCGCGCAGGTGCGTGAGGGTGTTGTTGGCCACGCGCAGCGTTCGCTCGGTTGCCTCCGAGCGCGTGTCCTCGGGCGCCACGGTGATCGAGCCGCTCATCACGATGACCCACGCGAGCGCGCAGCCCACGAGCACCGCCGCGATCGCGAGGCCGTCGCGCATGCTCCAGACAAGCAGCACCACGAGGACCATCGCCACGAGCGCCAGGACAACGTCGACGATGCGACGCGAGGCGACGTGTCTACGACTCATGGGCGCCTCCCTGGGGGGTCCTCCGGGGCCGTGGGCGCAGGGCCGGGGCCGGCCGGCGGCTCGAGTCCGTCCGGCTCCTCAAGCGCGCCAGCAGCCTCCTCGAGCACCGAGAAGGACCCCGTGTCGCCCAGGTCCTCGGGCGCCTCCGGCGCGGGGGCCTCGAGGTCCGCGGTGTCCGCCGTGTCGGCGGCCTCCTCGGCCAGGGCCGCGTCGACCGGCAGCGGGCCGGTCTCGAGCGGCGGGCGCACCTCGCCCGTGTGCAGGATCGCGCCCTGGATGAGCGGGTCCTCCCAGAGCGCGGCGACGATGCCCGGCCACACCATCGCAAAGGAGAGGTAGCGCGAGCTCGCCGAGCGCGCAAAGCGGTCCGCCTCGTAGCGGCCTCGCGTCAGGATGCGCAGGTAGGCAAGGCGGTGCGGGCCCGCGACAAAGCGGCGCAGCGCCGTGCGGAACACGCGGCGGCGCACGCCCTGGGAAAGCCACGGGGCGGGATAGGGCATGAGGGACTCCGGCGTGATCACGCGCAGGTCGCGCCGGGCGTTGATGGCGTCGAGCTTGCGGTACTCGTAGAGCCAGCGATGGACGTCCTGCATGAACAGCGAGGGGACGCTCGCCATCTCCTCGGGCGGCTGCGAGCGGACGAACCACTGGTTGTCAAACCAGACGTCAAGCCCGGCGGCCCGAAGGTTGAGCACGTAGTCGAGGTCCTCGCCGCGCGTTATGTACGGGTCAAACGGGACCTTCGAGAAGGCCGCGGCGTGCAGCGCGCAGCACCCGCCACAGAGGTGGTTGGAGCGCGTGATGCGGCTCTGCGAGGTCTGGGCGCGCTCCATGACCTTGTTGAACTCGGCCGCCTTGGACCAGTAGCGCTCGCTCCAGGCCTCGTCGGGCTCCGCGTACGGGCTGTCGTGCGGGTCCACGAAGAAGCCGCTCTTGGCCAAGATCTTGAGGTTCTGCCTCGTGAGCGAGCCCAGGCCAAAGACGGCGTTCACGAGGAAGTCCTCGTCCAGGACGACCTCGTCGTCATCGAGGAATACGGCGACGTCGTGCCCAAAGACGGCGGCCACGGCCAGCCCCATGTTCTTGATCGCGCCGTAGCCCCTCAGCGAGACCGTCTCGCCGGCCACGTGGTGCGCGAGACGGGCCACGGCCCGCTCCACGTGCGCCGCCTCCTGCTCGCCCACGACGAGCGGGTTGAGCGCGGGGTGCGTGCGGCAGATCGCCGTCACGCGGGCCCGCGCCGCCTCGGCGCAGGAGGCCGGCGCCACCACGAGCACGATCACCCTGATGACCCCGCGGACCTTCTCGAGCGAGGACAGGCAGAGCTCGAGCTCCGGGAGGGGCTTGTCGATGGGGGTGGTGTAGTCGTAGACCCCGCGCTCCCCGAGCGCTCCGGGCTGGTCTCCCTCGGCCCAGTAGGTTGGGATGATGATCGCGGGGTTCACGATGGGGTCCTATCCCTGGTTCTTCTCGGCGGCGTCGAGCTGTCGGGGAAGCGACGTCTTGCCCAGGGCGCGGGCGAGCGGCAGGCCCAGGGCGTACATGACCACGGCCTCGCCGAGCGCGGTCGTCACAAGGCCGAAGAGGTACATGGCCGGGTACGCGCCGTCGATGGCGATGTTGGTGAAGGGGATGGTGTAAAAGCCGATGCCCTGGAGCATGAGGGGCAGGTAGGCGGGGACGATGAGCGCGTTGGCGATGACGGGGCCCATGAGCGCGAGGGCCGGCCGACGGCGGTTGCGCCACGTGAACCATGCGCCGAGCGCGGTCGCGAGGGTGCCAAAGACCACGTCGAGCATGCCGAGCATGCCGGTGCCCGAGAGCACGATGTTGGCGAGGTTGGCGAGGGCGCAGCCCAGGGCGAGCCCGGGGATGGCGTCGGCAGTGAAGAGGGCAAGCACGCACACGGCCTCGGAGATGCGGAACTGAACCGGGCCCCAGGCAAGGCTGCCCAGGAAGAGCAGGGCCACGAGGGTGAGCGCGGCGTAGGTCGCGGCGATCATCCCGATGCGGGAGACCCTCCGCGCGCGGAGGTCGGAGGGGTCAACGGCGTGCTCAAGGCTGTTGTGCTGGTTCATGGCGTCTCTCTTCTCTTTCGGAGGGCTTTGCTGGATGCCCGTGGCCGGGCATGACGAGCCCACGACCAGCGGGATCCCGGTGGAAAGCACTCCAAAAGAAGCATCCCCGTGGGCACGACAGAACAGATACTAGCAGAGTTGCCCCGTGCCGGTCACAGCGCGGGGCGTGGTCACGCGGCGTGCTAGTATTGCTGCGACGAGACTGCGCCGCACCTGCGACGAGACGCCTGCCGAAGGAGGCCCCATGAACCCGCGCGTGACCCTTGCCTGCCTGGCTGCCGACGCCGCGCGCTGGGGCACCACCCGGCTTCTCCACCGGGGCGGCGGCAACGCCCCCGGCGCCGTAGCCCTTAGGGTGGCGCCGGGCATCATTGGATCTCTGGGCTCGGCGCTTGACGCGTCCGTCATGGTGACGGGCACCAACGGCAAGACCACCACCACGGGCCTCGCGGCCGACGCGCTCGCCGCGAGCGGCCTCAACGTGACGTGCAACCGCGCCGGCAACAACATGGCGTCCGGCATTGCCGCGGCGCTCGTGGAGGCCCGCTCGGCGCGGCCCCCGCGCGCGGGGTGCTTCGAGTGCGACGAGCTCTACACCGTGCAGGTGCTCCCCGCCCTGAGGCCCCGGGCGCTCGTGCTTCTCAACCTCTTCCGCGACCAGCTCGACCGCTACGGGGAGATCGACCACACGCAAGACGTCATCGCCGAGGCGCTTCGGCGCTCGGCCGCCACCGCGCTCGCGTTTAACGCCGACGACCCGCTCTGCGCCGCGATTGCCGACCGGGTGGACAACCCCGGTGTGCCCTTTGGCATCGACGAGCCCACGGGCCTCGAGGCCGACCGCATCTCCGACAGCCGCTTCTGCGCGCGCTGCAACACGGGGCTCGACTACGCGTACGTACACTACGGGCAGCTCGGGAGCTACCGGTGCCCGGCGTGCGGCTGGGCACGGCCCGAGCTCTCCTTTGCCGCCGTCAACCTGCGGCTCACCTGCGGCGGCTACGAGTTCGACATCGAGGACCGACGTGCCGGCGCGCTCCAGCGCACGCACGTCCGCACGCGCTGGAGCGGCCTCTACATGGTCTACAACGTCATGGCGGCCTTCGTTGCGTGCGTGCTCGGCGGGGGCGACACCTCCCGCTTCCAGGAGGTGCTCGACGCCTATGAGCCGGCGAGCGGGCGCGGCAAGGTCTTCTCGCTCGACGGGGGCTTTGAGGTGAGCTCCAACCTGGCGAAGAACCCCACGGGGTTCAACCGCATGATCCAGCAGGTCCGCGCGGACGACGGGCGCTACCTCGCCCTCTTCCTGAACGACAACGACGCCGACGGCCACGACGTCTCGTGGATCTGGGACATCGACCTCGAGCGCCTGCGTGACCTCTCCGACCTGCGGCTCGTCTGCGTGGGCGGCACGCGGCGCGAGGACATGGCCGTGCGCGTCAAGTACGCAGAGCTGGGCGCGCCCATCGAGCTCATCGAGAGCGTCGAGGACGCGCTTGGGCTGATGCCGGAGCCCGAGCGCCTGCACGTGATCGCAAACTACACGGCGTTTCCGCCCGTCGTCGCCGAGCTCGAGCGCCTCTGCGAATTGGGGACGTGTTTAAACGTGCAGACAAAACGGGACAGGCCCGGGAGCTCCACCGCCCCCGGCCGTCCGGCCACGCCCGACCCCGTCCCGCTGGACCGGCCGCTGAGGATCGTCCACCTCTACCCCGACGCGCTCAACCTCTACGGCGACGGCGGCAACATCGCCTCGCTTGCCAAGCGCTGCGCCTGGCGTGGAATCCCCTGTCGTGTTGACCAGGTCCTCATGGGCCAGGAGCTCGACCTTACGGACGCCGACGTGGTGCTTCTGGGCGGCGGTGCCGACCGCGACCAGCTTGCCGTCGCCGAGGAGCTCCGCGGGCGGCGCGAGAAGCTCGCCGACTACGTGGCGGACGGCGGCGTCCTTCTTGCCATCTGCGGTGGCTACCAGCTGCTCGGCCACTCCTACATGATGGGCGACGAGCGCGTTGAGGGCCTGCACATCCTGGACCTGGAGACCGTGGCCGGAAAGACGCGCCTCATCGGCAACGTTGCCATCGAGTCCTCCGTGTGCGCCACGCCGATCGTGGGCTTTGAGAACCATGCCGGGCGCACGCTCCTGGGTCCGGACGAGCATGCGCTCGGGCGCGCGCTCGTGACCGGAACCGGCAACAACGGAGAGGACGGCGGCGAGGGCGTGCTGCACGACGGCGTGGTGGGCACGTACCTGCATGGCCCCATCCTCCCCAAGAACCCCGGCGTCACCGACTGGTTGCTCGCGCGCGCCCTGCGGCGGCGCGGATGCGCCGTCGAGCTTAAGCCGCTCCCCGACGAGCTCGAGACCCTCGCTCACGACGTGGCGCTTCGCATCGCCACCCACTAGCAGCCTGACCAAAGAAGCGAGGCGGCTGCCCGGTTTTCACGGCCGTCCTGCGCGCGACGGCGGCCGGCTGACCCGGTTGGCGCTTTGCGGGCCGATCAGCCGATCAGCCGATTAGCATACAAAGTTGCCGCCGAAACCAAGTTTTCCCGGGTTTCGGCGGCAACTTTGTATGCTAATCGGACGGGCCCGACCCTCGCCCGCCCCGCAACAC
>NZ_NFIU01000022.1 GCF_002159535.1 Olsenella sp. An290 | reverse complement strand
GGTCTGGAGGGGGCGGCGGGTCACGGGACGAAGCGGGGGCGAGGCCCGCTGCGGCAGCGCGGCCGGAGAGACCCCCCTAGCGCGCGTCCACCACGGTGAGCGCGCGCCGGTCGGACGCCCCCACCGCGCGCACGGGTCGGCACGGCACGCCCGCCGCGAGCGTGCTCGGGGGCACGTCGCGCGTGACCACGCTGCCGGCCGCGATGACGGAGCCGTCGCCGATGGTGACGCCCCCGCACACGGTCACGTTGGCTCCAAGCCAGACGTTGTCGCCCAGCGTGATGGGCGCCGAGGTCTGGATGCCCTCAGCGCGCTGGGCCGGGTCGACCGCGTGCCCCGCGCACGCCAGCACGCAGCCCGGCGCGATGAACGTGCCCTCGCCGATGTGGATTGGCGAGGTGTCCAGGAACGTGCAGTTGTAGTTCACGAGCGCAAAGCCGTGGAAGTGGACGTTGAAGCCGTAGTCACAGCGAAAGGTCGGCTTGACCGTGGCGCGTGGGTGCCAGGTGCCAAAGAGCTCCCCCAAGATCTCCGCCCTCGTCCCCACGTCAGCGGGGTCAAGCTGGTTGAGGCGCCAGCAGAGCCACTGGGCGCGCGGTTGCAGGTCGTTGGGCATGTCAAGGTAGCTCACGGCGTACGGGCTGTCGGAGCGCATGAGGTCGAGCGCGGTCACGGGAGGTCCGTTCTTCTGGGCGGTCTGCGAACGCGTTGCATCATACCGCTCCGGGAGCGCCGATGCCGAACGCATCCCGCAAGACGGGCGGGAAATTCTGGGCAGAAAGCTGATTCCCCCCTTACCAAACCCGTGCATCGCCGTGATAGAGTCGCCGGAAAACCCGCAGAGAGGACAAGAGATGGAGCAGCTCGAAGGCATCAGCTGGGAGGTTCCGGTCAACGAGGAGCTTGCGCTGGGAATGCTGCGCGCGCAGAACGACGCGTACATCAGGAAGCTCGGAATTGCCTGCGCGTTCATCTGCGGATTTTGGACGATCGGGGGAGTCGTGGCCATCGCGTACGCAGCGGGCGCGGGGACGCTCGACGCCACGCTCTCGGGCGAGGGAACCAATAACGTTGTTCTGGGCATCGTCGTCTTCTTTGCGCTGACGGCTTTCGGCCTCTTCTCGGCCGTGCACCCGGGGGCCATCACGCGCATGCGCTGCCGCCACGACATCAAGCCGCTCCGAGACCTCCTTGCCGGGAAAAATGGCGGCGCCAGCCTCACCATCACCCTCGGGAAGGCCGACGTCACCTGCGACAACGGACATGGCGTCATCGCCTTGCCCTACGCCGCGTTCAGCGGAAAGACGATGGTCGACGGCACCCCCTACCTCATCACCGGCGCCAAGCGCGACCAGTCGCTGCTCTATAACCTCGCGGGCGTCAACTGGGCCCTGCGCGAGGAGAGCTTCCTCGCGCTCCCGATACCCCAGTCCGTGCTCCGTGCGCACCCAAGGCTCGAGGGCGCAATCCTCGACACCGGCTTCATGCAGGAGCGTGCGCTCAGGAGAAAGGACCCCGAGGAGACCGAGACGGTAAAGGCGTTTCTGGAGCGCGCAAGGTCCTAAATACCTGCTGAGCACGCCCGAACGGCAAACTCTTAACTTCTTTAGCGCGACCCCAAAATGGTGGCGAAAGCGAGCGATCGCATCCCAGCGCCCCCAACGTTATATCATGGCAAGAGGGAAGCCGGCCGCCTGCGACGCGGGCGTGGACAGCTGCTGGCTCAACCGCTTTGACCCGGACGTTGCCAGGGAGCGCCTGGGCCCGCCCGAGCATGAGGAGCTCCTCATGCTGCTCGCCCTCGGCTGCGCCGCCGAGGGCGCGGGGCCGCTCCCCAACCACGGGAGCAGAAGACCACTGTCCGAGACGGTGACGTATCGGTAGGGAGCGTCCCCTATGAAGCGGCTCTACCTCATCGGCGGCACGATGGGCGTGGGCAAGACAACGGTCGCGCGGATTCTGCGCGACCGCTTGCCCGCCGCCGTCATGCTCGATGGGGACTGGTGCTGGGACGCGCGCCCCTTTGCGGTAACAGACGAGACACGCGCCATGGTGCTCGACAATATCTGCCACCTGCTGGGCAACTTCCTGCGCACAAGCACCTACCAGAACGTCGTCTTCAGCTGGGTCATGCACGAGCAGGGCATCATCGACCAGATCCTGCGGCGGCTGCCTATTGCGGAGCTGTGCTGCCGGGTGGTCTCCGTCTCCCTGACCTGCCGGGAGGACGTGCTCCGAAGCAGACTGGAAGCCGACGTGCGAGCGGGCCTGAGGGAGCCGGACATCATCGGGAGAAGCATCCAGCGGCTGTCGCTCTACCGAGAGCTCAGGACCGTACTCCTCGACACCTCAGACATGACGCCCGAGGATGTGGCGGAGGGCATCATCGAGATTGGCGCGGGGACGGGCACGGGCTGAATTGGAGACCGCGCCCGTCCCCGTCGGTCCAACTCCCCAACTCAAAACAGTCCAACTCCCCAAGTTGCCCGTATTTTCCCAGTTAGACAGCCTATACGGACGAGTGGCCAGCACTCAGTTTCCCAATGGGAGCTTGAGCGGAAGCACCTAGACACCTTTTCTCTCTTTCGCATCGAATTGCTTCCTACGCACATGGCCACAACACCGCTCGCGGATGAATATCATCCGACTGCCGATACTATTTCAAATTATTGAGCTCGTTCTTATACCGACATCTGCGACGTCAGCAAACGGTCAGACGACGGAAAGACATCACGAGAAGCCCGTGTGCTACTTTTTCTTCACTAGAACCGACCACTCAATACAAGCTTAAAAATAGACCATTTTTTGAACTCTTTTATAATGAAGGGGAGGATAATGGAATGGCTTTGCTGTTTGAATGGAATCCGGATAAGGCCCAGAGCAACTGGAGGAAACATCACGTGAGATTTGAGGAGGCGTGCAAGATTTGGAAAGACCCGCTCTACTATCGTGTTCGTGTCTCCATAGAACCAGAGGAGCGCTGGCTCGCAGTTGGCAGGGTCTCCAAGTCGCTATACCTCTCCGCAATCATTACGTACCGAGGTGAGAACGGGGAGAGCGTCAGGATCATCTCCGCACGACGTTCCACGAAGCTTGAGATTGAGAGATACCATGGATAAAAGGATTTGCTCCCAGCAGGCAGAGGACATCTTCGACGAGGGCGGGGACGTCCTCCCCTACGCGGATGAGGCGACCTTCGAGCGGCCCCACCAGTCCCAGCGCCGCGTGAGCATAGACATGAACGAGCCCATGGTCGTTCGGCTTGACGGCTATGCGAGCGAATATGGCGTCACGCGCCAGTCACTCATGAAGATCTGGCTGGCGGAGCGCCTTGACCAGGAGGACGATCGCAAGGCGAGAAGAACGGCGTCAGCGCCGCGCTAGCGCCGCAGGCCGCGCCGTCTCCTTTTCGCCTACTCCTCGTCCGGCTGCTGGCCGTCGTGGGCGGCCCAGGCGCACGGGCCCAGGTCAAAGCCGTCGAAGCGCGCCGTGAACGACGAGTCCTCCGGCGAGCACGCGTAGACGCCAAAGCTCACCTCGCCCGTCGCCGCCGCCAGGTGGCAGACGCGCATCTGCGAGAAGGTCACGCCGTCGCGCGAGCGCTCAACGCGGAAGTCGTCCCCGCGGCGCGAGAGCCGGTACCACATCTGGCGCTCGTCCGCGGGAATCTCGGTGGTGGCCCAGTCGGACCAGCCGCCGTTGGTGACCACGCTCCCGAGGTGCTGGAATCGCTCGTTCTCGTACTCGACGGACGCCTTGAGCCAGTTCTCCGAGTCCAGGTAGACCACGATGCCGCACTGGTCGAAGCGGTGGTGGCTCTGGGAGAAGTCCGTGCGCACCGTAAAGCTGAAGTATCTCTCGCCCGTGCGCGCCTGCAGGACGGGTGCGTTGTCGTTGCGGAAGTGGTAGTAGGTTCGCTGCCAGAGGTCGGTGTGCGGGAGCGTGGTGACCTCGAGCGCGCCGTCACGCACCGCGCACGCCGCCGGCTCGCGCGTCCAAGTGAAGTCTTTCAGGTCCATCTCCGCCATGCCTCCCCCTCGCTCTCGCCCTTCGGGCTATTGTATCGCCCGCCGATGGAGGAGCGTGGCAGGGGGACGGAGCGGGGACAAAGCCTCCGTCCCCCCGCCACGCTAGAACGCCTGGACGGACGAGCCGAAGGTCTCCTGGAGATACGTCGCGAACTCGTCGCCCTTGAGGGTCTCGACGAGCGCTACCACGCGCGCGTCGTCCTTCAGGTCGGGGCGCGTGGCGATGATGTTCACGTACTGCTCGCGGACGGCCGTGGAGTCGGCGTTCTCGGCCGCAACGGCGTCGTCGAGCGAAAGGCCCGCGTCGATGGCGTAGTTGCCGTTGATGATGGCAAAGTCCACGTCGGCGAGGGTGGACGGCAAGACGGCCGCCTCCTGCTCCAGGAAATGCAGGTCGTGAGGGTTATCGGTGATGTCGTTCACCGTGGCGGTGACGCCGGCGGCCTCGTCAAGCGTGATGAGCCCCAGGTCCTGCAGGAGCAGGAGCGCGCGTCCCTCGTTGGTGGGGTCGTTGGGCACGGAGAACGTGGCACCGTCGGCGACGTTCTCGAGGTCGTTCGAGCGGCCCGGGAAGATGCCAAACGGCTCGTAGTGAATCTCCCCCGCGTTCACGAGGTCGGTGCCGTTCTCCTCGTTGTAGTTGTTGAGGTAGTTGATGTGCTGGAAGTAGTTGGCGTCGAGCTCGCCCGAGGTCACGTCCTGGTTGGGCTTGATGTAGTCGGTGTACTCCACCACATCGAGCGTGATGTTCTTCTCGGCAAGGCGCGGCGCGGCAAAGTCGTGCAAGATCTCGGCGTGCGGGCTCGGCGAGGCACCGATGCGCAGCGTCGCGGCCTCGTCGGAGGCGGAGCCGGAGCCGGCTTCGGAGCCGGGGGCGCCGCACGCGGCGAGCGAGCCCGCGGCCGCGAGCGCAAGGCCGGCGAGAAGGGAGCGGCGGGAAATGCTAGAGGTAGCAAACTTCATGGTTCTTCTCCTTAGTTAGTTGGTTGGGGGGCTGTCCCCCCCTGTGCGGAATCAGCTGTTGGAGCGATGGTCAACGCGGCGGGCCACAAGGTCGCACGCGCTCTGGATGACCTGCACGATCACCACGAGGATGACCACAGCGGCGATCATGACGTCGGACTGGTAGCGGTAGTAGCCGTAGCGGACGGCGATGTCGCCCAGACCGCCCGCGCCCACGGCACCGGCGATGGCGGTGTAGCCGAGCACGGCGATGAGCACCACGGCCACGCCGCGAACGATGGAGGGCAGCGCCTCGGGCAGGAGCGCCGAGAGGACGATACGCGGAACGCTGGCGCCGCAGGCCTCGACGGCCTCGACGGCCTCGCGCGGGACCTCGGAGAGCGACTGCTCGACCATGCGAGCGATGAAGGGCGTCGCCGAGAGCACGAGCGGCGGGATGGTGCCCAGGATGCCCGAGCCCGTGCCCATGATGAGGCGCGTGAGCGGGATGATCGACACCATGAGCACGATGAACGGGAACGAGCGGCAGATGTTGACCACCCAGCCAAGCGCGCCGTTGAGCGCGGGCATCGGTCGGAGCGAGCCGGGCGCGGTGAGGTAGAGCACCACGCCAAGGGCGATGCCAAGCACGTAGGAGATGGCGGTGGGCACAAGCAGCATGACGAGCGTCTCGCCGGTGCCCTGGAGCAGCAGCTCGCCGTACTCGGCGATGAAGTCGGAAAGGTTAGGCATCCCAATCAACCCTCTCGAGAAGGACCTTGGCGGCGTGCGACTGCGGGTCAGCGAAGACGTCGGCGACGCTCCCCCGCTCGACCACGCGCCCGTGCTCGAGCACCACGACGTTCCTGCAGATCTTCTCGACCACGCCCATGGAGTGCGTGATCACGATGACCGTGACGCCGGTCTCGCGGTTGATCTGGCGCAGGAGCTTGAGGACGGTGTTGGTGCTCGCCGGGTCAAGCGCGCTCGTGGCCTCGTCGCAGAGGATGTACTCCGGGTCGCAGGCCAGGGCGCGGGCAATGGCCACACGCTGCTGCTGGCCGCCGGAGAGCTGGCTGGGATAGGAGTCGGCCCGGTCGGCCAGGCCCACCAGGTCCAGGAGCGCAAGCGCCCGCGCGCGGTTCTCCGCAGTGACGCGGCCCGTCGCGGCGAGGAACGGGAAGCACACGTTGGCGAGCACCGTCTTCTGGGCGAGCAGGCCAAAGTTCTGGAAGATCATCGCCACACGGCGACGATACCTGCGCAGCTCGGCGCCCGTGAGCCCGATCACGTCTTGCCCGTCCACGAGGATCTGGCCGGACGTGGGGCGCTCCAGCAGGTTGAGGCAGCGCACGAGCGTGGACTTTCCCGCGCCGCTCATGCCGATGATGCCCACGATGTCGCCGTCGGCGATGTCAAGGGAGACGTCGTCGAGCGCGTGGGGCGCATCGGGCCGCGGCCCGTAGGACTTGCTGAGGTTCTTGATCTGGATCATGCGAGGGCTCCGCTCAAGGGGATGACTGATGGCAGGCCCTCTCCTGCCGGAGAGTGCCTAGTGGAGGCGCCCGGTCTCTGCGCACGCGCGCTGGGCGCGCAGCACGTCAGAGTGCCCGGGCTTGGGCATCTCCATGACCACCATGGCCATCGTCATCGCGATATGTGCGGCAGCGTTCTTCATGCGGCATACGTTAGCAGTCAGGCCACATATCTGCAACCGGCGTTACACGCTGGAAAACTCGCGAGAAGAACCGCAGATCCCGGCCGCGGCTCGGGCCCGTCCGGCCCTGCGGGGGCGCGCGGCGCAAGAGGGGCCGCGAGCTGGCGCGATCAGTCCTCGCGCGCCTGCACGAGCGCGCCGACGATCGCGAGCGCCACGGTCCCCACGAGGATCGTCGTGGCGTTGGCGGCCGCGAAGTCGCCGGACACGAAGGCGAAGACCGCCTCGAAGGAGGCGGCGCCGTCACCGGAGACCGCATGGGACGCAAGCGCCTCGAAGGAGGTCACCGCGGCCAGCGCGTTGGGCACCACGAAGGAGGCGCCGGCCCAGGCCGTGCCGGCGCGCACGAAGAAGTCCGCCCACCTGAGCGCGGCGAGGCCCGAGAGCACGCCCACAACGAGCGCGATCGCGGGCAGGGGGCCGCCGTCCTGCAGCACGAGCACCGCGCCCAGATACCCCAGGCACGCGCCCGCGACAAAGCCGACGATGAACACGCCCACCTTGTAGGCGAGCTTCGAGAGCAGCGCCGCGACGATGCCCAGGACCACGGCCACCGCGACCGAGGCCGCGGAGGCGTCGGTCGCCGAGAGCCCCGCGTTGAGCACGGCCAGAAACACGAGCGCGCCGAGGAGCAGGTAGAAGAGCTTCTTGCCGCAGAAGCACGCGAGCGCGCCCAGGACGATGTTGACGGCGAGGTAGAGGATGACATATTCCATGGCGTAGCCTTTCGAGCGGGATGGAACGGGAGGCACCTCCCGTCCGCAGGGGAGGTTCTTCTCGTCCGCCTAGGAGCGGGCGGGACGCGGGGCGCTCACGCCGGCGCAGCCGAGCGCGTACGCAAAGCCGAACGCGGACAGGAGCAGCGGGGCAGTCATGGACGCCACGACCACGATGGCGCTCGCCCACATGAGCGCCCCCTGCAGGCCCTGGGCAAAGTACGGCAGCACGCCGAGCACGATGAGCGCAAGGCCCACGAGGCCCACGGCGCGCAGGGCCCGCTTGGCACCCGGGCGGAAGGTGATGCCGCGGAAGCGCACGAGCAGAAGCCCCAGCACGACGCCGATGGCATAGAGCAGGACCGGCGCCGCGGCGACGATGCCCACCTGCACGATCGCCATATCGAGGACCTCCGCGACCGCCACCGTCCCGGACAGGTGGTACCACGCAAGAAACGCCGTGCACGCCACGGCCAGGACGACCCATGCGACAAAGTTTGCGATGAACGTAGTTTTTCTCACGATGTCCTCCCTCGGGGTGGGGACGGCTATGCTTTCCCCTAGACGGCGTCATTATACCTGGGCGGCCACAGGGCCGGGCGAAGGGAGAGCGCATGGGTGAGGCGGAAGCGTCCGGGAAGGCCCGGCCCCTCAGGAAGAGGCTCTACACCCTGGGCGAGGAGATCGCCAACTCGGTGAGCCATGGCGTGGGCGTGCTGCTTGCCATCGCGGCGCTCGTGCTGCTGATCGTGGTGGCCGTCTCGCACGGAGGCGGCGTGCGACTGGCGGCGGCCATCATCATGGGCGTCTCGCTCATCGTGGAGTACCTCTTCTCCACGCTCTACCACGCGCTTGCGCCCGAGAAGGCCAAGGCGGTGTTCCGCGTGCTCGACCACTGCGGCATCTACCTGCTCATCGCCGGCAGTTACGCGCCGTTTTCCCTGGTGGCGCTGGCTGACCGCGGCGGCCTTGCGCTCTGCGTGGCCGTATGGGTCGTCGCCGTGGTGGGAATCGTGGTCGAGTGCCTGCTGCGCGAGCGACAGCCCGCCTGGCTCACCGCGCTCGTCTACGTGCTCATGGGCTGGCTCGTGGTCTTTCACATCGGCGACCTCTGGGAGCTCCTGGCGCCGCCCGCGTTCTGGCTGCTTCTGGCAGGCGGCCTCAGCTACACCGTGGGCGCGGTCTTCTACGCGATCAAGAAGGTCCCCTATCTGCACTTTGTGTTTCACCTGTTCACCCTGGCCGGCAGCGTGTGCATCACGCTCTCGGCGCTGCTGTTCGTGGTGTAGCGGCCGCGCGGCACGGCCGGGCGGCCGGGCAGCCGGGCGGCCGGGCGGCTAAAGCGTGATTTTTTGCGAGGTTCTTCTCGCGACTCATCCAAACTCACGCTTTCGCCCTTCGGAACGTGACTTTGAGTGAGGTTCTTCTCGCGACTCATCCAAACTCACGCTCGAGGCGCCCAAAGCGTGACTTTTTGCGAGGTTCTTCTCGTGCCTCACTCAAAGTCACGCTTTCGCCCTTCGGAACGTGACTTTGAGTGAGGTTCTTCTCGCGACTCATCCAAACTCACGCTCGAGGCACCCAGAGCGTGAGTTTGAGCGAGGTGGCGAGGAAACCTCACCAAAAGTCACGCGCCGCGCGGCAAAAGCGTGACTTTGAGCGAGGCACCCGCCCAAAGAGACAGTCACCGGGCCGCGCGCTAAGATGGACCGCGAGAAGAACCCCCAACCCCAAGGAGGACGCATGATCGACGAGCAGTTCAAGCGCGAGGTCGACGCCTTTGTCGACGAGGTCTGGGAGGACGTCGTCGCCGACATCGACCGCCTCGTGCGGCACGAGTCCGTGGAGGACCTCGACGCGGCCGAGCCCGGCAGGCCGTGGGGCCCCGCCTCCAACGGCGCGCTCGTCGAGGCCGAGCGCATGGCCGAGCGCCTGGGCCTCCAGGTCACGGACGTGGACGGCTACCTGGGCTTTGGCGACGTCCCCGGCGCCTCCGGCCCGGATCGCCACCTCGCCACGATCGCCCACACGGACATCGTGCCCGTGGGCCTGGGCTGGAGCTTCCCCCCGCTTGAGGTCACCCGCAAGGACGGCTACCTGATCGGCCGCGGCGTCCAGGACGACAAGGGCCCCTTCGTGCTCTCGCTCTACGCGGCGCACTTCTTCGCCCGCCGCGCCGCAGCGGGCCACGAGCTCCCCTACACGCTCCGCTGCATCATCGGCAACAACGAGGAGACCGGCATGGGCGACGTGCCGTACTACCTCGAGCGCTACCCCGAGCCGCTCTTCTGCTTCTCCCCCGACGCCGACTTCCCGCTCATCTGCGGCGAGAAGGGCCTCTATCGCGGCGAGTTCACCTCGGACGCCGTCGCGGGCGAGAAGATCGTCGAGCTCGACGGCGGCACCGTCCCCAACGCCGTCGCCGGCCAGGCCACGGCCCTCGTGCGCGCCGACGCCGCGGCGCTCCCCGCGGCCGAGCGCGTCGCCGTCGAGGACGCGGGCACGGGCCTCGCGCGCGTGACGGCCACGGGCGTGGGCGGGCACGCGTCGCTTCCCGAGGGCACCGTCAACGCGATCGGGGTGCTCGCGCGCTACCTGCTCGCCCAGGGGCTCGCCGGCAAGGGCGAGCGCCCCTTCCTCGAGCTTGTCGTGACCCTCACCGAGGACGCCTACGGCGAGGCCTCCGGCATCGCAAGCGCGGACGACAAGTTCGGCCGCCTCACCTGCGTGGCGGGAACCGTCCGCACCGAGGGCGGTCGCTTCGTCCAGTCCGTGGACGCGCGCTTCCCCACGAGCACGACCGGCGAGGCCATCACCGCGCGCCTCTCCGAGCTCGCGGCCTCGCACGGCTGCTCCTACGCGTGCCGCTCCAACGAGGAGCCCTTCTACATCAGCCCCGACAGCCCGGAGATCGAGGCCCTGCTCTCCACGTACGCCGAGTACACGGGAGCCGAGGCGCGGGCGTTCACGATTGGCGGCGGCACCTACGCGCGCCACTTCGCCCGCGCGTGCGCCTTCGGCCCCAACGACCCGACCGAGGAGCGCCCCGCTTGGGCCGGCATGGAGCACGGTCCCGACGAGGCCATCTCCGAGGCCAGCCTGCGCCAGGCGCTCAAGATCTACATCGTGTCGATCGCCCGCCTCATGGAGCTCGAGCTGTAGGTCCCGGACAACGCCCCCGGGCAACGCCTCCGGACAACGCGTAACTCGCGTTTTCTGAAATCCCGACTTGCGCATGGCGAGAAGAACGCGCAAGTCGGGATTTCCGCTCATTCTGACGGCTTTTCTCCGATTGCGCATTCGATGGTTTCAGTTTTTGCACGCGTAAACGGAAATGTCCGGAAATCCCCGGCTACGTATCCCCTACGCGCGCATCTCCTCGGTGTCCTCGGCCATCTCGCGACGGATGCGGCGCAGGACGCGGTCGTGCTCCAGGGCGTCGGCCGTGCGCTCCGGCAGAAAGACCGAGAGGCGCCCGCCGAGCGTGCGAAACGTCGCCCAGCCGTCAGCGCCCACCGTGACGTCCTCCTGCTCGCCGACGACGCAGCCCCAGCGCTCGCCCGCATGACGCTCGCCCACGAACATGCGCTTCTCGCCGCCGTCGCGGTCGGTGAGGACCACGGCCACGCCGCTGCCCTCGTGCTCGTCGTCGCCCTCGCGCGTCCAGCCGATCACGTCCGGCGCGTCCAGGAAGTCGTGCTGGGTGCCGTAGGCAAAGCGCCGGCGAATCTCCATGAGCAGCGGCAGCTCGGCCACCGCCGGAATGTTGCCGCCGTTGGGCATGCCGTAGAGGTCGCCGTAGAAGACACAGGGGTAGCCCGCCTCGCGCAGCAGGATGAGCGCGTAGGCGGCCGGCTTGAACCACGTCTGGACGAAGGACTGCAGCGCCTGGCCCGGCTGCGTGTCGTGGTTCTCGGCAAAGGTCACGGCGTGCACCGGGTCGCGCTCCACGAGCGTGCCCGAGAAGATGCGGGAGAGGTCCTCGTTGCCGTTCGAGCAGCTCGCGCGATAGAGGTTGTAGTGCAGGGGCACGTCAAAGAGCGACATCGCGCGCTCGTTGCCCAGGTAGGCGAGAAGCTCGTCTGCCGTGCGGCCCCAGTACTCGCCCACACAGAAGAGCTCGCGCCCCGCGTGCTTGCGCACGGCGTCGAGCCAGCGCAGGTAGAAGCCTCGGTCGATGTGCTTGAGCGCGTCCAGCCGAAAGCCGTCGAGCCCGCACGCGTCCACGTACCAGCACCCCCAGCGCACGAGCTCGTCAAAGACGCGCGGGTCGTTCACGTCAACGTCCGCGCCCATGAGGTAGTCGTAGTTGCCGTTCTCCGCGCGCTCCACCGCGTCGTCCCAGCGCTTGCCGTCAAAGAGGAAGATCGCCTTGCGACGGGAGCGCTCGTCCCAGTCCACGCCGTGAAAGCACCGCCAGTCCCAGGCGAAGTCGGAGTAGCGCCCCGCGCGCCCGGGGAACGAGAAGCGCGTCCAGGCGGAGATCGTCTGCGGCGCGCCGATCTTCTCGCCACGGTTGCCTCCCGCGACCTCCTGCGCGCGCACGTCCTCGCAGCCGTCGGCACCGAGCCGCTGGTTGAGCACGACGTCCGCGAGCGCCTGGATGCCGCTCGCCTGCAGCGCGCGAATGGCGGCCTCGTACTCGGCGCGCGTGCCGTACTTGGTCCGCACGGTACCCTTCTGGTCGAACTCGCCGAGGTCGTAGGTGTCGTAGACGCCATAGCCCACGTCCGCCGCGCCCTTCTCGCCCTTGTAGGCGGGAGGCAGCCAGACGGCGGTGATCCCCTCGTACGCGAAGGACGGGGCCTGCTCGGCGAGTCGGCGCCAGTGAGACCCGTCGGAGGGCAGGTACCAGGAGAAGCCCTGGAGCATGGTTCCGTTCATCGGTCGCCCTCCTTCTGGGGGTCGCGGGCGGGCGCGTCGGCGGGCGCAGGGCCAGCGGCCGCCGCGTGACCGTGTGCCGCGGCGAGCTCATCCGGCAGCGGCTGGCCCATGATGCGAAAGGCCAGATACGTGCACCCCATCATGAAGAGGAGGTCAAAGACGAGGTCGAAGGACGGCCCAAAGAGCCCGTGACGGTACACGGAGAGGGCAACCTGCACCGCGTCAATCGCAAGCGCGATCGAAGAGAGCACGAGAAACGGCCGAATCTTCTCCGGCCGGTTGGAGCCCCAGATGCCCAGACAGCCCACAAGGAGGTCGATGGCCGCGGCCACGGCCGAGATCGCCAGGATCGCAAACGCCGCCCCCGTGACCGTGATCGAGACGCCGGAGATCTCCACGCGCTGCCCCTCGCCGTAGACAAGAAGCGCCGCGATGAGCACGCCCGCGACCGCCGCCGTGAGCACGCCCTTGAGGATGATGACGTCGGAGAGCAGGTGGAGCACCCGCTGGTGGCGAGAGCGCAGGAAGGTCTCCCCGGTCACGCCCTTGTCGTGCTCCTCCTTCACCCGGTCCGCCAGGCTCGAGCAGATGAGCACGTAGACGATCGTGGTCGTGAGGACGATGGGGTTGAAGAGGATGAAGGTTCCCAGGCCCCAGCCCCACACGATCGCCACGAGCACCACGAGCCCGACGAGATAGCACAGGAACCGGTACGGCCCCACGCGCGCCGAGTTGTTGGAGGCCACGAGCCCGAGCGCGGCCGTGAGGATGAGCAGGCCGGCCACCACCAGAATGATGACGCCAAAGGTCGCGATGGCCCAGAGGTCGCCGCTCGCAAGGCCGACCTCGCCGTCCGTCGCCAGCACGACGACGCCGCCAAGAAGGACGAGCGCGCCCATGAGGGCCATGAAGATGGAGACGATCCTCAGCACGGCCTGGGCGGGCGTCCGCGGGATCGAGGGCTTGAGGTCTTCCAAGGGGCTCCCTTCCGTCCGTGGCCAACTGTGGGGAGTATACCCGTTGCACCGGACGCGCCGGCGGGCGGCGGGGCCTCGCGGCCTTGCGGCCCGCGGTTCTTCTCGGCAGACGCGTGACTGCGAGCGAGCTTTCGCTCCTGGCTCACCAATAGTCACGCTCCGCGCGCCGGAAGCGTGACTTTGGACGAGCCAGGCTGACCGACTCGCTCAAAGTCACGCTTTTATCGAGAAGAACGTGCCTTTTGATGAGCTTCGCAGCAAGCTCGCTCAAAGTCACGCTTCGGGCACCGGAAACGTGACTTTGAGCGAGTCTCCGCAGCGAGCTCGCTCAAAGTCACGCTTTCGGCACAGAAAGCGTGACATGTCGTGAGTCCGTGCCACGAGCATCGACGACAGGCTCGCCCAAGCTCACGCCCTGACGGGAGGCGCGAGAAGAACCGCTCCTACGAGAAGGTCGCGCGCTCGTAGGGGCTCGGCTCGGCGAGATAGCCGCGGCCCTCGAGCACGGCCGCGATCTCGTCCAGCGCCTCCTCGCTCGGGGCGCTCACGTGATGGAAGTGGTAGCCATCCGTGACCTGCATGAGCGGCGCGGACACGCCCGACGCCAGCTCGTCCATGAAGCGCGCCACGTCGCGGCGGCTCGCCAGGCCCAGAGGCGAGCTCACCTTGCCGTAGACGCGGTGGTTCACGAAGACGTCCTCCACGCACCCGCCCGCGTCGACGATGCAGGTGAGCTCGTCGGCGGTCTCCCCCGCGGCATGACGGCACTTGAAGAGGCGCGTGGGCCGGGCGGTCCCCTCGCGCGCGAGGACGTAGCCGCGGTTCGTGGCCACGACCTTCTCGCCCCGCTCGCGCAGAAGCGCCACGTCGGTCACCACCACCTGACGGCTCACGCCGCACGCCTCCGCGAGCGCCGCCCCCGAGAGCGGGCCGTCCGAAGTGCGCAGGGCCTCGAGAATCCTCTCGCGCCGGGCCTCGCCGCCGCCGGCGCCGGCCGACCCGCTCACCCCAGCACCTCGAGGTGCTTGAGGGAGAGGTCGAGGATCGGCGCGGAGTGCGTGAGCGCGCCGCAGGAGACGAAGTCCACGCCCAGGTCGGCGTAGGAGGAGGCGTTGGCGGCGTCGACGTTGCCGGACGCCTCGGTCTGCGCGCGCCCGGCCACGAGGGCGACGGCCTCGCGCATGGCGTCGTGAGACATGTTGTCGAGCATGATGACGTCCGCGCCGGCCGCGAGGGCCTCCTCCACCATGTCCAGCGTCTCGCACTCGACCTCGACCTTGTCCACGAAGGGCGCGGCCGCGCGCGCGGCTGCGACGGCGGCGGCCACCCCGCCGGCCGCGTCGATGTGGTTGTCCTTGAGGAGCACGCCGTCCGAGAGGCCAAAGCGGTGAAGGCTCCCGCCGCCCAGGCGCACGGCCTCGCGCTCGAAGAGGCGCATCCCGGGAGTGGTCTTGCGCGTGCACACGAGCGTGGTGCCGGTGCCGGCAAGGGCCGCCGCGACGCGTGCCGTATAGGTGGCGATGCCGCTCATGCGCTGCAGGTAGTTGAGGGCGGTGCGCTCCCCCTCAAGCAGCGCGCGCACGTCGGCCTCGACGACGGCGAGCTCCTGGCCCGCGCTCACGACGTCCCCGTCGGCCACGTGCGCCGTGACGCGCGCCGCCGGGTCCAGGAGCGAGAACACCCGCGAGAAGACCGCAAGGCCCGCGATCACGCCGTCCGCCTTGGAGAGAAGGCGGACGCGCCCGGGGCGCGGCTCGGGCATGACGGACGTCGTGGAGACGTCGCCAAAGGGCATGTCCTCGCGCAGCGCGGCGCGGATGTGGTCGTCCATCTGCATCTGGATCATCGGGTCGGTCATGGTTTCTCCTCTCGCGACGGGCATGCGACGGTGGGGGCGGGCGCGTCTGTCTCACACGGCGCCGGTGAGCAGCGCCACGTCGGTCACGTCGCGCGACCCGGCAATGAAGCGCGAGCGCGCCCGCGCCGCCATGGCGAGCTGGGCGGCCGTGTCCTGGGCAAAGCGGTCGCGCATGATCTTGTCGGCCGCGCGCTGCGCGAAGACGAGCGACTCGAGCAGGCTGTTCGACGCCAGGCGGTTGCGCCCGTGCACCCCGTTACAGCAGGTCTCCCCACAGGCAAAGAGGTGCGGCAGCGTGGTCTCGGAGTCGGCGTTCACATGAATGCCGCCCATGAAGTAGTGCTGCGCGGGCACCACGGGGATGGGCCGCTCGCGAATGTCGTAGCCCTCCGAGAGGCAGTGCTCCAGGATGTGCGTGAAGTGGCCCTCGATCTCCTCGCGCGGGACCCGCTCAAAGGAGAGCCACACGTGCTCGACGCCCGTGCGGGCCATCTCGGCCAGGATGGCGGCCGAGACCACGTCGCGCGGCTGGAGCTCGTCCACGAAGCGCTCGCCGGCGTCGTTCAGGAGGATGGCCCCCTCCCCGCGCGCCGACTCCGAGATGAGAAACGCCCGCCCGGGGCGCTCGGTCCAGAGGGTGGTGGGGTGCACCTGCACGTAGTCCATGTGCTCGAGCAGCGCCCCGTGCTCGGCCGCCACGCGGCAGCCGTCGCCCGTAAGGCAGCCAAAGTTGGTGGAGTGCGCGTAGAGCCCGCCCACGCCGCCCGTGGCGAGCACCGTCGCGTCGGCGTTGATCTGAAGGCGGCTGCCGTCGGGCGCCGTGGCAAGCACGCCGCGGCACACGCGCCGCCCGTCCGCGTCGAACCCCTCCACGAGGTCGGTCATGCAGGTGTGCTCGAGTATCCGCGCGTGGGGCAGCTCGCGCACGCAGGCCAGAAGGCGCGTGGTGATCTCCTCGCCGGTGACGTCCTCGTGGTAGACGATGCGCGCCCGGGAGTGCGCTCCCTCGCGCGTGTAGTCGAGGCTGCCGTCGGCGCGCCGGGCAAAGCGCA
This sequence comes from Olsenella sp. An290, assembly GCF_002159535.1. Classification (GTDB taxonomy): domain Bacteria; phylum Actinomycetota; class Coriobacteriia; order Coriobacteriales; family Atopobiaceae; genus Thermophilibacter. Next base: position 6,439 of record NZ_NFIU01000022.1, on the reverse strand, counting down.
CGCCGCGCTTAATGAGGTCGTCGATGATGGGGCGGCTCGCGCGGATCATGAGGTCCACGCTCTCCAGGCGGTTCTCGTAGTGCCCGGCGCGCAGCGTGTCCTCGAAGAAGCTCTCGTAGTCGTCCGGGTCGTGCAGCACGCAGATGCCGCCCTGCGCGAGCATCGAGTCGCACTCCTCCACGCCTCCCTTGGAGAGAAGGACCACGCTGAGCGCGGCCGGCAGGTTGAGCGCGCAGTAGAGCCCCGCCACGCCGCAGCCCACGATTACCACGTCGCAGTCGATGACGCGTCCCGCTCCGGCGCCCTCGCGCCCGGCCACGCCTCCCATCAGCGCGCCCCCAGCTCGAGCATGCGGTCGAGCGTGGCGCGGGCCGCCGCGGCGACGTCCTCGGGCGGCAGGCCCACCTCGCCCGTGCCCTCGCGCAGGCAGGCCACGAGCCGCTCGGAGGTGATGCGGTCCATGTCCGGGCAGCTGGGGCGCGTGGCCGGGAAGTAGAAGCGCTTGCCCGAGCCCGCGCAGCGCCGCTCAAGCTCGCCGCGCACGCCGTCAACCGTAAGGATGACGTAGGCGCTCGCGGAGCCCGCCTCCGCCGCGGCGATGATCTCGGCCGTGGAGCCGACCACGTCCGCGTGCGCGAGCGCCTCCGGCCCGCACTCGGGGTGCGCGAGCACCGCAGCGTCCGGGTGCTGGGCCATGAGCGCCTCGACCTCGGCTGCGGAGATGGCCTGATGGATGGGGCAGAAGCCGTCGTTCAGGATGACGTTTTTCTCGGGCACCTGGCTCGCCACGTAGCGGCCGAGGTGACGGTCCGGAACAAAGAGCACGTTTCGCTGGGGCAGCGCGCGCACGATCCGCACGGCGTTGGACGACGTCACGCACACGTCCGACCACGACTTCACCTCGGCCGTGGAGTTCACGTAGCACACCACCGCCACGTCGTCGCCGTACTGCCGACGCGCGGCGTCCACGGTCTCGCGACGGACCATGTGCGCCATCGGGCAGTCCGCCGTCACGTCCGGCATGAGGACGGTCTTCTCGGGAGAGAGGAGCTTGGCGCTCTCGGCCATGAAGCGCACGCCGGCAAAGACGAGGGTGCGGTTGGGCAGCGTCGCGGCAAGGCGGGCCAGCGCGAACGAGTCGCCCACGTGGTCGGCCAGCTCCTGGGTCTCGGGCGGCACGTAGTAGTGCGCCAGCACCACGGCGTCGCGCTCTCGCTTGAGACGCGCGACCTCGGCGCGCAGCTCCTCCGTCAGCATGTGTGCTCCCCTCTTTTGCAAACTCCGACAGTATGACAGCAAACTTTACAGGTGACAAGACAGCTGGCGAGAAGAACACGCGGGCGGTGGCGTGCCCGCAGCTCACTGAAAGTCACGCTTTCGGGGCCGGAAGCGTGAGTTTGAGTGAGCTTGTCTTGGTAGCTCGCTGGAAGTCACGCTTTTTTCGCCAGAGCGTGATCTTCTGCGAGCTTGCCGTCGCAACTCACCAAAGGTCACGGTTCCGGGCTGGAAACGTGACTTTTGGTGAGCCTGTCTAGCTGGCGCGTCACAAGTCACGCTTTCAGGGCTGAAAACGTGAGTTTGAGCGAGCTTGTCTTGGCAGCTCGCTGGAAGTCACGCTTTTCTCGCCAGAGCGTGAGTTTGAGTGAGCTCGTTTTGGCAGCTCGCTGGAAGTCACGCTTTCGGGGCCGGAAGCGTGAGTTTGAGTGAGCTCGTCGCAAAAACTCGCTACAAGTCACGCGGGCGAGAAGAACGCGCGTGAAGAAGTCGTGGTGACAGACCCCCAGCGCTCGCGCCCCCGCCGTCTGGGTATTACCTAACACCGTAAGTATCTTCTAGTGTTAGGAGTATGCATGGAGGGAGAGGAGCTCTACACGGAGCTCGCGCGCACGTTCATCGACGAGACGGCGCGCATCGAGCACCTGCTCACACCCCGCGTGCGCAACTCGACGCGCGGCGAGACCGCCGTCCTTGAGGCCCTGCGCCGCGCCGAGGCGTCGCTCGCGCCCAAGGACCTCGCGCTCGACGGGCACATCTCGAGCGCGCGCGTGGCAAACGTGCTCAGAAGCCTCGAGGAGAAGGGGCTCATCGAGCGCCGGCCCTCGGAGACCGACCGCCGCGGCGTCGAGGTGAGCCTCACGCCCGCCGGCATCGAGCGCGCCGACGCCAACCGCGCAGAGATGCGCAACGTGCTCGTGCGCTACCTGGACGCGCTCGGGGAGCACGATGCGCGCGAGCTCGTGCGCATCATCGGGAAGTCGCGCCGCATCGTCGAGGCCCACGTCGCGGAGGGGGGCGTCGCATGAGGATCGTGAAGCTCTTCCGCCATCACGTGCTCGCCGTGCTCGCCGTGGTGGCCCTGCTCGTGGTCCAGTCGAACGCCGACCTGGCCCTGCCCACCTACATGTCCGAGATCGTGGACGTGGGCATCCAGCAGGGCGGCGTTGAGAGCCCCGTGCCGGACACGATCCGCGCGGACGCCCTCGACGCCCTCGAGCTCTTCATGACGGCCGACGACGCGGCCGCGGTCGAGGCCGCCTTCGCGCCCGCCGACGCCCAGGGCATCCGCGCCTTCCAGGGCTCCCCCGCCGAGAAGGACGAGGGCTCCGAGCTCGCACGGATCATGGAGCTGCCCGAGGTCGCCGTGCTCGCGCTGGAGCAGGGGGTGGACGCCTCAGCGCTCGCCGGGATGACGGGCGGCGCTGGCACGGGCACCGCCACCGGCACGGGCGACGCCGGCGCGGCAGCCGCCCCCGAAGGCGCCACCGCCGCCGCACCCGCCACCCTCGACCTCGACGACCTGCGCGCCCTCGTTGACGCGGGCGCCGTCACGCGCGAGCAGCTCGCCAGCGCGGCGGAGGCCCTCGGCGAGCAGACGGGCTCCATGGGCGGCACGATCGTCACCCAGCGCGCCATCTCCTACGTGAGCGCCGAGTACGAGGCCCAGGGCATCGCCGCGGCCGACGTCCAGAACGCCTACCTCGGGCGCACCGCCGCCATCATGTTTGGGCTGTGCCTCGTGAGCCTCGTGGCCACGGTCCTCACCGGCGCGGTCGCCTCGCGCACGGCCGCCACCATCGCGCGGGACCTGCGCCGCGAGACCTTCGCCAAGGTGATGTCCTTCTCGCCCGCCGAGGTCAACACGTTCTCCCAGGCGTCGCTCATCACGCGGTGCACCAACGACATCCAGCAGGTCCAGATGGCCGTGACGATGTTCATGCGCCTCGTGCTCCTTGCCCCGATCATGGGAGCCGTTGCCGTGATGCGCGTGCTCGCCACCTCGACCGGCCTCGAGTGGACGATCGGCGTGGCCGTGATCGCGGTCTGCGCCGTCGTGGGCGTGCTCATGGGCATCACCATGCCCAAGTTCAAGCGCATGCAGTCCTACGTGGACCGCGTGAACCTCGTGGCGCGCGAGATGCTCGACGGCCTCATGCCCATCCGCGCCTTCGGGCGCGAGCGCCACGAGCTCGAGCGCTTTGACGACGCGAGCCGCCAGCTCATGGACACCCAGCTCTTCACCAACCGGGCCATGAGCTTCATGATGCCCCTGCTCATGTTTGTCATGAACTGCGTGACCGTGCTCATCGTGTGGATGGGCTCGCACGGCGTGGCCGACGGCGTCATGCAGGTGGGCGACATGATGGCCTTCATCTCCTACACCATGCAGATCGTCATGGCCTTCATGATCCTCACGATGGTCTCCGTGATCTTGCCGCGCGCCGAGGTGGCGGCCGAGCGCGTGGAGGAGGTGCTCTCGTGCCCGGTCTCCGTGCGCGACCCGGAGCACCCCAAGCTCCCCGCCCCCGGGGCGCCGCGCGGCGAGCTCACCTTCCGCAACGTGAGCTTCCAGTACCCGGACGCCCGCTACGACGTGATCCAGGGGGTCTCCTTCACCACGCACGCGGGCAAGATGACGGGCATCATCGGCTCCACGGGCTCGGGCAAGTCCACGCTCGTGCAGCTCATCCCGCGCCTCTACGACGTCACCGGCGGCGGGATTCTCCTCGACGGGGTGGACGTGCGCGACTGGAGCCTCTCCGAGCTCCGCGCGCGCATCGGCTACGTGCCGCAGAAGGGCACGCTCTTCTCGGGCACCGTCGAGTCCAACCTCAAGTTCGCCGGCGACGCGGTGACGGACGAGGGCATGCGCGAGGCCGCGCGCGTGGCGCAGGCCTCGGAGTTCATCGAGGAGCGCGCCGAGGGCTACGACGCGCCCATCTCCCAGGGCGGCTCCAACGTCTCGGGCGGCCAGCGCCAGCGCCTTGCCATCGCGCGCGCCCTGGCCAAGAACCCCGAGGTCGTGGTCTTTGACGACTCCTTCTCCGCGCTCGACTACGCCACGGACGCGCGCCTGCGCGCCGAGCTCGCCCGCACCGTCACCGACGCCGCGCTCGTGGTGGTGGCGCAGCGGATCGCCACGATCATGCACGCCGACGAGATCATCGTCCTTGACGAGGGGCACGTGGTGGGGCGGGGCACCCACGAGGAGCTGCTGCGGAGCTGCCCCGCGTACCTAGAGATCGCCCAGAGCCAGCTCTCCCCCGCCGAGCTCGGCCTGGACGTGCAAAGGGGACAGGCACCTTTGCACGCTGACGAAACGAAGGGAGGCGAGCGCTAATGCCGCCCGTCAGAGGAGGCCGCGGACGCGGCGAGAAGCCCAAGGACTTCAAGGGCACCATGCTCAGGCTGCTGGGATACGTGGGACGACACAAGCTCGCCGTCCTCCTTGCCCTGGCGTTTGCCGTGTGCTCGGTCGTCTTTAACATCGTGGGGCCCAAGGTCCTGGGGTCGGTCACCACCAAGCTCTTCGAGGGACTCGTGGCCACCGTCCAGGGCACGGGGACGGTCGACTTTGCCTGGATCGGCTCCACGCTGCTGGCCCTTCTGGGCCTCTACCTGGCGAGCTCGGCGGCCAGCCTCGTGCAGGGCTGGCTCATGACCGGCGTCACGCAGAAGGTCTGCTACCGCCTGCGCACCGAGATCGCCGAGAAGATCGCGGTCGTCCCCATGGGCTACTTCAACGGGCACAGCAAGGGCGACGTGCTCAGCCGCATCACCAACGACGTGGACACCCTCGGGCAGTCGCTCAACCAGTCGATCACGCAGCTCATCACCTCTCTCACGCAGGTCGTGGGCGTGCTCGCCATGATGCTCTCGATCAGCCTGCCGCTCACGGGCGTGACCGTGCTCACGCTGCCGGCCTCAATCCTCATCGTGGGCGTGGTGGTGCACTTCTCGCAGCGCTACTTCCGCGAGCAGCAGCAGGTCCTGGGCACCGTCAACGGCATCGTGGAGGAGGACTTCGCGGGCCAGGGCGTGATCCAGGTCTTCGACCGCGCCGAGCGCTCCGTCGAGGACTTCGAGCGCGAGAACGACCGCCTCTTCGAGAGCGCGTGGAAGAGCCAGTTCCTCTCTGGCCTGATGATGCCGCTCATGAGCCTCGTGGGCAACATGGGCTACGTGGGCGTCGTGGTGGTGGGCGCGAGCCTGTGCCTCTCCGGGCAGGCGGGCCCCGGCGACATCCAGAGCTTCATCCAGTACGTGCGCAACTTCACGCAGCCCATCCAGCAGCTGGCCAACGTGTCCAACACCATGCAGTCCATGGCCGCGGCCACCGAGCGCGTCTTCGAGTTCCTGGCGGCTCCCGAGGAGGAGCGGCCCGCGCACCCGCAGGTGCCCGAGCGACGCGACGGCCGCGTCGCATTCGACCACGTGCGCTTTGGCTACGAGCCCGGCCAGACCATCATCCACGACTTCTCCTGCACGGCGGAGCCCGGCCAGACCGTGGCCATCGTGGGCCCCACGGGCGCGGGCAAGACCACGCTCATCAAGCTGCTCCAGCGCTTCTGGGACGTGGACGCGGGCGCGCTCTACGTGGACGGCACGGACGTGCGCGAGTGGGACCGGGCGGCGCTCCGGGAGCAGTTCGCAATGGTGCTGCAGGACACGTGGCTCTTCAACGGCACCATCCGCGAGAACATCCGCTACGGCCGGCCCGACGCCACCGACGAGGAGGTCGAGGCGGCCGCGCGGGCGGCGCGCTGCGACCACTTCATCCACACGCTCGCCGGCGGCTACGACTTTGTCGTGAACGAGGAGGGCACCAACCTCAGCCAGGGCCAGCGCCAGCTCCTCACCATAGCGCGCGCCGTGCTGGCGGACCGCCCGGCGCTCATCCTCGACGAGGCCACGTCCAACGTGGACACGCGCACCGAGGAGCTCATCCAGCGCGCGATGGACGAGCTCATGCGCGGTAGGACCTGCTTCGTGATCGCGCACCGGCTGTCCACGATCAGAAACGCCGACGTCATCCTGGTGCTCCGCGACGGCGACATCGTCGAGAAGGGCACCCACGAGGACCTGCTCGCCAAGGGCGGCTTCTACGCGGAGCTCTACAACTCCCAGTTCGACCACGCGGCGTAGGCGCCACGGGCCCGGG
>NZ_NFIU01000021.1 GCF_002159535.1 Olsenella sp. An290 | reverse complement strand
CCGCGCCCCACGGCGCCCGTCGCCCCCCAAGGCGAGAAGGGCCCCGCGCGGGCGGCGCCTGGCCCATGGTGTAGGATGGGCCGGACGACGAAGGAGGGCCCATGGCAGCGAAGCCTCACCAGCAGCACCCCCAGAAGCACCGTCCCCCGCGCGGGGGACGCCCCGGGAGGAAGGGCCCGCGCGCGGCGGCGCCCGGCCGCGGAAGGGCCGAGGCGCACCTTGACCCGTGCGGGCCCACGGCGCTCGGGCTCACGCGCGCGGACTTCCTCCCCACCACGCGCGCGGACATGGAGGCGCGCGGTTGGGACCGGTGCGACTTCGTCTTTGTCTGCGGGGACGCCTACGTCGACCACCCGTCCTTCGGGCAGGCCATCATCTGCCGTGTCCTCGAGGCGCACGGCTGGCGCGTGGGCGTCATCGCGCAGCCTGACTGGCGCGACCCGGCAAGCGTCGCGGCGCTCGGCGAGCCGCGCCTGGCGTTCCTCGTCTCCGCGGGCAACATGGACTCCATGGTCAACCACTACAGCGTGGGCAAGCACCACCGCTCCTCGGACGCCTATACCCCGGGCGGCGCCACCGGCGCCCGGCCCGACCACGCCACCGTCGTCTACGGAAACCTCATCCGACGCACGTTCAAGGAGACCCCGATCGTGCTCGGCGGCATCGAGGCGAGCCTCAGGCGCCTTGCGCACTACGACTACTGGCAGGACCGCCTCAAGCGCTCGGTGCTGCTGGACTCGGGCGCCGACCTCGTCATCTACGGCATGGGCGAGCGTCCCATCGTGGAGATTGCCGAGGCGCTCGAGGCGGGCATCCCCGTCGACCAGATCACCTTCGTCGACGGCACGGCCTATCGCACGCGCACGCTCGACTACGTGGAGGACGCCCTCACGCTGCCCTCCTGGGACGAGCTCGAGGCCGACCGGCTCGCCTACGCGCGCAGCTTCAACACCCAGTACGAGAACATGGACCCGTTCACGGGGCACCGCCTGGTCGAGGCCTACCCCCACAGCGTCTTCGTGGTGCAGAACCCGCCCGCGCGGCCCCTCACCCAGGAGGAGTTCGACGCCTCCTACGACCTGCCCTACACGCGCTGCTACCACCCGGACTACGAGCCGGCCGGGGGCGTGCCCGCGCTCAAGGAGGTCAAGATGAGCCTGATCTCCAACCGCGGGTGCTTCGGCGAGTGCAGCTTCTGCGCGCTGACCTTCCACCAGGGGCGCATCGTGCAGGCCCGCAGCCACGAGTCCCTGCTCGCCGAGGCGCGCCGCATCACGGCCGAGCCCGACTTCAAGGGCTACATCCACGACGTGGGCGGCCCCACGGCCAACTTCCGCCAGCCCGCCTGCTCAAAGCAGCTCACCCACGGCGCCTGCGTGCACCGGCGCTGCCTGTGGCCGGGCGTCTGCAAGCAGATGGAGGTCAGCCACACCGACTACGTGCGCCTTCTGCGCGAGCTGAGGGCGCTGCCCGGCGTGAAGAAGGTGTTCGTCCGCAGCGGCATCCGCTTTGACTACGTCCTTGCCGACCCCGACCGCACCTTCCTGCGCGAGCTCTGCGAGCACCACGTCTCCGGCCAGCTCAAGGTGGCCCCCGAGCACGTGAGCGACGCGGTGCTCTCCGTCATGGGCAAGCCGAGCCGCGCGACCTACGACGAGTTCGTCCGCGCGTACCGCCAGACCAACCAGGAGCTCGGGAAGGACCAGTACCTCGTCCCCTACCTCATGAGCAGCCACCCCGGGAGCACCCTCAAGGAGGCCGTCGAGCTCGCCGAGTACTGCCGAGACCTCGGCTACATGCCCGAGCAGGTGCAGGACTTCTACCCCACCCCGTCCACCATGAGCACGTGCATGTACTACACCGGCGTCGACCCGCGCACCATGAGGCGGGTCTACGTGCCCAAGACCCAGCACGAGAAGGCCCTCCAGCGCGCGCTCATCCAGTACCGCAACCCCGAGAACTACGACCTCGTGCGCGAGGCGCTCACCAAGGCCGGCCGCACGGACCTCATCGGATACGGCAAGAAGTGCCTCATCCGCCCGGTTCGGCCGCACGGCGTCAAGGGCAAGGGCGAGAAGAACCCCGCGCGCGGGGGCGCTCGCCCGGGCGGGAGGCCGGGCGGCCAGGCGCGCGGGGGCGCAGGGCCCGCCGGCGGGAAGCGCGGCTCGAACGCGGCGGGGCGCAACCGCGCCGGCCAGGGCCGCGAGGCAAACCGCGGCGGGCACCGCGGCTGACCCCTCGCGAGAGGGGCGACAGGGCAGGCGGTCACGGCGGGCGGGCCCGCCGTCCTTCTCGCCTAGCCCGCCGTCCTTCTCGCCCGGCGCCGCCACCAAATCACCGCAGAACACAGCCACAGAGAACGTTCCCACCCAAAGTTAGCCCGCTCGCGGAAAGGCGTTCCCGAAGAGTCGCAGACCGCATACTATCTATCCGTAATACGTAGATTTAGGCATAACTATGGAAGGAATTATCCCTATGTCAGCCAAGTGCGCCTCCTCGAGCACCGCCAAAGAGAATCCCCTTGCCCAGGCCGCGGATCGCATGCGGCAGAGCTCCCGCGAGGACGTCGCCTTTGAGGCCCGCCTGGCGCGCCACCACGACGAGCTCCGCTGGCTCTACATGGAGCTCTACGGAAACGGCGACATGTTCGCCGAGCTCGTCGACCAGATGAGGGCCTTCCACGCCGCGCGCTCCGAGCAGCTGCGCGCGCTCGACGAGCAGCGCGAGGCCGCCGGCGCGTGGTATCGGGACCGCGCGATGCTCGGCATGCAGATGTACATCGACAACTTCGCCGGCACCATCCGAGGCGTTGAGGACAAGCTCGACTACCTGGAGGGCTGCAACGTCAACTACCTGCACCTCATGCCGTTTCTGGACACCCCGGCGGACCGCAGCCGCTCCGACGGCGGCTACGCCGTCAAGGACTTCCGCCGCGTGAAGCCCGAGCTTGGCACGATGGACGACCTCGCCCACCTTGCCGAGAAGTGCCACGAGCGCGGCATCAGCCTCTGCATGGACTTCGTCATGAACCACACCTCCGACGAGCACGAGTGGGCGCGGCGCGCCCGCGCCGGCGAGGGCGAGTACATGAGCCGCTACTTCTTCGAGAGCAACCCGCAGGTCATCGAGCAGTACACCCGCGACGTCCCCCAGGTCTTCCCCACCACCGCCCCCGGGCACTACACCTACCTGCCGGAGCTCGGCCAGTCGGTCATGACGCAGTTCTACCCCTACCAGTGGGACCTCAACTATCGCAACCCCCGCGTCTTCAACGAAATGATGTACAACTTCCTCTACCTGGCCAACCAGGGCATGGACATCATCCGCATCGACGCCGTGCCCTACATCTGGAAGCAGCTCGGCACCAACTGCCGGAACCTCCCCCAGGTCCACACCATCGTGCGCATGATGCGCATGATCGGCGAGGTCGTGTGCCCGGGCATCGTGCTTCTGGGCGAGGTCGTCATGGCGCCCGTCGAGGTGGTCCCCTACTTCGGCACGCCCGAGAAGCCCGAGTGCCACATGCTCTACAACGTGACCACCATGGCAACCACCTGGCACACCGTCGCCTGCCGCGACACGCGCCTCCTGCGCCGCCAGCTCGAGGCCGTCTGCGGCCTTCCGCACGAGTACACCTTCCTCAACTACCTCCGCTGCCACGACGACATTGGCTGGGGCCTTGACTACGACACCCTCGCCGAGTGGGGCATGCAGGAGGTGCCGCACAAGAAGTACCTCAACGACTACTTCCAGGGCCTCACGCCGGGCAGCACCTCGCGCGGCGAGCTCTACAACGCCGACCCAATCACGGGCGACGCGCGCTTCTGCGCCACCACGGCCTCCATGTGCGGCATCGAGGCGGCGGGCTTTGAGGGCAGCGAGCCCGCCATGGACCTCGCCATCCGCAAGGACGTCATGCTCCACGCCTACCTGCTCTCGCAGTCGGGCCTGCCCATCATCTACAGCGGTGACGAGATCGCCCAGGTCAACGACTACTCCTACCACGACGACCCCGAGAAGGCCGACGACTCCCGCTACATCCACCGCGGCCGCCTCGACTGGTCGCTCGTGTCGGCCATTGACGAGAAGAGCAGCGTGCAGGACCGCGTCTTCCACGCCCTCGAGCACCTCGAGGAGATCCGGCGCGCCGAGCCGGTCTTTGACGCCGACGCCGAGACGCACGTCGTCGACTACAGCGACCCCGCGATCCTATGGATTCGCCGCCGCTCCGGCAAGGACACGCTGCACGCCGTCTTCAACTTCAGCGACGAGCCCCGCACGGTCTGGATGCCGGAGCGCGGCCTCTACAAGAACCTCCTCACGGGCGGCAGGAGGCGCACCTTCGAGAACTTCGAGCTGCCCGCATGGGACTTCGCCTGGTACGTCACCTGGTAGGGCCGAGGTCACGGGCAACGGGACACGCAGCGGTACAAGGGGGCGCCCGGCCAGGGGATGGCCGAGCGCCCCTTTCTTCCGTTCTCTGCCCGCCGCCGGCGCCCGACCACCGGCGGCGGGCGGACGGCGGGGCCTGACGCCCCGCGCTACGCGCGGCCGAGCGCGTCGGCGAGCACGATCGCGTCGAAGAGCTCGTCCGGCGTGACGTCGCCCGCCATGTTGTGGATGGACTCGCCCTCCACGCACGCCGCCTCGGCGATGGTGCGGACCTCCTCGTGCGTGGTGACGCCGAGCTCGGCCAGCGTGACCGGCAGGCCGACGGAGCGGCAGAAGCCCTGGACCTCCTCGAACTCCGCGCGCGGCGCCCGCTCAAGGAGCAGCTGGACGAGGGTGCCAAAGGCCACGCAGCAGCCGTGCGGGGCCTCGTGCCCGCCGAGCGCCGTGAGGCCGTTGTAGAACGAGTGCGCCACGGCCAGGCCGCCGTTGTCGGCCCCCACGCCGGAGAGGTAGGTGTTGGCCTCGATCACGGCGTCGAGCTCCGGCGTCACCACGTGCTGCTCGCACGCGGCGATGGCCATGGGGCCGTACTCGCGCAGCGTCTCGTAGCAGAGGCGGCAGAGCGCGAGCGCGGAGCGCGTGATGCCGCCAAACTCCAGGGAGAGCGCGTGGGTGCGGTCGCAGGCACGGGCCTCGAAGTAGGTGCCGAGCGCGTCGCCCATGCCCGCCACGAGGAAGGACACCGGCGCCTGGGCGATCACCGCGGAGTCAACGAGGACCGCCTCGGGATTCTTGGGATAGAAGAGGTAGCTGTTGAAGGAGCCGTCGTCGTTGTAGATGACGGAGAGGCCGGTGCAGGGGGCGTCGGTGGCCACGACGGTGGGCACCACGGCCACGGGACGGCCCTCGTAGTGCGCCGTCGCCTTGGCGGTGTCGATGGCCGAGCCGCCGCCCACGCCCACGACGACGTCGATCTTCTCCTCGGCGACGATGGCGCGGAAGCGCTCGATCTCGCCCACGGAGGACGTGCCGCCAAAGACCTCGTAGCGACGGCGATCGTCAGAGCCCGCAAAGCTCTGCTCGATCTTGTCGTGCGTGGCGGCGTACCCGCTCCTCGAGCAGATGAACAGCCACGAATGGCCCAGGCTCTCCATCTCGTCGTGGAACTTGAGCAGGGCATCCTTGCCCTGGACGTACTTCTGGGGCGCGCGCATGAGCATGAGGTTGGACACGATTGCCACCTTCCCTCGTCGGCACCCCTTCCTGGGCGCCGGTACGCAAGCAGTATAGGACGCGCGCGAGGGGGCGGGGGCGAGACGTCCGCGAGCGTCACCGGAGCGCGGCGGCGGGGCGCCGGTTCTTCTCGCCTCGGCCACAAACGTGAAAGCCGTCTGACAGCTCCGGGCCCAGCGCGGCGGCCGCGGTGGCCGCGGCGGCAGCGGCGGCGCCCCCTCCCTCTGGTTACGTACACCCCCGCCGGTTACGTACACGCGCGGCGGTTACGTACACAAGAAAAGGTCCTTCTCGCAAGGTAAATCTACATTTCAGCAGGTAAACGACTTGTGGCTCCGTGTACGTACCCGGCGGAAGTGTACGTAACCGGAAAGAGTGTACGTAACCGGCGGGAGTGTACGTAACCGGAAGGGGGCCGCGGCGCTCGGCGCGGGGCGAGCGAGAAGGACCAGGCGAGAAGGACCTCGGGCAAAACGGCCCTCTGGTCGAGGGGCGCCCGGCAGCGCGGCCCCCGAGGGAGAAGCCCCGGCAGCGCGGCCCGGACGCGCGGGCTACGCGGAGAGGATCTTCATCGCGGAGAGCGCGCGCTGGAGCTCGAGATAGCTCACGTCGGCGCCCTGGAGCGAGGAGAGGCAGATGGGGATCGGCATGCGGTCCTGCGGCGCGATCGGCCTGACCACGCAGTGCGGCATCGGGCCCAGGAACTCCCCGCCCACGAGGAAGGAGAGGCCGTTGTGCCCCTGGATGAGGTCGGCGTAGTCCTCCACGCTGCGAACCTCCACGAGCTCGGAGGTCATGCCCCGGCGGACGAAGGCGCGGCACACCGACTCGTTGAAGTGGTCGAAGTTCGGGGAGAGCAGCACGGGACAGGTGTTGATGTCCTCCAGCGTGAGCATCGACTTCTGCGCGAGGGGGTTGGTCTCCGCCATGATGACGCTCGGCACCATGGTGCCCAGGCTGCCGCAGACGATGCCGGGCTCGTGGAGCTGCCCAATGGTGACAAGGGCGTCAAGGCGCCCCGAGCGCAGGTCCTCGACGCAGGTCTCGCCGGTCGTGAGCAGGACCTCGGTCTCACGGCCGAGGGCGCGCGTGGTCACCGCCCGGATGAGGGCGCAGAACTTCTCGATGCCCGGAAAGGCCGGCGCGCAGAAGCCCATCCTGAGCCCGCGCGCCTCGTCGCCGCGCGAGCGCGCAAAGCGCTCGAGGGCGTCGAACTCCTTCAGCACCTTGCCCGCGCGCAGCCCGAAGGCGCGACCGAGGGGCGTGGGGCTCACGCCCGAGCTCGTGCGGTTGAAAAGAGGCTCGCCGACCTCGCCCTCAAGCTCTGACATGGCCTTCGACACCGCCTGGACGGAGACGCCCTCGCGCGCCGCCGCGGATGAGAAGCTTCCCATGGCGAGAATCGACGTGACATAGCGCAGCTGCTTGATGTTCATACTCGGAGCAACCTCCCCCCGGCCTATTCGAGACGCGTCGACGAGCGCCTCGCAGGCGCAGCGGCAATAAATTCTCGCATATTAAGGACTCGTTTCATCACGACGCTACGTCGTTCAAATGAGAGTTGACCAACAAGAAAACGGGGCACGCCCACGGTCCTCCCCGCCCGCGCGGGTCCGCTACACTCGACTCGTACGGAGGGAGAGCACATGGACATCAACCAGATCGCACAGATGGCGGGCGTCTCGCGCGCGACGGTCTCGCGCTACCTGAACGACGGCTACGTCAGCCAGGAGAAGCGCGCAGCCATCCGGCGCGTCATCGAGCGGACCGGCTACGTGCCCTCCCGCCAGGCCAAGACCCTGCGGACCGGCAAGACCGAGGTCGTCGGCGTCATCATCCCCAAGATCAACTCCGCCTCCGTGAGCCGGATGGTCGCCGGCATCACCTCGGTCCTGAACGGCGCGGGATACCAGGTGCTCCTGGCCAACACGGACAACGACGCCGCGCGCGAGGTCGAGTTCTTGCGCCTCTTCTCGGAGAAGAGCCAGGTCGACGGCGTCATCCTCATCGCCACGGTGATCACGCCCGAGCACGAGGAGGCCTTCTCCTCCCTGCCCGTCCCGCTCGTCGTGCTCGACCAGAGGCTCGACGGGCGCGCATGCGTCTACCAGGACGACGAGCGCGCCGTGCGCGAGGTGTCCGCGCTCGCCCTGCGCGGGGCGCGCCGGCCGGGCTACGTCGGCGTCTTCGACGAGGACGTCTCCGCGGGCCACATGCGTCGCGCGGGCTTCCTCGCCGCGTGCGAGGCGGCCGGGCTCGAGGTCGCGCCGGAGGCCATGCGCGTGGCGGAGTTCAGCGTGGACTCCGGCTACGAGCAGGCCGAGGCCCTGCTCGACGCCGTCCCCGACGTCGACGCCATCGTGTGCGCGACGGACTCGATCGCCTACGGCGCCCTCACCTGCCTGCGCGAGTACGGCCGCAGCGTGCCCGGGGACGTCTCGGTCACGGGAGTCGGCGACGCCGAGCTCTCGCAGATCGTCATGCCCACGCTCACCACGGTCCACCACCACTATCGGACCTCCGGCGCCGAGGCGGCCAAGATGCTCGTGGGCATCATGACCGGGGACGACTCGGTCCCGCGCGAGGTCAAGATGGGCTTTGAGGTCGTCGCCCGCAACTCGACCCGCTAAGGCGCCTCCCCACCCCACGACATTCGGCCCAACCTTTTGCCAGACGCGCCGCTTGGCGAGAAGAACCTGCCGCCCACGGTCTTCTCTGGACGTCTCCCCCGTGATGCCCTATGGTGAGAACGATTCCATGTGAGAACGTTTTCACGCAGGGTCAAACTACGAGGGGGAGAGAGAAAGGTGGTTCACATGGCACTTGACTACAGGCAGGCGGCCCAGGAGATCCTGGACGCCATAGGAGGGCCGGGGAACGTGGTCTCGGCCGCGCACTGCGCCACGCGCCTGCGCCTCGTGCTCGCCGACGACGCGAAGGTCGACCAGGCCAAGGTGGACAACGCCACCGGCGCCAAGGGCAACTTCAAGGCGTCCGGGCAGCTCCAGGTCATCTACGGCACCGGCACGGTGAACAAGGTCTACGACGAGTTCATCGCCCTCGGCCACATCACGGCCGCCACCAAGGCCGAGGTCAAGGAGGCCGCCGCCCAGCAGCAGACCAACCCGTTCATGCGCGCGATCAAGCTCCTGGGAGACGTCTTCGTGCCCATCATCCCGGCCATCGTGGCCTCGGGCCTGCTGCTCGGCATCATGAGCGCGCTCTCCTTCATGGACGCCAACGGCTTCATCACGCTCGACACCAACAACGCCTGGTACCAGATCCTGAACCTCGTCTCCAACACGGCGTTCACGTTCCTGCAGATCCTCATCGGCTTCTCCGCGGCCAAGGCCTTCGGCGCCAACCCCTACCTCGGCGCCGTCGTGGGCATGCTGCTCATCAACCCGGGCCTGCAGAACGCCAACACCGTGGCCACCGAGGGCGTGCAGCAGACCTACGCCGTCATCCCCGGCCTCTACTCCATCGAGTGGACCGGCTACCAGGGCCACGTCATCCCCATCGTCATCGCGGCGGGCATCCTCGCCTTCATCGAGAAGCGCCTGCACAAGGTGGTCCCGGAGGCCTTTGACCTCTTCGTGACGCCGCTCGTCTCGGTGGCGGCCACGGCCTACATCACCATGCTCGCCGTTGGCCCGATCTTCGTGTGGGCGGAAAACGCCATCATCGGCGGCATCCAGTTCCTGCTCACGCTGCCCCTTGGCCTGGGCTCGCTCATCATGGGCGCCCTCTACGCCCCCACCGTCGTCACCGGCATCCACCAGATGTACACCACGATCGACCTCGGCCAGATCGCCACGTACGGCGTGACCTACTGGCTGCCGCTCGCCAGCGCCGCCAACATCGGCCAGGCCGGCGCGGCGCTTGCCGTGGCCCTCAAGACCCGTGACGTCAAGATCCGCTCGCTCGCCCTCCCCTCCTCGCTCTCCGCGTTCATGGGCATCACCGAGCCCGCCATCTTCGGCGTGAACCTGCGCTTCGTGAAGCCGTTCGTCGCCGGCTGCATCGGCGGCGGCCTGGGCGCCATGTTCGCCTCGATCGTGGGGCTCGCCGCCGCGGGCACCGGCGTCACCGGCATCTTTGGCATCCTGCTCTGCCTGAACCAGCCCGTCCAGTACGTGATCATGTTCGCCATCGCGGGCATCGCGGCCTTTGCCATCTCCTTCATGCTCTACAAGGACCCGGAGCCCGCCGCCGAGCAGCCCGTCGTCCAGGCCTCCGTCAGCGCCCCCGCGACCGACGAGGCCAACGCCGCCGCCCTCTCCGCCGCCGCTGCCGACGCCGCCGTCGCGGCCGTGACCGACGCCGCGCCCGCCGTGCGCGCCGAGGTCCTTCTCGCCCCGATGGCGGGCGAGGCCATCCCCATGTCCGAGGTCGGAGACCCCGTCTTCGCAAGCGAGGCCATGGGCCCCGGCGCCGCCGTGCGCCCGACCGAGGGCAGACTCTACGCCCCTGCTGCGGGCACCGTCACCGTGCTCGCCGAGACCGGCCACGCGCTCGGCATGACCACCGACGCCGGCTGCGAGGTCCTCATGCACATCGGCATCGACACCGTGACGCTCGAGGGCAGGCCGTTCACCGCGCACGTCAAGGTGGGCGACCATGTGGAGGCCGGCCAGCTCCTCATGGACGTCGACCTCGACGCCATCCGCGCCGCCGGGCTCGACCCCGTGACGCCGGTCATCGTCACCAACGCGGACGCCTACACGGGGGTGACGCCGCACACGGGCACGACCGTGCGCGCCGGCGACGCCCTCGTCGAGCTCTCCTAAGCCCCCCCTGCACGGGCCCCGGCATCCCGCCGGAGCCCGTCCCTCGGCGCCCGCGCCCCGGGCGCCGCCCCATCCACCCACAGACGAGGAGCCCTCATGACACACGAGCGCTGGCGCATGGGCTTTCATCTCATGCCCCCCACGGGCTGGCTCAACGACCCCAACGGCCTCTGCCAGTACCACGGCACCTACCACGTGTTCCACCAGTACAGCCCCGACTGGCCCCAGCCGGGCGCGCCGCGCGGGTGGGGGCACTTCGCGAGCGAGGACCTCGTCCACTGGCGCAGCGACGGCACCGCGTTTGCCATCGCGCCCGACACGCCCGACGAGGCCTCCGGCGCCTACTCCGGCTGCGCCGTGCCCGGGGAGGACGGCGTGCGCCTCTACTACACCGGGAACGTGAAGGAGCCCGGGGACCACGACTACGTGCGCACCGGCCGGCGCGCCGCGCAGATCCTCATCGAGGCCGTGGAGGGCAGAGAGCCCGGCACGCTCTCCCTGGGCGAGAAGAACGTGCTGCTGAGAAACCCCGACTACCCCGCCTTCTGCACCTGCCACGTTCGCGACCCCAAGGTCTGGCGCGAGGGCGGCGCGTGGTGGATGATCCTCGGCGCGCGCGACACGGACGACCGCGGGCTCGTGCTCAGGCTGCGCTCCGAGGACGGCCTCTCCTGGGAGAACGTCGGCGCCGTGCGCACCGGCGAGCCCTTCGGCTTCATGTGGGAGTGCCCGGACCGGGTGGCGCTTGACGGGCGCGCGTGGCTCTCCATCTGCCCGCAGGGCATGGAGGGCCGCCCGTGGTCGGGCGGCCTGCGCGACGTCTCCGGCTACCTGCCCCTGCCCGACGGGGCCGCGCTCGCGAGCGAGGACGGGGACGACCTCGTGCTCGACGCGCGCCGCTTCCGCCTCTGGGACCACGGCTTTGACTTCTACGCGCCGCAGTCCTTCGTCGACGAGTCCGGCCGCACGATCCTCATCGGCTGGATGGGCATGCCCGAGGCGCCCTGGGAGAGCGCGCCCGAGGGCCTCTCGTGGTGCCACTGCCTCACCGTCCCGCGCGAGCTCGCGGCGGACGGCGCGTCGGTGCTCCAGCGCCCGGTCGCGGAGCTCGAGGCCCTGCGAGGGGAGCGCCACGAGCTTGCCGCGGACGGGACGCTCGTGCTGCCCGAGCACCGGGCCGACGTTCTTCTCGCCGGCGTGGAGGGGTCGCTCGAGCTTGTCCTGGACGGTGCGCTGAGGCTCGCGTGCGCGGGTGGCTCCGTGCGGCTGGAGTTTCTCGACGAGCGCGTGGGCGCCGGGCGAAAGGTGCGCGAGACGGCGTGCGATGAGGTCCGTGACCTGCGCGTCCTTGTTGACGACTCGGCCGTCGAGGTTTTTGTGAACGACGGCGCGCTCGCCTTTGCCACCCGCTGGTTCCCCCGCTCCGAGCACCTCACGCTCGTGCAAAAGGGACAGGCACTTTTGCACGCCTGGGAGATGGGCGACGGGATGGCGGGCACGTACGCCTAGGGCGCACCGACCTCTTGCCGAGAAGCGCGGGCGGCCGCGTGAGAAAGCCTCATAATCTCAGGTCGAATCGGTTCCTCCAAAGAAAGGACCCTCGATGTTCTCTGTCAGCACCTTGGGCGAGCTCCTCATCGACTTCACCGACGCCGGGACCTCCGCGGGAGGCCAGCGGCTCTTCGAGCGCAACGCCGGCGGCGCGCCGGCCAACGTGCTCGTGGCGCTCGAGCGCCTGGGGCACCGGACCGCGTTTTTGGGGAAGGTGGGCCGCGACATGCACGGGGAGTTCCTGCGCGCGACCCTCGAGGAGCAGGGCGTCGACGTGACGGGCCTCGTCCTGGACCCGGACGCCTTCACGACGCTTGCCTTCGTCGCCCTCTCGCCCGACGGCGAGCGCGAGTTCTCCTTCGCGCGCAAGCCGGGCGCCGACACCCGCATCACCCCCGACGAGCTCGCGCGCGACGTGATCTCCAGCTCGCACGTCTTCCACGTGGGGTCGCTCTCGCTCACCGACGAGCCCGCGCGCTCGGCCACGCTCGAGGCCCTGCGCGTGGCGCGCGAGGCCGGCTGCGTCACCTCCTACGACCCCAACTACCGGGCGAACCTGTGGCCCTCCGTCGAGGCGGCCGTGGAGCAGATGCGCGCCGTGGTGCCGCAGATGGACCTCATGAAGCTCTCCGACGAGGAGTGCGCGCTGCTCACGGGCCTTGACGACCCCGAGGCCGCGGCCGCGGCGCTCCTGGGGCTGGGCCCCAAGGTCGTGGCCGTGACGCTCGGCGGGGCGGGCGCCTACGTGCGCTGCGCGGACGGCGGCGCCACCGTGCCCGGCTTTGCCGCCGACGCCGTGGACGCCACGGGCGCCGGAGACTCCTTCTGGGGAGGCTTCCTCGCGGGCTTCTGCGAGAGCGGCAAGCGCCCCGAGGAGGTCGGCGTCGAGGACGCGGCCGGGTTCGCGCGCCTCGGCAACGCGGTTGCGTCGCTCTGCGTCCGCAAGCGCGGCGCCATTCCCGCGATGCCGGCCCGCGCGGACGTCGAGGCGCTGCTCGCAGAGTAGCGCGGCCGTCCGACGGGCCCGCCAGAGGGCGCGGCCGACACCATCGACCTGAGGCGACTCCCGGGCCGCGCGTCATCCGGCGCGCGGCCCGGACTGCGTTGGGAGGGTGCCCGGGGCGGACCGGGGCGCCGGGGCGGGGTGCCCCGGGCGGGGGGCCGCTCACTCCCCCAGCGCGTCGAGGAGCGCCTCCCGCCAGCGCTCCGTCAGGCGCGGGAGCGACCACGAGGCGTTGGCCGGGCTCGTCGACGGCAGCGTCTCGGCGGGAAGGCCCACCACCGGCTCGAGCCAGCGACGGTAGAGGCGCCCGGCCGTGCCGCCGTTGCAGAGTACGGCGCGCACCGGCGCCGCCCCCGTGATGCGCGCCACGTCGGCGGGGACCACGTTTCTGATCGAGGCGTCGGAGGAGCCCCGGATGTCGCAGCTCTCGATCACGTCCCAGAGCGCGACACCGTGCCGCAGGAGCAGCACGCGCTTGCCACCGATGTCCTCGAGGGCGGGCACGTCCTCGCCCAGAGCGGCGGCCATCACGCGCCAGAAGCGATTCTGGGGGTTGCCGTAGTAGAAGCGGTTCTCGCGGGAGAGCACCGAGGGGAACGACCCCAGCACGAGCACGCGGCTCCGCTCGTCAAAGACCGGGTCGAACCCGTGGGCTATGTGCA
This sequence comes from Olsenella sp. An290, assembly GCF_002159535.1. GTDB lineage: Bacteria > Actinomycetota > Coriobacteriia > Coriobacteriales > Atopobiaceae > Thermophilibacter. Next base: position 10,566 of record NZ_NFIU01000021.1, on the reverse strand, counting down.
CGTAGTCTGCCATGCGCCCAGCATATCAGGCACGCCCGCCGCGCGCCCGGGACGCCTCGGCGGCCGCCGTCACCCTCCGTCGCCCCGCGCGCGACCGGTCGGCGGCCCCAAGGCCACGCTCGCCCAAAGCCCGCCCGTCGCCAGGCGGAGCGTGACGTAAGGTTTATGGAGTCGGGCGCCCGCCTCGACCCCCGAGAGGACCCCATGCTCGAACTGCCCTGCGACATCACCGACCCCCTGGGCCTTCACATCCAGCTCGCCGTTCTTCTCGCCAGCGAGGCGGGGCGGTGGCGCAGCCACGTGACGCTCGAGCACGCCGGGCGCGTCGTGGACGCCAAGCAGGTCCTCGAGATCACGATGCTCTGCGTGCGCAGCGGGGAGCACGTCGTGGTGCGCGTGAGCGGCCCGGACGAGGCCACCGCCGCCGACGCCCTCCGCAAGATCATGGCGACCTTCTAGCGCGCCGCGGGCGCCGCGGGCGCCGGGTTCTTCTCGTCAAGGGAAATAACATGCAGAGATGCCCTCAGACGCGTCTTTTTTGAGGCGCGGGGGGCAACTTTGTATGCTATTTCGCCGGCCGATAAGAACCCGGGCACGCCGGCCGATTCCGGGCCCGGCTCGCGCGCCCGCTAGCAGCGCACGCGGGCCTCGAAGCGCCGGTACGCCAGGCCGCCCACCGCCGCGAGCGCCACCGCCACGCAGACGGCCCCCACCGCGACGGCGTAGTTCCCGTCGCCAAAGGCCGACGCCGCAACCGTCGACGTCACGATGGAGGGAATCCGGCCCAGCGTCGTGATCGCGAGCACGGCACCGAAGCGCATGTCCGTCAGCCCCGCGAAGTACGTGAGAAAGTCCTTGGGCGTCCCGGGGATGAGAAACACGACGAGCATCAGGAGCTCGAGGCGCCGGGCGTTGGAGAGCCAGCCAAAGCGCTCCAGGTGAGAGCGGTCAAAGAAGACGCCCACGAGCCGCCAGCCCCAGCGCCGCACGGCCCAGAAGATCGCGGTCGAGGCCACAGCGCTTGCGGCCAGGCACACCAGCGTCCCCTCCCAGAGCCCGAAGGCGTAGCCCGACGCCAGCTCGACGGGCTCCCCGGGCAGAAACGCCAGCATGATCTGAAGCGCGTTCACCGCGCCGAGGGCAAGGCGAGAGAGCACCGCGTGCTCGCCGACGAGCCCTCGCACCGCGGCGGGGTCGGAGAGCCAGGCATAGAGCCCGGGAAGCCACCGCCAGCAGCAGGCGGCGACGCCCAGCCCAACGAGGACCACGCCTCCGATGGCGAGCGCGCGCCGCCTGGCGCGGGCGCGGGGGTCGGGCGCCGTACCGGTGTCCGCCATGTCGCCTCCTCTCGTCCGTACCATCATGCCATGCGCGCCCGTGCCGGGCGGCACGGGGCGGCAGCGCTTGCGCAAGCCTTACAGAGCGCGGGGCGCAGGTTCTTCTCGCCCGGTGCCGGGGCGGGCGGCGGGCGGGGCCGGGGTGTTCCGGCCGAGATTGGGTGGCATCTTTGATGCTCCCGCCGCCAAGGGGACCTCTGACGGTTCTTCTCGCCCGCGCCATCTGGGGAAACGCGAGCGGCCGGGCCCAGCGCGCCGCCGAGAGGGTGCCCTCACATCAAACATGCCACCCAATCCCGACGCGAGGGGCCCGAAAGCCGGGCGCCCGGGCCCCTCACGCTCGGGCGCCTACGCCCCCGCGACGCGAAGGAGGAGCCCCAGGGCCACGCCGCCTAGAAGGACCGACACGGCCAGGCAGCCCAGAAGGACGCTGCGCTCGGTCGCCCTCATCGTCTCCATCATCGTTGCCTCCCCCCTCGCGGTTGCAGAGGCCCCGACGCGCGCCGAGTCGCCGGGCGCGGCGTCGTGGGCCTGCCCCCATTCTCCTCGCGAGCGACCGGGAGGGCCATCGATTGGCCTTACGGGCGGGTGACGGTTTGGTAAGGTTGCCGCAGGCTAGCGCGACAGGGCGGAGAGCGCCACGCGGACGGCCTCGTCCTCGTCGTCGGTCATGACCACGAGCTCGGGGTCGAGCGGCGAGATGTTGCCCGCGTCGAGCACGGTGCCCTCGAGCCACGACATGAGGCCGGACCAGTACTCGGTGCCAAAGAGCACCACGGGCGTGGTGGCCACCTTGTGCGTCTGGACGAGCGTGAGCAGCTCAAAGGCCTCGTCAAGCGTCCCAAAGCCACCCGGGAAGATGATGGCGCCGCTCGAGTACTTGACGAACATCGTCTTGCGCACGAAGAAGTAGCGGAAGGTCATGCCCAGGTTGACCCACTTGTTGATGCCCTGCTCGTGCGGCAGCTCGATCCCCAGGCCCACGGACTTGCCGCCGGCGCGCGCGGCGCCGCAGTTGGCGGCCTCCATGATGCCGGGCCCGCCTCCCGTGATCACGGCCACGCCCGCCTCGGCGAGCTTCCTGCCCACGTGCCGCGCGGCGCGATACATCGGGTCGGTGCGCGGCGTGCGGGCCGAGCCAAAGACGGTCACGGCCGGCCCCAGCTCCGCGAGCGCACCGAAGCCGTCCACGAACTCGGCCTGGATGCGCAGGACGCGCCACGGGTCCATGTGCAGCCAGTCCGTCGAGCCCTCGGGCGCGAGCAGGTTTCCCGTGGTGGTGTCGGAGGGGATCATGGGCCCGCGCAAGATCACGGGGCCGCGGTGGTAGGTGGTGCCGAGGGGCTCCTCGGGCGTGGGCGCGGACGCGGGGTCCGCGAGGTTGTTCCTGTCTGCCATCACTGCTCCTTCTGTTGGGATGACAACGCTACGCCGCGCGCGTCAGGCGCTCGTAAGCGGCGTCCTAGCGTTTGTGTACCCATTTGCGCGGAGCGTAGGGTTGGGGCGAGGGCTCGGCCGGGGCGGGACCGCGCGGGCAGCACCGGGCCGCGCCCGGGGACTGTTTTGGGTGGGGCCCCTTCCGCGCGGTCCGGCCTCCGCCTTTCGGGCCCCTCGCTCCGGTATTGGGTGGCATGTTTGATGTGCAGGCGCCCGCCAGGCCGCTCGCCGGGGTCGCCCCCTCGCGTTTCCCCTGATGACGCGGGCGAGAAGGACCGTCGGGGTCCCCCTTGGCGGCGCGGAGCATCAAAGATGCCACCCAATTTCGTCCGGGGCGACGCGGAGCATCAAAGATGCCACCCAATTTCGGCCAGGCCGGCCGGAACAGCCAGGCCGGCCGGAACAGCCAGGCCGGCCGGAACAGCCGCCCCGCCCGCAGCCCCGCGCTACCCCAGCCCGAGCGCGAGCCCCGCGAGCCGCACCGCCAGCGCCACGACCCACGCCACGCCGCACTGCATGGCGATCACGGCCCACATCATGCGCGTGCCAAGCTCGCCGCGCACGGCCGAGACCGCGGCCACGCACGGCGTGTAGAGCAGCACAAACGTGAGGAACACAAACGCCGTGAGCGGCGAGAAGAGCGTCGCCAGCCCCGCCGTGGACCCGCCCATGAGGACGGTCAGCGTGGCCACGACGTTCTCCTTGGCGCCAAAGCCCGCCGCAAGCGCCGCGGCCGCCTCCCAGGAGCCAAACCCCAGCGGCGCAAAGAGCGGCGCCAGGAGCGCCCCCAGCGCGGCGAGCATGCTCGCGCTCTGGTCGGAGACCACGTTCAGGCGCACGTCAAAGGTCTGCAGGAACCAGATCACCACGCTCGCCACAAAGATGATCGTGAACGCCTTGGTGGCAAAGCCCTTGGCCTTGTCCCAGGCCAGGCGCGCCACGGTGCGGGGCGCCGGCATGCGGTAGTTGGGAAGCTCCATCACAAAGGGAACCGGGTCCCCCCTGAAGGCCGTCCCCTTGAGGACCAGCGCCACGAGGATGCCCACCACGATGCCCATCACGTACATCGCGATCGTCACGAGCGGCGCACACTCAGGGAAGAACGCGGCCGAGAAGAGCGCATAGACCGGCACCTTGGCCGAGCAGCTCATGAACGGCGTGAGCATGACCGTCATCTTGCGGTCGTGCTCGGAGGGCAGGGTGCGCGTGGACATGATCGCGGGCACCGAGCAGCCAAAGCCGATGAGCATCGGCACGAAGCTGCGGCCGGAGAGGCCCAGGCGCCGCAGCAGCTTGTCCATCACAAAGGCCACGCGCGCCATGTAGCCGGAGTCCTCGAGAATCGAGAGCAGGATGAACAGCACCACGATGATCGGCAGGAAGGAGAGCACCGACCCCACGCCCGCAAAGACGCCGTCGATCACGAGGCTGTGCACCACGGGGTTGAGCCCAAAGGCGGTGAGCGCGGCGTCCACCTGCGCCGTCACCCAGTCGATGCCCAGGGCCAGAAGGTCGGAGAGCCGCTGGCCCACCACGTCAAAGGTGAGCCAGAAGACGAGCGCCATGATCGCCACGAAGACCGGGATCGCCGTGAAGCGCCCCGTGAGGATGCGGTCGGCCGCCACCGAGCGCCGGTGCTCGCGGCTCTCGTGCGGCTTCACCACGCTCGTCGCGCAGACGGCCTCGATGAACGAGAAGCGCATGTCGGCAAGCGCCGCCATGCGGTCGTGGCCGGACTCCTCCTCCATCTGGGTGATGATGTGCTCCACGGCGTCGAGCTCGTTCTTCTCGAGGGCAAGCGCGTCTATGACGAGCCGGTCGCCCTCGATGAGCTTGGTCGCGGCAAAGCGCACCGGGAGACCCGCCGCGGCGGCGTGGTCCTCGATGATGTGGCAGATGCCGTGGATGCAGCGATGGAGCGCGCCGCCGTCCGCGCCGGACGCCGCGCAGAAGTCCACGCGGCCGGGGTGCTCGCGGTAGCGCGCCACGTGCAGGGCGTGCTCGACGAGCTCGGAGACGCCCTCGCCGCGCGCCGCCGAGATGGGCACCACCGGGATGCCGAGCGCCGCCTCGAGCGCGTTGACGTCAACCGTGCCGCCGTTGGCCGTGAGCTCGTCCATCATGTTGAGCGCCAGCACCATCGGCCGGTCGAGCTCCATGAGCTGGAGCGTGAGGTAGAGGTTGCGCTCGATGTTGGTGGCGTCCACGATGTCGATGATCGCGTCCGGGTTGTCCTCCAGGATGAAGCGTCGGGAGACCACCTCCTCGCTCGTGTACGGCGAGAGCGAGTAGATGCCCGGCAGGTCCGTGATCGTGGCCTCGGGATGGCCCTTGACCTGGCCGTCCTTGCGGTCCACGGTCACCCCGGGGAAGTTGCCCACGTGCTGGTTCGCGCCCGTGAGCGCGTTGAAGAGCGTGGTCTTGCCGCAGTTCTGGTTGCCGGCGAGGGCAAAGCTCAGGGGGCGTCCCTCGGGGATGGCCTTGCCGTCGCGACGGGGCGCGCAGGCCTCGCCGATGGAGGGGTGCGCCGTCGCCTCCAGGCGCTCGCGGGCGCGCGGGCGGTCGTGCGCGTCGTGCACGCCGGTGAGCGCGATGTGCCGGGCGTCGTCGACGCGCAGCGTGAGCTCGTAGCCGCGCAGGCGGATCTCGATCGGATCGCCCATGGGCGCGCGCTTGATGAGGGTGACCTCGACGCCGGGCGTGAGCCCCATGTCCAGGATGTGCTGCCTCAGCGACGCCTCGTCGCAGTCTACGGATTCGACGACGGCGTCCTTGCCGATCTCAAGCTCGTCCAGGTTCATGCGGGTCCCTCCTTGTGTATCCGCACGACATTGTAGCGTGCGCGGCAAGAGGGGCGCGGGCGAGAAGAACCGGCGGGGTCCGGGGCGGCCGTCGGGAAGCGGCCCCCGGGGCCGGGTCCGCGCGCGTCCGCCCTGTCACTTCTGTCAAGCCGGGGGCATTCGCAGACGCGACACATCTTCTTCCTGAAATTGTGAGAAGCTTATGTGCTACGAAACGACGGGCAGAAATGAGGGAGGGGCCACCGTGTATCTTGAGCGCATCGCTTCGCCCGAGGACCTGCGCGCCCTCCCCGAGGACGCCCTGCCGGCCCTGTGCGACGAGATCCGCTCCGCGGTGGTGGAGAGCTCCGCCGCCATCGGCGGGCACGTGGGCTCCAACCTCTCGGTCGTCGAGCTCACCGTGGCGCTCCACCGCGTCTTCGAGAGCCCGCGCGACCGGCTCGTCTTTGACGTCTCCCACCAGACCTACCCGCACAAGATGCTCACGGGCCGCGCGGCGGCGTTTCTCGACCCGGCCCGCTACGAGGACGTCTCCGGCTTCTCCAACCCCGGCGAGTCCGAGCACGACCTCTTTGCGATGGGCCATACCTCGACCTCGGTGAGCCTGGCCTGCGGCCTCGCCACCGCACGCGACCTCGCGGGCGAGAAGTACGACGTGGTGGCCGTCATCGGCGACGGGTCGCTCTCGGGCGGGCTTGCCTTCGAGGGGCTCGACAACGCCGCGGAGCTGGGAAGCGGCCTCATCATCGTGGTCAACGACAACGAGTGGTCGATCGCCCCCAACCACGGCGGCATCTATCGCAACCTCGCAGAGCTGCGCGCCACCCGGGGAGCCTCCCCCACCAACGTGTTCCGCGCACTCGGGCTCGACTACCGCTACCTCGAGGACGGCCACGACCTCCCCGCGCTCGAGCGGGCCCTCTCGGAGCTGCGCGGATGCGACCACCCCGTGGTCCTGCACGTCCACACCGAGAAGGGCCATGGGTTCGCGCCCGCGCTCGCCGACCCCGAGAGCTGGCACCACGCCGCCCCCTTCGACGTGGCGACGGGGATCGCCGCCTCCGCCCCGGGCCCCGACTACGCCGAGCTCACGGGCGCGTTTCTCGCCGAGCGCATGGCCTCAGACCCGCGCGTGGTGGCCGTGAGCGCCGCCACGCCCTACATCATGGGCTTCACGCCGAGGCGCCGCGCGGCGGCCGGGGCGCGCTTCGTGGACGTGGGCATTGCCGAGGAGCACGCCGTCACCTACGTGACGGGGCTCGCCCGCGCGGGCGCCCGTCCCGTGCTGGGCATCTACGGCACCTTCCTGCAGCGCGCCTACGACGAGGTCTGGCATGACCTCTGCCTCAACGCCGCGCCTGCCGTGATCTTGGTCTTCGGGGCCTCGGCCTTTGGCACGACCGACGCCACCCATCTCGGCTTCTTTGACATCCCCCTGCTCGGCGCCATGCCGGGCCTCCCCTACCTCGCGCCCACCTGCCAGGAGGAGTACCTCGACATGCTGTCCTGGGCGCTCTCGCACGAGGACGGGCCCGTGGCCATCCGCGTGCCCGGCGCGGGCGTCGTCTCGCGCGCGGACTTCGCGCGGCCGAGCGCGGGCTACGCGCGCGGGTGGGAGGTCGTGCGACGGGGCGCGGAGGTGGCAGTCCTGGCCCTCGGCGACCTGCTGCCGCTTGGCGAGCGAGTGGCGGACGCGCTCGCGGAGCGCGGCGTCTCGGCGACCCTCGTGAACCCGCGCCTGGCCACGACGGCCGACGAGGAGCTGCTGGGCCGGCTCGCCGCGGGCCACGGCGTCATCGCGACCCTCGAGGACGGCGTGCTCGAGGGCGGCTTCGGCGAGCGCGTCGCCCGCGCGCTCGGGTGCGATGACGTGCGCGTTCGCTGCTATGGCCTGCCGCGCGCCTTCCCCGACCGCTACGACCCCGCGGCCCTCCTTGAGAGCTGCGGCATGACGGCCGAGGGAGTCGCCGCGGACCTCGTGCGGGAACTGCGCGGCTAGCGGCTAGGGGCAGGGGGCGTTCGGCGCGCCCTAGCGGTTCTCGATCTTGACCACGTTTCCCACGGTGATGGTGATGCGCCCCTCGGCGTCCGTCGTGAACTCGAGGTAGCCCGGCTTGTCGGCGAGCTCCGAGGGGAAGGTGATCTCCACCCCGGTGTCCGTGCGGATCTTGTGGCTTCGGGTGAGGCGGTTGGCCACGCCACGGCGCACGGGCGCCTCCTCGGGCAGAGCCGCCTCGCGCACGCGCTCCTCGAAGCGCTCCTGGAGCTCGGGACGGTCCTGAAAGACCTCGCGGCCCACCTCCGCGGGCTCGAAGCTCTCCTCCACCTCGGCGGCGCGGGCCACCACGGCCTTGGCGCGCGAGACCTCGACGGCCGGCGTGAGGCCAAACTCCTCGGCCACGTCGCGCACGATGACGCTCACCTCATCGATGACCTCGTGGCTGGACGCCTCGCTCGAGCACTGCAGGAACCGGTCCGGGATGAGCGAGACGCTCGTCCCGCCCACGGAGCGCTCCTTGTCGTGAAAGTCGATGGCGCCGGTCTCGGCGTCCACGAGCACGTAGGACGCCACCTTCTGCGAGGGGTTGGGCAGCGTGGCGTCCACGCGCGCGATGTCGTTGGCGTCCCCGCCCACCTCGTGCACGAAGGCCTGGCGGCGCGGCAGGAGGATGACCGCGAAGAAGCGGCGGCCGGCCGGGCCGTCAAAGGCCGCGTCCACCTCGGCGTCCGTTGAGGAGGCGTCCACGCCCCCGGCATCGGTGTCGCAGAAGTCGGCCACCATGAGGTCGCACTGCTCGAGGTCCTCCGAGCGACGCAGCTCCTCCCAGAACCACTGCGCGATCTCCACGGTGAACTCCACGAACTCGCGCTCGCCCGCAAGGTAGCGTTGGAGCTCGCCGGCAAAGCCGGAGTCCGGCGCGAACTCCCCGTGGCGGCTCTCGGCGTTGGAGGAGATCTTGCGGAGGTGGCGCTGGACGTAGGAGCGGGTCGCCCGGACCGTGAGGTCGAGCGGGCGCTCCGAGAAGTACGTGGAGCCCGTCTCGAAGTCAAAGACGTGCAGGATCGCGCGGTCTACCTTGAGCATGTTCCTCCTTCGGGCGCCGCGCGGGGCGCGGCGCGCCGGCCTCGGCCCCGTCCGCCCGGGCGAACGGGGCCGGTCCTGTGCCGTCACGTGGTTCTTCTCGCCCTGGGCCGGTCCCTTTTGCCTAGAGCCGGCCCTCCTGGCCCTACTCCGCGGCCTTGGGGGTCTGCGCCTCGATGGTCTCGGCCAGGGCCTCCTCGCCCGTGGTCTTCTTGCCGTCGGCGTCACGCTCGAGGGCGGGGATCATCATGCGGTAGGCGTTCTCCGTGGCGTTGGCGCGCGGGGACTTCTTGGCGTAGCGCTTGACGGCGGCGGCGGTCTTGTTGATCGCCTGGAGCGTTCCGGCGCCGGCCACGCAGCCGCCCGGACAGGCCATGCCCTCGACGAGGTAGCCGGGGTACTTGCCCTTGACGGCGTCCTTCATCATCTTGCGGCACTCCTCGAGGCCCTCGGCGTTGACCACGTTGACCTCGCGCTCGGGGTGCATGCGATGGATGGCGTTGACCACGGCGTTGGCCACGCCGCCCGCGACGGCAAAGCCGCGGCCGTCGGCGGAGGCCACGCCAAAGTCGGATGCCCCCTCGCCCGGGAGCTTGGTGTACTCCTCGATGCCGCGCGCCTTCATCATGCCGGCCATCTCCTCGAAGGTGAGGACAAAGTCGACCTCGGAGCGGACGGACCTGCGCATGGCCTCGAGCTTCTTGGCCGAGCAGGGCCCCACGAAGACGATCTTGGCGTTGGGGTGCTGCTTGCGGATGAGGCGCGCCGTGAGCGTCATGGGCGTGAGTGCCATCGAGATGCAGTCCGCATGGTCCGGGAACTCGCGCTTGGCCATGACCGACCACGCCGGGCAGCACGACGTGCCCATGAACGGAATCTTGTCGGGGACCTCCTCGAGGAAGTCCTCCGCCTCCTGGACGGTGCAGAGGTCGGCACCGATGGCGACCTCCTCCATCCCGGTGAAGCCGAGCTCGGTGAAGGCCTGGCGCAGCTTGTCCACGTTGCCCTTGCCGCCGAACTGGCCCACGAAGGCGGGTGCCACCTCGGCGATGACCTCGTCGCCCGCGTTGATGGCCTGAATGACCTGGAAGATCTGGCTCTTGTCGGCGATGGCGCCAAAGGGGCAGTTGATGAGGCACTGGCCGCAGGAGACGCACTTCTCGTAGTCGATCTGGGCGCGGCCGTGCTCGTCGGAGCCGATGGCGTTCATGCCGCAGGCATCCGCGCAGGGACGAACGTGGTGCTGGATCGCGTGGTAGGGGCAGGCCTTGAAGCACATGCCGCAGTGGATGCACTTCTCCTGGTCGATGTAGGCCTTCTTGTCCTTGAAGGTGATGGCCCCCTTGGGGCAGATCTCGCGGCAGGGGTGCGCAAGGCAGCCCTGGCAGGCGTTGGTCACGCGGTAGACGTTGTCCTCGCAGGCGTTGCACGCAAACTTGATGACGTTGATCAGCGGCGGCTGGTAGTAGGTCTCGGGGACGCAGGCGTCGGCGAGGCCGTCGGTCAGGCTCTCGCGGTGGTCGACGCCCTGGAGGGGCAGGCCCATGGCCAGGCGGATGCGCTGCTCGACGATGGCGCGCTCAAGGAAGACCGACTCGCGGTAGGTGGCGACCTCGCCGGGGATGATCTCGTACGGCAGGTCGCGGATCTTGCGACGGGTGGTCTTCTCGTCGTCGTCCGCCATGTCGTAGGCGACCTTGGCCACCGAGCTGAAGACGTTGCGGCGAATCTCGGTCAGGTTGGTATACACGCCACGCATGGTGTCGGCCATCGTTGCCCCTCTCCCGGTTCTCTCGCGCTCCCCCTCAGAAGCGCGTCCACGTTGGCCCTAGTATCGCACAACGGTGTGACGAAGCGGCACCGGGCGTGCCGCTTCGTCACACCGTTGTGCGATACTAGGGCCAACGTG
>NZ_NFIU01000020.1 GCF_002159535.1 Olsenella sp. An290 | reverse complement strand
ACATGGGATGGCCCCCTTTGCCGTAAGCCTAGACAACTCACAGCATGCGGGAGCCATCCCTATTTGTCACCCTCCGGGCGTAAACAACGTCTTGGCACTGAACACCTAGCGCACGGACGGAGGGGGAGAAGAACATGCTGACGAGAAGGAACTTCCTTGCAGTTTCCGCCGGTGCGGCTGCCGCGGCGCTCGCCGGTTGCGCTGGCGAGAAGGACGAGCCGCCCGCGGCCGCCCCGGCAGCGGAGCCGGCCGAGGACGTCCCCGCGGCGGACGCCGCGCCGGCGGACACCGTGCTCGTTGCGTACTTCTCGGCGACGGGCAACACGGAGGGCGTTGCCGCCGCGATCGCCGAGCGCCTGGGCGTGGACGTCTTTGCCATCGAGACGGCCGAGCCCTATACGGAGGCGGACCTCAACTACAGTGACGACACCTCCCGCACGAGCGTCGAGCGCGCGGACGCCCGTCCCGAGCTCGCCCAGGTCACGCCCGACGACTGGACGGACTATGGCACGGTCCTTCTTGGCTACCCGATCTGGTGGGGCGAGGCGGCCTGGCCGTTGCGCACCTTTGCGGAAGGCAACGACTTTGCCGGCAAGACCGTGGTGCCGTTCTGCACGTCGGGCTCCTCGGGCATCGGGAGCAGCGCCGAGCTTCTTGCGGGGCTCGCTGGCTCCGGCGACTGGCGCGAGGGCGAGCGCTTCTCGGCCGGCGCCGGCGACGAGGCGGCCGAGTGGGCGGCCGGCCTCGGGCTCTAGGGGGAGACATGAACATCGTCATCCTGCAGGGGAGCCCCAACCGCGACGGCTCGACCGCGATCCTGTGCGAGGAGTTCGCGCGCGGGGCGCGCGAGGACGTGGCAGTGGCACGCCGGCCATGACGCGCGCGACGGGCGCCCCGCGCCGCGCCTTCGAGCTGGGGCGCTCGCTGTAGGACTTCCGAAGTGATACGAAGGGACAGCCCCTTCGTATCACGTTAGGCTGTCGAGGAAAAGGTGAGCAGGGTGCGAGAGCGCGACGTCGCGCTTCCAGGCGAGGTCGATGACCGAGACGAGCGGCGGGAAGAGCAGGCGAAACTCCAGCCCCGTGCCCGGGCCCACCGTCGTGAGCCCGTCGAAGGAGAGCATGCGGCCCACGCCCTCGCGCACGAGCAGCGCGCCGTTGTAGGCGAGGTTGTACGTCGCGGCAATGTTGGCCTCGCCGGCGTGCTCCCCAAACCACGTGGCGAGAAGCCCGGTGAGCTTGTCGCCCTTGGCGTGGCGCTCCGGTACGATGAGCGGCGCGTCGAGCAGGTCGACGGGGCTCACGGCCTCGCGCGCGACCAGCGGGTCGTCCTCGCGCAGGAGGACGCCCCATGCGTCGGTGGGGGAGAGGCGCAGGTGGGCGTAGCGGTCCACGTCCGGGTAGCTCATGAGCACGGAGAAGTCGTCGACGCCGTGCTCCAGGCGCTCGATGAGGTCCGGCGCGTTGCCGCTGTGCAGGTGGAAGCGCACGCCGGGGTACTTCTCGCGAAAGGCGTGCACGTGGCGGGCGATGACGCGCAGGCCGTCCGACTCGCCGGCGCCGATGAAGACGTCGCCCTCCACGATTTTCTCGCCGTGGGCGAGGTCCGAGGTGGTCTGGTCCGCGAGGCTTACGATCTCCTGCGCCCGGCGCCGCAGGTAGAGGCCCTTCTCGGTGGGCGTGACGCTGCGGCTGTGGCGCTCGAGGAGCGGGGCGCCCAGCTCGCGCTCCAGCGCGGCGATCTGCCTGGAGAGCGCCGGCTGCGTCACGTGCAGCGCCTCGGCGGCGCGCGACATCGTTCCGTGCTCGCACACGGCGAGGAAGTAGCGAAGCGTGCGGAGTTCCATGTGCGCTCCCATAAGAGTACGGAATATCACGGTATACGATATAAGCAATTGTAGTCCATCATCCCACGGCGGAGAATGTGCAAAGGGGACAGGCACTTTTGCACGCGGGAGGCGGACGTGAGGGTTGAGCTGCGCATAGGCGGGGCCACCGTGCCCGTGGAGCTGAACGGCACCGCAGCCGCACGAGCGCTTGCGGCGTGGCTCCCACAGACGCTCCCCATGAGCGTCTCGAGCGTGGGGTGCTGCGGGCAGCTGCCCTTCTCGCTGCCGTGCCCCGCCACCGACGTCCACTCCGGCTGGTGCAATGGAGACCTCAACTACAAGCCCGAGGGCGACTGGCTCGCGCTCTTCTTTGACGACGAGGAGAACTCCGCGCGCTACGGCGGCCAGGTCACGCTGGGCCGCGCGGCGGGCCCGCTCGAGGCGCTCCGCGGCCTCTCGGGAACCCACGACGTTCGCATTGAGCTGTGCAATCAGGCAGTTGAGAGATGGGAGCAACCATGGTAGACGCAACGGACACGAGCGCGCTGGCCTGCGGCATGGCGCAGCTGGCGCCGACGGACCCGGAGTTTGCGGAGCGCTTCGCGTACTTCGCGGGCGAGGAGGTCCCCGGCGAGCCCGCGGCCGAGCTCCCGGCTCGCGAGCGCTACCTTGCGATTCTGGCGGCGCTTCTCGGCTGCCAGGGGTACGAGCAGTTCCGCGCCACGCTCGCCGAGGCGCTCGACGCCAGGGCCGTTACCCCCGTCGAGGCTCGCGAGGTCGTCTACCAGGGCACGGCGTACCTGGGCATCGGCCGGACCCGCCCGTTCCTCTGGACCATGAACGAGGTGTTTGCCGAGAAGAACGTGGAGCTTCCGCTTCCCGCGCAGGGCACAACGACGCTGGAGACGCGCGGCGGCGCCGGCAACCAGAAGCAGGTTGACTACTTTGGCGGGCACATGCGTGAGAGCTGGAAGACCGGCCCCGCCGAGCGCGCGACGGTGAACCGCTGGCTCGCCGAGAACTGCTTCGGGGACTACTACACGCGCGGCGGTCTTTCGGACCTGGACCGCGAGATGGTCACGTTCTGCTACCTCGTGGCGCAGGGCGGCTGCGAGCCGCAGGCCACCGCGCACGCCGGCGCCAACCTCAACCTCGGGCGCACGAAGGACTTCCTGTACCGCGTGGTCATGCAGATCCTGCCCTACGTCGGCTACCCGCGCAGCCTGAATGCCCTCGCCTGCATCGACAGCGCCGTGCAAAAGTGACAGGCACTTTTACACAGTGCAAAAGGGACAGGCACTTTTGCACGCCTACCAAAGGAGGAACCATGAGCGATAAGAGCGACTTCACCCCGATGTTCGGCCTGGGCAGTCCCAACGACGCGTACGCCCAGTACTTTATCGGCAACTCGTACCTCAAGCCGCTGACCAGCGCCGCGGAGTGCGGCGTCGGCCTTGCTAACGTGACCTTCGAGCCGGGCTGCCGCAACAACTGGCACGTTCACCACGCCAGCAAGGGCGGCGGGCAGATTCTCATCTGCACAGATGGTCGCGGCTGGTATCAGGAGTGGGGCAAGGAGCCCCGCGCGCTCGGCTCGGGAGACGTCGTGGTCATCCCCGCCGGCGTCAAGCACTGGCACGGTGCCGCGCGCGACTCCTGGTTCTCCCACATCGCCTTTGAGGCGCCGGGCGAGGACTGCACGAACGAGTGGCTCGAGCCCGTCTCGGACGAGGACTACCCGGCGTAGCGGCACGTTGAGCACGTTGGGGACGTGTTTTTTTGCGTACAACCTGTCCCAAAAACTCTGTGCGAAATAACACGTCCCCAATTGGTTAATTGGAGGTTCCTTTATGGCAGACATGACCTACACGGCGCTCGGGCACTCCGGCATCAGGATTCCGCGGCTCTGCCTCGGGGGCATGAGCTTCGGTGCGCCCTCGGCGGACTTCCACCAGTGGACGATCGGCCCGGACGAGACGCGCGCGGTGATCGCCCGCGCGCTCGAGCTGGGCGTGAACTTCATCGACACGGCCAACTGCTACGCGCACGGCACGAGCGAGGAGTACATCGGTGCCGCCCTGCGCGAGCTGGGCGTCCCGCGCGACCAGGTGGTTCTCGCTAGCAAGGTCTTCTTCAACGAGGGCGGGCTCTCGCGCGAGGCGATCAGCCGTGAGATCGACGGCACGCTCGCGCGCCTGGGCACGGACTACCTGGACCTCTACATCATCCACCGCTTCGACTATGAGACGCCGATCGAGGAGACCATGGAGGCGCTCGACGGCCTCGTGCGCGCGGGCAAGGTGCGCGCCCTCGGCGCGAGCGCGATGTACGGCTACCAGCTCCACAACATGCAGGTCGTGGCCGTCCAGAACGGCTGGACCCCGTTCACGAGCATGCAGTGCCACTACAACCTGCTCTACCGCGAGGACGAGCGCGAGATGATCCCGGTGTGTCGCCAGTTTGGCATGGCGCTCACGCCCTACAGCCCGCTCGCCTCGGGGCACCTGTGCCGCCCCACCTGGGAATCTGCGTCCAAGCGCTCCACGACCGACGCCACGATGCGCAACAAGTACGACGCCGACCGTGAGCGTGACATGCCCATCGTCGCGCGCGTGGCCGAGCTGGCCGAGAAGCACGGTGTCCCCATGTCGCGCATCGCGCTCGCCTGGCACTGGGCGCGCGGCGTGGAGGCGCCGATCGTGGGCTGCTCCAAGCCCGAGCGCGTGGACGACGCGGTGGCGGCGCTCGACGTGGAGCTCACGGCGGACGAGGTCGCCTACCTCGAGGAGCCCTACGTGGCGCACGAGCTCGTGGGCCCGGCGGCCCGCCCCGGCGAGAGGCCCCTTGCGGGCACCACGAACCCCAACACAAGGTAGGCAAGGGGCCGCCCCCTTGACCCATAACCTGTCCCAAATTATCTGCAAGAAAAAACACGTCCCAAATTATCTGCAAGAAAAAACACGTCCCCAATTGGCACGCGCGGCGTCAGCCGCCGTCCGGCCCATGCGCTACCATTGATGCCCGAGAAACCCGGCGCCCGCAGGAGGAAAACGCATGGCAGACGAGAAGAACGTGCAGGTCCAGACGTCGCTCTTCGGAGATGACGCCCCGACGGGGCCCGCGCCGGCCGCGGCGTCGACCCCGCGCGCCCGCCACGCGGAGCTCAACCGCATCCTCTCCCACGCTGCCTACGCCTACTACGCGCTGGACGACCCTGAGATGACCGATGCCGCCTTCGACCGGCTGCTCCAGGAGCTCCTGGCCCTCGAGGCTGCGCACCCCGAGCTCGCGGGTCCCGAGTCCTACACCCAGCGCGTGGGCGGCTACGTGTCCGAGCAGTTCGAGCCCGTCGCGCACGCCGCGCGCATGTACTCGATGGACGACGCGATGGACCTCGCCGAGCTTGACGAGTGGCTCGCCCGCACCGACGAGGCCCTCGGCGCCACGCCGGAGCGTCCGGTGGCCTACACCTGCGAGCTCAAGATCGACGGCCTCGGCGTGGCGCTCACGTACCGTGACGCCCAGTTCGTGCGTGCCGCCACGCGCGGCGACGGCACGACGGGCGAGAACGTCACGGCGAACGTCCTCACGGTGCGCGACGTGCCGCGCGCCCTCGCGCCCACCGGCCTCGCGCGCCTGGCGGACGGTGGCCTCGGCCGTTCCGTCGAGGTCCGTGGCGAGGTCTACATGCCGCGCCACTCCTTCCAGCGCCTGAACGAGGACGCGGACGCCGCCGGCACCGCGCCCTTCGCCAACCCGAGAAACGCCGCCGCCGGCAGCCTCCGTCAGAAGGACCCCAAGGTGACGGCCCACCGCGACCTCGAGACCTTCATCTACGCCGTCGCGGACGAGGCGCCCATCGACGTCCACGCCCAGTGGGACTTCCTCCAGTGGCTGCGCGACTGCGGCTTCTCCGTGAACGACCACGCCGCCCGCTGCACCTCCGCCGCCGAGGTCCACGCCTACTGCGAGCGCGCCCTCGCCCGTCGCGACGAGCTTGACTACGACATCGACGGCGTGGTCGTGAAGGTGGACTCCTTCGCGCAGCAGGAGGCGCTCGGCTTCACGGCGCGCGCCCCGCGCTGGGCCATCGCGTTCAAGTTCCCGCCGGAGGAGAAGCGCACCGTCCTGCGCGAGATTCGCGTGCAGGTGGGCCGCACCGGCGTCCTCACGCCCGTGGCCGAGTTCGACCCCGTGACCGTGGCCGGCTCCACGATCGCCCGCGCCACGCTCCACAACGTGGACGAGATCGCCCGCAAGAACGTCCGCGTGGGGGATACGATCGTGGTCCACAAGGCCGGCGACGTCATCCCCGAGGTCGTGGGCCCCGTGCTGGAGCTCCGCCCGGCCGGCGCGCCCGAGTTCCACATGCCCACGACCTGCCCCTCCTGCGGCAGCCCCGTCGTGCGCGAGGAGGGCGAGGTCGCCTACCGCTGCGTCTCCATCGACTGCCCCGCCCAGGCCACCGAGCGCCTCATCCACTGGGGCAGCCGCACGGCCATGGACATCGACGGCCTCGGGGACGAGATCGTCTCTCGCATGGTGGAGCAGGGGCTGCTTGCCGACGTGGCCGACTTCTACGACAGGCTCACCGAGAAGGACCTCGCCGAGGTCTGGACGGGCCGGCAGACCGTGGACGGCGAGGACATCGTCGTTGGCCCCGTCATTGCGGCCAAGATCATGGCGCAGGTCGCGGAGTCCAAGGGCCGCGGCCTCGCGCGCGTCCTCTTTGGCCTGGGCATCCGTCACGTGGGCGCCACGGTGGCGCGCCAGCTCGCCGCCCACTTTGGGAGCATGCAGGCGCTCGCCGCCGCCACCGAGGAGGACATCGCCCAGGTGGACGGCGTTGGTCCCAAGATCGCCGCCAGCGTGCGCGAGTTCTTCTCGATCCAGAAGAACGTGGCCGTGGTGGAGCGCCTGCGCGAGGCGGGCGTGGTGCTGGAGGAGGAGCGCTCGGAGCCTGAGCGCCCGCAGACGCTCTCCGGCCTCACCTTCGTGCTCACGGGCACGCTCGAGCGGCGCACGCGCGACGAGGCCAAGGCCGCGCTCACGGCCCTCGGCGCCAAGGTCACGGGCTCGGTCTCCAAGAAGACGAGCTACGTGGTGGCGGGGGAGGCCGCCGGCTCCAAGCTCGCCAAGGCCGAGTCCCTCGGCGTGCCCGTCCTTGACGAGCAGGCGCTCGACCGCCTGCTCGAGACCGGCGAGCCGCCGGCCGTCGACTAGCGGGCCATGTCCCGGCCCGCGGCGCCCCGTCCGTCCCGGTGACGCTCGGGGCGCGTCAGCGCTGGCGCGCGTACTCGCGACGCCAGTCGCGCGGGGAGATGCCGTAGGCGCCCTTGAAGGCGCGCGAGAAGTGCAGCTGGTTGGGGTAGCCCACGGCCGAGGCAACCTCGCCGATGGGCATCGAGGTGAGCTTGAGCAGCTCGGCGGCCTTGGTCATGCGGTACCCGATGAGGTACTGCTGGGGCGACTTGCCGGTGGCGAGCTTGAACACCTTGCCAAAGTAGCTCCGGTTGAGCCCCGTCTGCCGGGCGATGTCCTCGACGGAGATCTCACGCTGGTAGTTGCCCTTGATGAAGTCGACCGCCTCGCGGATGTAGAAGTCCTGGAGGCGGTTGGGCGTCTCGGAGGGAAGGTGCTCGACGGAGCGCAGGAGGTAGTCGAGGAAGAGATAGGTGTGGCCGATGAGGTGGAAGGGGGAGGACTCGCTGTTGGCGACGAGGTAGCGCATCTCCTCGACCATCCGCTCGCGCAGCTCGGTCGACTTGGCCCGGTAGATGGGGGAGGAGGGCGTGAGCCCGGCGAGCTCGAGGCTCTCCTTCACGCGGATGCCGTCAAACTCGACCCAGATGTACTTCCAGGGGTCGGCAAGGCTGGCCACGTAGGTGTTGACCTGGCCGGGAAAGATCAGAAAGCCCTCGCCGGTCACGAGCTCGCGGTCTGCGGTGAGGCCGTTCTCGTCCGTCGAGGTAAGGGTTCCTGACCCGGCGATGATGTAGTGGAAGAGGTAGTGGCTGCGCCGCGCGGGGCCGAACGCGTGGCCCGGCTCGCAGGCCTCGCGCCCGTACTGGTAGGGCATGAGGTCGACGTAGTTTCCGCTCGCGAAGGTCGAGAACTCGAGTTCGTGCGTCGCCATGTGCCCTCCTGTCGCGGTTGCCCGAGCCATTATGCGCCGGGGGTGCGGCCCATGTCTGAGTTCCCCACAAATGCGCACAAAATCGATATACCATATTTGGCAATAAAGTTGCACAAAGATATATATTCGACGTTTGCCCTGAATAGGGGCCAAATTAGGAAAAGAAAGGACATATGCCCTATCAACTGGCTGTTTTAGATGGTCTGCTACCGTTCCCCCGCGATTCGCGTCCGCTCGACGATTCATCTCTAGATAGATAGTAAAAACAAATAAGTATTAATAACTGCAATGAGTATCCAAAAGATGGAAGACATAGCATAAATAGGACAAAACAGCAAAAAAACGTAAGGCTAGAATGAGCGCCACGTAAGGTGGGATCCCGGCAGCGTGGCGCACGCGCCGGGCAGGGAGAAAGGTTGCGCAATGGCGGGACTGACCCTCGAACACGTAGGCAAGAAGTACCCCAACGGCTATGAGGGGGTGAAGGACTTCAACCTGAACATCGCCGACAAGGAGTTCATCATCTTCGTCGGCCCGTCCGGCTGCGGCAAGTCGACGACGCTGCGCATGATCGCCGGCCTCGAGGACATCACCTCCGGCGAGCTCAAGATCGACGGTCGCGTCGTCAACGACGTCGAGCCGGCCGACCGCGACATCGCCATGGTCTTCCAGACCTACGCCCTGTACCCGCACATGACCGTGTACGACAACATGGCCTTCCCGCTCAAGCTCCGCAAGGCCCCCAAGGAGGAGATCGACAAGGCCGTGCACGAGGCCGCGCGCATCCTCGACCTCGAGAAGCTCCTCGACCGCAAGCCGTCCGCCCTCTCCGGCGGCCAGCGCCAGCGCGTCGCCATGGGCCGCGCCATCGTCCGCAACCCCAAGGTCTACCTCATGGACGAGCCG
This sequence comes from Olsenella sp. An290, assembly GCF_002159535.1. GTDB lineage: Bacteria > Actinomycetota > Coriobacteriia > Coriobacteriales > Atopobiaceae > Thermophilibacter. Next base: position 16,405 of record NZ_NFIU01000020.1, on the reverse strand, counting down.
CTCTCCAACCTCGACGCCAAGCTCCGCGTGCAGATGCGCGCCGAGATCTCCAAGCTCCACGACCGCCTCGGCGCCACGATCATCTACGTCACGCACGACCAGACCGAGGCCATGACGCTCGGCACTCGCATCGTCGTCATGAAGGACGGCGTCATGCAGCAGGTGGACACCCCCTCCAAGCTCTACAGCGAGCCCTGCAACCTGTTCGTGGCGGGCTTCATCGGCTCTCCGCAGATGAACTTCATCGACGTCACGGTGGGCGAGAAGAACGGCAAGGTGACCGTCACCTTTGGCTCCAACGTCATCACGCTCCCCGACGACAAGGGCGCCGCGCTCAAGAAGGGCGGCTACGTGGGCAAGGTCGTCGTCATGGGCATCCGTCCCGAGGACGTCGTGGAGGAGCACGAGTACGCCGAGGGCCGCACCCTCTCCGAGGCCTTCCCGGCCACGGTCACGGTCTACGAGCTCCTGGGCTCTGAGGCCATGATCTATGCGGACGCGGACGGCGGCCAGATCTCCGCGCACCTCTCCGCCTCGAGCAAGGTCCGCACCGGCGACAAGATCAAGTGCGCCGTCGACCTTGCCAAGATCCACCTGTTCGACAAGCAGACCGAGCTCGCCATCGCCCACTAGGGAAGGAGGGCCTCACCTATGCAGAAAAGAGCACTCACACGTCGCTCGTTCATCGGGCTCTCGGGCGCGGTCGCTGCAGGACTTGCGCTCACGGGCTGCGATGGGGAGCGCTCCGACGGAAAGACCGAGATCGAGTTCGTCTCGTACAAGCGCGAGGCAGTGAGCATCTTCGAGGCGCTCATGGCCGAGTTCAACGAGTCCAACGATCACATCTACCTCAACTTCACGAGCCCCAACGACGCCGTCACCATCATGAAGACGCGCTTCGTCCGCGAGGACTACCCTGACGTCGTGGCCATCGGCGGCGACGCCTCCTACGCGGACTTCGTGGACTCCAACATCCTGGCCGACGTCTCCGGCTACCCCGGGATGGAGAAGGTCCAGCCGGCCTACCAGGAGATCATGAAGAGCGTCACTTACGTCCCGATGGACGGCATCTACGGCGTTCCCTACATCGCCAACGCCGCGGGCATGCTCTACAACAAGGACATGTTCGCCGAGAAGGGCTGGGACCTCCCGGAGACCTGGGACGAGTTCATCGACCTCTGCGAGACGATCAAGGCCGAGGGCGAGGTCCTGCCGCTCTACCTTGGCTTCCTCGACACCTGGACGATTCTCTCGCCGTGGAACTCCATGCTCGTCGAGCTGGTGCCGTCCGACCACATCCGCAAGGTCAACGCCGGCGAGGCCAAGTTCGCGGACTACTACCGCGAGCCGGCCGAGAAGCTCCTCAAGCTCCTCGACTACGCCGAGGACGGCCCGATGGCCTACAGCTACGAGGACGCCTGCACCGCCTTCGCCCGCGGCCAGTCCGCGATGTTCCCCTGCGGCTCCTTCGCCGTGCCGCAGATCCTCTCCGCTAACCCGGAGATGAACATCGGCCTGTTCGCCATGCCCGCCTGCGACAACCCCGACGACCGCATCATCGTCTCCGGCGTGGACCTCTGCTGGAACATGCTGGCCGCCAAGGAGGGGCACCGCGACCAGATCTACGAGGTCATCGACTTCCTCAACGAGCCGGAAAACCTCCAGACCTACTGCGACGACCAGAAGGCCATCCCCTGCATCGAGGGCGACTTCACGCTCGACCCGCTGTTCGACGACATCCAGGACTTCCTGGACGAGGGCAAGGTCATTGACTACCCCGACCACTCGTACCCCTCGGGCATGGCCTGCGACGCCCAGCTCCAGGCGTTCCTCCTCGACAAGGACGTCGACGCGTTCCTCGCCAACTGGGACAACCTCTGGCAGCGCTACAACAAGACCGTCATCCGCAAGTACGCGGAGTACATGGCAACTCAGGGATAAGGAGGGAGACACATGGCAAGTATCGCCGCTTCAAAGGCGGGCTCTGACAGGAACCGCACCTTCCTCGCAATCCTGATTCCGGTGCTCGTCCTGTTCATCGCGTTCAACACGATTCCGCTGCTCACGGGCTTCTTCTACAGCTTCACCGACTCCAAGGGCTACGGCGCCTTCGAGATCGTGGGCGTGCAGAACTACATCGACCTGTTCCAGGACGCCCGCGTGGGCAACTCGTACCTGTTCACGTTCAAGATCTCCGTGGTCTCCACGATCCTCGTCAACGTGATCTCGCTCATGCTGGCCATCGGCCTCTCGAGCAAGATCAAGTTCAAGAGCGCCCTGCGCGGCATCTACTTCGTGCCCCGCATCCTCGGCGGCCTCGTCGTCGGCTACGTGTTCAGCTACTTTTTCACCTACATCGTCCCGGCCATCACCGGCACCGAGTCGATGCTGGCGAGCAAGGAGTGGGCGTGGGTGGCCATCGTCGTGGTCCTCGTCTGGCAGGCCTGCGCGCAGACCACGATCATCTACATCACCGGCCTCTCCTCCGTTCCCGAGGACGTCTACGAGGCGGGCGCGCTCGACGGCGCGACCGGCTGGGACAAGTTCCGCTACCTGACCTTCCCGCTCATCATGCCGTCCATCACCACGAACATGGTCCTCGTCATGAAGGACATGCTCATGACCTTCGACCAGATCGTGGCAATGACCTCCGGCGGCCCGGCGCAGTCCACTGAGTCCATCTCGTACCTCATCTACCAGAACGGCCTCAACAACAGCCAGTTTGGCTTCCAGTGCGCCAACGCCGTCATCTTCTTCATCGTCATCGCCGTGATCTCCATCGCCCAGACCAAGTTCCTGAACAGTAAGGAGGAGCAGCTCTAATGGCTAACAACACTGTTCCTACCAAGGTCAAGGAGCGGGTCAACTGGCCCATCACCATCCTGCTCATCATCGGCCTCATCACCATCATCTTCCCGCTCTACATGGCAGTGGTCATCGCCTTCAAGGACCCCTCCGAGATGACCAACGACATCGCGGGCATCCTGTCGCTGCCCTCCACGTGGTCACTTGACAACTTCATCGAGGCCATCCAGGTCACCGACTTCTTCAACTCGTTCCTCAACTCGCTCATCATCACCGTGGCGGCCGTCGTGATCTCCGTCCTGGTCCACAGCCTCGCCGCCTACGCGATCGGGCGCAACATGGACTCCAAGAAGCTCTTCAAGGCGTCCTACTACTTCATCGTGGCCGGCATGTACGTGCCCTTCGCCATCCTGATGATGCCGCTCGTCAAGCAGACCGCCATCCTGCATCTGGACAACATGGTCGGCGTCATGGTCCTCTACGTCGTGTTCTACATGCCGATGAACATGATGCTCTACACGGGCTACCTGAGGAACATCCCCACGGCCCTTGAGGAGGCCGCCCGCGTGGACGGCGCCTCCACCTGGACCACCTACTGGAAGGTCATCTTCCCGCTCATGAAGCCCATGCACGCCACCGTCGCCGTTATCACCGGCCTCGCCGTGTGGAACGACGTCATGACCCCGCTCGTCATCATGGGCGGCTCGGGCGTCAACACCCTGCCCCTCGCGCAGATGAACTTCCAGACGGCCTTCGCCACGAACTACAACCTGGCCTTCGCGTCCTACCTGCTGGCCATGCTCCCCATGATCATCTTCTACATCATCGCGCAGAAGCAGATCATCGGTGGCGTCACCAACGGTGCCGTGAAGTAGTCGCCGTCCGCAGCTCTCCCTGGCGCCCGGCACCCGCAGATTGTGGGTGTCGGGCGCTCCCGTGTTGCGCTATATTTTTAGTGCCTATGCGTCATGCGAGAGAAATCGAGGAACCAATGCCCCTGACCTTTGACGCCTCAGCGCGCACCCTGACCATCGACACCCGCTCGACCACCTACCAGATGAAGGTGGACGAGCACGGCTACCTGCTCCACCTCTACTACGGCGCCCGGACAGCGGGCGACCTGTCCTATCTGGTGACCTACTGTGACCGCAGCGGCATGTGCGGCTGCCCACACGACGTGGCGGACCGCACCTACTCGCTCGACGTCCTGCCGCAGGAGTACCCCTTCCAGGGCGCCGGCGACATGCGAAGCCCGCTCCTCATGGTGCGCGGCGCCGATGGCACCTTCGGGTGCGACCTGCGCTACAAGTCCCACGAGCTGCGCGACGGCAAGTACGGCCTGCCAGGTCTGCCCGCCGTCTACGACGAGGGCGAGAAGGACGGCGCGCAGACCCTCTCGATCACCCTCGCCGACGAGCGGATCGGCCTCGAGGTCGAGCTCCTCTACGGCGTCATGCCTGCCTGCGACGTCATCACCCGCGCCGCCGTCATCAGAAACGTCGGCGAGGGTCGCCTCACGGTGGAGAAGGCCCAGACGGCCTGCCTCGACTTCGTGACCGGCGACTTCGACGTCATCACCTTCGACGGCCGTCACGCGATGGAGCGCCGTCCTTCTCGCCGCCCGGTCACGAACGGGTCCTTCTCGGTGGGCAGCCGTCGCGGCATGTCCTCCAACCAGTACAACCCCGTGATGATCGCCTGCGACCACGACGCCACGGAGACCGCGGGCCGCTGCTGGTCCATGAGCTTCGTCTACAGCGGCAGCTTTCTCGCCGAGGTCGAGCGCGATCAGTACGAGCAGACCCGCATGCAGATGGGCCTGGCCTCCGACCTCTTCTCCTACCCGCTCGAGCCGGGCGAGCAAATCGTGGCGCCCGAGGTCCTCATGACCTACTCCGGCGCGGGCCTCGAGAAGATCTCTCACAACCTGCACCGCTGCATCCGCGAGCGCGTGTGCCGCGGCCCCTGGCGCGACTCCCCGCGCCCCGTGCTCATCAACTCCTGGGAAGCCTGCTACTTCGACTTCACGGGCGACAAGCTCGTGGAGCTCGCGAAGAAGGCCGCCGAGCTCGGCCTGGACATGCTCGTCATGGACGACGGCTGGTTCGGCGCGCGCAACGACGACCGCCGCGGCCTCGGCGACTGGCAGCCCAACATGGACAAGCTCGGCGGCACCGTCGCCGACCTCGCGCGCCGCGTGAACGAGGTGGGCCTCGGCTTTGGCATCTGGGTCGAGCCCGAGATGGTGAACGAGGACTCCGACCTCTTCCGCGCGCACCCCGACTGGGCGCTCACCGTCCCCGGCAAGCCGCCCGTGCTCGGCCGCGACCAGCTGGTCCTGGACCTCTCCCGCGCCGACGTGCGCGACAACCTCTTCGAGCAGCTCACCGCGGTGCTCGACCAGGGTGGCATCGACTACGTGAAGTGGGACTACAACCGCTCGATCGTGGACGTGCACTCGCGCGTGGCGAGCGACCAGGGCAAGGTCCTCTACGACTACATCCTCGGCCTCTACGACCTTCTCGAACGCGTCCGCACGCGCTACCCGGACCTCCTCATCGAGGGCTGCTCGGCCGGCGGCGGCCGCTTCGACGCGGGCATGCTCTACTACACGCCGCAGATCTGGACGTCGGACAACACCGACGCCCGCAACCGCATGACCATCCAGTACGGCACCTCCTTCGGGTACCCGTGCTCGTCGATGGGGGCGCACGTCTCCGCCTGCCCCAACGAGATCACGGGCCGGACCGTGCCGCTTGGCGCGCGCGGCACCGTGGCCATGGCGGGCGGCGCCTTTGGCTACGAGCTCGACCTCATGGAGCTGAACGAGCGCGCCTGCGAGCTCATCCGCACGCAGGTGGCCACGTATCGCAAGATCGAGCACCTCGTCCGCGAGGGCCTCTTCTACCGCCTGTCCGACCCCGCCACCGATGACGTCTGCGCCTGGGAGTTCGTCTCCGAGGACGGCGCCGAGGCGCTCGTGTGCGCCGTGGTGCTCAAGGTGGACGGCTACGGTGTGGCGCACTACGTGGTCCCGCGCGGCCTCACGCCGGGCGCCACGTACCGCATGGTGAGCAACGGCACCGAGTTCTCCGCGGACGCCCTCATGGACATGGGCCTGCCGCTGACCGTGCCCAACTCGCCCTACGAGAACTTCCTCTACCGCTTCGAGCGCGTGGACTAGCGGCGCTTCCGTCGTACCCCTCTCGCGTGATGGCGCCCGGGTTCCTCATGGGGCCCGGGCGCCTCTCGTTGAGGGGGCCTCACTTGGCGGGGCTTCTGGGCGCGGGATGCGGGGCGTGGGGCGTGACTTTGGGTGAGTTCTTCTCGCTTGCTCGCGCGAAGTCACGTAACGACCCGTTGATGCGTGACTTCGAGTGAGCTGTCAGAGAAAACTCATCCAAAGTCACGCAATCGCCGTCGCAGGCGTGACTTTGCGTGAGTCGCCAGAGAAAGCTCGCGCATAGTCACGGATCGCCGGTGCAGACGTGACTTTGAGCGAGTTGCTGGAGAAAACTCAGCCAAAGTCACGCAATCGCCAGCGCAGGCGTGACTTTGAGTGAGCTGCAAAAGAAAACTCGCTCGAAGTCACGCATCGCTGCGAGAAAGCGTGACTTCGAGCGAGTCGAGCCGGCCCGCGTCGGCCATCCCGTCGCGACGAGGCCGCTACCGCACGACCCAGGCGCAGGCGTCGCCCGGCAGCAGCCCGCCCTCGAGCGGCACGCTGGCGAGAAGGACCTCGCCCTCGGGCAGGGGCACGGCGTGCGCGCCGAAGTTGGTCACGCTCACGAGCGCGCGCCCGTCGTCCGTCGGCCGCTCGTAGGCAATGACCTGGTCGTCGTATCCGCTGACCCATGCGAGCGACGTGTCTCCCGTCGCCGTGAGGAGCCTGGCGCGCTGGGCGAGCGCTCGGCGGTAGAACCAGAGCATCGAGCCCTGGTCCCTCTCCTCGGCGTCCACGGCGTGCCCCGCGAACCACGCGGGCTGCGGCAGGTGCGCCGGCGCGTGCTCGGCGGGCGCCGAGAAGCCAAAGTCCTCGCGCGCGGCCTCCCAGGGCAGCGGCACGCGGCACCCGTCGCGGCCCTTGAGGGCGTCGCCGTGCGCGGTCGTGCGCGCCTGCGGGTCCTCGAGCGCGTCCCAGGGGAGGTCGGCGACCTCAAAGAGCCCGAGCTCCTCGCCCTGGTAGAGGTAGACCGAGCCGGGAAGGCCCAGCTCCATGAGCAGCGCCGCGCGCGCCCGGCGCGTTCCGAGCGCACGGTCCTCGCGATAGCTCCGGCCGTCGCGCAGCAGCCAGTCGTTGGCGAGCTGGTGGTGCTCCGCGGACTTCACCTGTGGCAGGCCGTAGCGCGTGGCGTGGCGCGGCACGTCATGGTTGGAGAGCACCCAGGTGGTGGTGGAGCCGGAGCGCTCGGCCGCGGCGAGCCCCTCCTCGATGGCCGGGCGCATCTCGTCGGCCATCCAGTTGGCCTTGGCGAGCTCGAAGTTGAAGACCTGCCCGAGCTCCTCCATAGAGGCGTAGCGCCACTGGTGCTCCGGAACGATCCAGGCCTCGCCCACGGCAAAGCGCGCGGGCTCGTACTCGTTGAAGACCTGACGCCACTCGCGATAGATATCGTGCACCTCGGGCCGGTCCCAGAGGGGGTTGTCCTCACCGGGACGGTCCTGGCCGGGGTCGTCGGGCCAGGCGTCGAGCGGGCGGCTGTCGAGGTCCTTGGCCAGGGCGTGCGCCACGTCCACGCGAAAGCCGTCGACGCCCCGGTCGCTCCAGAAGCGCAGCGTCCGGCGGAAGTCCTCGTGGACCTCGGGGTTGCTCCAGTTGAGGTCGGGCTGCTCCGCGGCAAAGAGGTGCAGGTACCACTCGCCGTCGCCCACGGGCTGCCAGGCGGGGCCGCCAAAGCACGACCTCCAGCCGTTGGGGGGCAGCTCGCCGTGCTCGCCGCGCCCGGGGCGGAAGATGTAGCGCTCGCGCTCCGGGGAGCCGGGCCCGGCCCCGAGCGCCGCGCGGAACCAGGGGTGCTCCGAGGAGGTGTGGTTGGGGACGATGTCCACCACGACCTTCACGCCCGCCCCGTGCGCTGCCGCGACCATCTCGTCGAAGTCCTCGAGCGAGCCGAGCCGCGGGTCGACGTCTCGGTAGTCGGCGACGTCGTAGCCGCCGTCTGCGAGCGGGGAGGGGTAGAAGGGGGAGAGCCAGATCGCGTCCACCCCAAGCGCGGCAATATACCCCATCTTGGCGGTCACGCCGCGGAGGTCTCCCAGGCCGTCGCCGTTGGCGTCGTGGAAGCTGCGGGGGTACACCTGGTAGACGACGGCCTGGCGCCACCAGTCCGCTCGGTCGTTGTTGCGGGTCATGCGTGCTCCTTTCATGAGGGACGGGCCTCGGTTGCTGGTTATGGGTGGGGGTGGGGCTCGTTGGCGGGCGAGAAGAACGCGACGGGCGAGAAGGGCACGGCGGGCGAGAAGAACCCTCGCGCGGGCCGCCCGCCCGCGCGGCTAGAGCCGCCGCACGCTCTCCTGCCGCACGAGCTCGTAGCCCACGAGCTCGTGCGCGCAGCCGCCCTCGCCGCGCATCCCCCTGAGCAGGAGCGCGACGGTGCGCTCGCCGAGCGCGACGGTGTCCTGTCGGATCGTGGTTATGCGCGGCACGGCGTAGCGCGCGAGCGCCGTGCCGTCAAAGCCCACGACGGAGAGGTCCTCGGGCACGGAGCGCCCGAGGTCGCGGATCGCCCGCACCGCGCCGAAGGCGATGACGTCCCCGAGCGCAAAGACAGCCGTCACGTCCGGCGCGCGCTCGAGCAGGCGGCGCACGGCGCCGTAGCCGCCCTCCTCCGAGTAGTCGCAGGGCTCGTAGTCCCGCTCGAGGTCGAGCGCCGAGCCGCGCTCGGCGAGCGCCCGCGCGGCGCCCGCGACTCGTGCGGCCGCGACCTTCCCCGGCTCGAGCGAGCCTCCCAGCACGCCTATCCGGCGGTGGCCGCAGCCCCAGAGGTGCCCCACCGCCTCGGCCGCCGCGCCCTCGTTGTCGATGGTCACGCTCGAGAGGTTGGGGAACCCGAGCCCCTCGGCGGAGGAGGTGACCAGGACGCACGGGACCTCGATCGGCGCGAACCCATCGCGGAACGCGCTGGTCTCGCCGCCGAGGAAGACCATGCCCTTGGGGTGACGGGCCCGCTGGTAGCGGACGGCCTCGGAGACCTCGGTGGCGTCGTCGTCGAGGTAGGTGACCGAGAGGTCCTCGCCCTCCCTCGCGAGGCCGGACTGGATCTCGCGGAGCACGTCGCCGAAGAGGCGGTTGCCCACGCCCATGACAAAGGCCGCCACGGGACTCTGGGAGCGCATCTTGAGATAGCGCGCGTTGGCGTTGGGCTCGTAGCCGCAGGCGCCCATGACCTCCAGGATGCGCTCGCGTGCCCGCTCGCTCACGTTGGGCTGTCCGTTGATGACGCGCGAGACGGTCCCGACGCCGTAGCCCGACCGCTCCGCGATGTCCCTGATGTCCATGGGCCTCCCGTCCTCCGTGCGCCTCCCGTGTGCGGAGGCAGGATCTGGAAACGTTTCCACCCAATGGGGAAGAGAAGGCGGGTCCGTGCCCGCCGTCTGGAAACGTTTCCACGTCTCTGCGGCATTGTAGCGCCAAACGTGGAAAGGGGACAGTCACCTTTCCACGCTGCCGCTGGCGCCGCCTGGGCTACCGCTCACCGACGCCTGTGCCCCCGCGCCCTCCGGCCGTTGTGGCCCCATGGTCCACACGCACCCCTCGACCTGCGAAAACCAGCCTTCCGGCCCCGCCTTTCCCCAACCTTTTCGGCGTCTGCGCCCGATGTCGCGCGCCCGGTGACTTACGGTATCCTTTTGAGGGTTAGCTACGTTCCGGACAGCGGTCCGGGGGAAAGGAGCGTGCCATGGAGGAAAGCCAGATGGGAGCCGTCGAGAGGGGAGTCACGGACCTCGCCGCCTACGCGCTCGACTGCGGGCTCATCGCGGAGGAGGACGTCACCTACGCCGCGAACCTCATGCTCGACGCGCTCGCGTGGGAGCCCACGGGCGCCTTCGTCCCCCGTGACGCCGTTCGCGCCGCCCGCGCCCGCGCGTCGCGCCCGGCCCTCGAGGACATTCTCGCCGGGTTGCTCGACGACGCGGTCGAGCGCGGGGTCATCGACTCTGGCGTGGCGAGCCGCGACCTCATGGACACGCGCCTTATGGGCTGCGTGACCGCGCGCCCCTCCGAGGTGACGGCCGAGTTCTGGCGCCGCTACGGCGAGTCCCCCGAGGCCGCCACGGACTGGTTCTACCAGTTCGCGCAGGACACCGACTACATCCGCTCCTATCGCATCGCCCGCGACCGCAAGTGGGTGACCTCCACCCGCTACGGCGACCTTGACATCACCATCAACCTCTCCAAGCCCGAGAAGGACCCCAAGGCCATCGCGGCGGCCCTGGAGAAGCAGAAGGCCGGCGGCGCCGAGCCCTACCCGCGCTGCCAGCTCTGCCCCGAGAACCTGGGCTATGCCGGCCGCCTCGACCACCCCGCGCGCGAGACCATCCGCATCATCCCGCTCACGCTTGCCGGCGAGCGCTGGTACCTCCAGTACAGCCCGTACGTCTACTACAACGAGCACTGCATCGTGCTCTCCGAGCAGCACGTCCCCATGAAGATCAGCCGCGCCACCTTCCAGCGGCTCCTCGAGTTCGTGGGGATGTTCCCGCACTACACGGCCGGCTCAAACGCCGACCTGCCCATCGTGGGCGGCTCCATCCTCACCCACGAGCACTACCAGGGCGGCCGCTACGAGTTCGCCATGGCGCGCGCCGGCGCGCGCCGGGAGGTCTCCTTCGCGGGCTTCGAGGACGTCAGGGCCTGCGTGGTGGACTGGCCGATGTCGGTGATTCGCCTCGACGCCGCCGACCCGGAGCGCCTCGTCGAGCTCGCCGACCGGGTCCTCTCCGCCTGGCGCGGCTACTCCGACGAGACCGTCGGCGTCCTCGCCGAGACCGACGGCACCCCCCACAACACCATCACCCCCATCGCCCGTCGCCGCGGCGAGGGCTACGAGCTCGACCTCGTGCTGCGCAACAACCGCACGACCGACGAGTTCCCCCTTGGCATCTTCCACCCGCACCAGGAGAAGCACCACATCAAGAAGGAGAACATCGGCCTCATCGAGGTCATGGGCCTCGCGGTCCTGCCCGCGCGCCTGCTCGGCGAGATGGACCGCCTGAAGGAGGTCATCCTCGCGGGCGAGGACCCCGCCGCCGTCCCCGAGGTGGCGAGCCACGCGGCCTGGGCCTCCGAGGTGCTGGGGCGCCACCCCGAGTTCGCGCCCGAAAACGTGCACGACCTCGACGACGCCGGGCGTGCCGCGCTCGACGGCGTCATCGAGGAGGAGATCGGTCAGGTGTTCGCGCAGATCCTCGAGGACTGCGCGGTGTTCGCGGACAACGAGGCCGGCCAGGCCGCCCTCGCGCGCTTCGTCGCGTCGGTCCGCTAGGGAGGAGAGACATGGGCATTCCGGACAAGGCAACCCTGGAGAGGGTCTACGGCGAGGACGCCGAGCGCGCCGCCAGGCGCCTCGAGGCGCTCGCCGCAAGCTACGCGGAGCGATTCGGCGCGGGCGACCCCGAGTTCTTCACGGCTCCCGGCCGCACGGAGATCATCGGCAACCACACGGACCACAACGGCGGCAAGATCCTCGCCGCCTCGATCACGATGGACAGCATCGGAGCGGCCCAGAGGACCGATGACGGCATCGTCACCATCTGGAGCGAGGGCTACCCCGACCCCATCGTCGTGGACACGGCCGCCATCGACAAGATCGCCCACGGCGGCGGGTCCACCACGCTCGTGGCCGGCATGCTCGAGTCCGCGCTCAAGCGCGGCTTCAAGGTCGGCGGCTTCAACGCCGTGGCCTCCTCCGAGGTCATCCCGTCCGCGGGCGTGAGCTCCTCGGCCTCCTTCGAGATGCTCGTCTGCGAGATCGTCAACCACCTCTACAACGATGACGCCATCGAGGTCGCCGACCACGCGCGGATGGGCCAGTACGCCGAGAACGTCTGGTGGGACAAGGCCTCCGGCCTCATGGACCAGATGGCGTGCGCCGCCGGCGGCACGATCCTTCTGGACTTCTCCGACGGCGTGAACTACGAGAAGGTCGACTTCGGCTTTGACGAGCTTGGCTGCGACCTCGTGATCGTGAACACCGGCAAGGGGCACGCGGACCTCTCCGAGGAGTACTCCTCCGTCCCCAACGAGATGCACGCCGTGGCGGCCGAGCTCGGCGTCACCAACCTCTGCGAGACCACCGAGGACGCCGTCCTCTCCAACCTTGCCTCCCTGCGCGCCGCGTGCGGCGACCGCGCCGTCCTGCGCGCCCTGCACTACTTCGAGGAGTGCGCGCGCGTCGAGGACGCGGAGGCCGCCATCATGGCGGGCGAGAAGGACCGCGTGCTCGACGTCATCACCGCCTCGGGCCGCTCCTCCTGGGAGTGGCTCCAGAACGCCGTGGTGCCGGGCATGCCCGAGGAGCAGCCCATCCCGATGGCGCTCGCCCTCACCCAGCTCTACCTCGCCCGCGTCGGCGCCGGCGTGTGCCGCCTGCACGGCGGCGGCTTTGCCGGCGTCATCATGTGCGTCATCCCCAAGGAGCTGACGCAGGGCTACGTCGACTACATGATCGGCTACTTCGGCGCGGACAACGTCTACCTCACCAACATCCGTCAGGTGGGCGCCGCCTGCCTGGGCAAGGCCTAGGCCGCACGCACCGGTCCTCTGGGGGAGGCCCGTCCCGGCTTTCGGGGCGGGCCTCCCGCGCGTTTCCCTCCGCAGGGCCTGTCCTACCGCTCGCTGAATGGACGCTGATGACGGCGTGCCCGGGCGATAGAATCAAACAGATAGTGCCCCGTGCTCCCGGGGCCTAGGACGCCGTTCTCGAACGGCTCGACAGAAAGAGGTAACCGCATGCGACTTGACAGAGAGGGGATGGGCAGGGACATGGCCCCCAGCTGGCGCCGCCGTGCCGCCGTGGGCGCGCTCGCGGTGAGCGCCGCGCTCGTGGGCGCGCTCGGCGCGCTCGCGCGGCCGGCGCTCGCCGACGAGGTCACCTACCAGCTCTATCCCACGCCGCAGGACATGGTCTACGGCGACGCATCGATCGCGCTCGGCGAGACCGCCGACGTGCTCGTTGAGGACGGCATCGACGCCGACACCGTCGCCCGCCTCGAGGAGGCGCTCGCGCTCAAGGACATCGCGTCCGAGAGCTATGACAGCGTCGACGCCCTGCCCGCCGACGGCGACACGGACGTGCTCGTGGGCGTGAAGGATTCTGGCGACGCGGTCGACGCCTACGTGGACGAGCTCGTGGGGGAGGGCGCGCTTGACCTGGCCGACGACCTCTTCTCCAAGACCGACGCCTACCTCCTCGCCGTGATTCCCGCCGAGAGCGGCTCCGACGGCAAGATTGTGGTCCTGGGCAAGGACACCGACGCCGCCTTCTATGGCCTCACGAGCCTCTACCAGATCTTCCAGGAGGAGACCGGCGACGAGCTCCGCGAGTTCACCCTCTCCGACTGGGCCGACGTGGTCTCGCGCGGCTTCATCGAGGGCTACTACGGCAACCCCTGGAGCCAGGAGGACCGCGAGGACCTCATGGAGTGGGGTGGCTACCACAAGCTCAACGTGTACGTGTATGCCCCCAAGGACGACAACAACCACCGCCTCCAGTGGCGCCACATGTACACGGACGAGGAGCTCGCGAAGATCTCCGCCCTCGCCGAGGCGGGCAACAAGTCCAAGTGCCGCTTCGTCTACGCCCTCCTGCCGTTCTACGCCCCCGGCGAGATCGACGGCAACACCGAGGAGAGCCTCGGCGTCGACGTTGACGAAAAGTTCGACCTCGTCAACAACTACGACGAGGACCTCAAGGTCCTGAAGGCCCGCTACCTGCAGGTCATCGACGCGGGCGTGCGCCAGATTGCCCTGCTCGCCGACGACGCCAAGGACCAGGGCGGTCAGAACTACCTGAGGCTGCTCAAGGACCTCACCGCCTGGCTCGAGGATCTCCAGAAGGAGACCAACGACGACGGTACCCTCAAGTACCCCGGCCTCAAGACCACCATCCCGTACGTGGGTGCGCAGTGGACCTACACCGGCACCGGTGAGGCGTGGTACAAGGACGCCCCCCAGAGCGTCCAGTTTGTGGTCACCGGCGGCCAGACCTTTGGCTCGGTGAACGCCGACTTCATCGGCAAGGTTCAGACCGCCACCGGCCGCAACCCCTTCATGTGGATCAACTGGCCCTGCACGGACCCGCTGCCCAACTACCTCACCATGGGCGGCCACAACACCTTCCTCGAGGCCGGCGTCGAGCCGGGCTCCGTGGACGGCATCATGCTGAACCCCATGCAGCAGTCCGAGCCCTCCAAGCAGGGCATCTTCATGGTGTCCGACTATGCGTGGAACATCTGGGACTCCGAGGAGCGCGCCAACCAGACCTGGCAGGACTCGTTCAGCTTCATGGAGGGCAACACCCCCGTCGAGTCCGAGGCCTCTGACGCCCTGCGCGAGCTCTCCATGCACATGCGCATGAGCACGGCGGGCACGACGGGCGCGACCAACCCCACGCCCGACTACTCCGCGAGCGTCCCGGGTCAGGACCGCCTCTTCTCCTTCTGGAAGAACGAGGAATCCGTCGACTACACGGGCGAGACCGACCCGGCGGGCGTCATGGACGCCCTCAAGGAGGCCGTCCAGAGCGGCTCCGTGACGGCCGATGACCTCGAGGCCGCCCGCCCGACCTACCAGTCCATCGTCGACGCCGCGAACACCTACGAGGAGTCCCACGTCAACGAGCGCATGTGGACCCAGGTCGAGCCCTTCGTGAAGGCGCTGCGCGACAAGGCGCAGGCCTCGCTCGACTACCTCGACGTGATCGAGGCGGGCCTCGCGCTTGACACCACGGCCGCCCAGACGGCGCTCGACAAGGCCGAGGCCACCTATGAGCAGAGCTGCAGCTACACCTACAACCAGCTCGGCACTAACTACGAGGCCCGCGCCGGCCACGAGCACGTGGAGCCCACCCTCTCCGCGCTGCGCTCCTACGCGACCGACCTCGTGAGCGCCTCCTCCGACATCCCCGTCTCGAGCATGACCTTCAGGGCCGGCAGCGAGGTCGAGGACAAGAACGCCGGGGCGACCGAGGGCAAGGTCGGCTTTGCCTTTGACGACAACACCTCCACCTTCTGGGGGACCGCGTGGGACACGTCGAGCGTCACGGTCGACGACCTCTGGGTCGAGATGTCCTTTGAGGAGCCCACGGCCGTCTCCGCCCTGCGCTACCTGCCGCGCCAGACGACCGGCGACCCCGTCAGCACCGGCTCCTGCAACGGCACCGTGACCGAGTACCAGGTCCTCTACAGCAACGACGGCGAGACCTGGGAGGTCGCCGCCGCGGGCGAGTGGGAGGACTACACCAACAAGGACTGGCGCGTCGCCAAGTTCGACGCCCCCGTCACGGCCACTCACTTCCGCCTCAAGGCCGTCCACTCCTTCGCCGCGGGCGGAAACGACACGGGCATGTCCGCCGCCGAGGTGCGCCTCGTGGCGGCCCCCACGCTCGAGCTCGATGCCCTCAGGGCCGCGATCGAGTCCGCCGAGGCCCTGTCCGAGCCTGCCTACACGCCGGAGAGCTGGGCCGAGCTCGAGGGCGCGCTCGCCGCGGCGCGCGACGCCCTGACCGGCGCCCTCAACCAGGCCGCCGTCGACAACGCCGTCGCCAAGCTCGAGGCCGCCATCGCGGGCCTTGACGGGGCGGTGCCCGAGGGCGGGAAGTACACGGAGGCCACGCCCTTCGCCTTCCCGGCCGAGACCGACGGCACCACCGTTCTCGAGTTTGAGTACGGCGAGCTCGTCAACGACCCGAGCAACGACAACGGCTGGCCGCTGACCACGCTCGACATGTACGGCGTCACGCTCGTTGACGCCCTCAACCACGGCGATGCGGTGAAGGTTCCCTTCACGGCCGCCAAGGCGGGCACCTACCGGGTCACCCTCTCCTACGCGAGCGG
This sequence comes from Olsenella sp. An290, assembly GCF_002159535.1. Classification (GTDB taxonomy): domain Bacteria; phylum Actinomycetota; class Coriobacteriia; order Coriobacteriales; family Atopobiaceae; genus Thermophilibacter. The sequence goes on along the minus strand of NZ_NFIU01000020.1, from coordinate 544 downwards.
CTCGCCCACGAACGCCCTCTCCTGGTCCGACGAGGCCGGCATCGTCCAGGCCGGCAGCACCGAGGCCGGCGCCAGCGACGCGGCCGCCGAGCTCCACACGGTCACGTTTGACATGACCCTCGCCAAGGCCGGCGACTCCACGCTCGTCTTTGGCTCTCCCGAGGGCGCAAGCGCCCCGCGCCTCGACAAGCTCACGATCACCCTCGTGGAGCCGACCGACCCCGAGCCGGAGCCCGAGGTGAACTATGACGACCTCAAGGCCGCGATCTCCGCGGCCGAGGCCCTCACCGAGTCCGACTACACGCCGAGCACCTGGGCCGGCGTCGCCTCCGCGCTCGACGCCGCCCGCGAGGCCCTCTCCTCTGAGGACCAGGCGACGGTCGACGCCGCCGCAGAGGCGCTCGACGCCGCCCGCGACGCCCTCGTCGAGCGCGCCGACACCACGGCCCTCGAGGCCTCGATCGCCGCGGCCGAGGCGGCCGACACCGAGGGCAAGACGGCGGAGTCCGTCGCCGCCCTCGAGGAGGCGCTCGACGCCGCCCGC